>PLYT01000059.1 GCA_003153475.1 Betaproteobacteria bacterium | reverse complement strand
TCAACCTCGAATTAAGACAGTACCCAGTGCCGGCATTGAATTGACACGCCAACCAGCCTCCGATAACGTTACTCGTTCTGGTACATCCATGTTTGCAATCGTAAAGACAGGCGGAAAACAGTACCGCGTCGGCGTCGGCGACCAAATTACGGTCGAGCGGCTCGTCGGCGAGGTTGGCGCGGCTATCTCGCTCGACGAAGTGCTCGCTCTCGGCGGCGAAGCGCCCAAGGTCGGCACCCCGGTAATCGCGGGCGCGTCGGTCAAGGCCAAAATCGTCCAGCAGCCGCGTGGCACGAAAGTTATCGTGTTCAAGAAGAAGCGGCGCAAGAACTATCGCCGCAAACGGGGCCATCGCCAGGAACTTACCGTGCTCAAGATCGAGGAAATATCGGCCGGCGCATAACGCTGCCGTTTTTCAAATTGAACCGCGGCGCACGTCGCCGCCCATCAGTATCAGGGAGACTCAACCGTGGCGCACAAAAAAGGACAAGGTTCCACGCGCAACGGCCGCGATAGTCCGGGCCAGCGCCGCGGAATCAAGATTTATGCGGGCCAGACCGTGAAGGCCGGCAATATCATCATCCGTCAGCTCGGCACCCGCGTGCATCCGGGACGCAACGTCGGCTTGGGCCGCGACTACACGATTTACGCGCTCATCGACGGTGTGGTTAAGTACGAACCGCGCGGCGAGAAGCGGCAGGTCAGCGTCGAGCCGCTTCCCGCAAGCACCGAGACCAGTGGGGCGTCGGCTTAGGAAACTTCAGTCCGCGCAAGAATCGAAGCCCTGCGGTTGTCCGTGGGGCTTTTTATTTTTTGGACGCTTGGACGCTTAACCGACACGCGGAAGAATTGGCCGCGCGATCATTTCGGGAAAATTGCGATGGAGGAACTCCGATGCGACTAGGACTAATCTCCGGCTATTCGGGCGCGCAGATGGGCCTGCCGATGGACACCATTCTCGAGGCCGAAAAAGTGGGCTTCGACTCCGTGTGGACCGCCGAGGCTTACGGCTCCGATGCGATCACGCCGCTGGCGTGGATCGGCGCGCTGACGAAAAAAATCCGCCTCGGCACCGGTATCATGCAGATGCCCGCGCGCACTCCCGCCGCCACCGCAATGACCGCGATGACGCTCGACGCGCTGTCCGGCGGCCGCTTCATCCTCGGTATCGGACCGTCGGGGCCGCAGGTGGTCGAGGGATGGCATGGCGTGTCGTACGGCAAGCCGATCCAGCGCACCCGCGAGTACATCGAAATCGTCCGCAAGATTCTGGCGCGGGAAGTTCCGGTCGAGCATCACGGCAAGGAATACGACATCCCGTACACCGGCCCGGGTGCGTCGGGGCTCGGCAAGCCGCTGAAGAGCATCCTGCACGGCCGCAAGGACATGCCGATTTACACCGCGTCGATCAGTCCGAAGGGAATCGCGCTGGCGGCGGAAATTGCCGACGGCGTTATTCCGGTGTGGATGAATCCCGAGCGCTGGGACATCTACGATGCCAATCTCAAGGAAGGTTTCGCAAGGACCGGCGGGAAAAAGAGCCTCGATAATTTCGAGGTAGCGCCGTTCGTCACCTGCGTGATGGGTTCCGACCTGGAGAAGTGCCGGATGCCGGTGAAGGGGATGCTCGCGTTGTATATCGGCGGGATGGGCGCGCGCGCGAAAAATTTCTACAACGACTACGCCAAGTGCCTCGGCTACGAGGAAGTGGCGGTGAAGATTCAGGACCTGTTTTTGGCCGGCAAGAAGGCCGAGGCGATGGCGCTGGTGCCGGACAAGCTGGTTGACGAGGTCGCGCTGGTGGGAAATCGCGAGCGTATCGGCGATCGCCTGAAAGCGTGGAAGGCGTCGCCGGTCAAGACGATGCTGATTGGCACCGGCGATATCAACACGGTGCGCGCGCTCGCGGAGATTTGCCTGTAGTTTTTCGCGGGAGGTGCATCATTTCCGCACTATCGCGCACGTCAAACAACCCGGCGTGTGCGAGCGCGGAGCGGATGCGAGAAGAACGCAGCCGATAGCTGATAGAATAATGGGGCCATGCGATTCATCGACGAAGCCAGGGTATTCGTGCACGCCGGCAAAGGCGGCAACGGCGCGATTGCGTTCCTGCGCGAAAAATTCCGGCCGTTCGGAGGACCCGCAGGCGGCAACGGCGGCCGCGGCGGCAGCGTAATTTTCAAAGTCGATGAAGGCCTCTCGACGCTGCTCGATTTCAAGTATCAGCCGCGTCTCGTCGCAAAAGACGGCGAAGACGGCCGCGGCAAGGAGCAGTACGGACACGGCGCCGACGACGTCGTCGTGCGCGTGCCGCCGGGGACGATCGTCTTCGACGAAGAGACCGGCAACACGCTTGCCGACCTGGTGATGCCCGGCGACAGCGCCGTGATCGCGCAGGGCGGCGAAGGCGGTCGCGGCAACATGCACTTCTCGTCGTCAACCCGGCGCTCGCCGCGAATCGCGACGCCGGGTACGCCGGGCGAGCAGCGCTGGATTCGGATGGAACTGCGGCTGGTCGCGGAGGCGGGCCTGGTCGGACTTCCGAACGCCGGCAAATCGACGCTGCTTACAGCGCTCAGCGCGGCGCGGCCCAAGATTGCGCCCTACCCGTTCACGACGCTCGCGCCGAATATCGGACGGGTGAGTATTTCCGACGAGGAAAGTTTCACGCTCGCCGACATTCCGGGGCTGATCGAAGGCGCGCATCTTGGCCAGGGCCTCGGCATCAGGTTTCTGCGCCACATCACGCGCACTCGCGTGCTGATTTACGTGCTCGACGTTGCCGAGAAGCCGGAGCAGGCGTTCGTTACCGTGCGCGGCGAAATCGAAGCGTTCGATCCGGCGCTGATGATCCGTCCGGCGATCGTCGCGCTCAATAAAATTGATTTGATCGATACCGCCGAAGTCGCGAAAGCCGCGCGCAAGATTCGCAAGCTCACCGGCCTTGAGGTGTTCGCGATTTCCGCCGACAAGAGCAAAGGACTCGCGCCGCTGGTCGAGGCGATCGCGCGGATGCTGCATCAGGTGGATCAACCCGCGGCATGTCGCAGCTGAACTACAAGCAATCGACCGTCGCGCGCGCGCGCCGAATCGTGGTCAAGGTCGGCAGCGCAGTGCTCGCCGACGCGGACGGCTTGTGCGGGGGCGTGATCGAGCAGCTCGCCACGGAGCTCGCGGCCGCGGCGAGCGCCGGAGTTGAAATCGTAATCGTAAGCTCGGGAGCGGTCGCGGCCGGACGCGCGCGCTTGTCGAAACTTCATGGCGCGACGATTGCCGCACGGCAAGCCGCCGCCGCCACCGGACAGATCGAGCTGATGTCGGCGTGGGCGCGCGCGTTCGAGGTGCACGGCCGCACCGTCGCGCAAATTCTGCTCACTCATCAGGACCTCGCAGAAAGACGCCGCCGCCTCAACGCCAGCCAGACAATCTCGCAACTGCTCGCCGCCGGAGTAATTCCGATCGTCAATGAGAACGACACCGTCGCCGTCGAGGAAATCCGGCTCGGCGACAACGACGTGCTGTCCTCACTGGTCGCGAGCCTGGTGCAGGCGCAATTGCTGATTATCCTGAGCGACGTGGCCGGCGTTCTGACCGGCGACCCGCGCGAACGCGCCGACGCGCGCCTGATATCCGTCATCACCGACCCGGAAGCCGGGATGCGCGGGCTGGTCGCGGAGAGCGCGGGACCGCTTGGCAGCGGCGGGATGGCGACCAAGCTGAAAGCGGCGCGGCAGGCGGCGCGCGCGGGAATCGCCGTGATAATCGCGAACGGACGCGACGCCGGCGTGATCGCGTCGGCGCTCGATCCTGCGCGCGAGACCGGCACGCTGATTGTTCCCGCCGGCGTCCGGCTCAAAAGCCGCAAACATTGGATCGCATTTGCGCTGCGTCCCAACGGTTCGATCGCGCTCGACAGGGGCGCGGCCGACGCGCTGTGCAACAAGGGCCGCTCGCTGCTGCCCTCGGGAATTCGCGAGGTGCGCGGCGACTTCGGCGGCGGCGACTGCGTGAGCCTGCTCGACCCCGACGGCGTGGAAATCGGGCGCGGACTGGTAAACTATCCGGCGGCTGACGTGCTGAAAGTCGCGGGCAGGCGTTCGACCGAAATTCCCAGCCTGCTCGGCTACAAGGTGGCGGACGAAATTATACATCGGGACAACTTCGTGCTGATGAAGGAAATCGCGTGAATATCGAAGCCGAAACCATCGCCGCGCTGGAGCGCGCACGGGCGGCGGCGCCCCGGATGGCGCTGGCGACGACCGCGCAGAAAAACGATTTTCTGGCGCAGCTCGCGAGCTCAATCCGCAAGTCGCAGGCCGCAATTCTCGACGCCAACGCCGCCGACTTGAAGCGCGCGCGTGACAGTGGACGCACCGGCGCATTCGTCGAGCGGCTGACGCTGGACGCCAAACGGGTCGAGGCGATGGCTGCGGGCGTCGAGCAAGTTGCGCAACTGGCGGACCCGGTCGGCACTGTGATCGAGAAATGGGAGAGGCCGAACGGGCTCAGGATCGAGAAAGTCAGGGTGCCGATTGGCGTGATCGCAATCATCTACGAGTCGCGGCCCAACGTCACCGTGGACGCCGCGGCGCTCACGCTCAAGGCCGGCAACGCGGTGGTGCTGCGCGGCGGCAGCGAGGCGCTGAACTCCAACGCATGCCTGGCCGCGCTGATTGCGCGAGCGCTGCGGCACGCGCAACTCGACGCCAACGCCGCGACGTTCATCGGTAATCCCGATCGCGAAACCATCCAGGTGATGAAGCGGCATCCTGAACTTATCGAGCTGATCATTCCGCGCGGCGGCAAAGCGCTCAAGAACGCGCTGGCGGGATCGGCAGTGCCGCTGCTGCCGCACTTCGACGGGCTGTGTCACACCTACGTCGATCGCGCCGCCGACCTGAAGATGGCCGAAGCAATTTGCGTCGATGCGAAATGTTCGCGGCCGTCGGTCTGCAATTCGATGGAGAATCTGCTGGTTCATTCCGCGATCGCGAAAGAATTCCTGCCGCCGCTCGCCGCGCGCCTGACGGCGGCCGGCGTCGAGATACGCGGCGACGAACGCGTGTGCAAAATTGTTGCGGACGCGCGCCCGGCCACCGATGAGGACTGGGACACCGAGTATCTCGACTTGATCCTGTCGGTGAAAATCGTCGATTCGCTCGACGAGGCTATCGCGTTCATTGAACGCCACGGCTCACGGCTGGCCGACGCGATTGTGACCGACGACGCCGCAACTGCGGCGCGCTTTGAACGCGAGGTCGATTCGGCTACCGTTTACGTGAACGCATCGACGCGCTTTACCGACGGCTTCGAGTTCGGCTTCGGCGCCGAGACCGGGATTTCCACCAACCGCCTGCACGCGCGGGGGCCGATGGGGTTGAACGAATTGACGACCTACAAATACGTCATCCGCGGCAGCGGCCAGGTCCGCGTCTAGGCGCGTCGCGCACAGCTTGACAGCTCGAATAATTATCGGCAGGCCGGCATGCGCGTAGGATTATTCGGCGGCAGTTTCAATCCGATCCACTTCGGCCATCTGCGCGCGGCCGAGGAAGTTCGCGAGGCGCTGCATCTCGACCTGGTGTACTTCGTTCCCGCGGCGTCTCCGCCGCACAAGGCCGAGGGCGAGTTGGCGCCCGCCGAGCATCGCCTCGCGATGGTGCGGCTGGCGACCAAGGGCAATCGGCATTTCATGGCGTCGGACGTCGAGGTTCGGCGCAGCGGACGCTCGTACACGATCGAGACGATTCGCTATTACCTCGCGACGTTGCGGCAGCCCGCGACGCTCTACGTGCTGATGGGCGCCGATCAATTCGCGGAGCTCGACACTTGGAAGAATCCCGACGAATTGGTGCAGCTGACCAATATTGCCGTTCATACGCGCCAAATGAACGCCGAATCCGGGCCGCCGCGAGTCTCAGTTGCCGCGCTGAAACGCTTTGGGTACACTCAGGCAGACGATCACTACGTGCAATCGAGTGGGCAAACGCTATCCTTCGTCGAAACCACTTACTTTCCCATTTCAGCGACTGAAATTCGCCAAAAACTACAACGCGGCGAGTCGATCAATTACCTGCTGCCGGGCGACGTCGTCGATTACATTCAGCGTCACGCGCTCTACTGAGGAACGCTCTGCTTAACTTCCCAGTCGGCATCAAACGCAATCGCAACCTCACCGCGCGCCTGCCGGCGAGCGGACATATTATTCGTTGAAAGCACTCGCGAAGGCATTTGCGGCAGCCGAAGCTGCGCTCGATAAAAAGGCCTACGACCTCGTCGTGCTCGAAGTGGAGCATCTGAAATCGGTCGCCGACTATTTTGTTGTCGCGACCGGGCGCTCAGACGTGCAGGTGCAGGCGATCGCGCGCGGAATCGAGGAGCGGATGGCACTCGAGAAACAGCGTCCGCTGGCGATCGAGGGCTTCCAGCACGCGCACTGGATCGTGCTCGACTATGACGACGTCGTCGTCCATTTATTTTACGAGCCGGCGCGCGAGTTCTACCGGCTCGAGACGAACTGGATCGACGCGGTGGAAGTTAAGCTGCCGGAACCACTGCGCGCGCAGGTGAAGACACTGCGCCTCCGCGCCAGCGGATGAGTTGGCCCGAGTTGCTAAACGCTGCGGAGCATGTGCGCGACCCAGACCAGGACTACCGCGCCGATCGTTGCGACGGCCAGCATCCCAATCGTACCGGTCGGACCCGGCACGTTCAGCGCACCGAATATCCAGCCGCCCACGACGCCACCGACGAGACCGAGCACCAGGTCGCCGATCAGGCCGAATCCGGCGCCGCGCATCAGCTTACCGGCCAGCCATCCCGCGAGAATTCCGATTATGATTGTGCCCAGCATCGTCGGGTCTCCTTGTGGTTTTCGCGCGAGCGCGCCGACGGCCGAGCGCGGCCGCTACTTCTTTTGTTCCATCGGCGCGCCGCAGCATTTCAACTGTCCGGCGCCGCCCTTGGTGACGATTACCTGCGAGGCGCACTTGCCGCAGATATAAACTTTGCCCAACTGGTTAGCCATATCTGGATCCCAATCCTTCCCTGAAAATAGTCACGGACATTCAATTGCCGCGGAACAAAGGTTTGCGCTTCTCTAAAAAAGCGCGCACCCCTTCGGCGCGGTCGGCAGTCGTTTGTAGCAGGGCGTAGAGATCTTCCTCAAGCCTTATCCCCTGCTCGAGCGTCATATCGCAACCCTTGCGAACCGCGTCCTTGACCAGTCGTGCGGCGAGCGGAGCGCGGCTCAAAATCGCCGCAGCCACCTGGCCACTCAACTGGGCCAACTCCTTGCGATTTCCCGCCAGATACGTCACGAGTCCGGCGCGCATCGCCTCGTCGGCCCCCAGAGCGGCTCCGGTCAGCATCATGCGCAGCGCTTTCGCAGCGCCGATGAGCCGCGGGAGGCGCTGCGTCGCGCCGAAATGCGGCATCGCGCCGCGCTTCAATTGAGTGATCGCGAACCGCGCCGAGGAAATTGCGACTCGAATATCGGCTGCCATCGCGAGTTCCAGTCCCTCGTCGAAGGCGTCGCCGTTGACAATCGCGACCGTAGGCTTGGAGAGGACCGCGAACGACTCGACCAGCCGCGGATCGACGCCGTCATCGAAGCCGGTACAAAACGAAGCGCCCGAGCCGGTGATTGCGAGCATCCGCGCCGCGTCGTCGTCCTCGACCTGCTCGAGCAGTTCAAGCATCCGCACTGCCATCGCGGGCGTGACCGCCGCGCGCCGGCCGGCGAAGCGCAGCGCCGCGTTGACGCATCCGCCGGCGAAACTAACCTCGACCGCGCCACTCGACTCGATTGCGCGAGCGGCACGCGTGGGGCGTCCACCGGATTTTTTCGCGGAACGAGGCGTCAGATGCCTCCGGCCGGGGCGCGCAGATCTTTGCGCAGGATTTTGCCGAGCGGATTCTTGGGCAGCGCGTCGATAAATCCGATCGACTCGGGACGCTTGAAACTCGCCAGGCGCGAGCGGCAGAACTCCGCCAGCTCGGCCTCGGTTACCTTGTGACCGCTGCGCACGACGACGAATGCCTTGATCGTCTGGCCCCACTCCACCGACGGGTCGCCGATGACGGCGCACTCATCGACCGCCGGATGGCTCATCAGGATGGCCTCGATTTCCGCGGGCGCGATATTTTCACCGCCGCGGATAATCATGTCGTCCTTGCGGCCCGCGAAGAAAACGTAGCCGTCGCCATCGACCCAGCCGAGGTCGCCGGTCGCGCGCCATCCGTCGGGCAGACGCGAGTCGTCCTCGCGGCCGGCGTAACCTTTCATGATGCGCGGGGTGCGGATAATTATCTCGCCGACCTCGCCATCGGCGAGAAATTTCCCGTCCTCATCGCGGACCTTGATTTCCACGTCGGGCAGCGGCTTGCCGATCGAGTTCAGACGCTTGAGCTTGAGCTCGATTTCCTGCGGCGTACCCTCAAGGCGATGATCGTCGGGGCCCAGCACCGTCAGCGACGACGTGGTTTCAGTCTGTCCGTAAGCGTTCACGAAGCCGACAGTTTTTGGAAAAATCTCGATCGCGCGGCGGATAACCTGCACCGGCATCGGCGCGCCGCCATACGCCAGGTTGGCCAGGCTCGAAACATCGCTATTCGCAAACGCGGGGTCGTCGATGATCTGCTTCATCATCGTCGGCACGACGAACGCATGCGTCACACGCTCGCGCTGAACGAGTTCGAGCCACGACTTCGCTTCGAACTGCGGCATCACGATAACGCGCCGACCGGTCCAGATGTTGGTCATGTACGCAGTGGTTCCCGCGATATGGTAAAAGGGCACGCAAACCAGCGCGACGCCGCGATCGGTGCCGTCGGCCATCTCGACGTTGGCCGTCACGTACGCCGCAAAATCCCGGAACCGCAGCATCACGCCTTTTGGCAGCGAGGTGGTGCCACTGGTGTACATCAGGATCGAGATGTCCTCGTCGTCGACTTCAGCTTCGGTTTCGTCTGGCTCAGCCTTCGCGATCAAATCCGCGACTCGCGCCATGGGCTTCGCACCTTTGCCCAGCGCGATGATTTTGTTGAGCTTGAGCCTCGACTGAATCCGGCCGATCAGTTCAAGGTAGCGGTCGCCGACCAGCAGCGCCTTCGCGTCAGCGGTGTTGATCATGTATTCGAGCTCGGCGTCCTTGGCGCGGTAGTTGAGCGGCAGGAACGTCAGGCCGGCTTTTGCGGCCGCGTAGTAGCACTGGATGTAGAGATCGGAATTGGTGTCGAGCACCGCGACGACATCGCGCTGCTTGAGTCCAAGTTGTTTGAACACCGCGCACAGCCGCGCAACCTGATCGTTCAGCTCCGCGTACGTAAGCCGCCGCGCACCGAAGACCAGGATTTCCTGATCGGGTACGATTGCAGACGGGATCGTTACGAAGTTAACCGTGTTCACTGAGCGCGATTCCTCCTGGGCGCCGCCATCCGTGCCAACCGCTTCGCCAATCGCCGTTCCAGGTCAAGTCCCGCACCAAGCGGCAAGTCCAGACCGTCCCACACACAGAGCTTCAGTAGTGCCGACTGCTCCCGCGGGGCGCGTCCCAGCTCGCGCGCCAAGCCAAGCGCGCGCCGGTCGAGACTTGCGGGTCCGACGACTTCGGCAACCAAACCTACAAGTAACGCTTCTTGCGCGTCAATCCAACGCCCGGTGATACAAAGATCGAGTCCGCGGCCGAGTCCGAGGCGGCGAGCAGCGGTCTGCGTGCCGGCCACTCCGGGGATCATTCCGGCGCCGGTCTCGGGCAGGCAGATTCGCGTGTCGGCGGCGGCGATCGCGAGGTCGCACAGCAGCGCCATCTCAAGTCCGCCGCCAACGGTGTAGCCGTGAATCGCGGCGACAGTCGGGATGGGCAGCGCGCGCATCATGCCCCAAACGTCGCGCCGAAAACGGACCCAGCGCGCAACGATCGGCGACGGCGCCGTGCCAAATTCCTCCAAATCGCCACCGGTCGAAAATGCCTTGCCGGCGCCGCGCAGAACCATCGCGCGGACTTCGGTGTCGTCGTGAATTGCGCCGAGGATTGAAAACAACTCGTCGCGCATCGCCAGGTTGTAGGCGTTGAAATGATCGGGACGATTGAGCGTGACCCACGCGACGGGGCCGCGACGGGCGTACAGCACCGCGCTCGAGTCTTTCGACGGCATCAGCTGCTATGCAGGTCGGCGCTGTCGCTGCTGGCGATGGCGGGACGGCCGCGCTCGTACACGACGCGCCCGGCGACGATTGTTATATCGACCGCCATGTTCATCAGATCAGCGGGCTTGACGCCGAATGGATCGCGCGGGAGCACAATCAGGTCGGCGACGCGGTCGGGCTCGATCGCGCCGGCATCCAGCCGCGCAAGCCGCGCACCCTGCGTGGTGAACAGCGCGAACGCCTCTTCGACCGACAGCGCCTCTGCGGGCGCGAGTTCGTTGCCGTCGAGCGTGATGCGCGACGCGGCCGCCGCAATCGCCGCCAGCGGTTTAGCCGGAGTTACCGGCGCGTCGGTCGCGCCCGCCAGATGCACGCCGGCATTTTTGAGGCTGCGGGCACGGTAGAGATGCGCAATCAGGCCGGGCTCTTCGGCATACTTCGCTCCGCGAAAATGGATGAAGCCGGGGTTGGTCACAACCCACGCATTCATCGCAGACAGCCGGTCGATATCGTCGGGCGGAATCAAGCCGCCGTGCTCGACGCGAAAAAACGGCAACTCGCGAGCGCCTGCCAATTGAGGCTTGGCGAATTCAATCGCGGCCAGCGCTACTTCCAACTCCTCGACTTCGGTCGCATGAAACGCGCAATCGAGTCCGCGCTGCAGCGCCAGCAGAACTGTGTGCGAAATGCTCGCAGGATCGTGGCCGTAACCCGGCATGAACTTGATGCCGGCCAATCCGATTCCCGCGGCGCCGGCAAGTTCGGCGCATCGATCGACGGCGTCCAGATGCTGCGCGCCGATCATCATGCCCACGCGCTGACAAATCGCGCCCGTCTGCGCGAACCGTGCGAATAGCTCGACTTCCGGCGCGCCGTTGCGCACGGTCGCGTCGGTGAACGTCGTGATTCCGTTGGCGGCCAATTCGCGGCTCATGATGCGCGCGCGCGACTCGGCTTCGGCACCGGTCACGAGCGGAAGATGGCCGGTCAGCCAGGTTTCCATCCCGACGATGAGGCCGGTCAGTTTTCCGGCGCCGTCGCGAACCAGGTTGGCGCCGTCGGGCGCTGTGAACTCGGGCTTTTCGAGGCCGAGCAAATTAATCGCGCGCGAGTTCAGCCACGACGCATGGAGCGTTTGATGGCGCAGGCGGAGCGGATTCTTGGGCAACGACTGATCGAGTTCGGCGCGCGTGGGGCCGCGCTTTTCGAAGATCAACGCCTCGTCACAGCCGAACGCTCGCAGCCAATTCCCCGGCGGAGTCCTGCCCGCTGCAATCCGCAAATCGGCGAGCAGGTCGCCGACGGTGCGGCATCGTTGTACGGAAACTCCGGTGGCGGCGGAGGCGGCTTCGAGGAAATGCAGATGCGAGTCGATGAAGCCCGGCGCAAGAGTGCGGCCGGCCAGCTTCACCAGATGAGTTCGCGGACCGACCAGCGCCTTCAAATCCGCGAACAAGCCGTGCGCGACAATTTGCCCGCCCGCGATGGCAACCGAGTCGCTCCCGGGATGGCCCAAGATGACACCCTGGTGCAAAACCAGGTCGGCTTTCCCGGGCGCGCCTACCACTTTCGAACGCTGACCTCCGCCACCTGCGCATCGGCGCGGCGGCGTACGGGCATTAGTCTGACGACGGGAGCGGCTTCGCTTCCTTGATCTTCATTTCCGCATCGCAACATTCGAGACCGCCGGTGCCAGCCTTGTTGCAGAGCACCTCGGTGCCGCACTTTTCGCACATGTATCGCTTACCGAGCACGTTAGCCATCGTGTCCGCTCCTTGATTCGGGGCCGCATGGCCCGCATGGATAACTTAAAGTATCGCTTCAACCCCGCGCAAATGGCAATTCGCTGACGATTGCTTTTTCGATGCCGCAACTGCTCTCGACGCTGACCTCGGTGCCAGCCGCCCAACTGCTGTGATGCAGTATCGCAAGCCCAATTGCGCCGATTCGCGGCGACTTCGCGACGCTGCTCACGCGCCCAACTTCCTTGCCCGCCAGCGTCACGACGGCGCCGAGATCAGGTACTCGTGCGTCCGAAAATTTAAGTCCGAGCATTCGCTTTTTCAAAGCACCCCGCGCGGTCGCCCGTTCGATAGTCTCCTGCCCGACGTAGCATCCCTTGCTGAACGAGATCGCGCGGTCCAGTCGCGCCTCGAGCGCGAGAGTCTTGTCGAGAGTATCGACACCGATACGAGCGATGCCGTTCTCGACGCGAATCGCATCGAGCGCCTCGGCGCCGACGAGTCGCGAGTTCGGCACGGTGGCGAGAACTTTTTTTAATGCAGAATCAACCTGTCCGCTCGGGGCAAGAACGGAAATCGCAGGGCCACCAAGGCGCGGAAGATTGGCAACGAATATTTCACCGGCGATAACGAAGCGCCATTCCATGAGCGAGCTCGCTGGGTCGCCTGCGAGAAGTCGGGCAGCGTCGATTGCGCGTGGGCCTTCGATGTCCAAAACGCAAAGGTTGGTCTCGGTCTCGAATTCGACATCGTCGGCAACCAGCAAGCGTTCGAGATGAGCCCGCGCACGGTCCCATGATTCAGCTTCGACGTCGAGCAACAGCGCGTCGGCCGTAATCCAGATGAACAGGTCCGCGATTACGTGCGCATGCTCGGTCAATATCAGCGCGGGCAGCACGCTGCCGGGCTGGGCGCTTTTCACGTCGGCCGAGCACATACCATGAAAGAACGTGGCGCGGTCGTCGCCGACCACACGTACAATCTTGCGCTCGTCCAGGAGGCGGATGCCCGCCCAATGCGCGGCGGCTTCGTAGTCGGCGGCAAACGCGGCAGCCTGGGGCGACGCGGGCCGATCTGATACCTCGAGCTGAGTCACAACGCGATCACGATACTAGAAACCCGGACATTTGCGTAACTCAGAATCTAGCATCGGGAGCGCAAGCGCGGCACCATTTCGCGGGTTCGTTTACAGCGCGCAATTTGAATATAATCCAACCGTACCGGGAGGAGCGAAACCATGGGCGCATTCATCCTCGGTCTCATTATCGGCGCAGGCGGCGCCCTCGCGCTTTTCATCTACGATGAAGGCGCGTTGTTCCTGAAACTCTCGCAACAGATCAAGCATACCGCCGAGCGCTACAGGCAGTCGCCTTAGCCGGGGGAAAATCGTGAGCCGCGTGATTGAGATCGGCGCGCGTGCGGCGCGCGGTAGTCGGCGTCGCTCGCGAATTACAGCGGGGCGATTGTGCGCGATTGCGATGTTGTCGCTTGCGGTGACAACCGCGGCGAGCATCCGGCCCGCATACGCCGACGGTGCGCCGGCGCTGGCGTCGCAGTTGAGCGATCATGCGTTCGCCCTGCTCGACGTGGTCAATGCCGATTCCAGCAAGGGCGCTCCGATACTGGCGCCAGTAGCCAGCCTTGCCGGCGACGCACAGGCGCTCTCGACTGCGCTGGGCGCCGGCGACCGCGCCGCGGCAAGCCGGGCGATGGCGTCAATCGTGAACGATCGCGATCAGATAGACGCTGCCGCGAAGTCGGCGCACGGAATGAATCCCGGGCAGTGGGAAGCAATCAAGGGACAGATCGCCGCGCTTGAAAAATTGCTGCCGCCGGCCGCGGGAGCAGCCGCCGCGCGCGCCACTGGCGCGCCAAGTTCGGCTCGAGCGCCAGCGCCGTCCACTTCGGTCGCGCCGCCGACGGCCGAAAGACTCCCGTCGCCGCCAAAGGTTGCGATTGCTTCGCGCGTCTTCAAGGCCGGCTCCGTACACGTCAAGGGATATCTGGAAGGCACCGAATTGAAGTCGGCTGGAATATTCGACGGCGACGAAAAGAGCAAGGACATAGAAGTAGCCTCGACTCCCGGCGAACAGCGAATCAACTTTGATTTTTCGATCGAGCAGCCGTCGCCGACGCAATCGATTCGCGTGTCCGACGCATACGGGCGCGAGGCGCACGCGATGATCGCACCCGATCCCGCCGGTGTCGGCGCGATGAAGGGCAGTGAAGTTTTGATTGAGGTCGATCCGAGCGCCGCCTCCTCGTCGGGCGTTGCGAACAGCAGTTCTTCGACCGACGAAGGACGGCTGGCGAGCTCGGGGCCGGCGGTGCGTCACAACACTGCGGAGATTCCTCGTTCCGGCGACGCGCTCTCGCCGTCGCACCGCCACATCAACAGCGGACGTTCGCTCGCGCCGCTGGCCGACGTGCAAATCAGCATTATCGACGCGGAAGAACTGATGTCCGCGCCGGGTGTAGTGGAAGTGATCGGACAAATTTCCGGCGCCGGCGTCAAACGCGCGGGCGTTTACGTCAACGGGCGGCTGGCCGAGCCGATCCCCATCTCCGCGAGCGGGTACAGCGGCTTTGACGTGAGATACGCGATGCCGGCCGGCAGCGACGCCAGAATTCGCGCGTACGGCAACGGCAACGACTTTGTCGAGGCATCGATCGACACGGTTAGCGGAGGCGGCGGAATGACCGCGTACAGCAATCCGCCGATGTACGCTGCGCCCGGGGTTTATCCCTCGACGCCTTACTACGGGACGAATCCGTACGCCTACGGCAATCCGTACGCCTACGGCAATCCGTACGCCTACGAAAATCCATACGCGAGGAATCCTTACCCGTATGGATACGCGCCATCGCCCTATGGCTCGCCGCCGCCCTACGGGTATCCGCCGCAGCCGCCGCCAAGCGGGTCGATTTGGAACCGGCTGTTCCACTGACATGGCCGCGGCGCGGACGTAGCACCCAATTGAACCCGGCTGCCTTTCTCACGCCGCGAACTTGCCGCGCGATGCGGGCTTGCGTAGACTTACTTTCTTAACCTTCATGCATATCGAGAGTGCTTAGACGATGCTGATTCAAGCGACGCAACTGCGCCCGGGAATGGTCGTGGAATACAACAACAACCTCTGGCGAATTATGACCATCACTCACATCACGCCCGGCAACTGGCGCGGAATGGTGCAGACCAAGCTGCGCAATATCAAAACCGGATCGCAGACTGAGAACCGGTTCCGTTCTGAAGATCGCGTCGAGCGCGTCATCCTGAGCCAGAACAAGATGCAGTTTCTGTATCAGGACGGCGACGATTTTCACTTCATGAACACCGAGAACTACGAACAGATCACGATTCCCAAGGACTTGATCGAGGACGTGGTCGGATTCCTGACGCCGAACCTCGAAGTCGAAGTCGAGTTTTACGAAACGACGCCGCTCAACGTCACGCTGCCCAAGACCATCGCGCTCAAGGTGGTGCAGACCGACCCGGGAATGAAGACGGCGGCGGTGAACAATACGCTCAAGCCGGCGACGCTCGAGACCGGACTGGTGATCCAGGTGCCGCACTTCGTGGCCGAGGGCGACACCATCACGATCAACACCGAGACGCACGAGTACCTGTCGCGCTCGAAGTAGGCGAGCGGCGCGCCGAAGCTCGCGCGCCTTGCAAAATGACACCGTTGATTCGCGCGCATCAGACGCAGAAGCATCCCGCGCGCGGACGCGTTGTGGCGCACGAGCGCGCAGCGCCGCATCCGATTCGGTTCGGGCCAAATTTGTACATCGCGCATACCCAGCCGGGGTTTGAAGGGATCGCGGCCGACGAGATTGCTGCGCGCATCCGAGGCGCGCGGGAGATTGCGCGGCGCACCGTTCCGGATCGCGCGGGCATGACGATTGTCTTTTCGCCGTCGGCACAAAAGCTGGCGGCGCTGCGCACGGTCGAGGATCTGTTCGGTCTCGCCGGCTACCGCGCCGGACTTGCGCCGGAAACCGCGTCGCTGGACAAGATCCGCGGTGCGGCGCGCGAAGCGCCGCTGGTCGAGCAGATGCTCGAAGCGCGGGTGAAGGTCTCGCCCGGAGCGCGCGCTGGACGCCGCCTGCGGTTCCGCGTCATCGCGCGGATGGCGGGCGAGCACGAGTTTCGCCGCGTCGATTTTCAGCGCGCAGTCGAGCGCGGAATTCTCGAGCGCGACGATCACACCTGGCGCCTCGAAGAAGGCGACGCGGAGGTCGAGTTCTGGGCGACGATGATCGACGCGGAGTTTTTTCTGACCGTGCGGCTCAGCGACGACCGCATGCGCCATCGCGAATACAAGACCGCGCATCGCCCCGCTTCTCTGCGTCCGTCGAGCGCCGCGGCGCTGGCGTGGCTCTCGACGCCGCGCGCAGACGACGTCGTGCTCGATCCGTTTTGCGGCGCGGGCACGATTCTTATCGAGCGGGCGAATCTGGGGCGCTACGCGATGCTGATAGGCAGCGATCGGGATCCCGAGGCGCTGAATGCGGCGCGGACCAATGTGGGCAATCGTTACAAGCCGATTCAGATCGAGAACTGGGACGCGGCAAAGCTGCCGCTCGGCGACTCGAGTGTGGACAAGATTGTGACCAACCTGCCGTGGGGCGTTCGTTACGGCACGCACGGCGAGAATCGCAAGCTCTATCCGATCTGGTTCAACTCTTTCGCGCGCGTGCTGAAGAGCGGCGGCACGATGGTGCTGCTGACGGCCGAATGGCGGCTGATGCACGATTTGGAGCGCAGCCGAAAGATTACGCCCGCGAAAATTATCCGCGTCTCGGTGCTCGGCACGCCGGCGTCGATCTACGTCTGCGACAAGGTTTGAACTGGACGGAATCTCGCGGCCGGGCGCACCGCTACTTCGCGGGCGAGAAAAATCCGAGCACGGCCTGCGCTACCGAACGCGGCGGGCTGCCGTCGATCGGCACGATCCAGGCCGACGGCGGCGGTGCGACACCGGCCTCCCCTTCCGGCGATCCGATCAAGCGCACGCCGGCGAAAATAAACGCCGACGAATCGGGCGCGAAGATTGTGTGCGAAACGGCAAGCTGATCGAAGTAGCGATACGCCGTTGACTCCTCGGAGGTCGCCAGGAAATTGACCAGCGCCTTTTCCTTGCCGGTCTTCAGATCGATCGAGGTCCACGTGTAGTACGGCTTTTCTTCCGGGACACCGACGTAAACCAGATGGCGCGCGTCGGGCGCGTAAAAGAACGCTGCGACATCGTTCTTGGTCAGCCATTTCGAATTGGCGGTCGCAATATCGACCACCTTGATTCCATGATAGATCGGATTGTCCGCCGTGATCGCCGTCGAGTACGCGATAGCCGCCGAGTCGGGCGCCCACAAAATGCTGTTCTCACCGACCGGCAGGCTCACCACCGAGCGCGGATTCTTCGTGTCCGCGTCGGCGACGATGATGTTCGATTCGGCGTGATAGTTCGCAACGTAAGCGAGATGCCTGCCGTCCGGAGACCAGACTGGCGTCTTGAACGGCGTGCGCCCGCTCGAGAGCACCTTCGCGACGCCCTGGCTGGTTGGCGTCAGATTCAGCACCGAAACCTGCTCGCTGCGATCGGAATTCAGCGCCAGCGTATGCACGGCGAGCGTGCCTTGTGTCGCGCCCCAGTCGAAGTACAGCGGCAACCCGGTTGTGACGATTCTGATCGGCGCCGATTCCTTGACCTCGGCCAACATCAGGCTCAGCCCCTGCGGCTGGCCGAGCAAGAACGAGAGATGACTGTTGTCAGGGAGCCACGTCAGGTACACCACGCGGTCCGTGCGGCTCTCGAAAATCAGGATGCGCGTGTGACCCGCGAGATCGTAAACCCAGACGGCGAAGGAATTTTCACCGGGCTTGTGGCTCTCGGACGAATACGCCAACCGCTTGCCGTCGGGCGAGAACGTCGGCCATCCAAACGCGCTCAGGGCGTGGGAGTTTTCGTCGGGCGGGAAATCCTGCACTCGAACGATCGCATCCGCATCTTCGCGCCGCACATGAGTCGCCGCCGTCTTGCAGGTGATGCATTTCGGCTCGGCGCATTTGGCGTCGCAATAGTAAATGTTCGAATCGGTGCCGATGAACGTGATCATACCGGTGGTCGCCGTGCCGGCGGCGGCTGCGCGCACCGCGGTGAGCAGGAAGATGATTGCGGCGGCGGGGACTATGCGAAGCATCACGCGCCAAGCCCGAATCGGTAGCGTCGTCATCGCGCCTAGAATTGCGCCTCGGCAGTCGGCAAGGCAAGGACGCTTTGCGCCGTGAACTGCGCGAGGCCGGCGCGGTTGACGGGCGCTCACCCGGGTTGACTCGCGTGTTGACACGACGGCGCACAATCCCGCAAAGTTGAATCCATGCGGCGAGTTGCAATCATCATTTGCGCTACGCTCTTGCTTTCCCTGCCGAGTGTTTCCCACGCGCAGTACAACGACAACGATGAGCAGAACCCCAGGGAATATCACGACGAGGATTCGCAGCCGCTGGCGCTGCTCAGCTACTTCTTCTACCCGATTGGTTACGCGGTCGAATGGCTGGTCGCGCGGCCTCTGCATTACATCGCAAATGACACTCCTGTCGAACCGGTATTCCGGCCCGTCGGCGGAAACGACACTACGCCGCCGCCGCCGGTGCCGATAATCCCGGACAATACGTTGAGTTCCTCGCCCTCGACGACGCAGCGGGAATGGACGCCGTCGCGGCCGGCTGCGAAATCCGCGCCGGAGAACCAGGGTGAGAGTCCCACGACGCAGCCGTATGCGCCGCCGAGCGGTGGGCCGTCGAGCAGTCAGCCGGCACTGCATTAGCGTTGCGAAATTTTTGTGAAGAGAAGAATAGTCTGCTGACGAACAAGCCGGGTTATTCCAGGTTTATTTTCGTCCTCTGAATATTTTCGCCTTGAACGTTGCGGGTCTTTAAGTCATAGAATTTTTCCTTATCGGTTACGTCCAAATTGATGTGGGCGGGCTAATCCATGTTCGTCCGTGTTGGGAGGTTCTGGCATCTAGATGGCTGTTGCAGCGAAAGAAAAAGCTCCGACCGATCCGGCCGAACTGAAAAAATGGCGCGCGGACGAACAGGCAAAAGAACGCGCCAAGCGCGACAAGGAAAAATCTGAACTCGGAACGCTGTGGAGCCGGCGCGATTTCCTCGGCGTGCTCGGATGGAGCGGCTTCGGCGCTTTTTCGCTTATCGGACTGCTCGCGGCGGTGCGCTCCGCGTTTCCGCGCGTGCTCTTTCTGCCACCCTCAAAGTTCAAGGCCGGCCTGCCCGACGACTACGTGGTTGGCGAAGTCAGCGAGCGCTTCAAGCAGGACTTCCGCACCTGGATTATCCGGACCAAGGCCGGCTTCTACGCTATTTTCGCCAAGTGCACTCATCTCGGATGCACGCCGCGATGGCTCAAGACCGAGCAGAAATTCAAGTGCCCATGCCACGGCTCCGGCTATTACATCAGCGGGCTCAATTTCGAAGGACCGGCGCCGCGCCCGATGGATCGATTCAAGATTTACGTCGGCGACGACGGGCAACTGATCGTTGACAAGGCGGTTGTCTACACGATGGAGCCGGGCGTCGATCCCAACGAACAGCATCCCGAAAGTATTCTCAAACTCGCGTGACCGCGGGCATCTGATTCGTCGCGCGTCGCGGGCGTGGTACAAAAGACCGCGCCCGCTTTTCTTTTGCCGAAAATAGAAGCAAGTATTTTGTGAGCACGAATATCTTGTGATCACGTCGCGAAGGAGAGGATTGCGATGCCGAAAATCAAAGCCGGAAATATCAACCTGAACTACGACGTATACGGCGAGGGCGAGCCGCTGCTGCTGATAATGGGATTCGGAATGTCGGGCGCCGCATGGCTTCCATCGCTTCCATTCCTAGGCGGATTCAAATCGATCTACTTTGACAATCGCGGCACGGGCCTCAGCGACAAGCCCGATTGTCCGTACACGATCGAGGACATGGCCGACGATGCGAGCAATCTGCTGAAGGCGCTCGGCATCCCACGGGCGAAAGTGTTCGGCGTCTCGATGGGCGGCATGATCGCGCAGGAACTCACGCTGCGACATCCGGAGCAGGTGGTGAAGGTCGTGCTTGGATGCACGATGCCGGGCGGACCGAACGCAAAGATGACGTCACCCGAGGTTCTGGAGAAGCTGATGACGGGATCGAAGATGATGGCGTCGGATCCGGAAAAGGCATTCGACATCATCATGCCGGTGCTGATGCCGCAGGAATTTATCGACGCGCATCCGGAAATAAAGGCGCTGATGATCGCCGGAGCCAAGATGATGCCGCCGACGCCGCCCGAAACGTCGGAGCGCGCAATGGCGGGGATCTCGACCTTCAACGCCTACGACCGTCTGCCGCAAATCAAATGTCCCGTCATGATAGTCCATGGCGAGGCCGACGTGCTGGTGCTGCCGGAGAACGCGCGTCTGATCAAGAGCAAAATACCGCAGGCGGAGTTGTACATGATTCCCGGCGCCGGGCATGCGTTTCAGTCAGGGGATCCGGTCGGCATCAACGCGCGAATCGTCAACTGGCTGAAGAACTGACTGGGCGGTCGCGATAGGCGTTGAAGGTTGCCGCGTTGTCCGGCGTGCAGTATCGCCGTCCGGCGGCGCCTATTGCGCGCTCGGCGGATGATCGCGAAGGCGGCGCACCGATCATGAACGAGGTGCGTCGGCGATTTGGCGGCGGTACATCCGCAGCGTAGTCAACTCGCGAAATTTCGCCGATAGGTCACGTAGTTCGCGCAAACTTTCGCGCCCAGCTTTTCCGCCGTGCGCCGCGACGGCCAGTTGTCGTCGAGCACCAGCGTGTAGCTGAGATACTTAGACCCACTTTTGATCATTTGCAGATACGAATACGCCGCCATCGCGAGGTTGACGCCGCGGCCGCGCGCGGACTCGAGCACGCCGATGCCGAGCATGTTCAGTTTTTCGTGGTCGCCGAGCTTGCGGCCGGGCTTGAGTATCGCGCCCTCGGGATTCGGCGGCGTGACCATCAGCGCACCCACCGGATTGCCGTCGCGGTATGCGAGCACCGAGGTCTCGAGCGCCCCGGACATCTCGAAGTACTGGAACAGGAATGCAACCTCGTCGGTGCTGAACGGCGTAGCGCCCCAATGACGCGCGAACGCCTGGTTCCATGTCGGCTCGAAGTCGCGCACGCGCCGATCCGCGGGTACCGCCCGCAGCGGCAAAATCTCGAAGCCCGCAATGCGGCATCCCGCGAGCGCGCTTTCATAACGCGCGACGAGTTCGGGCGTGACTTGAATCTTGTAGTCCACCCAACCCTTCTCGGTCTCGAAGCCGGCGTCCTTGAGCAGGGCGTGATAGTAGGCGGGATTTTGGCGCGCAATGTCGGGCGGCAGGGTTTCGTAATCGTCGATTGCAAACGGAAATTCAAGCAGACCGAATCCCGCGCGCGCCGCCGAGGCGCCCCGGCTCTTCAGCCACTGACAGGCGTCGTCCATCATTGCGCGGACGGCTTCGCGCGTATCCGGCATCGCCTCGAACATCACGAGATGCCCGAGCCGCTCGTTCCAGTGACGCTGGTAGGACTGGTCGATCATCGCCGCGACTCGCGCGACGATATTTCCGCCCTCACGCGCGACGAAGGATCGGATGTTTCGTTCCGCGGCGAACGGACCTTCGCCGGCAACAATCGGATACTGCACCGCGACCAGCCCCGGCCAGTGCGCGGCGCGGTATTGATACACGCGCTCGTGAAACTGGATGAACTCGGTCAGCGCATCAGGTTCAACTGCTTGCTCAATCTTGAACGCCAATTTCCACCTCGCCGGTGAACTGAACAATTGCGCGAGGTTGTCCGCTCAGGCAACCAACTGACTGCGCAACAGGCGCCTTCAGCATCTCACCTTGTTTCCGGCCGCACCGTGCGCTAACCACTACGCAGGACGAAGGGTAGCGCCGCGCGGCCGAAAGGGTCAAACATTTGTGGATCAATCGCGCCGCTAAATCGCGCGCAAAAGGAGACGCCGAGTATGGTTGAGAAAACGATCGAGCTCACCGGCATCTCGGCCAATTCGATTGAGGAAGCCGTGCAACTTGCAATCGCGCGCGCAGGCGTGACCATCAATGGCGTTCACACCGCGCATGTCGAAGATATCGCGGCCGCAGTCGAAGCAAACAAAGTGGTGCGATGGCGGGTGCGCGTGAAGGTGACCTTCCAGGTGAAGGACGAGCTGCACGAGTAAGTCGCAACGAGACGCGCGCGGCCTCGCCTGTGCGATGCGCATTCGGCCTGCACGAAGCGCGTCGCGCGACAGCGTTCGTGAATCGACCAGCACCAGTAACTCTTCCCCGCGTAGGGTGGAGCCACCAAATCAGGCGGCGGAGCGCAACGACGGCATCGTCATGCGAAACCTGCCACAGAGAGTAGTCGATGGCGACCAAAGTAGTTGAGGTACATCCTGGCATCTACGAAATATTTCTGCCGCTGCCGATGCGGCCGACGATCATCAATGTCTATTTGATTGACTGTCATGGTGCGTGGGCGCTGGTCGATACCGGAATGAACTCGCCGGAAAGCATCCTGGCGCTCGAAGAGTCGTTCGCGGAGATCGGGATAAGGCTCGAGGACCTGGACGCGCTTGTCGCGACGCATCACCACATCGATCACTTCGGCGCGTCAGGCGAAATTCGCCGCCGCAGCCACGCGAAGACGCACATTCATCGCCTCGAGGCCGAGCGCGCGGGACGGATGATCGAGTTCGGCAGAATGGGCCCCGGCGAGCGGCCCGAATCGCGCGCGTTTTTCGCGAGTCATGGTTTTCCGATCGAGCAATTCTCGGCTACCGGGATGCGTCCGATGTGGATGGGTACAGCGATGTACAAGCCGGTCACCAACCCCGACCAATACATCGACGACGGCGACGTTCTGAAGATAGGCGATCGCGAGCTGGAGGTTATCTGGACGCCCGGGCATTCACCGGGGCACAACGTGATTTATCTGCGCAAGGAAAAAGTGATGATCGTCGGCGATCATTTGCTGCCTAAAATTACGCCACACGTTGGGATCTATCCCGACAACGTCGGTGGAAATCCGCTCGGCGATTTCATTAATTCGCAATTGAAGGTGCAGAAGTTCGACGTTGAGCTGGTCCTCCCTGCGCACGGCGGCGTTTATCACGACCATCGGCATCGCGCGAATCAGCTGATCGAGCATCATCGTTATCGCGAGGCCGAGATGCTGGATTTGACTCGCAAAGGGGCTCAGACGGCATTCGAGGTTGCGCAACAGGTGTTCGGCGGGGAAGAAAGGCCTATATTCCATGTGATGGCGGCGACGTTCGAAACCCTTGCGCATCTTGAACTTGCATGCATTGAAGGGCGCGCCCGGAAGTTCGAGCGCGATGAACGAATTGTGTTCCAAGCGTTATGATTGAATAACGGAGGGTTTGCTAATTTTGCCAATCGGTGTATTTTGACGCTGCTGTTTAAGCGAGCGGCGGTTAACCTTGTTGGTACGGTAAGTGGAGGGGTCCCTAGATTGAAGGAGGATGCCATGAAACGGATGATCGGTTTGGCGCTGGCCTCGGGGCTGGCATTGCTAGTCGCCGGCTGCGCGAGTAGCGAAGGCGAGAAGTTCCCGTCGGGGCCGGGTGCGACCGGGTCGGAGGCAGTTCGCTCTAACGCGCCCGCCGCTGCGAGAAACTTCAACTTGGCAGTTAAGTGTCCGGGCGTGCATTGGGAAAAGACTCATAACTGGTCGAATCAGCAGATAATGCAGCAGGAATCGCTCGAAGAGGCGGACATCCCGGCCTGCGAGCAATGGGTAGCGGCTCAGCCGAAGGGTTACGTGCCTCCTCCGCCGGCAGGAAGCCCGATGGCGGCGAAGGCGCCAGATTCCGGCGCACCAGCTCCGGCTAAACAGTAGTAAAGGTTTGCCCCCGACGCGTGCCGATCGGCGCGAGTCGCGCAGGGTCGGCGGTGTCTACGGGGTAGGAAAAATCAAGGCGGCGCGGCGTCTTTCGAGATGCCGCGCCGCCTTTTGTCTATTCGACTATATGCGGGCAGAGCTGGCAGCGCTGAGCTCCCGCCGGTCGCGAGACGCTGCCCGCGTCTAGCGGGCGCGAGCTGTACGCTTCGCGTCGCGGCGAGCAGGCGCGCTGATTCGGCCGCTGCGCACCACTGGCGAGCGCCGGGCAAGTCGCCGCGTGGAAACGCCGGCCAGCTGCTGGCTGCGCCAGTCGCGCAAACCGCTACGCAAAAACTGCGGTTCGATTCCCAGAGTTTCGCACACGGTCTCGAACGAAAACGGCCCTTCGCCGCCTTCGCCGCAGAGCCAATGCTCGGCCTCGTTGAACAGGCGCTTGCGCGGACCACCCTTGGCGTCGGCATTATTCTGGAAACATCGCAGGGCGTCTTCCAAAATCGCCATCATGAGCTTCTTGACCGGACGAATTGAACTATCGTCGCGCCGACTGTCGTAGAACTGTTCGGGCGTCAGGACGTCCGGGACGAAGAGATTACCGAGCGCGCTATTTTCCCATTCCATCTTAGTTTGCCTTCACCCGCCCCGCCCCCGCGCGACAGCGCCAGGCGATTGGCATCGGGATTCCGATTATTCGGTTCTTTCAGGTAAAGACACGCAATCTTCATGCCGAATCTTGCAGCATCTCCGAGAAGACGAAATTCCTAAGGGAGTCAAGGGGTGCAGCCTACCAATTAGTCTTGCTGGCTGCTTAAGAATTCGTGAAATCGGATTCCTTTTCGCAATCCGTTCCGCAAATTGCGAATTGGCGGCGCTTCGAATCGCGGATGGCTCATTTGCGACATCAGTTACGATTTGGCCACAATGCGCCCATCCGTGGTCGCCCTTCTGCAATCGGACTGGCGCCGGAGGAGGCAGTAATTTGACGGCTGGGCCGAAATGTCACTGCAAAGGGTCGGAGCTGCCGCCCGGACCAGCGGGACCGCGCTTGCGCTCCTCGAGCTTGAAAGCCAGCACGTCGAGCAGGCAATCGACGCGGTCGGCCATCGCTTCGAGCATCGTCTGTTTTTCGAGCGGAGAAACATCGAGATGGAAGCAAAGGAAGTTGATCAGTTCAGCGCCGCGCAAACCGCGCTGCTCGACGATTGTGCGCCACGCATCCTGCGCCGGTGCGCCGAGGTAGCTGAACAGCATCTCGCGCAGCGCGTCCATGGTCTCGGCGTCGCAATCGAGCGCCTCGCGAGGCACCGGGCACCATCGCACCTCGGCCTGGCGGTAGGGGCGCTCGCGAATCTCGCGCGCGACACGAAACTCGCCGACGCCGACCAGTGCCATGTCGTAGCGGCCATCGGGCAGCTTGATCAGCCCATCGATTCTGCCAGCGCATCCGACCTCGAAAACGTCGGGATACGCCTGTGAGTCGCGCTGCTCCTCGCCCTTAAGGAGCATCATGCCGACGATGCCGTGTGCGTCGGCTACGTCGGCAACCATCTCGCGATAGCGCGGCTCGAAGATGTGCAACGGGACGCTCTGCCCTGGGAAGAGCACGAGGTTGGGCAACGGGAAAATCGGAATGATAGTTGGTAATACAGCCACGGTAGCAGTCGGCGCCTGTCGGTCAGGTTAGGGCCGTTGCGAATCGCGGTCAAGGAAAGCCTCGCGACGAATTCTACATAGTCACGCGGCGAGCAAGCGGCCGCGGCATGCGGGCGAAATCGTGCGGCGACCGGCGGCGCTGGACATACGATTGGCGCTCGCTTTTGCTATGTTTCAGACGATCAGCCGCACCAGATTCGATTCCGATGAAAGACGTAGAGACCAGACTGTTTATCGCCGGACGTTACGTCGAGGCCGCAAAGTCGGCGCGCTTCGCCGATATCGAGCCGGCCACCGAGAGTGAACTGGCCGAGGTCTCGAGCGCCAGTGCCGACGACGTGAATCGCGCGGCGGTCGCAGCGCGCGAGGCCGCGGATCACGGTCCGTGGCCGCGGATGAGCGCGGAGGCGCGCGCGAACATTCTGGGCCGCTTCGCCGACGGTATCGAGAAGCGGGCGCGCGAACTCGGGATGCTCGAGGCGCGCGACGTCGGCAAGCCGGTCGCCGAGTGCGTCAATCACGACGTGTCGCGAGCGGCGCGCAATATCCGGTTCTTCGCCGCGGTCGCGCAAACCTGGACGCATGAAGCCACGCAAAGCGACGCGAAATTTCTCGGCCGCGATTTGAAACTCGTCAATTTGACGGAGCGCCCGCCGGTCGGAGTCGGCGCAATTATCATTCCGTGGAACTCGCCGCTGATGCTTGGCACATGGAATCTTGGGCCGTGCCTCGCGGCGGGAAACAGCTGCGTGCTCAAGCCGTCGGAGATGGCGCCGCTTACGTCGATCGCACTGGGCGAGATCGCGAACGAAGCGGGAATCCCGCCCGGCGTGCTCAATATCGTGCCGGGGCTTGGCGAAGCGGGCGCGGCGCTGGCGTCGCATCCGAACGTCGATGCGATCGCGTTCACGGGTGGCGCCGCGACGGGCCGGCGCGTGATGGCGGCGTGCGCGGAATCGCTGAAGCGCGTGACATTGGAGTTGGGCGGCAAGTCGCCGAATCTTGTCTTTGCCGATGCGAATCTGAAGCAGACTGCGGCCGGAGTCGCGCGATCGATCTATCGCAGCCAGGGGCAATCGTGCGTCGCCGGCTCGCGCTTGATTGTCGAAAGCCGCGTGGCTTCGGATTTCCTGGAGTTGTTGAAGAAGGAAATTTCAAGACTGAAAATCGGCGACCCGCTGCAAGAGGGAACCGAGTACGGACCGCTGATTTCCGCAGCGCATCGCGATCGCGTCGATTCGTTTGTGACAGAAGCGGTCGCCGGCGGCGCGAAGCTGCTGGCTGGCGGCAAAGCTCCCATAACGCCGGCCACGGGCTTCTACTATCTGCCGACTCTGCTCGACGAAGTGGATCCGAACTTCCGCGCGGTGTCCGAAGAAATCTTCGGTCCGGTGCTTACCGTCGAACGATTCGACGACGAAGGTCAGGCAATCACGAGCGCCAATGCGACGCGCTACGGTCTGGCGGCGTACGTCTGGACCTCGAAGGTCGATCGCGCGCTGCGGGTCGCGGAGCGAATCAAAACCGGGATGGTGTGGGTCAACAGTTTTTTCCTGCGCGACCTGCGCACCCCGTTTGGAGGCGCGAAGATGAGCGGGCTGGGACGGCAGGGAGGCCGCTTCAGCATGGAATTCTGGACCGAACCGAAATTGGTTTGCATCGCGTACGGCGAGGAGGAACACGATGGGTAAAGTCGTCGCCGCGGTTTTCACCACCCACGTGCCGAGGTTGATGATACTGGATCCCGCGGCGCGCCGGGCGTACATGGGCCGCAACATCACGACCTTTTACGATGCGATGCCGCGGCTCGAGCGCGAGCGCCTGAGCGATCTCGCGTTCGACACTTTTCTGCTGATCGACACGCACTGGTTCACGACCCTGGAGTATGTGCTGAACGCTCACGAACGCCTGAGCGGTGTGTACACGTCCGAGGAATTGCCCGCGATGCTGCACGATCTCGAATACGACTACGCGGGCGACGCCGAACTGGCGCGCGGAGTGGAAACCGAGGCGCGCATCCGCGGGATTCGCGCGATTGCGTCGGCGCATCGCAACTTGCCCGTGCATTATCCGACGCTGAACGTGATGCACTATCTCAACCCCGGCGCGCACCGGCGCGTGCTTTCGGTCAGCGTGTGCCAGACCGCGTCGGTGAAAAACGATCTTGCTTTCGGCGCAGCGATTGGACAGGCGATTTGGAAGTCGAACCGGCGTGTCGTGATTGTCGCGTCGGGCGGGATGTCGCACAAGTTCTGGGACTACGATCAGATACTCGATCGCGCGTCGGCATCGCCCGACGATATTTCATCGACCGCGAATCGGCTGTACGACGAACGGATAATGGAATGGTTCAAGCAGGGACGACATGGCGCGGTGCTCGGCGCGGCCGACGATTATCGCGCGCATTGCTCGCCGGAGGGACGTTTTTCGCATTACATCGTGATGTGCGGCGCGATGGGCGCCGATGCGTGGAACTGGCGCGGCGAGCAATTTGGAAATTACGAGGCCGCAATCGGAACCGGACAAGCGATTTTCTTCTTCCAGCCGCCAACCCTCGGCGCGGTCCGGGCCGCCGCTTAGCAAATTACGGAGGCGAAAATTGAAAAGTGACTTGAAACTTGCGCACGGTGTGATTGCGATGCTGGTGACGCCGTTTCACGATGACTACCGGCTCAATGAAGCTGCACTGCGCGACGAAGTCCGCTGGGCGCTTGCCAACGGCGCCGTGGGCGTGGTCGCGGCGCCAAGTATCGGCGAGTTCCTGCACATGAACGAGGCCGAGCGCACCAAGGTGTTCGAGATAGTTGTCGAGGAGGCCCGCAGGCAGCCGAACGTCTCGGCCGTCGCCATGACCAGCGGCGCGACCACGCTCGAGACTCTGCACTACGCGAAGATCGCGGCGCGCATGGGTTACGACGCGCAGCAGGTAATTCCGCCGTACTACTGGCGGTGCGGCGAGGCGGAAGTCGAGCGGCACTACAAGATGATCGCGGCGGCCGGCGACTTGCCGATCGTCATCTACCACAATCCCGCGCTCAGCAAGTTCAACATCTCGCCCAAGTTCGCCGGCAAGCTGGCGGCGATTCCCGGCGTAGCGGCATTCAAGGAAGTGCTGACCGACTTGCAGCATCTCGAGGCGCTGTACGACGAAGTGGACGGGCGCGCGGACATCTACAACACGTTTCGCGCGCTGCTGGCGGGGCTGATGCTGGGAGCGGCGGGCGGCTTCATAAATATTTTCGCGGTGCCGGCGTCGGTCGCATTGCTCAAGGCGTTCAAGGCCGGCGATTACAAACGCGCCGAAGAAATCCAGCGCCGGCTGAATCGATGCTTCCCGCGCGGCGGCGAAGAAACGCTCGGCCATCTCGGCACGACCAAGGTTACCGCCTCGGTCGCGACCGGAATCGAGATGGGGCCCGCGCGACCGCCGTACATGGCGCCCGCCGACGCCGCCGAGCGAATCAAGAAACGTCTGCCGCTGCTGCGGGAGATTCTCTGAGATGGGTGCGCGCTCGGGCAACAATTTCCTGTCGTCGTTGAAAAAGCTGGGCGCCGAAGTCTGGCTTGGCGGCAATCGCGTCGGCGACGTGACGGCGCATCCCGCATTCGCCAACGTCGCGCGCTCGGTTGCGTCGCTCTACGACCTGCAGATGGAGCATCCCGAGTCGATGACGTTCCGCACCGACGACGGCGGCCGCGCCGGGATGTCGTTCATCATCCCCAAAAGCGTCGAGGACGTCCGCAAGCGCACGCGGATGATGAAGCAGTGGGCGGATTTCGGCTGCGGGATGCTCGGACGCACGCCGGATTATCTGAACGTGAGCATCGCGGCAATGGCGGCGGCGCGCGATTTTTTTGCCGAGAGCGATCCGCGCCACGGCGACAATATCTGGAACTACTATCTCCAAGCGCGGCATCACGACTGGTGCGCGACGCATACGCTGGTCAACCCACGCGCGAGCCGCACAGCCGGTTGGGCGGGTCACACCGACGCGGAGCTTGCGCTCCGGCTGGTCGAGAAGACCAACGACGGAATCGTGGTCAACGGATGCCGCATGCTCGCGACGCTGGCGCCGCTGGCGGAGGAGTTGCTGGTGTTTCCCTCGACGGTGCTCAAGGCCGAGCCCGCCGCCGAACCGTTGGCGCTGTCGTTTGCGACTGCGTGCAACGCGAAGGGCCTCAAGTTCATCTGCCGCGATACGTACGATGCCGGCCGCTCGCGCTTCGACAATCCGCTGTCGTCGCGCTTCGACGAGATGGACGCGGTGGTGGTGTTCGACAACGTGCTCGTGCCGTGGGAGCGCGTGTTTCTGTGCGGCGACGTCGCGCGATGCAACGCGCTGTACGCGGCGACCGGCGCGGTCGTGCACATGATGCATCAGGTGGCGGTGAAGAACGTCGCCAAGAGTGAGTTCCTGCTTGGACTCGCCGCGCGAATTGCGGAGTCGAGCGACGCGATGTCGCTGCCGCACGTGCGCGAGCGGCTGGCCGAGATGATCACGACCACCGAGACGATGCGCGCGTGTTTGCGTGCCGCGGAGGCGGACGCGGCGGCCGATCGTTGGGGCGTGTTCACTCCCGCGCGCGCGCCGCTCGACACCGCACGCAATCTATTTCCGAAGTTGTATCCGCGGATGGTCGAGATCATTCAGCTCAACAGTTCCAGTTCGCTGATGGCGACGCCAGCCGAGAGCGATTTCAAAAATCCGGCGGAGCGCGCCGATATCGAAAAATATTTTGCGGCCGCCGACTCCGATGCACGCGAGCGCGTTGCGCTGTACCGGCTTGCGTGGGAGGTCGCGTGCAGTTCATTCGGAGGTCGGCAGGTTTTGTACGAGCGCTTTTTCTTTGGCGATCCGGTCCGCATGGCGAGCGCGCTGGTGGACAGCACCGATTTGAAACCGTTGGTCGAGCGCGTGAAGGCGTTTCTGAAGCGACCCGACTAGTCCACCCCGCCGCCCACGGTGGCGGGGGGGGACGGCGGGGGCTATCGTGATGGATCCGCATGGCGAGACTTAGAAAAGCAGCGCGAATCTGGGGCAATCCGAAAGCGCGCGAAATCGGCGAGCGAGTCCTGTTCAAGTCCGACCTCGGGCTGTTCGCGATCGATCCACCGGCTATGTTCGGACGTACGGCTCCGGTTGAAATCGAGATCGGCGCCGGCAAGGGCGAGTTTATCATCGAGCGCGCCGCGGAATTTCCCGAGCGCGATTTTATCGCCGTCGAACTGTCCGGCACGATCACGCGGGTGCTGGCCGTGCGATGCGGTCGCGCGGAACTGGACAATCTGCGGGTCGTGCGGATGGATGCGCGGACGCTGGTGAACCTGATGCTCCGTGACGCGAGCGTGAGTGCGTTCCATATTTATTTTCCCGACCCGTGGCCCAAGGAACGTCACGTGAAGCATCGCCTGTTCACCCCGACGCTCGCGGCGAGCCTGTATCGCACCCTTGAGCCGAACGCGATTTCATTCGTGGCGACCGACGTGCGCCAGTACGCGGGCGAGATTTTTCGGACGATGGAAGTGGCGGGATTTGTCCGCGCCGTTGATCCGGTGCCGGGCGCCGAGCGGACCGGATTTGCGCGCAAATACGTCGCGGCAGGAAAGCCCGTATATTCGGCGTCGTTCCGCAAGCCGGGTGGTGTCATATCCACTTGAATACGCAAGGCTTTCGCGATTTCTCCGCAGCCGCCGCGGGCACTTCGGATTGCATTGGCGACGAGCCTTGTCTAACCTTCACGGAATCAACCCGATGAAGCGTTCCGTTCTGATATTGGTGGCTTTTGTCCTGCTGCCGCTGGCTGCGTGTAGTCTGCGGCAAAAGCCCACGGGTGAGGACTACTACGCACAGGGGCAGCTCAATTTCGCCACCAAAGAATACAAAGCGGCGATCGAAAACTACCAAAAGCTGATCGATCAATTCCCGTTCAGCCCCTATGCCGAAGACGCCGAGATGAAAATCGGCCTCGCTTACTACCAGCAGAAGGATTACGCGGAGGCGATTGGCGCACTCGACGACTTTCAGCGAATGCATCCCACCAGCCCCAACCTGGAGCTGGTCACGTATTACATCGGGATGAGCTACTACGATCAGATGGGACGCGAGGATCAAGACCAATCCAAGACCCAGGCGGCACTCAAGCGCTTCCAGGAACTGGAGCAGCGCTTTCCGGAGGGCAGTTTCGCCGAGCTTGCGCATGACAAGGTGGTGGTCTGCCGCGAGATGCTGGCGCGCAACCAGATGATCGTCGGCAACTACTACTACAAGCGCGCAAACTTCCGCGCCGCCGAATCACGCTTCGCCGAGCTGATGCAGAAATATCCCGACACTCCGGTGGCGCCCGACGCGCTGTTCGAACTTGGGATATCGCTCGAGAAGGAAGGCAAAAAGTACTCCGCGGCGCAGGCGTTCGCGGCGGTCAAGAAGCATTTCCCGAATACCCAGTACGCCAAGAAGGCCGACGCCGAGTTGAAGAAGCTGCACGAGCCGGTCGACACCGAAGAAGATCCGCTGCAGCTGGTGCTGGCCGAGACCGGTTACGGCGGCGATGCGAACGATGCAAATGCCGACAAGGTAGTGGTGCGCCAGCGGGGAGATACGTCGAGCCGCGCGGCTGCGGCCACGCCGGCGTACGGCGACGACGGGTTGCCGAATCTCGAGGCGCCGACGCCGTCACCGCGAAAGCCCGACCTGCCCTCGAAACGTGCCGGCGCGGCGGACCTGATGCGAGCGACTGCGCCTACGTTGCCGGCGCCGACCGGCAGTATCGCCGCAGCAGCACGGGCGCAAGCGAGTGCGATGACGGGTCCAGCGGCGTCTGCGCCGTCATCGACTCAGTCAGCGCCGATTACGGCTCAGCCGGCAGCGCTCGCAGCAGTCGCGCCACAGGCGGCGCAACCGCCCCCGGCGAATGAACCAGCGCAAGCTCCCGCGGCACCGGCTGCAGCACTCGCCGCAGCTGAGCCGCCAGCCGCGCCGGAACCGTCGCTACATCAAATGGGTGTGGGACCGGAGGAGCCGCCGCTCTCACTCTCGCAGCCGCCGACCACCGGGCCCGCGACACTGAAGACGATCACGCTGTCGTCGAACGATCCGCCGCTATCGGTGATCCTGGAGCTGACGGGACCGGTGCGGTGGAACAAGAGTATCGAGAATAATGACGGCGGCGCGACCGCAACCGTCGTGCTGAAGGACGTCAAACCCGACGCTGGCCTGCAGACTCATCTGGTTTTCGACAAGTCGATCTTCAAGGACTGCAACATCTCGAGCAGCTCCTCGGAAACGACGGTGACGCTGAACATGCAGCCGGTCGGACACTTCGCGGTGGTACCGCTCGACACGCCGCCGCGGCTGCTGGTCACATTCACACCTCGGGCAGGCGACCAAAAGACCAGCCTCGCGAACTAGTCAGCGGCCGCGAGCTCGCCGGCGCGCCGAATCAAGCGAACACGTCGTCGAATTTGACGCCGACGAATTTCAGCACTACGTCGGCATAGACTTTCAGACCCCAGTTGAAGCCGTCGATGGGCAGGCGCTCGTCGTTGCCGTGATAGAGCGAGCCGAACGGCATGTGCGGATCCAGCTTTACCGGTGAGAATCCGTAACAAGCGGCGCCCAGCTTCGAGTAGAATTTGCTGTCGGTGGCGCCGGGAATCATCCACGGGATGGCGCGCGCGCCCGGGTCGGCGGCTTCGACGGTCTTCGCAATCAGCTTGAACAGCGGCGTGTCGGGGCTGGTTTCCGCGGGCGGCGCCGTTTTGATCAATTCGAAAGTCGGATCGGGCCCGACAATTTCGCGCAACTCCGCCATCAAGCTTTCCGGGTCCTCGCCGGGCAGCGTGCGGCCGTCCAGCACCACGGTCGCCTCGCCCGGAATCACGTTGTCCTTGTAACCGGCGCGCAGAATCGTGGGCGAGACCGTGTTGGCCAGCATCGGCTGGAACAGCGGCCCGGCGCCCTCTACCGGCACGCCCATCTCGGTCAGCGTCTTGCGCATGAACGGTGAGACCTTCTGGCGCATCGGCGTCTGCACGATCTTCGTGATCAACTCGGACATGCGCGATATCGCGGTGTCCGCACGCGGCATCGAACCGTGCCCCGGCATCGCCGTGACCTTCATCTTGATCGTGACGAAGCCTTTCTCCGCCACCTGGATTGGGTAGAAGCGGCGGCTGCCGAGATGAACCGTGAAGCCGCCGACTTCGTTCAGCACATAACCGGCGCGGACCAATTCTGGATACCGCTCGACAAGAAATTTCGCGCCGTAGTCGGAGCCCGCCTCTTCATCCGCGACCGCCACCATCATGACGTCGCGATCCGGCTTGACGCCCGCGCGCTTCATCGCGGTCATCATCGCGAGGTCCATCGCGCATTTCGACTTCATGTCGATCGAGCCGCGGCCCCACACGCATCCGTCGGCAATCTCGCCGCTGAACGGTTCGCGGGTCCATCCAGAGCGCTCGACCGGCACGACGTCGGTATGCGACGACAGCATCAGCGGTCCCTTCGACGAGTCGCTGCCGGCCAGGCGCGCGACCAGGTTGGCGCGGGTGGGCGCGCTTTCGCGGATGACGGACTCGATACCGTGCGACGCCAGTTCCTCGGCCAGGAAGTCCGCGGCGATGCGCTCGTTGCCCGGCGGATTGGTGGTGTCGAGCCGAATCAGCGTGCGCAGATTCTCCAGCGACTCCCGCTCAAGGTCATGCCAGGAAATTTTCATCGAGTCCCCCTCGCACCATTCGTTCTTTTAGTTATAGTAATCCTACAATCTATTATAAGATGAATATAGACGTTTGAACGTCGATTATTGTGGCTAGTGCGCGGCAAAGAAAGACCGGCCCGAAAACCCGACGCCGGCTGGCGACCCCGTCGAGGAGTTTATCTCCCTGCAACTTGCGACAAATTTCGTAATTCCGACGTACCCGAAGTCCACCCAAAGCCTGTCTCTCAGTTGGCCTGGATGATAAATCATCCGTACGACCGAATCTGGCTTCCGTTGGGGGGAAGGGGATGCGCTGCCCGAGCTGTAACGCCGAGAATCTCGAACGCGCCAAGTTCTGTAACGAATGCGGCTCGGCGTTACCTTTTGCGTGTTCGTCATGCGGAGCGGCCAACCGGCTGGGCTCCAAGTTTTGCAGCGAATGCGGAGCGCGCTTCGATCAAACTGCCTCGCCATCGGTTCCGAAGCCCGCTACCGTGAGTCTCAAAAGGCGGATCCAAGTCACGGCGGAAGAGCACGAGACTCCGGAGGGCGAGCGTAAGACGGTCACGGCGCTGTTTGCCGACATCAAGGGTTCGACCGAGCTCGAGCAGGACCTCGACCCGGAGGAAGCCCGCGCCATCATCGATCCCGCCCTCAAGCTGATGATCGACGCGGTGCGCCGCTACGACGGCTACGTAGTTCAATCGACCGGCGACGGAATCTTCGCGATGTTCGGCGCCCCGCTCGCACATGAGGATCACGCTCAGCGCGCATTGTATGCGGCGCTGCGGATGCTGGAAGAGCTGCGGCGCTACGCGGCGACGCTGCGCGAGCGCGGCAGGGCGCCAATCGAGATCCGCGTCGGCGTGAACACGGGCGAGGTCGTGGTGCGCGCGATCCAGACCGCCGAAGGGCATGCCGAATACACGCCGGTCGGACACGCGACCAACCTCGCGTCGCGGATGCAGCTGCTGGCGCCGGCGGGATCGATCGCCGTTACCGATTCGGTCCGCAAGCTGTGCGAAGGCTACTTCATGTTCAGCGCGCTGGGCCCGACGCGGGTCAAGGGCGTGAGCGAGCCTGTGAACGTCCACGAGGTCACGGGGCTGGGGCCGCTGCGCACGCGTCTGCAGGCGTCGGCGCGGCGCGGGCTCTCGAAGTTTGTCGGCCGCGAGGCCGAACTCGCGCAGATGAGGCGCGCGCTCGAACTCGCCAAGAACGGGCGCGGGCAGATAGTCGCGGCCGTGGGCGAGGCCGGGGTCGGCAAATCGCGTCTGTTCTTCGAGTTCCAGGCGGTCGGACAGCCGGGATGCCTAGTGCTTGAGACGCTGTCAGTCTCGCACGGCAAGGCCTCGGCATACCTGCCTCTGATCGACTCGACCTCCTCAAAAATTATTTCGCAATCACTTCGGATGATGACGCGCGCAGGCGCCGCGAGAAGATCGCGGGAAAGATCCTCATCCTGGATCGGGCGCTCGAAGACACCCTGCCCTATTTCTTCACATTGCTCGAGGTGGCGGAGAGCGACGATCAGGTCGCCCGCATGGATCCTGAAATCAGACGGCGCCGCACGCTCGACGCCATCAAGCGTCTGCTGCTGCACGAAAGCCTCCACCAGCCGCTCATCGTGATATTTGAGGAGATCTGCACTGGCTCGACGAAGGGTCGCAGGCGTTACTGAACCTGCTGGTAGAATCAATCGGCACCGCGCGCGTGTTGATGCTGGTGAACTACCGGCCCGAGTACACTCACAACTGGGGCAGCAAGACCTACTATACGCAGCTCCGGCTTGACCCGCTCGGCGCCGAGAGCGGCGAGGAGATGTTGAAGGCGCTGCTGGATGACGGCCACGACCTGGCGCCGCTCAGGCGCGTGATCATCCAGAAAACCGAGGGCAACCCGTTTTTCATGGAAGAGATCGTGCAGGAGCTGTTCGAGCAAGGCACCCTGCTTCGCAACGGTTCCATCAAGCTCGCCAAGTCTCTGAGCACCACTCAGATTCCGTCCACCGTGCAAGCGGTCTTGGCCTCGCGCATCGACCGGCTGTCGCCCGAGCAAAAGGACCTGCTTCAGACGCTGGCGGTGATTGGCAAGGAATTCCCGTTCAGGCTGGTAAGAGAAGTCTCTGGGAAAGCCGACGACGAGCTCGAGAGACTGCTCTCGGAGCTGCAGATGGCCGAGTTCATCTACGAGCAGCCAGCCGTTTCCGACGTCGCGTACGTCTTCAAGCATGCGCTATCGCAGCAAGTCGCCTCCGGCTCGGCCTTGCTGGAACGGCGCAGAGTTCTCCACCAGCGCGTTGCTCGGGTCCTCGAAGCGCAATTCCCCGAGACGGTCGAGACTCAACCGGAGTTGATCGCCCATCACTACACGGAAGCGGGGCTTGGCGCGCAAGCAATTCCCTACTGGCAACGGGCTGGTGAGCGAGCGCTTCAGCGCTGGGCGAATCTCGAAGCCATCAATCACCTTAAGCAGGGGCTCGAACTGCTCGGATCCCTGCCAGACGCGCCTGAGCAAAATCGTCCCGCGGACGAAGCTCAACGTTGCTCGCTCTTGTTAATACTTGGTGAAACGCAATCGAGGGCAGGCGAATACCTTGAGGCCCGGGAAACGCTTCTGTCTGCCGCCGATGTCGCCCATAAGCTGGGGTCAACAGAGAGCCTAGTCCGTGCCGCACTGGAACTCGTACGTATGACGTATACGGTCGGTCTTCCCGCGCCCGCCGCCGTTCGCCTGCTCGAGGAAGCGCTGCAGAGCCTCGGGCCCGAAGACAGTCCACTCAAGGCGAGAACCCTTGGCGGGTTGGCTCGCTACCTGGTGGTAACCGGGGAGCAGCAAAAATTGGTGCTATACGCGTCGGAGGCAGTAGCAATGGCCCGGCGGTTAGGCGACCCGGAACTGATAGCCTACAGTCTGCTCGGAATGTTCTACGCCCTCATGGAGCCGGAGCACGCCGAGCAGCGGTTTGCCATCGCAACAGAATTGCTGGACCTCGCGAAGGCGGCGAACGCCACAACAGAAATAGCCGTCGGACTGTTCTGGCGTGGGTATTGCCTGCTCGAATTGGGAGATATCGCGGCGGCCGACGCGGAATTCGACGCGTGGGGGCGCTGGGGGGAAGAAACGAACCAACCTTTCTATTATTCCATAAGCGCACTGCTGCGGGCCATGCGAGCCTTGATGCGCGGCCGCTTCGAAGAGAGCGAGCGCCTGGCTCAGCAAGCCTTCGCGATTGGGCAGCTGGCGCAGACGGAAACCGCGGCCGGCGCTTTTGGGCTCCAGATGTTTGCGCTGCGCCGCGAGCAAGGGCGTCTCAAGGAAATCGAACCCGTGGTGAGGCAGTTTGTCGAGCAAAATTCTGCGGCTGCGGCCTGGCGGCCGGGCTTAGCCGTTATCTACTCGGAGCTCGGGCTAAGGGCAGACGCACGCGCGGAATTCAAGAGCCTGGCGCAGCACGACTTCGCCGAACTGCCGCGCGATGCGTTGTGGATGGGAACCATGACCTATCTCGCGGACGTCTGCACCTTTCTGGGGGACAGGGCCCGCGCCGGGACGCTGTACCAATTCTCCTGCCGTTCGCCGGTCGTAATGTGGTCGTTAGCAATGGCGTGGCTTGCTACGGCGCCCTCTCTCGCTACTTGGGTTCGTTAGCTACCACCCTCAAGCGCTGGGACGACGCGGCGCGGCATTTTGAAGACGCACTGGCGATGAACGCCCGCATGGACGCGCGCCCGTGGCTGGCCCACACGCAGCATCAGTACGCCACCATGCTCCTCGCACGGCGGCAATCGGGCGACCGCGACAAGGCGGCGACGCTGCTCGACGCGGCGCTTGCCACGGCGCGCGAACTGGAGATGCGCGCGCTCGAGGAGCGGGTCACGGACGCGACCGCACGGATGAAGCCCGACCTACACTACTGCGATCGATCAGTTGACGCGCGTAGGCGCCATCAAATTCGGAGCCGCCGGCGAAATCCGCTGATCACCGAGCTCGACAATCGTGGTCAGCGGGCAGATTCAGTCGGCGCGCCGCTTGGCGGATAGCCTCCGGGTTGGGCGCCTCATACAGGCAATAGGTCTTCTTCTTGTCGGCGCTCAGAAAGGAGGTGAGCCACTGGATGCCGGCGTCGGCGTTCACTTGGGTGACTGCCGTGGCGACGTCTTTAGTTACGTTCAGTTGCTCCGCGAAATTTCGCTCGATCAGGTATCGAGGCATCCGTGTCTCCTTGTCTTTCTCCCCGCCTTGTTGCGCATCCTACTACGGTCGAGAGGTCAGCCCCTGACGCCGAAGCGCTCTTTTCTGTGCAAGCGAGATATGATGGTCCTGTAGACTTAATTTCGCGTTGTATGGATATAAGACCGGAGTGCTGACCTCCAAAATGCGGCAGTGGCGAGTTTCCAGCTCTTTGCCAGGACTGGCGCCGATTTCAGGCCACGGGTAGGCTCGGCGCGAGAATTTGTGGGCATTATCTGCATTGAAAGAGCGATCGTCGCGGTTCGCGATTTGGCGGCGTCGCGCGAGCTTTGGCGGCGTGCCGGATTTGGGGTTGCCGACGGCGAAGCGCGTGGCGCAGGGATGCGCATCGCGCGAATGGCGGCGGGCGCCGTGGAAATAGACCTGTGCTCGCCCGATTCGACGGCTGGCGACGGGCCATGGGCGTCGGCGATGCGCGAAGCGGTCGAAGCTGGCGGCGGCGAGGCTGGCGGTAAAATGATTGGTTGGGTCTGGGGCTCGAAAGGCGCGCTATCAGGTGACGGACTCGACGACAAATCTCAGACAACTTCGATAACGCTGCCAGGACTTTCGGAACCGACCGTCGATGCCCGCGTGCTTTCGTCCGGGTTGCCCGGCGTCACGACTGCCGTCGCTGAGATTCGGCTCGATATCGAGTCGCGGCGCACTCGCCTGCGCGAGCTATGCGGGAGCAACGCGAACGCCGTGGACTACCTGGAACATATCGTCGTGATGACGGCGGTGCTCGAAGACGCAATCGCGGGGCACGAGAGTATCGGCGTCGCGTGCAAGCGAATTCGCGAGGTCGGCAACGGCGCGCGGCAGGCGTTTTTCAAACTCGAGCAGACAGTGATCGAAGTGGTCGGTCCGGCGCGTGCGAAGCCGGGATGTTGGGGGCTCGCGATGATGTGCTCGGACATCGCGCAGGCGGTCGCGGTGGCGCGAGCAAACGGCCTTGAGGCGACAGAGCCGAAGACGGCGGTTCAGGGCGGTCAAATCGCGCGGATCGTCGAGCCGCTAGATGGCGTTGCGATCGCGTACATGCAGCCCAGCCCGCGTATCGACGATTAGCGCGGGCATCGCGCTGGCGCGCTCTCAGTGTCCGCTGAAGTTCGGCTCGCGCTTGGCCATGAACGCCTCGATTCCTTCCTTGAAATCTGTGGAGCGAAACAGCACGAGCAATTGCATCAGCACATGATGCGTATGCGACTCGAAGTCCTCGCTGAGTCCGTGACGGAACAGCCGCTTCATCGCGCGAATCGCCAACGGCGCGTTGGCCGCGATCTTCGACGCCCACTCCTCGGCCTCGCCCATCAACTCTTCATGCGGCACCACCTGGTCTGCGAGACCGAGCTCGACCGCGCGCGCCGGTGAGATGTCGTCGGCGATGAATCCGACTTCGCAGGCGCGCGCCCATCCAATCATCCGCGGCAAGTACCATGTCCCGCCACTTTCGGGAACGATGCCGCGTTTCGCGAACGCGGGCACCAGCTTCGCGCGATCGCTGATCAGCCGCAGATCGCAGCCGAGCGCCAGATCGAAACCGTAACCGGCGGCCGGACCGTTGATCGCGCAGATTACCGGCAAATCGATTCGATGCAGCGTCACGGTCGGAATCTCGCGCGTGCTGACGTGCGATGCGCCCGGCGCGGCGAGGCCGCCGCCGATACCGCGTCCGGCGGCGGTGTCCTTCAAATCGAGCCCGCTGCAAAATCCGCGGCCTTCGCCGGTCAAGATAATTGCGCGAATGTCCGGATCGTTGTCGAAGTCCTTGAGCGCTTCATTGAACGCACCAAGCATCTCGGCGCTGATCGCGTTCATGCGATCGGGCCGATTGAGTTTCAATATTCCGATTTGATTCTTTTTCTCGACGAGTAGGTCGCTCATCCGGATTCCTCCAGCGCGGGCGCGCCACGGCTTGGGTTCGCCGCGCGCGAATCGCATACGCGAGACCGTAGCGCACGGCGCCCTGTTAGCGAAGTCTCGGCGCGCGCAGCGGCCGCCAAAGCCATCAGCGAGCTTGCGGCGCAGGCATAAATTGCGCAAGGTTAGTTGCGTTTGTTGGCCCGGCTGCTCGACAGCTCACCGACAACAACGTGAAACGAAACGGAGTTTTCTTCGATGAGCATCACGCATCTGCCCGCCACCACCACCGCGGACGAGGTAGCAGCGGCGCTGACTGAGGTCGGCGCCGTGGTTGTCGATCAGATGATCACCGCGCAAGCGATGGACGCCGTCGCCGACGAGCTCAAGCCGTGGACCGACGCTACGCGCTTCGGCCCCGACGATTTCAGCGGCCGGCGCACGAAGCGCACCGGCGGACTGGTGGCGCGCTCGCCGAAGTGCCGCGAGCTGGTGATGAATCCGCTGGTGCTGGGCGCGACGGGCAAGCTGCTCTCGCACGCGACAAGTTTTCAGCTTCACCTGACCCAGGTAATCTCGATTGGTCCCGGCGAACCGGCGCAACCGATACATCGCGACCAGTGGGCGTTCGATTTCTTTTCGTTTCCCAGGGACTTCGAAGTCCAGTGCAACACCATCTGGGCGATGACCGATTTCACCGAGGAAAATGGCGCGACGCGCGTGGTCTTGGGCAGCAATCACTTCGACGACAAGTTGCAATTCCAGGAAAAGGACTCGGAACCCGCCGAGATGACCAAGGGCTCGGTGCTGTTCTACAGCGGCGCGGTTTATCATGGCGGCGGCGCGAACCGTTCCAATGCCCCGCGCGTGGGAATCAACATCACTTACAACGTCTCGTGGCTCCGGCAGGAAGAAAACCAATACCTCGCGGTGCCACTCGAAGTTGCGCGGACGCTGCCCGTCGATCTGCTGAAGTTAATTGGCTACCGGCGTGGCGCATATGCGCTGGGCTACGTCGACGATTTGCGCGATCCGCTCGAAGTGGTGCGGCCGGACCTGGGGCACAGCGGTTTGGGCGATGACGACGTGCAGAAAAAGCTGCGCGAGAAGACCGCGCAGTTGCGCGTCGACAATCGCTGAGTGGGCCGCTGGAGCCGAAGTTGGATTTCGCCGGGAGCCGCATGACAAAAAGAGAACGGCAGGGATGGATCGTCGTCGGCGCGATTTTCGTCACGATGTTCTTCATTTGGGGCGCCATCAATACCGGCGCCGTGTTCTTTGTTCCGATTATCAAGACGTTTGGATGGACGCGCGCGAAACTGTCCGTCGCGCTTTCGATCGGATGGATCACCGGCGGCGCGGCGGGCCCGCTGATTGGTTGGCTCGCGGATCGAGTCGACCCCAAGCGCATGATGGTGACCGGTGCGATCATCACCGGTCTGTTGTGGCTGACGCTTAGCCGCGCGACGGGCTTTACGGAATTTCTAGTGGTTAACGGCCTGTTCGGAATTTGCGTCGGCGCATCGACCTCGATTCCGTGCTCGATACTAATCGCCAGTTGGTTCCAGGAGCGGCGCGGACTCGCGATGGGTATCGCGTTCTCGGGTGGCACGCTCGGCGGCGCGGCGATGACGATGGTCGCCAACTATGCGATTGCGCGAGGCGGCTGGCGCTTTGGCTACCTGACGCTGGGCGCGCCGATACTGCTGTTCGTGGCGCCACTGATTGTGTTCTTCGTTCGCAGCAATAGGTCAGCGTCAACGGCCTCAACCGAATCCGCGCCAACTGAATCCGAAAAGAGCGCGCGGGAAGCGCCTGCAAAAATCGAACTTCCCGGCCTCGAACTGAGCCAGATGACCCGAGCGCGTTCGTTTTGGATGATCTCGTTGGCGCAACTGATGGCCGGACTGAGCACCGGCATGGGGCAGCACTTCGTCGCCTACCTGACCGGCATCGGCTACACGGCTACATTCGCGGCGACGGTTATCAGCCTCTTTTTCGTCGTGACGACCGCCGGAACGCTGCTCGGCGGTCCGATGGCGGACAGGTTCTCGTCGCGGGGAGCGATGGTGGCGACTTTCGTTCTCTCATCGCTCGGGATGATCGGACTGTGGGAAGCGTCGCATCCGATTGCGCTCGCGATAAACGTGCTCGCCGGAGGATTCGCCGCCGGTGCGTTGGCAGTCCAGATGCCGCTGGTGATGATCGAATCGCTGGGCATCAAGCGCTTCGGCTCTGTGATGGGCATCACTGGAATTTTTCTCACTCTGGGCGCGGCAGTCAGCCCGATTATCACGGGCCGGATATTCGACGTGACCGGCAGCTATCGCGTTGTCATATTCTCGTTCATCGTGATGCTTATCATCGCGGCGGTGGCAATCGTCGGCTGTCGTCCGCTCAACCGTGAGCAAGCGCTGGTTGCGGGGGAGACTGCTCCGTCGCTCGTCGCTTAACTTGATTCCGCTCGCGCGCCAAGTCAGCGCCGCGCGCAGCGCGAAACTCGGCAAGGACTGCCGTAGTCCATCCGGTCGTCCAGATTGAAAATGAAAGGGACCTCGTTGTCGAGGCCCCCGTCATCGTCAATCGTTCAATTTGAGAGATCGGTCATTGCGGGTCCGCGAGCTTGAGCAGTTGCTTGCCGAAGTTCGCGCCGGTGAACAGCCGGATGATGGTCTTCGGCGCGTTCTCGAGTCCGTGCTGAAGATCGATTTTGTTCTTCAGCTTGCCCTCGGAGTACCACTTCGACATCTCGGCAATTGCCTGCGGAAATTGCCTGGCGAAATGGAACACCAGGAATCCTTCCATCCGCGCGCCGCGAAAAATCAGGTTGAAGTAGTTCTTCGGCGGATGCGCCGCGACGCCCTGCGCCTCGTTGTATTGCGAGATCGCGCCGCACAGCACCACGCGCGCACGGTTGGCCAGCCGCGCCAGCGCCAGGTCGAGGATCTCGCCGCCGACGTTGTCGAAATATACGTCGATGCCCTTGGGGCAGTGCCGCGCCAGACCCTCGCGGACGTTTTCGTTCTTATAGTCAATCGCCGCGTCGAAGCCGGCCTCCTTTATCAGCCAGCTGCACTTCTCGCTGCCGCCCGCAATTCCAATGACACGGCATCCTTTGATCTTGGCGATCATCCCCGCCACCGAGCCGGTCGCACCCGCCGCGCCCGACACCACGAACGTGTCGCCCTGCTTCACCTGACCCACCGAGATGGTCCCGAAGTATGCGGTCAGCCCGGTCGTGCCGAGCAGCGATAGCGCGAGCAGCGGATCAGTCCCGGCCGCGAGCTTCTGCAGCCCCATCAACCCTTCGCCGCCTTGTACGGTATAGTCCTCCCAGCCGAAGAGTCCCTGCACCAGGTCGCCCTTCGCAAATCCCGGCCGGCGCGACTCGACCACCTGCCCGATAGCTCCCGCCTTCATCGTTTGCCCGAGTGGAATGGCGGGGATGTAGGTGTCCATCGACATCCATCCGCGCTGAGTCGGATCGAACGAGAACGCGAGATTGCGCACGAGTACCTGACCGTCCGTCAGAGCCGGCACGGTGGTCTCGTTCCACTTGAAGTCGGTTTCCTTGATTAGTCCGTGCGGCCGCGCTGCAAGCAGCCATTGACGATTTTTCAGTTCTGCCATTTGATTAAAATATCCTCACTGCCGGAGCTGATTCACGCCTTCCCGACTTAGCGAATCGGCATCAGCCAGACAAGGAAGCTGGAACAATTTTGGGCGCGGACGGAATGTGCGGATGTCGGGGCGTTAGCGACGGATAAATTCAGGTATCACCTGCGACGCGAACAAGTCCATCGAATGACGCGATTGCTCGCCGGTCAGACTGCCCCACGCAAACGACAGCACCAGGTAGTTGCATCCGGTCTGCTCGAAGTAACACGCGATCTTCTCACGCACCGTTGACACCGAGCCGACGATCGCCGCGTCGCCATTGCGCGCCCGATCAAGGTCGTCGGTGAACAGCGTCGGCACCGAGCCGTGATCGCGCCAGAGCTTTACGATGTTGTCGTAATAGACGCGGTAGGCCGGACGCGCGATCTCTTCGGCTTCCTTGTCGGTGTCAGCAAGGAAGAAGTGCCGCACGGCGCCGACGATTGGGACACGAACCTGGGGATTGAGGTTGTCGGCGCTGTCGCGAAATTTCTCGCGCTCAGCCCGGTAGACCTGCGCGGCCGCAGCGACAACTCCATTGGGACCGCCCGCCACGATATTCATTCCGTGACGAGCCGCGAATTTCAGACCGTCGGGCGTCGAAGTCCCGTACCAGAACGGCGGATTCGGCTCCTGCATCGGGCGTATCTCGAGCGGCGCGTTGTTGAATCGATAGTGCGCTCCCTGATGGTTCAGGCGGCGCTCGCGCAGTCCGGCGACGATCACCTGCAGCGATTCCTCGAACATCGCGCGCGCCTCGAGGAAGTTCACGCCGAAGTAAGCGAGCTCGTAAGGTGAAATTCCGCGCCCGACACCTATTTCGAAACGTCCGTGGCTCAGTTGATCGAGCATGCAAATTTCCTCGACCAGCCGCATCGGATTGTAGAGCGGCAGCAGATAGACCAGCGGCCCCAGATGAATGTGTCGCGTGCGCGCCGCGACCGCCGACAGAAACACGCCCGGCGACGGGGCGCATCCGAGCGGCGTCGAATGATGCTCAGCCAGGTGGTAGCAGTAGATGCCGGCGGCGGCGGCGAGCAGTTGCAACCGCTCCTCATACAGTTGATCGAGTGGGACGTCGCGGCGCTCGAGATGGTCGAATATTCCGAATCTGACTTCCACGCTCCATCCTCCCGTGTGATCGAATTCGCATTAGCGCCACTACGATTCGACTGTCAAATGACGGATGAAAGGTGCGCCCGGCTTCATGCGGATGGTGCGCGACTACCAGGACATTGCGCACGCGCGATCGCAGTTACCTGCCCGTGCCGCTAAGGGTGACTAACTGCGGCGAGTTGGACGCGTTGTCGTGGACGCTCAAGGTGCCCGTTACATTCCCCTTCACCGTCGGAGCGAAGCTGACAAATATTTTGCAGCTGCTATTCGGTGGAACCGGCGCGGTGCAGGTGTTTGTTTGCTTAAAGCCCGCGCTTGCGGAGATGCCTGACACCGTCAGAGAAGCGGTGCCGGTGTTGGTGAGCGTCACGGTCTTCGATCCGCTCGTGGAGCCGACGCGCAGTTTCCCGAAACTCAGGCTGGTCGGCGACACTGAGCCGATAGCCACCGGCGTCGCAGTCGGCGTCGGCGTCGCGGTACGCGTGGCAGTGGACGTCGGCGTCGGAGTTCTAGTTGCAGTAGCAGTCGCAGTTGCAGTAGGTGTCGGCGTTACGGTTCTGGTTTGCGTGGCCGTCGCCGTTGACGTTGCGGTGGCAGTCGCGGTCGGAGTCGGAATAGCAGTTGGCGTCGCAGTTCTGGTCGGCGTGCCAGTTGGAGTCGGAGTCGGCGAAGGAGCCGTACCAGTTCCGAACGCGATTACGTTGGCGGAATAGGCCGGAAAATTAAACGAGAAGCTGCTTCCCAGACCTGAGACGGGGCTCGAAGCCACGTCGGTGGAACCAGAGCCAGTGCGCGCGGCGTCATCTTGCGGGATGCCATACGAATAGAGCGTACCACTCGTGCCCGGGGCGGCGCCCGCGATCGCGATGTTGGCATTGAGCGCGGCGGATGCGCTCTTGTTGATGACCAGCATTGCGATCGAACCATTGCTCCGCTTGGCCGTGCACACGGTCAGCAGCGAGTAGTCGCTCGTCGAAGTGACCAGCTGGTCGCCTCCGCGCGCGAAGTTCTGCAACAGCTTGTCTACGTAATACGTCGGATACCTGTCGGCCGGACCGGCAGGATCGTTGCCGTCCACCACGCCGTAATCGCCGTAGAGACGCCAGCCATAGAGTGAGGACGAATTGTTGTTAGCAGTCTCCTGGCCGTTGCGCAGATCCCACCAGATAAGCGAATTGAACTCGGTATGCATCGCGGCGCAGATACTGTCCGCAAGAAACAGTCCATTGACCAGGCTCGTCGTCTGCTTGCCGGGGTTGGAATAGACGGAGTTGTTTTCGGTGCAGTCCACCTCGACACCGGCAGCGGCCGTTCCAAGGTAGTCGTTCAACTGCTGGCGAAGGTCGGCGGCGTCGGTGCTCCATGAACTTGAAGAAAGCAGCAGCCCCTGATCGGATTCCGCACCCGGCGCCTGCGGATAGCGATGGTAGATCAGAAAATCGGGAGTCACGCCAAGGCTTCGCATCGTCGCGAGCATCACCGGCGTCCAGCCGTTGTGGTACTGCCCGGTCCGCGGATTCAGCGCAGGATGATCGGTGTAGTTGGCATAGCTATCTTCGCCAGTCACCGCTACCGCGCCTATCTTGATCGACGGATCGACCGCCTTCATCTGGGCGTAATAATCCTTGAAGCGCTGCGCATAGGTGTATGGATCGTGCGGACGCACGTTGTTGTCGGTTTCCCAGGAACCATAGTTCTCGTTACCAATCTCCCAATACTTGAAACCAAAGTGATTGGTGACGTTGGCATTGGTAACCCATCCCGACGCTTCCGATGGTGTGCCCGAACCATAGTTGACCGTGATGAAGACTTGCGCGCCGGTGGAAGTAGCCACGTGAGCGAACATCGCGAACGAGGTTGCCCAGGTCCAGGTGTTGCTGTCGGTGGTGTTGGTGGCCCAGTGATAGTCGTCCGAGAGCGAACCGCCGGGGAAGCGCAGCAGTTGGTTGCCCATCTCGGTCAGCAAGTTGATGGTTGTGGCGGTATCGAAGACACCGTCCCACACCGCCGAGTTGAGTCCGAACAGCCGCGCGTCCACCGTGCGCAGCGGTTGCGACGCGTCCACGGTTACATTCACCACGCTCGGCACGGCGAGCGCCTTGAGTGAAGAATTATCGACGAAAAACGTTGGCTGAGTGGTTCCGCTGCGGTCCTGAATCCAGAAGCCGTCCATGTTCGGCTGGTTCTGCACGCCAAGCGACGCAAAAGGAATCGAGACCTGTTGCCAGGTGTTCGCCGCCAGCGCAGGCAGTGTCACGACAGTCTGCGCGGTTCCGTTGAGAGTCGCTTGTACTTGCAGCAACTGGCCGCCCGTCGAACCGCCGTGAATCCAAAAGACCAGGTCGCTGAAAAGGCTGGTGTCGAACGCGGTCTGATGCAGATAGAGCGCCTGGTACGGCCCGGCGCTGACGCTGATCGACGCCGTGCCTGATTGCACCGGCTGGCTGTTGCTCAGATTCACGGTGGCCCAACTCCAGTTCTGCCAACCGTTGGTCAGAGCGTCGGTATAGACCGCTTCGTCCGATTGGGCGAACGCGACGGCGGCCGGCGCAAGGCAGCAAACGACCGCAAGAAATAACGAACCGACGTACGCAAGTCCGCGAACTCTCAGGCTGCGCTTGAGCTCCGCAGCGCCCAGTTTTGCGTGATTTCTCAAGCGAACACCTCAACCTACGATTAGACCCGTATTTATACAATTTGTATAGTCGAACGTGAGCGATGAAGAAAGGTCCAGTCTAGCGATGAATGCGGGAAACACTATTAAGCTGTGCGAAACGCGGTCGCGGAGAATTTCGATGAAAAGTTTCATTAGCGCGCTCTCGATAATTCTGCTGCAAATTGCTTTGAGCACGTCCGCTGTGGCCCAGGGCAGCGCGTGCAATACAATGACCGTCGGACAACTCACCAGCCTGAACGGGTTCGTACCGTTCCCCATGGACAATCTGTGGAACGCCGACATTTCAGCCGCACCAGTGGACCCGAACTCCACCAACATCATCAACTATATTGGCGGCGCAGTCACTCTCCATCCGGATTTCGGTTCGGGAACCTATAACGGCCAAACGATCGGCATCCCGTACCAAGTCGTCGCCGGCACACAAAACAAGGTGACCATTGAGCTCGGTGCCTACGCAAGCGAAAGCGATCCGGGCCCTATGCCGGTCACGAAGACCGCGTTGATCGAGGGCTATCCAAAGCCGGGCAGTGGCGACCGCCACGTGCTGGCGCTCGAAAAAGACGGCTGCTGGCTGTATGAGCTGTATCACGCCTACCTGCTCAAGAACGGCAATTGGAGCGCCGACTCCACTGCGAACTACAACGTCATTTCGCCCGCGGTCGGGCCGGTTCGCGGCACTGCGATCGTCGTCAATCCCAAATCGACGACAACCTACACCCTGTACTCGACGAATCAGTACGGGCGAACGAAGGCTAGCGTGACCGTCGCGGTCCACTGAGGCATCGTGAAACATTGTGCATGACCGAAACCGATGGCCAATTGAAATTGTCCGGCGTGTACGATGACTGCGCCCGGCGCGATGCTCGGACCGGCTTTAGAAACATTCCTGAGTCATCGCAGGCGACGCACGTCGCGGCAAAAGCGCGACCGACTTGGACGCTGGCCAAACGTCCGACCTACAGATTGTGCTGTTGTGCTGACCGATATTTCGACTCCGCCAACGGCGGCCAGCAGGCCGTGCAGGTCTCCGGCAAGGGCAAGTAGCGTTCAGCGCTTTTTCAGTGCGTCGAGTTCGTCGAGCGTTCGCGGCCAGTCCTGATGCAGCAGGCGCGACAGTGCGCGGTCGGCAAGCAGGCGACCGCCGGTCTGGCATCGCGCACAGTAGTTGGTCTCGTTGCTGGCGTAGCGAATGCGCTGGACCTTGGCGCCGCAGCGCGGGCATGGCTGGCCGTAGCGTCCGTGCACCGCCATCTCAGGGCGAAACGCGGTCACCTTCTCGGGAAATTCACCGGCCGCCTCAGTGCGCAGTCGATCCGTCCATTCGACCACCGTCGCGCGCGTGGCATCATACAGCCGTTGGATTTCCTCCTCGCTCAGTTTCTGCGTCATCGCGATCGGCGAGAGCTGTGCGCGGTGCAGTATCTCGTCGGAGTACGCGTTGCCGATGCCGCTGAAAATGTGCGGGTCGGTCAGCGAGCGCTTCAGCGTGTGATTGGCCTGGCGCAGCGCAGCAGTGAAATCCGCGAGCGAAGCGTCGAGCGGTTCGATACCTCCGGCGCTTAGCGATTGCAGGCCCGCGTCGCCCACGACCACGTGCAGCGAAGCTCGCCGCTGCCTGCCCGCTTCGGTCAGCCACAGCCATCCGTTGTCGAACTCGAACGCCGCGAGCAGGTTTCTGCCGCCCATCTTCGGTGGCAAAGTGTTCCAATGCAGACGCCCCGCGATTCTGAGATGGATCACCAGCCACAGGTTGTCGGCGACGCCAAGTGCGATCTGCTTGCCCAGCCGCCTCACGTCGCGAACGACGGCACCGTGCGCCGCGCTCAGCGGAGGATCAGCCGAGCGCAGCAGAAACGGCGACCTGACGAGCACGCGAAGCAGCCGGTGGCCGACAACGCGCGAGCGAAGCGCATCGACGTATAAGGTTACATCAGGCAGTTCCGGCATGAGAGTTCTTGCGCGGCGAATAGCTACCTTCCGAGCCGCGCCGTTAGATCTAGCTCGAATCAGCGCAAAAGTGGATGCGCCGATGCTGTACTATTTTGGCGAGACCGCCTGGGCGACCTCTGCCAACAACGCTTCCTGGTCTCTACAGCACCGATGCAGGGGTATTGTCATAGCTATCGCCTCCTACTCGCAGTAGTTTCGATGCGTCGGGATCGATATAGGATTCGAGTCCCAGCCTGATCCAGCCCAACGGTGGCCCTTTCACTCGCCTTTGACCACGTTGCGCTAGACCAATCAAATTTTCCCGAGAGTAAGGCTTGCGGAGGTCCCGATGGGGCGCTCTCGTTATTATCCAATCAACATAAGATCGCTAGCGTGGCTCGGCGCGACACTGCTCGCGCTTGCGATCGCTACCCCAGCCGCGGCGCAGGTCACGATTGAGTTTGGGCGCCCGCAGGTACCCGGCTTCTCGAGTTACTACCCGTGGTTCAACGATGTCCCGCAGTACGAGGGAAACCAGAGCTTTCAGTATTTTCTGGCATACCATCCGAATGTCGCGCGCGAGCTCTCACGCAATCCCGGACTGCTCTACAACGCCAATTGGCGCTCGCAACATCCGGAGTTAGAGCAGTACCTGGCGAACCATCCTTACGTATGGCGGGCTCTGCAAAATGAATACTGGGCCACCGGGCCAGCCTACACTCAGTGGGGAGACTACGACGACCAGCACCAATGGCGCGATGCCTATTGGTGGCATCAGAACAATCCCACGTGGTTTTACGACAATCATCAAGATTGGGCCTCGCTCGACTCGCGGTGGTTCGATCAGGACGGAGCCTACGATCAGCAGCACCAGTGGCGTCCCCGCAATTGGTGGTATACGCAGAATCCAAACTGGGTCGCGACAAACCGTCCCAACTGGGTCACGGAACGCCGGAATTGGAAACTCGAGGCGAAGCAGCAGAATCAGCAGCGCGCGGTGGATCAGCGACAAGAAAACTTGAAGCAGCAGCAGAATACTCGTCAGGAAAACCAGCGCCAGCAGGACGCAAACCGGCAACAGAATCAGGCGAAACAGCAGGCTGCGACTGATCAGCGTCAGGCGAACTTAAAGCAGCAGCAGGAGACACGTCAGGAAAACCAGCGCCAGCAGCAGGCTAACCGGCAACAGAATCAAGTGAACCGGCAGAGCGCGGTAGATCAGCGTCAGGCGAACGTAAAGCAGCAGCAGGATACTCGCCAGGAGAACCAGCGCCAGCAGCAGGCTAACCGGCAGAGCGCGGTAGATCAGCGTCAGGCGAACGCGCAAGAGAAACGGACTACACGCACCGAGAACCAGGCCCAGAAGCAAGCGAAGCGGGATGAGCCGCAGCCGGCCCATCAGCAGCATCAGCAGGCGCAGGAAAACCAAAACAAACACAACGCCGACAATCAACACTAGGATCGCGCTGGCTTGAAGCGAATCACGCCGAGCAACCAGCTAACAGCCGCACCGATCCTCGCGACGGTGCGGCTTTTCTTTGAAGCGTGTCAGGGAACGAAGCCGATGAAATGGAAACAGCTAATGAATCAGTCAAAGGGCGTGGGAAGGCTAAGCATGCTCGCGGGACTAGTGGCCTGTAACAGATGAAG
>PLYT01000085.1 GCA_003153475.1 Betaproteobacteria bacterium | reverse complement strand
GCTCCGGCGATTGACCGGAGCCTACGCTGTTTATGCTTACGGGATTAAGTAGGTGAGGCAACTCGCTCACTAAAACTGGGTTCTACTTTGGCGCGGGAACTGGCATGGCCGATCCTCCCGATAGGGAGGCCGGCAAAATCTCGAATACCAGAAGCATGGTCGGCTTGTCCGTCGCGTTACGAGCGGAGTGACTCACGTCGCCTGATTCATAGAAGCAGTCGCCGGCTTTGTAGGTCGTCGTCGTGCCGTCGGCTAGGACGAAGGTGAGTTCCCCAACTGTAATGCAGCGGATACCAGGCCCGGCATGATGATGGAGGCTGACGGAGCCCCCCGGCTCAAAGGTGTTCTCGCTAACGCGCAGTTGATATTTGCCGTTCAGCTCGGAAAGATAGCCGGAAACCACCTGGTTGAGTTTAACCGTTCAGCATTCCCTCAGGGTCGGCCGGACGCGAAACCACCCGTCAATCGGCCCAGCGAACAGCGTATGCTTCCCCTCCCTTATTCCTTCTGCCGGGAGGCATCATGCTGAACGCGGCTGCCATTACAAGCTTCAAAGCCGGTTTGCGCGGAGAACTCATCCAGCCGGGTGATGAGAGTTACGACGCCGCCCGGAAGGTCTACAACGCGATGATCGATCGCCGCCCCCGGTTGATTGCGAAATGCGTCGACGTTGCCGACGTCATCACGGCGGTGAGATTCGGCCGCGAGCAGAATCTGCTCGTCGCGGTTCGCGGCGGCGGGCACAACGCGGGCGGCCTGGGTGTCTGCGACGACGGCCTGGTTATTGACTTGTCGCATATCAATTACGTGCGGGTAGACCCCGCGAAGAAGACCGTGCTCTGCGGGGGTGGGTCGACATGGGGTGAGGTCGATCACGCGACGCACGCATTCGGCCTCGCCGTGCCGGCCGGCATTATCGCGACGACCGGTGTGGGCGGCCTCACGCTTGGCGGCGGCATGGGGCATCTAACGCGGCAATGCGGTCTGACGATCGACAACCTGCTCGCCGTCGACGTGGTGCTGGCTGACGGGCGGTTCGTCACCGCCGACGCCAAGAAATACGCGGACCTGTTTTGGGCCGTGCGCGGCGGCGGCGGTAACTTCGGTGTGGTCACGTCATTTCTGTTCAAGGCGCATCCGGTCCATACCGACTACGCGGGCCCCATGTTCTGGGCGCTCGAAGACGCCGCTGAGGTACTGCGATGGTATCGCGGCTTCATCACCAAGGCGCCCAACGCGCTGACGGGCTTCTTCGCGTTCCTGACGGTCCCGCCCGGGCCGCCATTTCCCGAGGCGCTGCACAACAAGAAGGTGTGCGGCGTCGTGTGGTGTTACAGCGGGCCGGCCAAGCAGGCCGAGAAAGTGTTCAAGCCCATCCGCTCGTTCAAGAAGCCGATCTTGGATTTCGTCGGGCCGATTCCGCACCCGGCGTTGCAGGGGATGTTCGACCCCATCTTCCCTCCGGGCCTTCTCTGGTACTGGAAGGCGGACTTCGTGCGCGAGCTCAGCGACGAGGCGATCGAGCTCCACGTCAAGTACGGTCCCCAGATGCCGACCTGGCAGTCGACGATGCACCTATATCCGATTGATGGCGCAGCAGGTCGCGTCAAGAATGCCGCCACGCCGTGGTGTTATCGCGACGCCAAGTGGGCTCAGGTAATGGTCGGCGTGGACGCGGATCCGGCTAACAAGGAGAAGATCACGAATTGGGCGCGCGACTATTTCAACGCTCTCCACCCTTACTCGGCCGGCGGCGCGTATATCAATTTCATGATGGAAGAGGGCGAGGATCGCATCCGCGCCACCTACGGCAAGAACTACGCGCGGCTGGCCAGAATCAAAAAGAAGTATGACCGGAAGAACTTCTTCAGAGTGAATCAAAACATCAAGCCGGGGAAATAGTTCCGAGGTTCCCTGGTTTTGGCGTTCTCAAATTAACGCGGGAAGTCAATTTTTTGCTCCGCGTGCTTTCCTCGGCAGTGGAATGTCACCGGCCACCATTGAGCGGCGCGCGCCGTTGATCGAAGATGAACTCGGTTTGGCGTTTTTATAGGGACCCAAACCATTGTTGGAGGTGGCAGCATGTATCCATCCATCTGGTGCTAATTGCAGAATCGTGTACTCGTTTTGGGGAGTACGAGAGATGCTTGGCTGACGCTAAGAGTAATGGTTACCTTTTTCAGCCGTCCGAAGGGAAAAAGGTTAAGGGACCTTCCGGGCTTACCCCGAACTGCGCGTGAAGGCGCTCCACCGGTCAAGTTGAGTGCGCGTTCCGCTGTCCGCTGAGATTCCAGGTCCAACGTCTGCTTTCGGGGAGTGCGAAGGACTGCAATGGGTCGTTCTTAAGGTGTCCATCAAACGTGGGTACCTTCACTCCGACCCGTTGCTGCCATTCAAAGCTATTAGGAGCAGACGTTCGGCACCGGCTACCCAAGTCAACGGGTAAATTCGGTTGGGCCGGATTCATGCCCTTGGGGCACTACGCGAGCAGGAGATAGCGAGTGCCGATCAGATTCGGACATGCGGCGGCGCGAGCCGCGATCCGAAGGAAGCCCGCCACCGGTGACCGGGTCGATCAGCTTGCCGCATACAGCCGCCACTCGCCCGGTATCCCCTTCAGGACATGCGTGCCTCGATCCTGGAAACGCAGGCCGGATCCGGACACAAGGTCCTTGACGGTGCTGGAGACGAGCGTCTCGTCGGCGTCAGCCAACCCGGCGACACGCGCTCCGATGTGGACCGCCATGCCCGCCACATCATCGTCATGGAGCTCCACCTCTCCCGTGTGCAGCCCGGCGCGGACCGCAATGCCGAGCCGACGCGCAGCGTCCTGTATACATATCGCGCAGCGGACACCACGCGCCGGTCCGTCGAAGGTCGCGAAGAAGCCATCGCCTGCGGTATTGATTTCTCGGCCGCGAAACGACGCGAATTCGCGGCGGGCTATCGCGTGATGGCGATCGAGCATTTGGTGCCATGCCTTGTCGCCCATGCGCGCGAGGTGCTCGGTCGAACCAACGATGTCTGTGAACAGCACGGTGGCAAGGACGCGATCGATGTCGTGTACGGGGCGGACGCCTGTCAGAAACTCCTCCACTTCGTCGAGTATGGAATCCTGGTCGCCTATCCACGGCATGTGATCGTCACCGGGGAATTCTACAAAGTGCGCCCCCGGAATCCGGGCGGCCAGCCAGCGACCCTCCTCGACGTTCACGTCGAGGTCGCCAGTGCGATGCATGACCAGCGTTGGCGCACTGATCGCCGGTAGCACCGAGCGCACGTCAACTTGCGTGTTCATCCGGAGCAGCGCCACCGCTGCGCTTGGGCTAGCCGAGTGCCGAAAATAGGTCGCCTGGCGGCGCACGAACTCGGCGTCGTTCATCTTGCTCGGCAGGTAGTGCGAAAGGTCCATCAGATTGCCCCATTCGCGCTCGATCAGTTCGTATTCCTTCGCGCGCGCCTCGGGTGTCGGCGCCCACGGATAATCGGGGCTCCAGGCGCGTTTCGCAAAGCAGCTGAACGTGACCAGCGCTGCCGTACGTTCCGGATACGTCGCCGCGAACAGCATCGACATGCTCCCGCCTTCCGAGAAACCAAACAGCGCCGCCCGTTGTGAGTGGACCGCGTCCATTACGGCGCGCAGGTCGTCCATCCTTTCCTCAAGGGTCGGCAGCTGGTCGTCCGGGACGCGATCGGAGAGACCGGTGCCCCGCTTGTCGAAAATGATTAGGCGTGAAAACGATGCAAGCCGGCGCAGGAAGCTCGCGCGCTCGGGATCCTCCCAGGCCAATTCGAGGTGCGACACCCAGCCGGTGACGAAGACCAGGTCGAGTGGTCCCTCGCCGATAACCTGGTAGGCGATGTTCACCTTGCCGCTGCGCGCGTATTGAGTCCGTGGAACCATCCGCCCACTCTACTCGGAGCAATCAGCCTGTTCCAGCGCGCACCGCGACCGACGCCGTCGCTGGAACCCCGCCCTTCGGTTTTTTGCAGTATGCGGCATCAGTGGGTAGCCCAACCCCGGTTCCCGGACGTAGGTCAAGATCGGCGATCGGGCGCCAGGCTTGCGCCGGACGGTCGCCGCTTGGCGCTAAAATCCGCAACGCGACCGACCGATTTTCGCCGGTTGCGGCGCCGTTCGCACGTCGCTGTGTCGGATGTCGTCCGGCACGGTCTTGCCTGCACACCTACGAAGGAATCAGGCATTATCTGATGGTCGGCAAAGCGCCCAGTTACCAGACTAGTTGCATCCCGCGACCCGACACCGGTTCCAACCGCTAGGAGAACAACAATGCGTTACCTTGTTTTTGCGCTGGCGCTGCTGCTCGGCCCCGTGCTTTCCGCTCGCGCCCAGATCAGCGTCGATATCGGGATTCCCGGGGTCAACATCGGCATCAACATGCCGGTGTATCCCCATCTCGTCCTGATCCCGGGCTACCCCGTCTATTACGACCCGGACGTCGCTTCGAACTACTTCTTTTACGACGGTCTGTACTGGGACTACCAGGGAGACAACTGGTATTCGAGTACCTGGTACAACGGCCCGTGGGAATTGGTCGAGCCTGAGGATGTGCCGCAGTTCGTGCTGCTCGTTCCGGTGCGCTACTACCGTTCCCCTCCGGTGTACTTTCGCGGCTGGTCCGCGGACGCGCCGCCACGCTGGGGTGACCACTGGGGCCGCAGCTGGGAACAGCGGCGTTCCGGATGGGACCGCTGGGATCGCCGGTCGGCTCCAGCCGCCGCGCCCCTGCCGATTTACCAGCGGCAATATTCCGGCGATCGCTACCCGCGCGAGGTCGTGCAGCAGCAGGCGCTCCGGTCCCAGAATTACCGCTACCAGCCCCGCGACACCGTGGCGAAGCGAACTTTCCAGCGGGCTACCCAAGGCCAGTCGAAGGGTCAACCGCAAGCTCAGCCGCAGGGGCAACCTCAAGCTCAGCCGCAGGCAACACCTCGATTGCGCACGCAGACGCCGCAACAGCCCGTACAGCAGGGCTCGTTGCCCCAGACCGAACAACGGCGCCTGCAGGGTCAGCAGCAACCGCAGGGTACGCAGGCGCAAACGATTCGTCCGGTCCGCCCAGCGCAGTCAGCAGCGCAAATCCAAGGTGGTCAACACGGCCCGCAAGAAAAGGCTCACGTCGAGAAAGGCTCGCTGCAGGGCAAGGGCCCCGAGACCAAGAGCGCGCCGAGGGAAACCAAGGCAGCTTCGCAACCGCCCGGACCACAAGGCGGGGGCGGCCAGAATCGCGCCGGCCCGCAGAACCGGGGCCCCGAGAAGGCCGCACCTCAGGAGGCCAAGGGCGGACAGCAGGGCAACGGGAACGAGAAGGGCGCGCGGGGCGGACAGGTCAAGGGCGATGAGAACAAGAAGGAGTAACGTGTGAACCGACAGGCGGTTCTTGGTGCGAGGAGTCAAAGATGAGCGTTATCGGATTGCGTCGCAATCGCGTGCCGCGGGCCAAAGAGGTCCGCGACCAATTGTCGGACGCAGCATCGATACTGAGTCGGGTGGGTAAGGAGCGCGCGGAGAAGGCGACGACCTTGCTGTCGCAGGTGGAAGCCAAGCTGCGTTCGGCCACCGACGCGGTCCAGGGGCTGCAGGAGGATGCCGTCGATCGCGCCAGGGCCGTCGGTCGCGGCGCCGACGATTACGTCAGCAGGAATCCCTGGCAAATGGTCGGTGTCGCGGCGGCCGTCGGTTTTCTGGCCGGCGCGCTGCTGAGTCGCCGTTGATCTGCGTATCGTCGAGCGCGATGCCGACCCGCGCCGCATGCTTGCGCGTGGCCGGTCTTTGCACTAGGGGAAATCCTCGATGCTGAAATGGGCGTTGATCTTCTTTCTGATTTCACTCGTCGCCGGATTCTTCGGATTCAGCGGTGTCGCGGCGGACTTCAGGGTAATCGCGAAGGTGCTTTTTTTCATCGCGATCGCCATTTTCCTTGTCGTCCTGATATTCGGCGTGTTCTTGGGGACGCTGGTCTTTTGAAGCGCCGACTGATACTCGCGCTCAGCGCCGCCCTCGCACTGGTCATGTCCGGAGGCACTGCGGCCCAGCCGACCACCGCTACCGAAGAGCAGGACAGGACGGTCAGTCCGTATCTGTACTTGGCCGATTCGGCGGGCAACAAGGTCCTGCTCAGCACGCAATTCTGGCGCAACGATCCGAAATACGACGACCGCGCATTTCACCGCTTCCTGGACGTCATGGCCGCATTGGAAAAGCGCGGATTCCACAAGAACGACAAGATCGTGATCGACTGGGACAAGCCCGAGCCGGTCGTTCGCTGCTACATCTATCTGGAAGACTTGCAGGCGGCCAGGAAAGCGAAGGGCGCGGTCGTCAGCGATTCCCGCCTGTGGTGCGCCGACAACGGCGCGTCGGAGCACGAAGTAAGGCCATCCGATACGCCCAAGCACGTCGACGAAGTCATGAAGTACTTCGATGAATATTTCGCGCGAGCGAAGACCAGGGTGCACAAGAAAGGCGCAACGGGCTAGCAAACGCGGCGGTGACGAAGCGCGCGTCGCAAACGTCGCTTTGGGCGGCGCACGTCGGACGGGCTTGGCGCGACCCCTTGGCTAGACTGGGCGGGGCACGCTGTTGCGCGATCGCGCCGGCGTGATTCGCGCGTTCACACGCTGGAGCGCTTCGAGTTCTTCTACGTTGGCGATGAGGCGATGCAGTCCCGATCGGCCGACATTCGCCGGCCATGAACGGCGGAGTCTTCTCTGCGGCGTTGGAAGACACGACGCACAACTTCCAGAAGACGCTGATCAAGCGGCTCCAGGCCGTGGGTGCGATCGCCTAGCGTCGACCAGTTCGCATCTGCACGGTAACATCCGCCGATGCCGTCACCGACCAAGGCACCGCGGCGGAGCGCCGATACCAGGCCAACGCGCACGGCGCCTTCGCGCGCCGGCCCACGGCCGTACGTCGTCGGTTTCTATCTCGTTCACGATTTTCCGATGATGGCTTTTGCCGCGGCGATAGAGCCGCTGCGCGCGGCCAATCGCCTGTCCGGCGAGAGCCTGTTCGCGTGGCGGCTGTATTCCCGCGACGGCGATTCGGTGCGCGCGAGCAACGGAATCGAGATCGCGGTCGGCGGATCGATTCGCGACGATGCCGCGCTCGATCTGCTGCTGGTCTGCGCCGGCACACCCGACGTTGGCGCGCGCGACAAGCCGCTCGCGCAGTGGCTGCGCGGTGTCGTCCGCGCCGGAGCATCGGTCGGAGCGATCAGCCTCGGGGCCTATCCGCTGGCGCATGCTGGCTTGCTCGACGGCCGGCGCTGTGCATTGCACTGGGAAAACCTGGCGGCTTTCGGCGAGCAGTTTCCGCGCGTCCGGACCACGACCGACATCTTTGTCATCGATGGCAACCGGTTCACGTGCTCGGGCGGAACTGCCGGGCTGGACATGATGCTGCAGCTGATCACCGATCGCAATGGCCGGGCGCTGGCCAACGATGTGTCGGAGCAGTTCATCCATCCGCGCATCCGCGGCACCCAGGATCGGCAACGCATGGCGATCCAGGCGCGCCTCGGCGTTGCCAACCAGAAGCTGATCGCCGCGATCGGGCTGATGGAGAGCACGACGGGCGAGCCGCGCGACGTGCGACAAATCGCCGCCGACGTTGGTCTGTCACCACGTCAGCTCGAGCGACTGTTCGCGAAATACCTCCGCGCGAGCCCGAGCCGGCACTACCTGGAGCTGCGGCTCGACCGGGCGCGGGAATTGTTACTGCAAACGGCCAAGCCCATCCTCGACGTCGCCGTGGCTTGCGGCTTTGCGTCGGCCTCGCATTTCAGCCGCTGCTATCGTGCCGTCTACGGCCACAAGCCCAGCGAAGAGCGTTCCGCGTCGCTGGGCCGTCCGGACCGCAAACCGATGCGCTAGAGCTTGCCCGCGTAGTCCTTCTGCACTTGCTTGATGCGCTCGTGCGAGCCCAGGAAAGCGTGCTTGGACATGTCGGCGGAGTATTTGCTGCCCGGCGGATGCTTGCCAACAGCCTCGGCCAGCGCGCGAATGTGGTGGGGCCCGGCGCCGCAACACACGCCGAGATAGCGAATGTCCAGCGCCAGTGCCTCGCGGCCGAATTCGGCGATCTCGAAGCGATTGCAGGTGAACGGATCGAGCGCGACCGGAAAAGGCCGGGAGCCTTCGTCGTAGTGCCAATGCGCATCGCGCAGCGACTGGAACGAAGGCTCGCGCTCGCTTGTGCGATAGGGAACGGGCAGCGCCGCGATGTGTGTCTTCACGGCGGCGCGGATCTCGCGCAACAGCGGCATCATCGTCGCCGGGCCGCGGATGCAATTCAGGCCGACGACGTCGGCGCCGGCGTCGGCAAGCCGCTTGCACGCATCGACGACGCCCCAGTTCTCCCGCGTCACGTCGGCCTGGTGCATCGCCAGCGTGATCACCGCCGTCTGTCCGGCGCGCTTGACCAAGTCGAGCGCGATCAGCGCTTCCTGCGCGTAGGAAAATGTTTCGCCGATGATGAAATCGACGCCGGCGTCGACCGCCCAGCCGACCTGCTCTTCGAACATCGCGCGCACCGCTTTGTGCGACGCGGCGTCAGCCGGATCGTAGACATTGGTGTTGCAGATGTCGCCGGCGAAAAATGTGCCGCTTTCGGCCGCCACGCCTTTCGCGATCTCGAGTGCGCGGCGGTTGATCGGCTCCAGGTCCTTTTCGCGGCCGATGATGCGCAGCTTTTCTCGATGCGCGTAGTAGGTGAGGGCTTCAACCACATCGGAGCCCGCGTGCACGAAATCGCGATGCAGTTGTGCGACAACTTCGGGATGCTCGAGGACAACCTCGGGCACAAAGGCCCCCGCCTGCAGATAGCCGCGGCGTTCGAGCTCGAATACGTACCCCTCGGCGCAAATGACCGGCCCCTGATCGAGGCGCTCCAGCAGCGAGTTCGAAGGCCGTTGCGTGGTAGTTGCGGTCATGGCGATGCCTCGGACGTGAAACCGCGACTATCTCACCACCGGCCGGTCCGTGACCAGCCGCGAGGCGACGCAGATTGTCGCCGGTGCGACCTCCGGGCCGGCGTCCGCTACTTCTTCCCCGACGCGTTTCGTGGCACCCCGAAGTAGGGCATCGGAGGCCACAATGGACCAACCCGGGTCGTATCTGTAACACTTGCTTCCCGGCGCGCCGACTATGCTTGCGGCGCGGATCTCGCGGCACGGCGCGGCAAGCTGCTTCGGAGGATCGCGGTGGAGACCTTGGCGTTCATTTTGCACAACCTGCCGGCCATCGGCGAGCGCACGGTCGAGCATTTATCCATTGTCGGCGTCGCCGTCGGCTTTGCGATTCTGACCGGTGTCCCGCTGGGCATCGCGATAACCCAGAGTCAACGCACCGCCGACACGGTGCTCTACCTGGGCTCGATCGTGATGACCATTCCATCGATCGCGCTGTTCGGCGTGCTCATTCCACTGCTGTCCAAGATCGGCCAGGGCATCGGCTACCTGCCGGCAGTGATCGCCGCGATGCTCTATGCGCAGCTGCCGATCGTGCGCAATACCTACACCGCGATCCGCAACGTCGATCCTGCGCTGCGCTCGGCAGCGATCGGCATGGGCATGTCGACTTCGCAACGCCTGCTGCGCGTCGAGATCCCGATCGCGCTGCCGGTAATCATCGCTGGCGTGCGGATCGCCGTGGTCATCAACATCGGCGTGACGGCGATCGCCGCGTACATCGGCGCTGGCGGCCTCGGCACGTTCATCTCGCGCGGGATCTCGCAGACCGACATACGGCAGCTGATCACCGGAGCGCTGGCGCTGGCCTTGCTCGCCATCGCGGCCGACTACGCACTGTTGTGGCTGCAGCGCCGGCTGACGCCGAAGGGCACGGCGGCGCGCGCAGGCTGACGCGGCGCATGGAAACACGTACATGATCCGGCTCGAAGCGCTTACCAAGATCTACCCCTCGGCGCACGGCGGCGCCGCTTCGGTTGATCGCGTCAGCTTCGAAGTCGGCGCCGGAGAGACCTGCGTTTTGCTGGGGCCGTCCGGCTGCGGCAAGACGACGACTTTGCGCATGATCAATCGCCTGGTCGCGCCGACCTCGGGCAAGGTGTTCATCAACGGACGCGACACCAGCGCCGCGGATCCGGTCGAACTGCGCCGGACGATCGGCTATGTGATCCAGCAGATCGGTCTTTTTCCGAACATGACGGTGGCCGAGAACATCGGCGTCGTGCCTCGGCTTCTCAACTGGGACCGCGCACGGATGCGCCACCGCGCCGAAGAACTGCTGGCGATGCTGGCGCTGGAGCCCGCCGAATTTCTCGACCGCTATCCGAACGAGCTCTCGGGCGGCCAGGCGCAGCGGGTCGGTGTCGCCCGCGCGCTCGCCGCCGATCCGCCGGTGCTGTTGATGGACGAGCCGTTCGGCGCGGTCGACCCGGTCAATCGCGAAGTCATCCAGGACGAGTTCCTGCGCATGCAGAAGGCGCTTCGCAAGACGGTGTTGTTCGTCAGCCACGACATCGACGAGGCGGTGAAGATGGCCGACCGCATTGCGATCTTTCGCGCCGGCCGGCTCGAGCAGTACGCAGCGCCCGACGAGTTGCTCGGCCGGCCCGCCAACGATTTCGTCGCCGGCTTTGTCGGCAGCGACCGCACGCTGAAGCGGTTACGTCGGATCGCCGTCGACGAGGTGATGCGCGCCGTCGGTCCGGCCGAAGCGACACCGCCGGTTGGCGCCCACACCATCGGCCCGAACGACGATTTGCGTCGCGTCGCCACGCTGTTTCTCGAGCATGGCGTCGACACTCTGCATTGCGTCGATGCTGAAGGGCGCGTCGTCGGCGTCGTCACGCGCGCGGCCGTCGCCTCGCGGCTCGCGGCCACCGGTGACGGCGCCGCTGCACGAACGGCGCGGCCATGACCACGGTTGCCGGCGGCCGGCAAGCGAGCCCGCACTCGATGCTGCCTTACGCGGTGCTGGCCGGCATCGCGCTGGCGATCGTCTGGGTGCTGGTGGCGAGCGGCCTGTGGACCGACATCCTGCGCTATCGCAAGGATGTCATCTATCTGACCAAGCAGCACCTGGTGCTCGTCGCTGCGTCCGGCAGCGCCGCCATCGTCACGGGAGTGGCCTTAGGCATCTGGCTTTCGCGCCCGGCGATGGCTCGCTATGCGGAAGCGACGATCCAGGCGGTCAACATGGCGACCTCGATCCCAACGCTGGGCAAGCTCGCACTGATGATGACTTTGCTCGGCATCGGCCCGCTGCCTGCGATCGTCGGGTTATGGATTGCCACACTGCTGCCGATCGTGCGCAACACGTATGAGGGGTTGCGCGCGGTGCCGGGTCACCTGGTCGACGCCGCACAAGGCATGGGCATGAGCCCGCGCGCGATCCTGCGACGGGTCGAGCTGCCGAACGCACTGTTCGTGATATTCGCTGGAATACGCACGGCGATGGCGGTCAATGTCGGTACCGCGCCGATCGCCTTCCTGATCGGTGGCGGCGGCCTGGGCGAGCTGATCTTCACCGGCATCGACCTTCAGGAATACGGCATGATGCTGGCCGGCGCGATCCCGACCGCGCTGCTTGCAGTAGCCGTGGATTTCCTGTTCGGACAGGCGCAGTATTGGCTGGTACCGCGCGGCGTCAATCCGTTGCGGAATATTTGAGGCAAATCGAGGAGAGCGCATGAACAAGGCGATGGGTATTCTTTGCGGCGGAATTCTGGCGGCGGCACTCAGCGCTGTGGCCGCGGCGCAGACGATCGTGGTCGGCGGCAAGGCCTTCACCGAACAGCAGATCATGACGGCGATGACGGTAGAGTTGCTGAAGGCCAAGGGGTTCAGCCCGAAGCGCGAGGCCGGCATGGGCAGCGCGGCAGTTCGTTCGGCTCTGGAAAACGGCCAGGTCGATGTCTACTGGGAATACACCGGGACCGGTCTTGGCGTGTTCAACAAGATTACCGACAAGTTCTCATCGGCCGAGGAGGCGTACAAGCGCATCAAGGAAGTCGACGGCGCCAAGGGCATCGTCTGGCTCAACATGTCGCCGGTCAACAATACCTACGCCTTTGCGATGAACCGCGACGAAGCCCAGAAGCTCAACATCGTGACGATGAGCGACCTCGCCAAGGCGGTCAAGGGCGGAGCCAAGCTTACGTTCGCATCGAACGCCGAGTTCTACGCGCGGCCCGACGGGCTGCCGGGGTGGCAGACCGCGTATGGCTTCGAGTTCGATCGCGACAACGTCAAGCGAATGGACACCGGGCTCGTCTATTCGGCGCTGAAAGACCGCCAGGTGGATACGGGCGTCGTATTCGCCACCGATGGCCGTATCCCCGCGTTCAACTTCGTCGTGCTGAAAGACGACAAGCACTACGCGCCGCCGTACAACCTGACGCCGGTCGTGCGCAAGGAGATTCTCGACAAGTACCCGAAGATCGCCGATGCGCTCAATGGCCTCGCCGCCAAGCTCAACGACGAAACGATGGCGAAGCTCAATGCCAGCGTTGATGTCGACAAGAAGACGGTCGAGGACGTGGCCGACGGGTTTCTCAAGAGCAACGGCCTGATCTGATGGCGGAAGTCGCGACACGCCCGGCCCGGCACGCGGCGCGCACTGCAGGTGCTGCGGCGTTCTCGCGCGAGCTCGAGTTCGACGCCCTGCCGGAGGACGTCGTTCGCATGGCGTTGCGCTGCCTCGTCGACCTGATCGGTGTCGCCGCCGCCGGCGCGCGCACGCCCACCGCAGCGATCATCAATGCTTACGCGTCGACGCAGATGTGCGGCCGCGATCGCGAGGCACGGATCCTGTTCGACGGGCGCCGTGCCAGCATTGCCGGCGCGGCCTTGGCCGGTGCGGCGACAATCGATGCGATCGACGGTCACGATGGCCACGTGCTGACCAAGGGACATGCCGGTGCCGCGTTGCTGCCGGCGCTGCTCGCCTATGTCGACGGCGGCATCGGCGAGGGCAAGCAGATCGACGGCCGCGAGTTCGTCACCTGCCTGGTGCTGGGCTACGAGCTGGCCACGCGTGCCGGCATCGCGTTGCACGCCACGACATCCGACTACCATTGTTCGGGCGCATGGAATGCGCTCGGCTGCGCGGCGCTCGGCGGACGGCTGATGGATTTCGACGAGCGCCGCATGCGCGACGCGTTGGGCATCGCCGAATATCTCGGACCGCGCGGCCAGATATTGCGCGTGTGCGCGCAGCCGACAATGCTCAAGGACGGCTCCGCTTGGGGCGCGCATGCCGGCGTGACGGCTGCTTTGCTGGCGCGCGAAGGCTTTACCGGCGCGCCGGCGCTGACCGTTGAGGCGGATGAAGTGAAGTCATTGTGGAGCGACCTGGGGCAGCGCTGGCGCATTCGCGAACAGTACTTCAAGGCCTACCCCGTGTGCCGCTGGGCCCAACCGGCGATCGAAGCGGCTCTTTCGCTCAAGCTTGCTCACCGCTTCGACGCCGAGGACATCGTGGCGATCAGCATCGAAAGCTTCCGCGAAGCGATCGACCTGGGCTCGCGATGTCCTATGCCGGCGACGACCGATGAGGCGCAATACAGCCTGCCGTTCGCGGTAGCCGCGGCGCTGGTCTTCGGGCAGGTCGGCACCGCGGAGATCGGCACTGAAGGCCTTGCCGACCCGCAAGTCGGGCGGCTGCTCGCGACGTTCTCATTGAGCGAGGAGTACGATTTCTCGCGCCGGTTTCCGGCGGAGCGGTGGGCGCGGATCCGTATCGCTCTCGCCGACGGCCGGTCGCTGATCTCCGAGCCGGCGCAGGCGCGCGGTGGCGTCGAGCATCCGCTTTCCGACGAAGAAATCGGAGTCAAGTACCGCGAGCTCGCCGAGCCTGTCCTCGGTCCACGTCGGAGCGCGCGCATCGCGGCGCTGGTGGAGTCACTGTCTGTCGACGCGGCAGCGCTGCCGGCACTGATCGACGAAATTCTTTCTTCCGCTGTCTGAACCTCGCGGTGTCGCGTTCGCGCCAGACGGCGTCGTTTCCAGGGCGGTGGCGGGCCACCGATCTCGCGATGATCGATTATTAGAGTTCTCACCAAGGACAGCGCAATGCCCCGACTCCCCGACCGCGCGGATTACGTCATCATCGGCGCCGGCATCCACGGCCTGTCGACTTCGATGCACCTTGCGCAAAAGCTTAAGGCGAAGGGCAGGACTGTCGGCGCGGGTGGCGTGCGCATCGTCGTGCTCGACAAGACCGGCGTGGGAGCCGGCGCGTCGGGCATCGCGTGCGGGGTCGTGCGCAACAATTACTACCAGCCGGCAATGCGCGAATTGATGGCGCATTCGGTCGGCGTTTGGGAGAGCGACGCGCAGGCCTACAGTTATCACCCGGTCGGGTACATGCAGATCAGCCCCGAAGTGATGCATGCGCAGGTCGGGACGATCTACGAGCAGCAAAAGGCAATCGGCTACGACTCGACATTCATCGAAGGCGAAGGCGATTCGCAGCGGTACATGCGGGGGCTGTTTCACGACTGGCAGGCGAAGAACATCACGTCGGTGCTGCACGAAAAGCGGGGCGGCTATGCGAACAACCAGGCGTCGCTCGCAGGCCTCGAGCGCAAGGTGCGAGCGCTCGGCGTCGACATCGTGAGCGGCGTCGCGGTGACCGGCTTTCGCAGTGCTGGCGGTTCCGGCGCAGTCAGCTCGGTCGAAACCGATGGTGGGCCGATTGCCTGCGACGAGGTCGTCGTTGCCGTCGGGCCGTGGATCAATACGATCTGGAACATGCTCGCGCTGCCCAAGCACATCGCCGTCAAAGGGCGCGACGGCGTGACGCACGAAGGCGTGCGCATGTGGCACTACATGGCGCTGCAGGAAGGCACGCTGGGCGTCGATCCGGATTTCCAGAAAACCAACGACGGCGCAATGCCGCCGGTGATTCACGTCGACACCGACGCGCCGCTGTACTCGGATCGCGACGGGAAGCTGATCACCGACAAGTTGTGGGGCTTGTACTACAAGCCCGATTTCCATTTCGGCGGTGTCCAGGGCGGCGCGATGCCGGCCGCTGTCGAACGCGACGCCGATCAGGTGCGCGTCGATCCGTACGGTCCGAAATCGCCGGAGTTCGTCGTCGACGACAACTTTGCCGACATGTGGACCTCGGCGCTCGCGCATTGCCAGAAGCGGTTCGAAGGCAAGCACGGCGTGTATCGTAACGAACCATCAGGAGGGGTCGGCTGCTTTACACCCGACAGCTTTCCGGTATTCGACCGCTTCCGCGACAACGTTTTCGTAATCGCCGATTCCAATCACGGCTACAAGATGATCGGCGTCGGACAATTGGTTGCCGACGAATTGCTGGGTAACAGGCCGGCGCTGCTGGAGCCGTTCCGGTTTTCGCGCTACGCCGAAGGCAGACTGCATCCGGTGAGCCGCAGCCCGTTTCCCTGGAGCTGACGGCAGGCTTCCCTGGCCCGGAGGGGCACGGGCGCATGTCGGTACCCGTTGACAGCGCTCGGCCGGCCGCGGAAACTGATTTCGGGGTTACCGCCTGACGATGCCCGCTATCCGCCCACGCACGGTGTCACTGCCATCGATCGACAAGGTTCTGAATCGCGATCGCGTCGCCGTTTTGGCCGCGCTTGCGGTTGTCGTCGCACTCGCGTGGGCATACCTTGCGCACATCGCTCTCGCCCACCCCGCAATGGACATGGATGCGGTCGCGATGGCCGCGATGCCGGCACCCGACTGGGACGCGGCTTACTTCGCCGCCACGCTGGCCATGTGGATGGTGATGATGGTCGGCATGATGCTGCCCAGCGCCGCGCCGACGTTGCTGTTGTTCGATGCGTTACAGGGGCAGCGTGATGCCGCTCGCCGCCGCGACCACCGCGCGACCGCGCTTTTCGCTGCCGGATATGTGGTCGCCTGGGCCGCGTTCAGCTTCGTCGCGACGACGGCGCAATGGGCATTGAGCGCGGCGATGCTGTTGTCGGCAATGATGACCAGCAAGAGCCCGGTTTTCGCCGGCATCCTGCTGGTGGTCGCCGGTGCCTATCAGTTCACCCGGCTCAAGACGGCGTGCTTGGGCCAGTGCCGCAGTCCGGCCGAATTCCTGGTCAGGCATCGCCGGTCGGGTCCGTTCGGGCCGCTGATGATGGGCTTGCAGCACGGGCTCCAATGCATCGGCTGCTGCTGGGCGCTGATGACGCTGCTGTTCGCGTTCGGCGTCATGAACCTGCTTTGGGTCGCTGCGCTGGCGACTTTCGTCTTGATCGAGAAACTGACGCCGGCGGGCCCGCTGGTCGGCCGTGTCGGCGGCGCCTTGATGATTTGCTCGGGGTTGATTCTGATGGCTATCGGCTGATAGCGAAAGGTGAGCTCAAATGGCGATGATCGAGTGGTTTGTCAAAGGCAGGGAATTCGCCAACTGCAACTGCTCGTACGGTTGTCCATGCCAATTCAATGCGCTGCCTACCCATGGCCATTGCATGGCGGCAATCGGCTACCAGATCGACGAGGGCCGCTTCGGGGACGTCAAGCTCGATGGCTTGCGCGCCGCCGCGACGTACAAGTGGCCGGGCGCCGTGCACCAGGGCAATGGAACGATGCAGCTCATCATCGATGAACGCGCCGACAGCAAGCAGCGCGACGCGCTATTGAGCGTGATGACCGGCAAGGAGACCAAGGACATGGCGACCATGTGGTGGGTCTATTCGGCGATGTGTCCGAACAAGCTAGAGCCGTTGTTCGAGCCGATCGAATTCACCGTCGACGTCGACGGCCGGCGCGCGCGGCTGGTGATTCCGGACATTCTTGACGGCCTCGGCGAGCCTATCCGCAATCCGGTCACCGGTGCCGAGACACGTGCCCGCATCGATTTGCCGAACGGATTCGAATACCGACTTGGCGAAGTCGGAAGCGGTACGACCAAGGCGACGGCAGGCGTCGCACTCGACATGAGGCAAACGTGGGGCCTGTTCGCCAAGCTCCACTTGAGTCACGCCGGCGTCGTCGACTAGCGAAGTCCTGGCCGCGACGGGCAGCCAGCAGGCATCAGCCGAACGGTGCTGCTGCGCGGACCGTGTACCCGCAGGGCGCGGCCGCCGTGCAGAGCGAGCGCCAGACGTCGTGCGCAAAGCTCCTCGCGACCAGCATCGTGCAATCCGGCGGTTCGCGATGGCGATAAAACAGCGCCGGAACGCGACCATACAGGCTTTGTCGACATTGTCCGGCGCCGAAGTGCCGCGGATGGAAGTCGAGCGGACAGCCGGCGGCCATGATCGCGGCCGCTGGCGCTCCATCGACGGCATAGGCGATGCGGCTCGCCGAAACGTCGAACAGCGCGCCGCCGGCGGCGTTCACCGCATCGCGCGCGCCGGCGAAATCGCCCAACGCTGCCGCGTCGGCGGCGACCAGCAGCCAGGATTGGGGCCCGAGCCACAGCGCCGTCACACCTTCTCCCTTGCTCGTCGTATTGGCTGCCATCGGCAAAACGAGGCGCGCGATGCGCTGCACTTCGGCGCGCAGCGACGCTGATCCGGCATCGCCGTGAACGTTCCACGCCGTCGCGATCGTCGCCTCGCGGAGAAAGAGCGCCGTACTCGCGGAGCCATAGTGCCCCGGCGCGGTCGAGCCGATCGTTGTCGGGTCCGCTTCAGACACGCAGGCGCTCGCCTTCGGGATCGATGAAGCATGGCGGTCCGACGCGCACCCTGACCCGTGCATCGGCCAGCGGCGACACCGCCCACAGGGTTTCGCCGTGCCGCGCGCGGCCGCGCTCCAGCAGCGCGAGACCGATCGATGCGTCGAGGTTCGGGCTCCAGCACCACGAGCTGACGTGACCCAGCATCGGGATCGGCGCCGCTTGTCCAGGATCGGCGACGAGCTTGCCCCCGCGAGGAATCATCCCGTCGATCGCGGTCAGGCCGACCAGCTGCCAGCGGTCGGGCGACGTCAGCGCCGGCCGCGCCAGCAGCGGCTTGCCGATGCACGATTTGGCCGAGCTCACGAGCTTGCCCATGCCGAGGTCGTCGGCGGTCGTGCGCCCGTCGGCCTCGGGACCGACGACCACGTGTCCCTTTTCGATGCGCAAGGTGCTCATCGCCTCGGTGCCGTAGGCCATGATGCCGAACGGCTCGCCCGCCGCCATGACCGCTTCCCACATCGCGCGGCCGTGCGTGACCGGCACATGGATCTCGTAGGCGAGCTCGCCCGAGTAGCTCATGCGGAACAGGCGCGCCGGAATGCGCGCCTTGCCGGCAGCGAGCTCGCAGTCGCCGACGGCGAGAAACGGAAATGCCGCATTGGAAACGTCGATCGACACCACCGTAGCCAAAACCTTGCGCGCCATCGGACCGGAGAGCGCGGCCGCCGCCCATTGCTCGGTGACCGACGTGGCGAATACATCCAGCTCGGGCCATTCGACCTGCAACAAGTATTCGAGATGCTGCATGACGTTGACCGCGTTGAGCGTCGTCGTCGTCATCAGATAATGCGTCGCGCTCAAGCGCGAGGTCGTGCCGTCGTCGAACACCATGCCGTCGTCGCGCAACATGACGCCATAGCGGCAGCGTCCGACCGCCAGCGTGTCCCATCGATTGATATAGACGCGATTGAGAAATTCGGCGACGTCGCGTCCCTGCAGCTCGATCTTGCCCAGGGTCGATACATCGACCAGCCCGACGCGGTTGCGCACATTCTTCGCTTCGCGGTTGGCCGCGTCGTCCTCCGATTCGCCGGGACGCGGATACGAATGCGGCCGCTTCCACAAGCCCGCGTTCAGCATCCGCGCGCCGTGCTCGACATGCCAGTCGTGCATCGCCGAATGGCGCGTCGGCTCGAGGTCCGCACCGGCTTCGTGCCCGGCCAGCGTGCCCAGCGTCACGGGCGTGTACGGGGGACGAAAAGTCGTCGTCCCCACGCGAGGAATCGCCACACCCAGCTCGGCGGCCAGAAGTGCCAGGCCGACGATGTTGCCGGTCTTGCCCTGGTCGGTGCCCATGCCCAGCGTCGTGTAGCGCTTCAGATGTTCGACCGAGCGGTAGCCTTCGCGCGCGGCGAGCGCGACGTCGGCGACGGTCACGTCGTTCTGCCAATCGACAAAGCACTTGGCACCGCGCCGCGCCGGCACCGACCACAACGGCAGCAACGGGCCGGTCGACACAGCGTCGGCTGCCGGCGCGGCATGCCTTGCGGGCGCGGCGAAGCCCGCCCGTGCAGCGGCGACGAATCCTGCGGCGTGTCCATCGGAAAGGATGGCACCGAGGTCGAACTTGCCATTGGCCGCGCCGGCGGCGACGATCGCCTGCGGCGCGACATCGGGCAAGAATGTCGCCAGCGCGTCGTCGTAGCGAAGCTTGCCGCGCGATTGCGAGTAAAGATGCACGGCGGGATTCCAGCCGCCCGATACGCACACCAGATCGCAATCGATCCGCCGCGCTGCGCCGCCGCCGAGCGACACCAGATCGACGCCGGCCACCCGCAGCCTGCCGTGCGCGCGGACGATGGCGCTTCCGGGCAATATCGGGATGCCGTCGGCGCGCGCGCGTTGCGGATGGTCGCCGAAGAGTGCTGCTTGCGGCCGCGCATCGGCAATCGCGGCGACGGTAACACCGGCGTTGTGCAACTGCAACGCCGCGCCGTAGGCGCTGTCGTTATTGGCAAAGATGACCGCGCGGGTTCCGGGCTTGACGCCGTAGCGACTGACATACGCCTGCGCTGCACCGGCGAGCATCGTGCCGGGAAGATCGTTGCCGGCATAGGCGATGCCGCGCTCCAGTGCGCCGCTCGCGAGCACCACGATGCCGGCTCGCACGTGCCACAGCCTCTGGCGCGGCGTGAACGGCGGCGGCTCGGGCAAATGATCGGCGACGCGCTCGATCAGTCCAACCAGGTTCTGATCGTAATAGCCGAAGGCGGTAGTGCGCGGCAACAGCGTGACATCGCCGTTGGCCGCGAGCTGGTCGACGCACGCCGCGATCCAGCTCGCGGGCGGAGCGCCGTCGATCGCGTCCGCGGCGCCGCGAACACTGCCGCCGAACGCCGCGTTCTCATCGCACAGGATGACCCGTGCACCGCACCGGGCGGCGGATTGCGCCGCGGCGAGGCCCGCCGGGCCGCCGCCGATCACCAGGACGTCGCAGTGCGCGTGGCGATGCTGGTAATGGTCGGGGTCGGGATTGCGCGGTGCGTGGCCGAGCCCTGCGGCGCGGCGGATCGCATGCTCGTATTTCAGCCACCAGCGCGGCCCTGGCGGCCACATGAAAGTCTTGTAATAGAACCCGGCCGGAAACAAGGGCGAGAGCACATCGTTGAGCGCGCCGACGTCGAAGCGCAACGATGGCCAGCGGTTCTGGCTCGCAGCTGCCAGCCCCTGGTAGAGCTCCTGCTGCGTGGCACGCGTATTGGGTTCGGTGCGTGCGCCCCGTGCGAGCTGGACCAGTGCATTCGGCTCGTCGGCGCCGGCGGTGACGATGCCGCGCGGACGGTGATACTTGAAGCTGCGGCCGACCAGATGCACGCCGTTGGCCAGCAGGGCGGAAGCCAGCATGTCGCCGGGATGACCCTGATAAGCGGCGCCGTCGAATGAAAAATCGAGCGTTCGCGAGCGATCGACGATGCCCCCGGCCGCCAGACGGTGCGACTGCGTCACGGCTCGCCTCCGGGCAACGCCTGGTCGGGGCGGGCGCTCGCGAGGATGTCATGCGTGCGCGTGTCGCGACGCACCTTGAGCCAGCGCCGACAACCGGCACTGTGCAGCCACAGCTCGTCATGCGGACCGCAAGGGTTGTCGCGCAGGTAGACGAATTCGTACCACGCTTCGACGGGCGCATCCGGCGGTGGCCGCTTGAGCGTCGCGTCACCGCCGTAGGTAAACTCGACCTGATTGCGCGAGCCGCACCACGGACAAGGGATCAGCAGCATGACGCGCTCAATGGGCCCATGCTTTGGGCCCGGTACCGCTTTCGTCGATCATCCGGCCCTCGGCAAAGCGCTCCAGCGTGAACGCGGCGTTCAACCGATGCGGCTCGCCGCGCGCCATCGTGTACGCATGCAACCAGCCCGACGCGGGCGTCGCCTTGAAGCCGCCGTAACACCATCCGCCGGTCATCGTCAGGCCATCGACCGGAAGCTTCGCGATAATCGGGCTGCCGTCCATCGTCATGTCCATGATGCCACCCCAGCTGCGCAGCTGGCGCAGGCGACCGAAACTGGGAAAGAGCGCGAGACACGCGGCAACGACGTGCTCGAGAGCGGGCAGGTTGCCGCGTTGCGCATACGAATTGTAGAAATCGAGGTCGCCGCCCATCACCAGCTCGCCCTTGTCCGACTGGCTGATGTAGAAATGCACGACACCCGAGGTCACGACGGTGTCGAGCACCGGCTTGATCGGCTCGGACACCATCGCCTGCAGCACGTGCGATTCGATCGGCAGCCGGATGCCTGCCATCGCCGCGAGCCGGCTCGAGTTTCCGGCGACCGCGATGCCGAGCTTGCGGGTCGAGATAAAGCCTCGCGTCGTGTCGACGCCGCTTACCGCGCCCCCGTCGAGGCGTATGCCGGTGACCTCGCAGTTCTGGATGATGTCGACACCGCAGGCATCCGCGGCACGGGCGTACCCCCACGCCACTGCGTCGTGGCGCACGGTTCCGCCGCGCGGCTGCAGCAGCCCGCCGACGATGGGGAAGCGCGCCGAGGACGACGTATCGAGCTCGGGAATCCATGCGGCAATCTGGTCGCGGCTCAAGAACTTCGCATCGATGCCGTTCAGACACATCGCGTTGCCGCGCCGGATTGCGGCGTCCATGTCCGCGGGCGAGTGCACCAGGTTCAGCACGCCGCGCGCGCTGTACATGACGTTGAAGTTCAGTTCTTGTGAAAGCGTCTCCCACAGCTTCAGCGAGAATTCGTAGAAATGCGCGTTCGGATCGAGATGGTAATTCGAGCGAACGATCGTGGTGTTGCGACCGGTGTTGCCGCCGCCGAGCCAGCCTTTCTCCAGCACCGCGACGTTGTTGATCTCGTGTTCTTTGGCGAGGTAATAGGCGGTTGCCAATCCGTGGCCGCCGCCGCCGACGACGATCGCCTCGTAGCTGCGCTTCGGCTCGGGACTGCGCCAGGCGAGCGGCCAATGCTCGTGGCGACTCAGCGCATTGCGGGCCAGCGAAAAGATCGAATAGCGCATGGTTTGGCCGCGATTACGGACTCACTCGATATCCGGGCGCTTGAGCCCTCCGCCGATCTTGCGCCTCTTCAATCGGGGACGAGGCACGACGGCGATTCGTTCCGCGGCATCGAGCGCCTCGGACACGAGCAATGCAAACTCCCGTAGCGTCGGCACCCGGAACAGCGCGGCCAACGGAAGATCGATATCGAAGCGCTGCTGCACCCTCGAAACAACCCGCATCACCGACAACGACGTTCCGCCCAGCTCGAAAAAGTTATCGTGCAGGGCGACCCGATCCCGTCCGAGGACTTCTGGCCATATGGCGGCAAGCTCGATTTCGACAGGCGTGCGCGGCAAATCCGTGGACAACGTGCGCCGCGGCGGAGCGGGGACCAGCGAACGCAGGTGCAGGCGATCCGTCTTGCCCATCGCGGTCGTCGGCATTGCCTCGAGCAACACAATCGCCGACGGGATCATGTAGTCGGGCAGGCTTCTGGCGAGCTCACGCCGGATGCGGCGCTCAGCGTCAGGTTGCGGTGTCGACACGACAACAAAGGCAACGAGCGCCACTTCTTGTTGCGCAGTCTCTTTGACGATGACGGTGGCCTCGGTCACCGACACGAGGTCGCGTAGCGATTCCTCGACATGGGTGACGTCGACGCGGTGCCCGCGAATTTTCACCATCGAATCTTTTCTACCGAGATAGACGAGGCAATCGTCGGGCATGAGCCGGCCCATGTCGCCGGTCCGATAGATTCGACGTCTGCCCGTGGCGGTGGCTCGAAAGCGCTCGTCGGTCAGGTCAGCGCGACGCCAATAACCCGGCGACATCGATCGATTCTCGACCGCGATCTCACCGGCGTCGCTGGGCCCGGCAATTTCGCCCGCGTCGTCAAGGAGAGCGACGCGAGCACCGCCGAATGGATAACCACCCGGAAGGAAGCGCTCCGCCACCTCGGTCGTGTGGTCGACGTAATAGATCCGGTAGTCCAGCACTTCCTTCGAGCCGAGGAAATTGACGAACATGCATCGCGGGGAAAAATGCTTTTGATACAGGAGTATGCATTCTCTCGGCACGGGCTCGCCCATCGACTCGATGACGCGCATCGACGGAGCGAGAAACGAGTTCGATCTCGCCCGGCCCGGTTTTCCAGGTTCCAGGCTCGCCACGAGCTGGCGCAATACGCTGGGCGTGGAACGGAATGCCGATATCTCTTCCTCGTCCATCCAGCGTTGCAGGCAGCGCAGGTCGTCGGATTTGACGTCGAACAGGTAGAGGGTTCCACCGACCAGAAGAGGTCGCCAGAGATCGGTAAAGACCGGCGTCACCATCAGCAGCCTGTCCGCGGCGCACAAATGAACCGCGTTGTTGCGGGCGACGGCTCCGTATAGCGCCGTTCGATGCGTCTGCATGATGCCCTTCGGCTCACCGGTAGAGCCGGAAGTCAAGGCGATCCGCACCAATGCATCGGCGCGTACGGGGAGATTGAGGTTGCCGCAAACCCTGGTTCGGTGCGACGCGTCGACATTCAGAACAGGGTAGTCATCGCGCGCCAATGTGTGTGCCATGGCCCAATTGGCACCATCGGTGACGATCATTTGCGCGCCGGTTGATTGCAGTATCGCTCGGTTTCTCGCCGGCGGATCAGACGATGAAAGGGACACAAGGATTCGTCCGGCCTTCAACACGGCGAATATGGCGGTGAGTTGTGCAGCGCCCAGCGGGCAGCAAACCGCAATGGGCGCATCGTCCGGCGGTTGGTGTGCAATTATCTCTCGGGCAAGCTGATTTGCCTCCTGGTTGAGCTGTCGATAAGTGAGCGTGCAGCCCGGAGACACGACCGCCGCCTGGTCCGGGGTCGCGGCCGCCTGCGCTTCGACGATCTCGTGGATCGCGCGGCCCTGCGCATCGGGATCCATGTGGACCCAGCTGTCCCGCGAATGAAAGCAGCGAGACTCGATCGAGCGCTGCTCGGGAGGAAGGTAAGGCGATTGCTCGCCTGGCGTCGCCATAGGCATGCGTTGATACTCGTCAAACGCCATCTTCCCGTCGTCCCTCAAAGTAGCGGGCGACATAGGTGTGCATTTCGGGTTTCTGACTGCTCCATCGCCAGCACCCGTTTGCGTCGAGTGCGATGTCGGTGGCGGGATCGAAGTTGAAGGCGCGGAATTCGCGATGCCGGTCCTGGTAGCGGCGGTGCAGCAGATCGCCGTGCCACAAATGAATGAGTCCACCGGTGATGTAGCCGACGTCGGCGCGAACGCTCCGAAAAAGCCTTTCTGCCCACGCTCGATAATGCTCAGCCCACGACGGCGTCATCTGAAGATACTGAATGGCGTCGTCCGGCGTACCCAGTGCGCCGCATAGCATTGCACGGTTTCCGCTACCCAGAATGCATGGATCATAGAACCCATCGCGGTCGATCAGTTCACGGCGCGCAGCCCAGGCCAGACCCGAATTGCTTCGGTGAGTCACTGAGTCACGCGCATGGCGTTCCGGAGGAGATCCGGCGTGACCAAGCCCATCGATAGCAGATAGGTCAGCGAATGTCCCACTCGAGCGTCAGCCGGAGCCCCGCTCGATTTGTCCCAGCAATCCGCGGCAGGCTCGCGCACCGTCTGAAAAGGCTGGATCAACGGGAAGCGCTGCAACGCCTGCGCTGCTCGCGCCGCCCAATCGTCGTCCTCGAACACCACATCGCAGTCCAGCCACGCCACGGCATCGCAACGGTCCGGCAGTGCCGCCAGCGCAAGATTGAGCAAACGCTCCTTCTGCCACAGCACGTCGCTGCTTCGCAGGCGAATCAGTATGTCGGCGGCATCGGCCGGAAGGTCGTAGTCGTCGCGATACGCGAGCTCGACGGTGATCAGCGGAATGGTCAAATGCCGGCGAAACAGGTGATAGTTCTGCAACCGCCGCTTGTAGCCGACCGGATTGAAGTAGCAGGTGATCCCCCAAAGCTCGCCCATACGGATTTCGCGTCAACGTCGAATCTGGGTGCTGGAAGCGGCGCGGACGGCCACAATAACCGGAACCGACGCGACGCACAATGCATCAGCCAACGTGCACGACGTTCTCCGTCAGTCGCCGTCTTCCCGGCGTTCTCGAAAGTAGCGGGCAACGTATTCGTGCATCTCGGGCTTCTCGCTGCTCCATCGCCAGCAGCCTTCCTGGTCGAGGGCTATGTCGCTTGCCGGATCAAAGTCGAAGGCGCTGAATTCTCGATGCCGCTCCTGGTAGCGTCGATGCACCAAGTCACCGTGCCACAAATGAATGAGCTGCCCGTCGCTGCAGCCGATACTGCCGCGGACCCTTTGGAAGTGCTTTTCCGCCCACGCGCGATAGTGCTCTGCCCACGGCGGCGCCATCTGGAGATAGTAAATGGCATCATCCAGCATCCCCAGCGCGCCGCATAGCATCGCACGGTTTCCACTCCCCATGATGCATGCATCATAGAAACCGTCATGGTCGAGCACTTCGCGCCGTGCAACCCAGGCCAGACCGCCGTTTCTTCTCTGCTTCAGGCGCATATTGCCGCGAAGGACCTCCGAGGTGACAGTGCCCTGCGAAAGCACATGGGCCAACGAATACCCCAACGGGGTGTCGACCGGGGCTCCGCTCGACTTATCCCATGGGTCGCCTGTCGTCTCGCGCACCGTCTGAAAAGGCTGGATCAACGGGAAGCGCTGCAGCGCCTGCACCGCCAGCGCCGGCCAGTCGTCGTCCTCGAACACCACATCGCAGTCCAGCCACGCCACGGCATCGCAACGGTCCGGCAGTGCCGCCAGCGCAAGATTGAGCAAACGCTCCTTCTGCCACAGCACGTCGCTGCTTCGCAGGCGAATCAGTATGTCGGCGGCATCGGCCGGAAGGTCGTAGTCGTCGCGATACGCGAGCTCGACGGTGATCAGCGGAATGGTCAAATGCCGGCGAAACAGGTGATAGTTCTGCAACCGCCGCTTGTAGCCGACCGGATTGAAGTAGCAGGTGATCCCCCAAAGCTCGCCCACACGAGTCCCGAGTCAGGCGCGCTTTACGGCGCCGTCAGTGCAGACTCCGGCGTTTTTGCCGCCGGAGCCATCCATAGGCGTAGAGACGCGGATTGCGCCGCAGGGGTACGGTCAGCGCGCGCGTCGCGTGCAGGCGAACCCGATCAGCGTAATGACCACCGCCAGTGCGGCGAGCGCCCACGCGCTGAGCGTCGGGACCGGCGTCAAAACGACCGGAGGAGGCGGCGGCGGAGCGGCGTTGATCGTTATCTGCTAGTTGTCGATGCCGGCGGCCAGCGTATAGCCGCCGCCGCCTATGCTGGTCCCGTTGGCGCGGAGGAATCCGAACTGGATCGGCGCCCGCCGGCGGAAAAGTCCGGATGCTGCGTATTGTCGTAGAGCGTCGTCGACGTGACGTTCACCAGCGCGAAGTCCGCGGCAGTGAGTCCATTTAGTGCGATAGTCGACCAGGTGAGCGCCGGACCGGTGATCGCTCCACTGTTCGAAATGTAGAGGTTGCCGCCCTGCAGAAGCGCCGGCCCGGTCGACTGGCCCGCACCGAAACAGCTGGCGGTGCACGCTGCATCCTCGGAGTAGTTGAGCGAGCCGATTGCGCCCGAAACACCCGGGCTGCACGTGAACGGTGTGTAGATACTGGTGCTGAGGACGATGCTCGCGGTGCCCGGAGACGGAGCGTTATTCAGCGCATCGGTGATGTTCCGGAATGCACCCGGATTACCGCCTGCCAGCACCTGTCCGCCGGTGCTGGTTCCGCCGGCGGGGGTCGTGAACTGGGTCAGCGACCAGTCGGTGTCCAGGAACGTGCTGTCGGAAACTGTTTGTGCCGCCGCGGCCGTCGATAGCGCGACAGTCATTGCGACCATCGACGTCAGTGAAGCGAGCCACGCGAATCTCGCGCTCGTGCTCGGGGTTGAACGAATCATTATTTTCTCCCTTGGAAAGCCTGCCGAACTCTTCACGTCGTCACTTTTGATCGGCAGGCCATGCCCGGGCTGTCGATTGCGTAGATTTTTTGGACTGCTTTGAAATGTAACCCTCTCCCTAGGGGGAGTCAACGCGGTTGCACGCGCTTGCCGAAATCGATCCCCGCTTCGGCTGTTGGTGTACCTCGGCCGTACGGCCTCACCCGGCCGCAACTGCCGGCACTTGCGCGCTCACCACGGGGACCATCCATACCGCGTAACGCTGCGGATCGCGGATATCGGCGATCATCTGCTCGAAATACGCGAGCGCCTGATCGCGCGTGATCGGCGTCAGCTCGCCGATCGGCTCGACATAGCCGTCGCGCCAGGCTTCGAGGATCGAAGCGAACGTCTCCCGCGGCACGCGCACCGTATCGACGACGACATAGTCGACGGTGATCGCCTCGAGGTTCATCGCGGCGAGAATACCGAAGATGTTGCGCCCGATGAAAAGGTCGGTTCCCGTTGCGGCGCCGAATCGCGCCGGAACGACATGCCAGAAGTCCTGCGGATCGAGCGCGCCACGCTGGAAATGTAGCATCCCGTAGTCTTCCGGAATCAGGTGCAGATAGCCGCTGGGGCACGTGACTCGCTTGAGCTCGGCGAGCACGCGGTCGGGATAAGGAATGGCGTGAATGACGTGCCGGCAGACGGTGAGATCGAAGCTATCGTCGGCAGCGGCGAGCTCGTATACGCTCTGGTGCTCGAACGAGAGCCGGGTCGCGAGGCTTTGGTACCGCGATCGCGCGAGCTCCAGATGCGTGTCGACGATGTCGACGCCGAGGACGGTAGCGCGAGGGAAAAGCCCGGCGAGCCGCGATGTCGCCTCGCCGGTGCCGCAGCCGGCGTCGAGAATGCGGGCGTTCGCGGACAACGCATAGCGGCCGAAAAGCGGCGCTTCCTGCGGCCAGATCGCCTGCGCCTGTGCGGCCAGGTTGCGCACCATCGACTCGTCGGCCATCTGCCGGGCCTGCGGGTTGAGATCCGTCACCGATTGCTCCTCAAAACCTGCCGTAGCGGGAACACGGGACCCGCAGGCGCGACGTGCAAGCGCACAATCCAAGCCGTACAGTCGCCCGTTTTTATACCACAATGCCGCGCCGCCGCCGCTATCACGTCTACGTCGTCGAGTTGTCGAAAGACGTCTTGTACGAACCCCGTTTCCGCAAGGCCAATCCCGATTACGTCACCGGCAAGCCTTGCGTGTATGTCGGCATGACGGGTCTCGATCCCGACGTACGTTTCGACAAACACAAAGCCGGTATCCAGTCGAATCGATTCGTGCAAAAATTCGGGTTGCGCTTGCTGCCTGAGCTCTACGAAGTCTATAACCCGATGCCCTATGACAGCGCGCGCGACATGGAGGTCGAGCTGGGGATCGACCTTCGCGAAGCAGGCTACGGCGTTTGGCAGGCCTGACGCCTCTCGCGGCTTTCCGATTCGATCGTTCCTTCCATGCCATCCATCATCTCCGTCAACGATCTTTCCAAGACCTACGCGTCCGGTCTCCAGGCGCTGAAAAACATCAACCTGGAGATTCGCCGCGGCGAGATCTTCGCACTGCTGGGCCCCAATGGCGCCGGCAAGACGACGCTGATCGGCATCATATGCGGGATCGTCAAGCCGACCGTGGGGAAGATCCTGGTCGACGGTCACGACATCGTCAGCGAGTACCGCGCTGCGCGCTCGTTGATCGGCCTCGTGCCACAGGAGCTGACGACCGACGCCTTCGAGTCGGTATGGGGAACGGTTTCGTTCAGCCGGGGACTGTTCGGCAAGAAGGCAAACCCAGCCCACCTGGAAAAGGTACTCAAGGACCTGTCGCTGTGGAACAGACGCGACAGCAAGATCATCACGCTCTCGGGCGGCATGAAGCGGCGCCTGTTGATCGCCAAGGCGCTGTCGCACGAGCCGCAGATCCTGTTCCTCGACGAGCCGACCGCCGGCGTCGACGTTGAGCTCAGGCGCGACATGTGGCGACTGGTGCGCTCACTCAGGGAGAGCGGCGTGACGATCATCCTGACCACGCACTACATCGACGAGGCCGAAGAAATGGCGGACCGGGTCGGCGTCATCAGCAAGGGCGAGATCATCCTCGTCGAGCAGAAAGCCGAGCTGATGCGCAAGCTCGGCCGGAAGCAATTGACGCTCCAGCTGCACGAACCGCTGAAGGCGATCCCTGAGGCCCTCACCGGCCACCGTCTGGAGCTCTCCGCCGACGGCAGCGAACTGATCTATACCTACGACACGCAGGGCGAGCGGCCAGGCATCGCCGCACTGCTCGACGACCTGGACAAGGCGGGAATCCGCTTCAAGGATCTGCAGACGACGCAGAGCTCGCTGGAAGACATCTTCGTCAGCCTTGTGCGGGAGGAGAAGTGAACGTTCACGCAATCCAGGCGATCTACCGGTTCGAGATGGCACGCACGCGGCGCACGCTGATGCAGAGCATCATCTCGCCGGTGATCTCGACGTCGCTGTATTTCGTCGTCTTCGGCGCCGCGATCGGCTCGCGCATCCAGCATGTCGAGGGCATCAGCTACGGGGCGTTCATCGTGCCCGGCCTGATCATGCTGTCGCTGCTGACGCAGAGCATATCGAACGCCTCGTTCGGCATTTACTTTCCCAAGTTCACCGGCACGATCTACGAGCTCCTGTCCGCGCCAGTCTCCTACCTCGAGATCGTCATCAGCTACGTCGGCGCGGCCGCGACCAAGTCGATCATCCTGGGTCTGATCATCCTGGCGACGGCAGCGCTCTTCGTGCCATTGCAGATACTGCATCCGCTGTGGATGCTGCTGTTCCTGCTGCTGACCGCGGTGACGTTCAGCCTGGTCGGATTCATCATCGGCATCTGGGCCGATGGCTTCGAGAAGTTGCAGCTCGTGCCGCTGCTGATCGTCACACCGCTGACCTTTCTCGGCGGCAGCTTTTATTCGATCGACATGCTGCCGCCAATCTGGCAGAAGGTCACGCTATTCAATCCGGTCGTCTATTTGATCAGCGGCTTCCGCTGGAGCTTCTACGGCATCGCCGACGTGAGCGTCGGCATAAGCCTCGCGATGACGGTACTGTTCATGGCGACGTCGCTGGCGATCGTCGGCTGGATCTTCAAGACCGGCTACCGGCTCAAGACCTGAGGTGTCCCGGGACGCCCTGAGTCGACGGCGATCAGCGCTTCGCTAGAGTATCTGCGATAGGAATGCCCGCGTCCGATCGGCCTTCGGCTGATCGAACAGCACGGCCGGCGGACCCGATTCGACGATGACGCCGCCGTCGGTGAAATAGACGGTGTCCGCGAGCTCACGCGCGAAGCGCATCTCGTGGGTCACGAGCATGCAGGTCATGCCTTCGGCGGCGAGCTCGCGGATCGTATTGAGCACTTCCTTGACCGTTTCCGGATCGAGCGCCGCGGTGACTTCGTCGAACAGCATCACCTCCGGACGCATCGCCAGCGAGCGCGCGATCGCCACCCGCTGTTGCTGGCCGCCGGAGAGCTCTCCCGGATAGGCGTCCTGCTTGGCGGCGAGGCCGACCTTCTTCAACAGCGCGATTGCGCGGGCGCGCACTTCGTCACGCGGCTCCTTCAGCACATAGATCGGGGCCATCATCACGTTTTCCAGCGCGGTCTTGTGCGGAAAGAGGTTGTATTGCTGGAACACGATCGACACTTCCCGGCGCAGCGCGAGCCGCTCCTTGTCCGTGGTCAGGCTGTGCACGTCGAAATTCGCGACACGGATGCTTCCGCTGTCGATCGGCACCAGCGCGTTGATGCAGCGAAGCAGCGTCGACTTGCCCGAGCCGGACGGGCCGATGATGCAAACGACGCCGCCTTTGGGCACGTCCATCGAGATGCCCTTGAGCACCTCGACATGGCCGAACGACTTGTGCATGTCGCGGATGGAGACGATCGGGCGGGCGTCGGAATCGGGCATGGCGGGGCTTCAGACGTTGACCGCGAAGCGGGCTTCGAGGCGGACGGTCCAGCGGGCGATCGGGTAGCAGTAGACGAAAAACCAGAGCAACACATAACTGTAGAACGAAAGCAGCAACCCCGGCCGATTCTCGGCGGACAGCGCCTGGCGGGTCAGCGTCATCATCTCGTTGACCCCGACGATCGAGGCCAGCACGGTCGACATCGTGAGGATCGCATACAGGTTCATCCATGGCGGCAGCATCCGCTTCAGGCACTGCGGGAGGATGATCATCCACAGCGTCTGGCGACGGCTGAAGGCGAGCGAGGCGGCGGATTCCCACTGCGCGGTCGGGATCGATTGCATCGCGCCACGCAGGATCTCGGCGACGTTGGCCATCACCGGCAGCGCGAGACCCAGCGTCGCCTTGACCCAGTCGGGCAGCGGAATCGTCACGCCGAAGACGGTGATCTGGAACGGCAGCAGGAACATGCAATAGAAGAGCAGCACCAGCCACGGCGCATTGCGAAAAAAATGCGTCGTGAGCCACGCCGCCCGCTTCACCGGGCGCAGCAACGAGAGTTGCGCGAATCCGAGCAGCAAGCCGAATGCGGTGCCAACCGCCATCGCGACGAAGCTGATCGCGAGATTGAACACGAAGCCGCGAGCGAGCAACGGGGTCCATTTCCACAGCGTGGCCAGTATCGACGGGTTGTCGGCACCGGCCTGGGCTTCGGCGATGCCGCAGCCGATCACAAAGACGGCGAGGAGCACGGCACCGTGCTCGGCGCGAAGCGATAAACGCGGCGAGCCGGCGCGGCGCTCGGCGGCGACGCGGCGGGCCATGCACGCCGCAGCGGGCAGCAGCACCGGCAGATCGGTCGAGCCCGGCGAATGATCGATGGCGTGCATCGAATTCACTGTCCGGCCTCCGTGCCGCCTCGCGAGCAACAATCATTCTCGCGTCGGCCTACGCGCACTCGCTCGGCGACGGCCCTTCGGGTCTTCAAGCTTCCGCCTCGCTCATGCGCCAAACCCCGGCACCTTGATGGCGCGCTCCCAGCGATGCATGACGTAGACCAGCACGCCGACCAGCCCGAAGTAGCAGACCAGAAGCACGTTCATCATCACCGGCACGTTCAACTCATCCGACCAGATCTGGCTCGAGACGTAGAGCATCTCGGGCACGGCGATCGCATAGGCGAGCGTGGTCGTCTTGACCAGGTTGACCAGGTTGTTGTTGAGCGCGGGCAGGCTGATCCGGAACGCCAGCGGCAGCACGATCAGCGCGTACGCGCGCAGGCGACTGAATCCCAGCGACTCGGCCGCTTCCAGCGTGGTTTTCGGCACCGCTTCGACGCCCGAGCGGAAGATCTCGACGTTGAACGCGCCGGCGAAAAAGGACAGCGAGATGATGGCCCAGGTCACATTGCTGACGAGTGGCTGGTTTCCGGTCCCGAGCGAGCTCCGCAACAGGCTGCCGACGCCGAAATAGAAGAAATACAGCTGGACCAGAGGCGGCGTGTTGCGGAAGAACTGGATGTACCAGTGGAGGACGTGGCGCGTGACGCGCAGCTTCGATCCCTGGAGCCAGGCGCCGACCACACCGATCAGTACGCTCAGCACGATGCAGATCAGCGACAGCTTCAGCGTCATCAGGAAGCCGTCGGTGAAGCGATGACGGTCGAACGAATCGTAGAATATCGTGAGATTGATGCCGGTCGTCTGGTACAACCAGCGAAACCAGTCCCAGATGAACTGCATCGGCCGTCCCCGTCGGCAGGCGGCGGCGGGCGAGGGATGCGGCAGCGACACCCGCGATCCCGGAAGTCGCCGCCGCGCTGGCCGCTATTTGTATTTGTCGTGCATTTCCTGCGCCCACTTGGTAGGCTTGATTCCCCACTTCTTTTCGAGTTGCTGGATCATTCCGGTCTTGTGCCAGTCGGTGATCGTCTTCGACATGAAATCGGCGAAGCCTTTCTCCCCCTGATTGACCGCGAGACCCCACGGCACGAAAAGGATCGAATCCAGCGGCATTTCGTAGTCCGCCCAGTCGGGCTTTTGCATTTCACCGATGATCGCGGTGTCGTCGTAGGCGAACCCGACACAGTTGCCGTTCTTTAGCGCCGCATAGGCTTCGGCGGTGCCGGGAAAGGCCACACCTTCGACGCCGTATTTTTCCTGCAGCTCCTTGTTGTAGAACGAGCCCTGGATCAGGCAGACCTTCTTGCCGCGGAGCTGGTCCCAGCTCGTCAGGTGCGCCGACTTCGGCGCCATCACGTTGGTACCCGACCCGTAGTACGAAGGCTCGACGATGTCGACGATCTTGCGCCGCTCGGGCGTGTCGCTCATCGTCGCGATCATCATGTCGATCTTGCCTTGCTGCAGGAACTGGATGCGATTGGACGCGACGACGGGCACGAGCTCGAGCTTGACGCCCAGCCGCTTGGCGACGTCGGCGGCGAGATCCGCTTCGAAGCCGACGATCTTGCCGGACGGATCGAGATACCCGAACGGCCGGTAATCGGCCTTGGTGCCGACGGTCAGCACACCCTTTTGCTTGACGGTTTGCAGGACATCCGCGTGCGCGCTCGTGGCGAACACGGCGGCCGCCATAAGTCCGGACGCCAGTAACGACAACAGTCTCTTGAGCATTTTCAACCCTCGTTCGAATGAAGCATTGATCTTCAGGAAGCCGAGCTGCGCTTCCGCTCCCCCACGCAATCGCCTAGCGCCTGATCGATGATCGCCAGCGCCCGATCGATCTCGTCTGGCTTGACCGTCAACGGCGGTGCGATGCGCCATACCGCGCCGCGCGTGGGCACCTGTCGGATGTTCATCGACAGGCCAAGCTCCATGCAGCGCCGCGTCACTTTCAAGCCGAGTTGGTGCGCAGGTTCGCGAGTCTCGCGATCGGTCACCAGCTCGACGCCGAGCAGCAGTCCCTGGCCGCGAACGTCGCCAATCACTTCGTAGCGCGTCTTGAGCTCCAGCAAGCCGTTCTTCAGGCGCTCGCCCATCGCGCGGGCATTGGCGGCGAGCCGCTCGTGCTCGAGCACGTCGAGAACTGCCAGCCCCACAGTGGCCGGCAGCGGATCGGAGACGTGCGAGGTGTAATTGGCGAAGCCTTTGCTGTAGCAGTCTTCTTCGATTTCGGGACTGGTCGCGGTGGCGGCGAGCGGCAATCCGCCGCCGAGCGTTTTGGACATCGTCAGGATGTCGGGCGTCACGCCCAGGCCTTCGAAGGCGAAATTGCGGCCGATACGCCCGAACGCGGTCTGCGCCTCGTCGAAGATCAGCAGCATGCCGCGCTCATCGCAGAGCTTGCGCAAGCGCGTGAAATAACCGTCCGGGGGGACGATGATGCCGCCGGCGCTCAAGATCGGCTCGACGATGGCGGCAGCCGGTGCGCCGACCGACTGCGAGTCGAACAGGTTGAAGCCCACGTCGAGACAGCTCATGTCGCAGCGGTCGCGGCAGTGCCGGATCGGGCAGCGATAGCTGTTCGGCTCGGGAATGGCGAACGTGCCCGGAATCGTCGGCCCGTAGCCGCGCCGGCCGCTGGCGTAGGTGTTCGAGCTGGCTCCCGCGGTCGTGCCATGCCACGAGCCGTCGAGGCCGACGACCTCGAAGCCGCCGGTGAATTTCTTGGCCAGGCGCAGCGCTGTTTCGTTGCTCTCGCCGCCGGTATTGAGGAAGATCAGCTTGGACAGCTTTCGCGGCAGCAGCGCCGCCATGCGCCTCGCCAGCGCGGCGACCGACGGCGAGAGCATGCCGCTGAACAGATGCAGCACCTCGCGGCAGCTCTTTTCGATCGCGGCGACGATAGCCGGATGATTGTGGCCGAGCGTGGCGCACATCTGGCCCGAGGTAAAATCGAGGATTGCTCGCCCGTTCTCGTCGTAAAGGTACGACCCGCGGGCGCGGACGATGAACTCGGGATGGAATTCGGCGCCGTAGCGGATCAGATTCTCGCGCACTGCCTGGTGCAGTGCGGCGGGCGCTTCGGCGTCGCTCGGCGAGCCGTCGGACTTGGCGTCCGCAAGAGGCTTGCTCAGGCTATCCACGCTGCTTTGTCCATGCGACTGTCGCCACCCTGGGTCCGAGCCGGACAGTTTAGCACCGCCTGCGCCCGGGGCAAGGCGGCGCGACGATGAACATCGACGCCTTCCTGCGCCGGCACGGCATCGCCGCCGCGCGCCACGAGCACGCGGCCGTGATGACCGTCGAGGAATCGGAACGTCTGGTGCCTCCGCTGCCCGGCGCCAAGACCAAGAACCTGTTCCTGCGCGACAAAAAGGGGGCGCGGCATTTCCTGGTGACCGTCCCCGCCATGCGGGCCGTCGACCTCATTGCGCTGGGCGCGGCGCTGGGCGCCGGCCGGCTGGGATTCGCCTCGCCGGAGCGCCTGCACAGGCATCTCGCGATCACGCCGGGCTCGGTCAGCCTGTTGGCACTGGTCAACGACACCGCCGGCGCCGTCGAATTCGTCATCGACCGCTCGCTCTGGGAGGCCGATGCCGTGCAGGCGCACCCGCTGATCAATACCGCGACGACGATACTCACGCACGCCGACCTCGAGCTGTTCCTGCGCGCCGCTGCGCACGCGCAACGCGTGATCGATGTACCGTCGGCCGGATGAGCGCGATGCCGCCTGCCTTGCCGCTGCATCCGCAATTCATCCTGACGCTATCCTGCGCTGACCGACCCGGCATCGTCGGCGCGGTCGCGAGCTTCCTGGCCGACAACGGCTGCAACATCATCGACAGCGCGCAGTTCGGCGACATGGACACCGGCAGATTCATGATGCGGGTGCTATTCGAGCGTCTCGAGGGCGCGCCGGAGCGCCCGGTGCTTGCCGCCGCCTTCGCGGCGATCGGCGAGCACTTTTCGATGCGGTGGGCGCTCCTTGACGCCGGCGAGCGGCCGCGCGTGCTGATCATGGTGTCGAGGCTCGATCATTGCCTGAACGATCTGTTGTATCGCTACCGTATCGGCGCCCTGCCGATGGATCCGGTGGCGATCGTGTCGAACCATCGCGACACCTACCAGCTCGCGCCCTCGTACAACATTCCATTCTTCTATCTTCCGGTGACGAACGAGACCAAGACCCAGCAGGAGGCGAAGCTCTGGGCGCTGATCGAGGACGAACACGCCGAGCTCATCGTGCTCGCGCGCTACATGCAGGTTCTGTCGAACGATCTCTGCCGCAGGCTCGAAGGCCGCGCGATCAACATCCACCATTCGTTCCTGCCCAGCTTCAAGGGCGCCAAGCCGTATCACCAGGCGTACGCGCGCGGCGTCAAGCTGATCGGCGCGACCGCGCACTACGTGACGCCCGATCTCGACGAAGGACCGATCATCGAACAGGAAGTCGCTCGCGTCGACTACAAGATGGGCGCCGACGACCTGGTCGCGCTGGGACGCGACGTCGAGTGCATCGCGCTGGCGCGCGCGGTCAAATATCACTTGGAGCACCGCGTATTCCTGAACGGGCAGAAGACGGTCGTCTTCCGCTAGGACAGCCTAACGCCAGCGCGCCAGCCAGGTCCGCAATTCCGCGCCGAAGACATTTTCGACCAGACCTGCAAAGACCAGGATCGCCCCGAGCGCCTGTACCGGCGCCAGCGATTCGCCGAGCAGAATCGCGCCGCTGGCCAGCCCCGACACCGGGATCAGCAGCGCGAACGGCGCGATCAACCCGGTCGGATAACGGTGCAGCAGCGCCGCCCACGAGGCGAACCCGAACAGGGTCGCGCCCCAGGCCAGAACGAAAACGCAGGCCCAGGTCAGCGCGCCGGCCGAGGCAACGGCGTGCCAGACGGCGGGGCCGCCTTCGAACGCGTACGAGAGCACGGCGAGCGGAAGCGGCGGTATCAGGCTCGACCAGACGATCAACGCGAACATGTCCGGCTCGTGTGCGCCGGCCGCGTGCTTGGCGATCACGTTGCCCACTGCCCACGCGAAGGCGGCGACGATCACCAGCACGAAGCCGATGAAGGTCGATTCCATTCCGCTCGCCAGCTTGAACGCGGCGAGCAGGACGATGCCCGCAGCGGCGATTGCCGCACCGATCAGGTTGTGTCGCTGCAGCCGGTCGCCGAGAAACGCGATCGCGAGGCCGATGGTGAAAAAGACCTGGAGCTGGATGACCAGCGATGACAAGCCGGCCGGCATGCCGAGCTTGATCGCCAGAAAGAGTAATCCGAACTGCGCGACGCCGATCGCCAGGCCGTAGCCGGCGATGTCGAGCCAGGGCATCCGCGGCCGGCGAATGAAAAATACCAGCGGCACCGCGGCGAAGAAAAATCGCAATGCCGCCAGCGCGAACGGCGGGACTTCGCGCAACCCGACCTTGATCGGCACGAACGAAAATCCCCACAGGGTGACGACCGCGAGTGTGAGTAGCAGGTCGTGCGGGGCCAGGCGATTCTTCAGGAAAAAACCCGGGGGAGAAAAGACGAGACGCTCAGTCCAATTCTATCACGCGCCGGCTCTGCAGCGACTCGCGCAACGCGAGCGCGATGCGCGTCGCTTCAGTCGCATCGTGCAAGGTCAGCGCCGGCGCGCGATCGTCGAGCACCGCATCGACGAAATGCGCGATCTCATGCAGGAACGCCGCTTCGAAGCGCTCGTAGAACGTCGGCGTGCATTCGTTGCGCACGCCGTGCGCGTCGGAAATGTCGACGCGGTCGAGGCGCGGATTCGCGCCGACGGTCAGCCGGCCGCCGGTGCCGAAGATCTCGGTCGCCGTCTCGTGTCCATGCGCCATCGTGCGCGACGCGTAGAAGCAGGCGAGTTTTCCCCCGTCGAACTCGCAGGTGGCGACACCGTTGTCGACGTCGCCGAATTCACGCAGGCCGGTATGGATCGCGACGGTGCCCGCGGCGAACACGCGCAGCGGACGCGGATTGCCCAGGAACCAGCGCGCCAGATCGATGTCGTGCACCGTGCAGTCGAGGAAAATGCCGCCGCTGGTCGGCGCGAAGCGCACGAAGAATCCCGACGGATCGTTCATGTCGAGATTCTGCGAGCGCACCAGGAACGGCGCGCCGATCAGGCCGGCCTGGATCTTGTCGTAGGCATCGCGATAGCTCGGGTCGAAACGTCGCCCGTAGCCGATCATCACCTTGAGCTCGGGCCGCCCGGCCGCCTCCCGCTGCACGCGCGCGCAGTCGACGATGTCCAGCGACAGCGGCTTTTCGCAGAACACGTGTTTGCCGGCTTCGAGTCCCTCGATGATCTGTGCAGCGTGCAGTGTGGTCGGCGTCACCAGGAACACGGCTTCGACGTCCGGGTCGGCCAGCATCGCCGCGTACTCGCCGTAGCAGTGCGCGATGCCGAGCTGCTGTGCGGCCCAGGCGAGCTCTTCCGCGACCGGACTGCAGGCGGCGACCAGCTGCGCGCGCGGCGTGCGCTGGGCGAGATTCTCGGCATGACGCCGGCCCAGCCGGCCCAGGCCCGCGATGCCGATCTTCAATCGACGCTTCGTATCCATTGGATGGGTCACGCTAGAGCTCGACGATGCGTCGCTCGCGCCATGACCGCGTCGCCGCATCGGCCAGCTCCAGCGCCTTGACGCCGTCGGCGATCGTCGTGTTGAGCGGCTTGCCGCCGGCGACCGCGTCGATGAAATGCGCCATTTCGTTGGCGTACGCGACGCGATAGCGCTCGAGGAAAAAATGCTCGGGCTTGTCGTGGCTGACATTCATCGCGGTGTGCGCGGCGACTTCGGTCGGACGGTGGTTGCCCGCCTGCAGCATGCCCTTGGCGCCGAGGACCTCGAAGCGCTGGTCGTAGCCGTAGGCGGCGCGGCGGCTGGTGTTGATCTGCGCGAGGCGCCCGCGGTGCGTGCGGATCGTCACCGTCGTCGAATCGATGTCGCCCGCCGCCTCGATCGCCGGATCGGTGAGGCAGCTTCCGGTCGCGTACACGGTCGCCGCTTCGTCATCGAGGATCCAGCGACAGATGTCGAAGTCGTGGATCAGCATGTCCTTGAATATGCCGCCGGAGACCTTGATGTAGTCAACCGGGGGCGCGCCGGGATCGCGGCTGGTGACGATAAGCATTTCCGGTTCACCGATCTCGCCGGCGGCAAGCCGCGCCTTCACCGCGGCGAACGTCGGGTCGTAGCGGCGCTGGAAGCCGATCAGGCAGGTCACGCCGGCACGGTCGACCGCGCCGGCGGCGCTCACCGCGCGGGCCAGATCGAGATCGACCGGCTTTTCGCAGAAGATCGCCTTGCCGGCCGCGGCGGCGCGCAGCAGCAGGTCCGCGTGGGTGTCCGTGTTCGAGGCGATGACGACGGCACCGATCGTGCGGTCGGCCAGCGCGGCGTCGACGGTCGCGACCTTCGCGCCATGGCGCAACGCGAGCTCGTCGGCCGCGGCCTGGTTGACGTCGGCCACGTACTTGAGCCGTGCGCCGGGCAGCCGCGCCAGATTGCCGGCGTGGATCCTGCCGATGCGGCCGGCGCCGAACAGTGCTGCTTCAATCATCGTACCCTCCGTGATTGCGGGGTGCGTCTAGCGCTTGAGCATCCACTCGTGCGCCGGGTCGTTCTTGAAATGCCATTCGCGTTTCGGCCCCGCCATCACGTTGAGGTAGTACGAATCGTAGCCGTGCGGCACGACGACCGGATGGTAGCCGCGCGGCACCAGCACGACGTCGTGGTCCTCGACCGCAAGCGCCTCGTCGATCGAGCGGTCGTCGGTATAGACGCGCTGGAACGCAAAGCCTTGCGCGGGCTTCAGCCGGTGATAATAGGTTTCCTCCAGCGAGCTCTCGGCGGGAAGGTTGTCGGTGTCGTGCTTGTGCGGCGGGTAGCTCGACGAGTGCCCGGCCGGCGTGACGACTTCGACCAGCAACAGGTGCGAGGCGGGCTCGGTCTGCGGCAGGATGTCGCAGACGTAGCGCGTATTGCTGCCTTCGCCCCGCTTGAAGCGCTTCATCGATCCCGGCTCGATCAGTCGCGCCGGCGGGCCGGCCGCGGCGGGCGCGCTGTCGATACCGATTTCGGCTGCGGTCTTCGCGACGATGCGCGCGGTTTCGCCTGGCGGCAGATAGACGGCATACGGCGCGCGATCGTCGAACACGCTGCCGCGTTCGCCCACATCGCGCCAGGTCTGGCCGCCAGCCTCGATCGTGACCTTGCCACTCAAGACGACGATGCACGCTTCGGCGTCGGGCAGTGCGACGCGCATCGCCTCCGCTGCGGCGAGTCGATGTGCGGTGAAGCCGACGTAGCTCCAGCCGGCCGATTGCGGCGTCACGCGCACGATGTCGCGCCCATCGCGCCGCCCTTTGACCAGCAGGCTCATGCGGCCTCCGCACGCGGTAGTCCATCGCCGACACGCGCGACGAGGTCGCGCAAATGGCGGTAACCGAGCCCGGCGTAGCGATAGCTCGGTGCAACGCTCGGATCCTGCTCGGCTTCGACGACCAGCCAGCCCCGGTAGCCGTTTTTTTTCAGCAGCGCGAGCAAGGCGGCGAAATCGACCGCACCGTCGCCGGGTACGGTGAAGGCACCGTTGATGACCGCCTCGAGAAAGCTCCAGTTGCGATTCCACGCCATCGCCAGCACGCGCGGCCGCACGTCCTTGCAGTGCACGTGGCAGACGCGCCGGACATGCCGCGCCAGCATCACGACCGCATCACCGCCGGCAAAGGTCATGTGGCCGCTGTCGAACAACAGACCCACTTCATCGCCGGTCAGCGCCATCAGCCGGTCGACGTCGGATGGCGACTGGACATAGGCGCCCATGTGATGGTGATACGCGAGCCGCACGCCGTGCGCGAGCGTATGCCGCGCGAATGCGTTCAAGCGGTCGGCATACTCGCGCCAGGCGAGCTCGTCGACGAAGCGCGGCCGCTTGTATAGCGGCTGCGGCGCGCCCTGGATGCTGTCGGCGACTTCGCCGTAGACCATCACCGCCGCGCCGTTGTCGGCCAGCAGCTTAAGATGCGGCGCGACCGCGGCGATTTCGTCCGCCACCGAGCGGCGCGCGAGCCGGCCCGAGTACCAGCCGGACACGAGCTCCAGCCCATGCGCCGCCAGCACCGCGGCCAGCGCCTTCGATTCGCGCGGAAACTTGTTGCCGAGCTCGAAGCCTTCGTAGCCGATCGCCTTGCCTTCGGCCAGCGCCACCTCGAGCGGCGTCTCGCCGCCGAGCGAGGGCAGATCGTCGTTGCTCCACGAGATCGGGTTGATGCCTATTTTCACTTTGAACGCTTCGCTCATGGCCGCTGCTGCTTCTTCGCCTTTTCGTAGGCTTCACGTGCGCGGCGGACGCTTTCGCGATCCGAAACCTCGGGCACGGCGACATCCCACCACCAGCCTCCCGCCTCGGTGGTCCGGTCGGGATCGGTCTCGATGCAGATGACGTAGCTCCGCGCCGCGGCGCGGGCGCGTTCGAGGGCCGCTTCGAGCTCCGGTATCGTCTTGACGTTCTCGGCCAGCGCGCCGAGCGAAGCCGCGTGTGCGGCGAAATCGATGCGCGGCGCACCGTCCGTCCCCTGAGTGCAATCGTCGAACAGGTTGTTGAACGCTGCGCCGCCGCAGGCCTGCTGCAGCCGGTTGATGCAGCCGTACCCGCGATTGTCGAGCACGACGATGACAAGCTTCTTGCCCAGCATCACCGAAGTTGCGATCTCGCTGTTGAGCATCAGATAGCTGCCGTCGCCGACGATGACGATGACCTCACGCTCGGGCCTGGCCATCTTGACGCCGAGGCCGCCGGCGATCTCGTAGCCCATGCACGAGTAGCCGTATTCGACGTGGTAGCCGCCGGGCGCCGAGGTTCGCCAGAGCTTGTGCAGTTCGGCGGGCAGCGTGCCGGCGGCGCAGACGACGATATCTTCGGCCGCCGAGTCGCTCGCCGAGCGCTGCACGGCACCGATCACTTCGCCTTCGTACGGCAGCGCGGCGACGCGTCGGCCGGTGATGCGCTCGACCTCATTGCGCCAGGCGCTCGCCGCCGCCCTGGCCCTGGCTTGCCACGCCGGCTCGGACTGCCAAAGCGCGAGCGCGCGCGACAGTGCGTCGAGACCGAGGCCCGCATCGCCTACGACCTCGACCGCGCGCCACTTGACCGCGTCGAAGCCGTTGACGTTGAGGTTTAAGAGCTTCGCGCCGCCGAACATAGAGTGCGAGCCGGTGGTGAAATCCGTTAGGCGCGTTCCGACCGCGAGCACCAGATCGGCATCGCGCGCGAGATCGTTGGCGGCGGGCGAGCCGGTGACGCCGATCGCACCGAGCTGCAATGGGTGGTTCCAGGCGAGCGCGCCCTTGCCGCCTTGGGTCTCGGCCACCGGCACGCCGTGCTTTTCGGCGAACGCGGCGAGCGCTCCGCCGGCGAGCCCATAGAGCACGCCGCCGCCGGCGACGAGCAGCGGGCGCCGCGCGTTGCGCAACAGCGCGGCAGCACGCGCGAGCTCGGCTTCACTGGGCGGCTGCGCGGGAAAGACGATCGTCGTGGGTGCGAAGAATTCCTCCGGATAATCGCAGGCCATCGTCTGCACGTCCTGCGGCAGCGCGAGCGTCACCGGACCGCAGAGCGCGGCGTCGGTCAGCACGTGGATCGCGCGCGGCAGCGCGGTCAAGAGTTGCGCCGGATGCATGATGCGGTCGAAATAGCGCGACACGGGTTTGAAGCAATCGTTGGCGGACACGCCGCCGTCGTGGAAATCCTCGATCTGCTGCAGCACGGGGTCCGGCACGCGCGAAGCGAACACGTCGCCCGGGAGCAGTAGCACCGGCAAGCGGTTGACATGCGCCAGCGCCGCCGCGGTCACCATGTTGGTGGCGCCGGGACCGATCGACGTCGTGCACGCCATCATCCGCCGGCGCATGCTGGCCTTGGCATAGGCGATCGCCGCGTGCGCCATTGCCTGCTCGTTATGCGCCCGGTAGGTCGGCAGCTGGTCGCGATACCGGTAAAGAGCCTCGCCGATGCCGGCGACGTTGCCGTGGCCGAAGATCGCGAACACGCCGCCGAACAGCGGTCGAACGCCGGCTGCGGTGTCCGCCGACAGCGCCGCGAGATAGCGCACCAGCGCCTGGGCCGCGGTCAGCCGGATCGTCGCGCTCACGCCGCGGCCTCTTCGATCGCATCCGCAGTCATGCGATGGCGTGTCGGCCGCCTGCGGCGCTCGCCGGTCGCATCGCCGCTGCGCGGGGCCCCTGCTCGGCGGCTCATGCCGCTGCTTCCCGGATACCGGCGACCGCGCCGCGTTTGGCGGCGGTTTCCCCGCGCGCCTTGCGCCATGCACGGATCAGCGCCTCGAAATTCGCGCGCACGGCACCCACCAGCGCCGCGTCGTCGATGTCGCCTGACAGCCACTGGCGGCTGGGCTCGTGAAAGATTGTGCGTCCGACTGCGAAGCCGCGGCAGGTCCGGCTCGACCGCGCTTCGTCGAAACCGGCGGCGAGTGCGCCGGCGTCGGCGGCTTGTCCGAGCAGCAGCACACCGCGGCAATATGGATCGCGCTCTTCGATCAGCGCATCGATCGCAGCCCATTCGGCGGCAGCGATCGGCTCGAGCTTCCACCATTCCGGAAAGATGTTCAGGTTGTACAGGCGCTGGATCGCGCGATAAACGGTATCGACAGCCCGCGGCAGCTCGCGCGGCGGAATGATCTCGAGCAGCAGCTCGTGGCCGCTCGACTGCACCGCGTCGTACAACGCGCGAATCTGCGCTTCCTGCTCGAGACGGCTGTCGACGTCATCGTCGGGATGGAACCTGACCAGGCACTTGACGACGTGCTCCTGCGGCCACGCGATGAGACTCGTTCCGATCGACCGGCCACGATCGAACACCAGCGGGTTCGAGCCCGGCAGCTCGACCGGCCTGCCTATCCACCAGCCGCGTCCGGTCGCGGCGTTCAGCGCATCCTGTCCGTAGCGATCGTCGCAGAGCATGCCGATGACGCCGGCGAGTCCCAACGAGGATTCGGTCTGTGCGACGGCTTCGACGAAAAGTCTTTTGAGCTTTGGGAGCCTCGCTTCGCCGGCGCCGGCCTGTTGCGCCAGGTCGAAGAACTGGTTGCGATGATCGAACGCGAACGCGAAAACCGGATCGCGCACCGGGCGCGGCGCGGTGACCCGATGCAGCCGGGTCAGCTTCGCATCCTGATCGGGGCGCGGAATTTGCGCGGCATTGGCCAGAAAATAATCGAGCTCGACACGCGTCGGCATCGCCGGCGCGCAGCCATGGCGCGAGACGACCAGCGCGCCACAGGCGTTGGCGTAGCGGCAGCAGGCATCGTAGTCCTCGCCGCGGGCCCAACCCGACAGGAATCCCGCCGAGAACGCATCGCCTGCGCCCAGGACGTTGAGCACCTCGACGTCGACGCCGCGCCCGTTGAACGCTGCATCGAGCGAGCGCGGTATCGGGCCGTCGATCACCGCGCAGCCGAGAGGCCCGCGCTTGACAAGCAACACGGCGGGGGTGACCTGGCGCACGGCGGCCAGCGACTCGATGATGTCGGTGCTGCCGCCGGCAATATTGAACTCCTCGATCGTGCCGACGACGAGATCGATCCTCGGCAGGATCCCTTGCAAATGCGCGGTCACTGTGTCGGAGCGGACGTAACGGGTGGCGCCGTCGCCGCGCGCGGTCAGTCCCCACAGCACCGGGCGATAATCGATGTCGAGGATCGTGCGCACGTCGTTTTTCCGGGCGCGATCGAGCGCGAGCTTGCTGATGCGATCGACGTGCGCGGTCGAGAAATGCGTGCCGGTGATCAGCAGCGCCTTGCTCTGGGCGATGAAGGCTTCGTCGACGTCGCTTTCTGCGATCGCCATGTCGGCGCAGTTCTCGCGCAGGAAGATCAGCGGGAACGTATCCTTGTCTTCGATACCGAGGACGACCGCGCCGGTCAGGCGCGATGGGTCGACACCGACGTGGCTGACGTCGCAGCCTTCGCGAGCGATGGTCTCTACCAGGAAGCGCCCGAGGGCGTCGTCGCCGACGCGCGAGATCAGCGCGGCGTTGAGGCCCAGGCGCGCGCAGCCGAAAGCCGTGTTCGCCGACGAGCCGCCGAGGTACTTGGCGAAGCTGGTGACGTCCTCGAGCCGGGCGCCGATCTGCTGCGCATAGAAATCGACCGCGAACCGCCCGAGGCAGATGACGTCGAACCGCCGGCCGGCGGCGAAAGGCGTGGCGTTTCGCATCGGAACTATGCCGCTCGTGGTGCGAAAGAAGCGGACGGCGATTGTCGCGTATCCGTGGGGGCAATTCAAGTTTCGTCGCCAAGCAGTTTGGCATATCGTGTGCATCGTGCGTCGCGCGTCGGCACGAACGGAACGACCCCGCGCCGGTCGAAACCTTGAGCTTTTCGCTGATCCGGTGCATGTCGCGAACGCCCGCGCGCCGACAAAGGACGTCATCATGCCGTTGACCGCCCGCTATTCCGCCGCGCAGCAGGTTGCGCTGAAGGCCGGCGAGCTCGCACGGGACCTCTTCGCCAAGCGCGATTCGCTGATCGTCGAGAACAAAGGCGCGCAGAACTTCGTCAGCCGCGCCGACCGCGCGATCGAGGACTTCATCGCCAGCAAGCTCGCGGCGGCATTTCCGGGCGATGCCTTTCTCGGCGAGGAATCGGCGGCTTCTTTTCGCGGCTCACCCGAACACATCTGGGTCGTCGATCCGATCGACGGCACGCACAATTTCCTGCGAGGCTTGCGCTACTACTGCGTCTCGATTGCGTACGCCGAGGCGGGGAAGACCGAGTTGGGCGTCGTCTACGATCCCGAGCACGACGAGATGTTCCACGCGCGTCGCGGCGACGGCGCCTGGCGGCGGCACGCCGGAGAGCAGGGGCGGATCGCGGTCAGCGAATGCGCGACGCTAAAGGAAGCGCTGATCGCAATCGGGCACCACGACCGCTTCCCCGAGCCGCGGCACCTGGCACTACGGCACGCGTTGATGGATGCCGGCGTGGCGACGCGAAACCTGGGCTCGGGGGCGCTGCAGCTCGCGCACGTTGCCGCCGGACGCCTCGACGGCTTTGTCGAGTTGTCGCTTAATGCCTGGGATGCGCTCGCCGGCCTGCTGCTGGTCGAGGAAGCCGGTGGCTACGTGTCGCCGTTCCCCGGACCGGAACACTGGGGGGAGCCTGCCCCGGTGCTGGGCTGCGCGCGCGGCATCGCCGGCGCGCTGCAGCCGCTGGTCGGCGCCTGGTAGGCGCGAAAGTCAGCCGCGGCGAAAGCGAATCAGCGCGCCGGCAGCGACGGTAACTCCGGTCAGATCCTGGTAAAGACCGATGGAGCTGAGCGTCTGTGTCGCGTCGACATGAAAGACGACGCCGCGGCTAGCGCTCCACGCATCGTTCGCGTTGGTCGTGAAAACGTGTCCCACCGTGTTATTCGGCGGCACGAAAATCGTGGCGCTCGCCGCGCCAGCGAGACCGAACCAGAAAGCGATCCCCACTAAACTTGCGGCAAACCTTGCAACCTGTCCATGCGCGACCATCGACATCTCCCTTGGTTTTTTTGTCGAACCGCTGCGAGCGGCATCCTGCCAGCGATAACCGCGTTTGGCAAGGTTTTGGGCAGTCGCTTCAGGGTTTTTTCAGTTTGGCGAAATCTCCTGCAAAGACGCTGGCGAAGGCGTCCGGCTTCAGGTACTTGCGCAGCGCCGCGTTGACCGCCGGCGCGTCGAGACTTTCGAGCGCGACGTCGAGCTTGGCCGAGTAGGCGAAGGTGCGGCCGACAAACGATTGCTCGTTGAGCGCCGAGGCAAGTGTGGCATCCTGGCTGCGCGCGAGCCGGCGTTGCTGTAGCAGCGCGCGCTTGGCCTCGGCAACCTCGTCGGCGCTGAAACCCTCGCGTTGCGCGCGTTCGATTTCGTCCTGCACGCCGCGACGCAGGCGCTCGAGATTCTCCGGCGCGAAAATCGCCGAGATCGAGATCTCCGTGTTGGGTTCCCAGCTGCTCGCATGCATCGAGCTGCTGATGCCGTAGCTCAATCCTTCCTTCTGCCGGATGCGATTCCACAGCCGCGAGTTGGTCGAGCCGCCCAGCATGTAGTTGGCTAGCATCAGCGCCGGATAGTCAGGATCGGTGTCGCTCAATGCGAATGCCGTCTGGCCGATCAGGAAAGCGTTCGCCTTGTCGGGAGTCTCGATCGGCATCGCCGCCGCCCGCTTGGTCACCAGCGGATCCGGGACGCGTGCATAGCGGCTGGGCGCCATCCATGCGCCGAACAGTCGTTGCAACTGCGCCCTGACGGCGGGGACGTCGAAATCGCCGACGACGCTGATTTCGGCCGCGCTCGCGCCGTAGAAGCTGCGGTGAAAATCCTGCAGGCGGTCGACGTTCGGCGCCTTGATCTCGGCGATCTCCTCGTCGAACGTCGGCTCGTAGCGATCGTCACCCTTCGGATACGGATTGTCGTAGCGCGCCAGCGCCCGGACGGCGATCGCGCGCGGGTCCGAGCGCTCCTGCTCGACGCCGGCGGTCTGTGCGCGCTTGAGCGTTTCGAGCTCCGCGGCGGGGAACGACGGGTGCTGCAGGATCTCGGCCAGCAGGTCCAGCGTCGGCGCGAGATTGGGGCGCAGCGTCTGTCCGCGCGCAGTCAGCGCGGTCTGCGCGCCGCTGATCGACAGGCTTGCGCGCAGCCGGTCGAGCGTGTCCTCGATCTCCTGGCGGCTGTGCTGCGACGTGCCGCGCATCAGCATGTCGCCGGTGAGGCGCGCCTCGCCCTCGCGGCCCTTGATCGACGCTTCGTCGCCGTAGTGCATCGACAAATAGAAGTGCACGGTGCCGCCGCGGGTCTTTTTCGGCAGCAGCGCGACCTTCATGCCGTCGGCGAGCGTGTAGCGCTCGGCGCGCGCGTCGAGATTGGCCGGCGTCGCGTCGAAAGTCTCACCCGCGGCGATCGCCGGATCGCCCTTGTACGCGTTGACCATCGCGGCGATATCGACCGTCGGCGGCGTCGGCGCACGGTCCGGCCTGGCGTCGGGAATGAATTCGCCGACCGTCCGGTTGGCCGGCTTGAAATAGTCGCGGGCGACGCGATCGACGTCGGCCGGCGTCAGCGCGCGCCAGCGGTCGCGCTGCAGGAAGAACAGCCGCCAGTCGCCCGTGGCGATCGATCCCGAGAGCGCGATCCCCAGCCGTTGCGGATCGTTGATCGTGTCATCGATCGCCTTCAGCGCCTTGGCCCGGACCCGGTCGATTTCCGACGGGCTGAACGGCTGCTGCGCCACGTCCTCGATCGTCTGCAGCATCGTCGTGCGCGCAGTGTCGAGCGACTCGTTCTCGGGCACTTGCGCGAGGAACATCGCGAAGCCGGGGTCGTAGCCTGTGTAGACGAAGTCATCGACGGCCGCGGCCTTCCTGGTCTCGACCAGGGCCTTGTACAGGCGTCCGCCGGGACTTACGGTCATCGCGTCGACGGCAGCGGAAATCGCCACCGCGTCAGGATGCGCGCCGGGAACCGTGTGATACATCGCGGACAGCCACTGCGTGTTGCCGACGCGGCGCAGCGTGACCTCGCGAGAGCCATCCTGCACCGGTTCGTCGGTGTAAAGCTTGGGCAGCATGCGCGCCGGCTTCGGCAAAGGGCCGAAGTATTTCGCGACCAGTGTGAGCGCGCGGTCCGGATCGAACGCGCCGGCGATAATCAGCACCGCGTTGTCGGGCTGATAGTAGAGGTGATAGAAGGCCTGGAGGCGGCCGATGTCGACGCGCTCGACGTCGGTGCGCGCGCCGATTGTGTCCTTGCCGTAGTTGTGCCAGTCGAACCCGGCCGCGGTCGTGCGCTGGATCAGCATGCGCACCGGACTGTTCTCGTTGCGCTCCATTTCGTTGCGCACGACGGTCATCTCGCTGTCGAGGTCCTTGCGCAATACGGTCGAGTTGACCATGCGGTCGGCTTCCATGCCGAGCGCCCAGTCGAGGTTTTCGTCGGACGCGGGAAAAGTCTCGAAGTAGTTGGTGCGGTCGTACCAGGTCGACCCGTTGAACGCCATGCCGCGCTGTCCGAGCGCGGCCATCAGGTTGCCGCGCGTCTTCGTGCCCTTGAAGACCATGTGCTCGAGCAGGTGCGCCATCCCGGTCTCGCCGTAGTTTTCCATCCGCGAGCCGACGAGATAAGTAATGTTGACGGTGACCTTGGGCTGGCTGGCGTCGGGAAAAAGCAGCACCTTGAGGCCGTTGGCCAGCGTGTACTCGCTGATGCCTTCGACCGTGGCGCCCGGGGTGACGCCGGTCGGAATCGCGGCATTGGCACTCGCGACGAAGAGCAGCGCAACCGTCGCGAGCAGGTTGCGGCCCGGCGAGCGTGACAGCGAGGACATGGGCGATTCCTTTGGGCGGAGCGCGGGGGATCGAGTATAGCGACGACAGAATCGGTGGAATCCGGTTTGGCGCAACCGGCCGTCGTGAGCCGCTGCTAGGACCGCCGCCTCCACGCGACGTTCCCCAACGACCGCCGCCAAGCATCTTGCCGTTTACGTAAACGGAATATAATGTCGGTGGCAGAGGCTCGGGAGTAAGCTCTTCGACGACGCCCTGGCCGGGAGCGGCAGGATTTCCGGCCCGGCTTTAGCTGCCTGCCTGGCACCTCTGACCAAAGCCGGGTCAACCGCCGGAACCGTGATGAACGACCTCGCCATCGCCAAAAAGCCGCTGGTCTACAAGCCCGCACACAAGATCCGCTTCGTCACCGCGGCGAGCCTGTTCGACGGCCACGATGCGTCGATCAACATCATGCGGCGCATTCTGCAGGCTTCGGGCTGCGAAGTGATCCACCTCGGCCATAACCGGTCGGTCGACGACATCGTCACCTGCGCGTTGCAGGAAGATGCGCACGGCATCGCCATCTCGTCCTACCAGGGCGGGCACGTCGAGTTCTTCAAATACATGCTCGACCTGTTGCGCGAGCGCGGCGGCGCGCACATCAAGGTGTTCGGCGGCGGCGGGGGCGTCATCGTGCCCGCCGAGATCGACGAGCTGCACGCCTACGGCGTCACCCGCATCTTCACCCCGGAGGACGGCCAGCGCCTGGGACTGCAGGGCATGATCAACGAGATCGTCGCCGCCTGCGACGCCTATCTCGCGCAGGATTTGCCGAAGGATCTGGCCGCGCTGAAAGCAGGCGACCGCAATGCCCTGGCGCGCCTGATCACCGGGTTCGAGGCGGGCAGCGTTCCGGCGAAACTGCGCGACGAAATGCTACGCGCGGCCGAAGCGACCAAGGCACCCGCGCTCGGCATCACCGGAACCGGTGGCGCAGGCAAGTCGTCGCTCACTGACGAGCTGATCCGGCGCTTCCGGCTCGATCAGGAGGACCGGCTCAAGATAGCGATCATCTCGATCGATCCGTCGCGGCGCAAATCCGGCGGCGCGCTGCTCGGCGATCGCATTCGCATGAACGCGATCCAGCACCCGAATATCTACATGCGCTCGATGGCGACCCGGGAAGCCGGGTCCGAGGTATCGCAGGCTTTGCCCGACGCGATCGCCGCGTGCAAGGTGGCCGGGTTCGACCTGATCGTCATCGAGACCTCGGGTATCGGTCAGGGCGATGCCGCGATCGTGCCGCTGGTCGACGTGTCGCTGTATGTGATGACGCCGGAGTTCGGCGCGGCGATCCAGCTCGAAAAGATCGATATGCTCGACTTCGCCGATTTTGTCGCGATCAACAAGTTCGACCGCCGCGGCGCGGCCGACGCGCTGCGCGATGTGCGCAAGCAGTATCAGCGCAACCGCGAGTTGTTCAGGCAGGCGCCCGACCAGATGCCCGTGTACGGCACGATCGCCGCCCGCTTCAACGACGACGGCGTGACCGCGCTTTACCAGGCTCTGGCGGCGCGCCTCGCGCACCATGGGCTCAAGCTCGGTGCGGCAAAGCTGCCGGCGGCGACGTCCCGACATTCAACCGGACAGAACATCATCGTGCCGCCGCAGCGCGTGCGCTACCTGGCCGAAATCGCCGAGACGATGCGCGGCTATCACGCGTGGGCGAAGGCACAGTCGAGAATCGCTCGCGAGCGGCAGCAGCTGCGCGCCGCGAAGGAGATGCTCGCCAATGAATGCAAATCGGTCGCGGTGAAATCACCGGACAAGGTGACCCGTACCACGGCCGCGCTCGAGTGCAAGGACGATCTTGCGGCGCTCGACCATCTGATCGCCGACCGCGACGGCAAGCTCGATCCGCGCGCGCAAAAGCTCCTCGCGATGTGGCCGCGGACCAAGGCCGCGTACACCGGCGACGAGTACGTCGTGAAGATTCGCGGCAAGGAGATCCGCACCGCGCTCACCACCGTTTCGCTCTCGGGCACCCATATCCCCAAGGTCGCGCTGCCGAACTTCGAGGACGACGCCGAAATCCTGCGCTGGCAGCTCCGCGAGAACGTTCCCGGAAGTTTTCCGTTTACCGCCGGTGTGTTCGCGTTCAAGCGTGAGAACGAGGATCCGACGCGCATGTTCGCGGGCGAGGGCGACGCGTTCCGGACCAACCGGCGCTTCCACATGCTCGCCGACGGCATGCCGGCCAAGCGGTTGTCGACGGCGTTCGACTCCGTCACGCTTTACGGCAACGACCCGGATTTTCGTCCCGACATTTACGGCAAGGTCGGCAATTCGGGTGTCTCGATCGCGACGCTCGACGACATGAAAGTGCTCTATTCGGGCTTCGACCTGACTGCGCCGAACAATTCGGTATCGATGACGATCAATGGGCCCGCGCCGACGCTGCTGGCGATGTTCATGAACACGGCGGTCGATCAGCAGGTCGACAAGTTCCGGCAGGACAACAAGCGCGAGCCGACCGACGACGAGCATGCCAAGATGGTCGCGTGGACGCTCTCTAGCGTGCGCGGCACCGTCCAGGCCGACATCCTGAAGGAGGACCAGGGACAGAACACCTGCATCTTCTCCACCGAGTTCAGCCTCAAGGTGATGGGCGACATCCAGGAGTACTTCGTCCGGCACGATGTAAAGAATTTTTACTCGGTGTCGATCTCCGGCTATCACATCGCCGAAGCCGGAGCGAATCCGATCTCGCAGCTCGCGTTCACACTGTCGAACGGCTTTACTTTCGTCGAGACGTACCTGGCGCGCGGCATGCATATCGACGACTTCGCGCCGAACCTCTCGTTCTTTTTCAGTTACGGCATGGACCCGGAGTACGCGGTGATCGGACGGGTCGCGCGTCGCATCTGGGCGGTCGCGATGCGCGAGCGCTACGGCGCCAACGAGCGCTCGCAAAAGCTCAAGTTCCATTCGCAGACCAGCGGCCGCAGCCTGCACGCGCAGGAAATCGCGTTCAACGACATTCGCACCACATTGCAGGCGCTGATCTCGACCTACGACAATACCAATTCACTGCACACCAACGCCTACGACGAGGCGATCACTACGCCGACCGAGGAGAGCGTGCGCCGCGCGATGGCGATCCAGCTGATCATCAACCGCGAATGGGGCCTGGGCAAAAACGAGAACCCGAACCAGGGCAGCTTCATCATCGAGGAGCTGACCGACCTGGTCGAGGAAGCGGTGCTGAAGGAATTTGAGGCGATCAGCGAGCGCGGCGGCGTGCTGGGCGCGATGGAGACTGGCTACCAGCGCGGCAAGATCCAGGAAGAGTCGCTTTTCTACGAGCACCAGAAGCACGACGGCAGCTATCCGATCGTCGGCGTCAACACCTTCCGCAATCCGCACGCCGACACGATGCCGCCGCAGAAGATCGAGCTGGCCCGCTCGAGCGAGGAAGAGAAGCAGTCGCAGCTCAAACGGCTGGCCGAGTTTCAAGCCCACAACGCCAAGGCCGCGCCCGCGGCGCTTGAGCGGTTGAAGCGCGTCGTGATCGAGAACGGCAATGTCTTCGCCGAGCTGATGAAGACCGTGCGCGTGTGCTCGCTCGGTCAGATCACCAAGGCGCTGTTCGAGGTGGGCGGGGAATATCGGAGGAGTATGTAGGTTTCAGGGAATTGCACGAAAGCCGCGCAAGCGTCTGCTGTGACAAGAGGGCTACCGCATAGGGGCGCTGCCGATGATCCATTCGTCGACCAGCTTTTCGAGGACGGCGAGCGGCATCGAGCCGTTATCGATGACCGCCGCGTGGAAGTCCTTGACGTCGAAGCGAGCGTCGAGCGCCGCTTCGGCGCGGGCGCGGAGTTCCCTCATCTTGTGGTAGCCCAGCAGGTAGCCGAGAGCTTGCGCAGGGGTCGAGAAATACCGGTCCACTTCACTTTCGGCGAACGCCTGATCGACGCCGCCCTGATGGCTCATGTAGACGATGGCCTTGTCGCGCGGCCAGTTGTAGGCGTGAATTCCCGTGTCCACGACGAGGCGCGCGGCGCGGAAGAGGCGCGCCTGCAGGTTCCCGTAGCGCTGGTACGGGTCCTCGTAGAAGCCCATGGCGTAGCCGAGCGCCTCGGCATACAGCGCCCAGCCCTCGGCGTACGCGATGTTGAAGCTCGCCTGAGAACGCCACGGGTGCAGACCCTCGATCTCGGCGGCGCGCGCGAGCTGCATGTGGTGCCCCGGCACGGCTTCGTGCAGGAAGAGCGTCTCCGTTCGCCACTTCGCCTCGCTCGCGTAGCCCAGCGAGTTGATGGTGAAGTAGGCGCTCGTGCCCAAGGCCAGCGAGCCGACCTGGTAGTTCGCCGCGGCGCTGCTGGCGGACTCGGCCGGCGTCATGCTTCGCACCGCGTACGGCATGCGCGGCACGTTGTGGAAAAGCGTCGGGAGCTGCGGGTCGACGCGCGGCGCCATCGCCCGATAGGCGGCGAGCACCGCCTCGGACGAGTCGAAAAAGAATTTCGGGTCGGTGCGCATGTACTCGATGAAGTCGTCGGTCGTTCCCTTGAATGCCGCCTCTTTCGCGATCGCACCGATCTCCCCGCGCAAAGCCTCGACCTCGGAGAGTCCCAGCTCGTGAATCTGCTTTGCCGAGCGGTCGCGAACGATGCGCGCGCGGATCAGGAACTCGTAGTAGCGCGCACCGCCTGCAAACGAGGCAAGTCCCGCGATCTCCGGCGCCTTCGGACGGTAGTCGGTCAGGATGAAAGCCTTGAAGCGACGAAGAGCCGGCTGATAGTCGTCAGCGATCGCGCGGCGCGCATCGGCAGCGAGCGACGCGCGCTCCGCTTCGGGAATGTCTTCGGCCATGCTCGCAAAAGGCGACATCAGCGCGCTCTGCTCGACATGCTCGACGAGGTGCGCGTCGATCGCCCCGACGATCCGGTCAAGCACCGGCCTGGTGCTCATCCATCCGCTGGCCATGCCCAGTCTCAACCTGGCGATCGTGTCTTCGGCGAGCTTGGACGCCGCGCGGATCCGTTTGATGTAGTCGCGATAGTCCTCGGCATTGCGGAACGGCGTCACCTGGGCGGCGCGCGGCAGGACGTTGTGAAGGCCGCCCAGCGTCGTGAGCACCAGCGCGTCGGCATCCGGAAATTGCTGCGCCTCGACGGCGAGCCCCATCTTGTCGAGAAGCAGCTCGTACGAAGTCCGGTCCTGACCGCGCAGAGCCTTGGCGTCCAGCGTGTTCAGGCGCTCCAACGCGCGGCGCTCGCTCGCGTGCTCGCGTTCGAGCGTTGAGAGCGACAAGTCCTGCAGAAGATGGTTGTAGCCCGGAACGCCGCGAACGGTCGCCTGGATCGGATTACGCCGGAACGCCGCGTCGAGGTCTTCGTCCAGCAGGACTTTGAGCTGTGCTGCTGCTTCGGCAGCGGGGTCTTTCGTCTGGGCGTTCACGCTGTTGATCCCGAGGGTGATGAGAAGCGCGAGCAAGATAACAGGGGTCGTGCGCGGACGGAAGCGCAGCTGGTCGCAGGCGTCCGACGCGTTGGAGATGAGCTCGCGCAGCAAGATTCCCCTGTTTCGGTGCTGCAATCGGTCGTGATGCCTCCCGTTATTGAACTCATCACTAGGGCAATGGCCTAACTGAGGTTGCGTGCCGCTGCAAAAAAGGATCGCCCCGGCGAATCGGAGGCCAGTGCCGAGCGACCAGGGTAATCCCGCGAGGCCCCCACTGTCCAAGGAGACTGACAATGAAAAAATTTCTCGTTACCTATCTTGCCCCCGCCTCGGTGATCGACGACTGGAAGAAAACCGAACCTAAGCAGCGGAAGGAGGCCGAGGAGAAGATGCAGGCCGACTGGAAAAAATGGATGGGCGATCACATCAAGATGTTCGCTGACAAGGGAGCCGGGGTCGGCAAGACCAAACGCGTCACGTCGAAAGGCACGTCTGACGCAAGAAACGACATCATGCTCTATGCGATCGTCGATGCAGAGTCACACGATGCGGCCGCAAAGAAATTCGAAGGCCATCCGCACTTGCAGATCCCGCAGGCATCGATCGAAGTCATGGAGATCAATCCTTTGCCAGGGATGTAAGCGACTCGCTACCGCCGAGCCCTCAGCGCGCGATATCGATATCGAGATACTGCCACGGTGTCAGGAAATAGTGCCCGTTCTTGCGGTAACCGCGGATGCGTGGCGAAACGACGGTGTTGCTGATGCGATAAGCATCGGCGCACCACGGTGCCTGGGCGGAAACGATCTTCGTCATGGCGCCATAGATCCTGTTGCGTTCCGCGGCGTCGGGCGTACGGTGGCTCTGTTCGTAAAGCGCGTCGTATTCGGCGTTCCTGAATCGGGAAAGGTTGCTGGCGGCAGCGTAGGGCCCGTAGAAAAGACGCATGAAGTCGTCGGCGATGTCTCCGCTCCAGCCGAAACCCGCGAACTGGATCTTTCCCGCGTGCGCGGCCTTGAACGCCTCCGGGAACGGCTGCACCTGGAAGTCCATTCGAATGCCGATCTCTCGCATGCTCCGCTGCCACAGGTCGTCGTATTGTCGATACGCGGCGCCCACGAGCGTTGACTGGTGAATGGTGAACGGCCGGCCGTCCGGCAATTCGCGGAACCCGTCTCCGTCGCGGTCGCGATAGCCGAACCGGTCGAGGAGCGCCCGCGCCGTCGCAGGATCGTAGGGCGACAGTCCCTTGTATCCCGGCGAGTGTCCCTCGACATCGGGCGGGATAGGCTGGGTCGCCGGCAGCGCTTGCCCGCTGCGGATGACGCGGATCTCATCCGGGACGTTGTATGCGCTGCAGATCGCCCGCCGCAACGCGATCTTTTCCGGCGCGTAGCCGCCCACGACCGGGTCTTCCATGTTGAAGTAGGCGAACGTGACGGCGAGCTCGGTCGCGCGCTCGAGCCGCATGCCGCGCGTCGCAAATTCGGGCAACAGATGGCCCGTCCCATCGATCATCTTGGGCGCGATGTCACCGGGCACTTCGAGGATGTCGAGCTCCCCCGCGCTGAACATGAGGAGCCGCGGATTCGTCTCTTCGATGATCGGGATTTCGATGCGGCCGATCTGCGGCAGGCGCTTGCCCTTCATCGACTCGGCAACGGCCTTGATCGCCGCATCGGCATTTGCGGGCGCAGGCGGGAAGCGCTCGTCGCGATAAGCGGGGTTGGCTTCGAGAATGATGCGATGGCCGGGTTGCCACTCCTTGAGGCGATACGGGCCGGTGCCGACCGGATGATTCATCGCGCGGCCGCTCGCATCCCCGTATTTCTCGATTATCTCGCGGGCCACGGCACGTAACGCCGCACTGTCGAGGAGCTCGAAAAACGTGTAGTCGGGCTCGATCATCTCCAGCTTCAGTGTGTAGCGGTCGGCCGCACGCAGGCCCGGAACTTCCGCGTCGTAATCGAAACGACCCGACGACTTCGCTTTGGCGACCGCCGCATCGAGCCCGACGATCTTGTGTTCGAGCAGATCCGAGTTCGGCGAGCGCACGCGTGGGTCGACGATGCGCTTCCACGCGTAGACGAAATCCGCGGCCGTCAGTTCGCGTTTCTTCCCCGCGAAGGCCGGGTCGTCAACAAAATAAATGCCGGGCCGGATGCGGATCGTCCAGACTCGACCGTCCGCCGATACCTCCGGCATGCCGGTCGCGATGCTCGGCACGAACCGGTATGGTCGCGCGAGATAGTCCCAAACGTAGAGAGCGTCGAAAATCTTCTGCTCGACCAGGGTTGCGTAGGTCTCCTGGGTGCCGGCAGGGTCGAGTCCCGAGACGTCGATCGGGAATGCGATCCTGAGTACCTTCGCAGGATCGGCCCAATCCGCTGCGACACCTTGCGGTGCGGTCGAAGCGATGATCAGGGCAACTACCGCGACTACGACGATGCGCACCGGCATGAGTTTCCCTCTAAGGTAGCAATGCGAGAAAGAGGAACGCCGCGAAGACGACGAGGTGCACGGCACCCTGCATCATGTGAGTGCGGCCGGTTCCCAGCGTGACAGCGCTCAAAAGCAGCGTGACGGCAAGCATCACCATATCCTTCGGGGCGAGGCCCAGAATCAGCGGTATCCCCAGCGCGATTGCGGTCACGGCCACGACCGGGATGGTGAGGCCGATGCTCGCCAGCGCCGACCCGAGTGCTAAGTTCATGCTGGTCTGGAGGCGGTTCGCGTGCGCGGCGCGGACCGCGGCCCAGGTCTCGGGCAGCAGGACCAGCATCGCAATCACGATCCCGATCACCGCCTTCGGTGCCCCCGCTTGCTCGACCACCTGCTCGATCACCGGCGAAAGAAGTTTGGCGAGCCCGACGACCGATGCGAGCGAGACGACAAGCAGGCCGAAGCTCGCCCACGCTTCGCGGTTCGTCGGCGGGGCGGCGTGCGCGTCGGGGCTCGACGCGTCCGCGGGCGGAAGGAAGTAGTCGCGATGCCGTACGGTCTGAGTGAAGACATAAACCGCCCAGAGCACCGCCGACATGAAGGCTGCGAAAGCAAGCTGCGCAGTGCTGTACGTGCCGCCGGAAGTGGTCGTGGTGAAAGCCGGCAGAACGAGCGAGAACGCGGACAAGGCGATCAACGCAGCGAGCCCCGCGCTCGATCCCTCCACGCGAAACGACTGCTCGTGGTGGACGAGGCCGCCGACCAGGATGCACAGTCCCACGACGCCGTTGCAGATGATCATGATCGCCGCGTAGATCGTATCGCGCGGCAGAGCGGCGGCGTCGAGGCCTCCGGCAAGCATTATGGAGAGAATCAGCGCAACCTCGATGATCGTCACGGCGACGGCGAGAACGAGGGTCCCGAACGGCTCGCCGACACGATGCGCCACGACCTCGGCGTGGTGAACCGCCGCGATCACGGCGCCGATGAGAGCGACAGCGCAAACGACCGAAAGCAGCGGGCCCACGCCTGCAACCAGCGCGCCGACGAGCAGCGCGAACGAAAGTGCCGGAATCAGCCGGGTCCATGCGGCAATGCTCATTCAAAAGTCCTGATTTGGCGGCCGAGGCTCATTTTTCCAGACCGTCACGTTCGTGCCAAGCGCGATGTCCAGAGCAGTCGCGACCGCGCGGGTCGCCATGCCGCTCGTCGTGAGCGAGCGAGGAGAGGGCGCAGGCGTCTACTTTGGCAGCGTCGCCACGTAGCCGACCACGCGGCCGGAAGCAGGGTCGATCGTGACTCCGACGATCTGCCCCCTGTCGTTCATCCCGAAAACCTCCTCAGGGACCTCGTAGGGGTAACCGTAGAGGGTGACGTAACCGCCCAGGAAATCCACGCCGGAGAACGAGCCACCCGAGATCGTGCCGCCCTGCATTCCCAGGTTGTTCACCGTCCATGGAAGTGTCTGCGCTGCCCCGGGGAAATCGATCCGCGTGAAGGCGTTCCTGCTGAACGAAAAGGCCGAGATCTCGACGAACTCGCCGACGTCGAAGGCGAAGCCAACGGTTTGACCATGGTCGTTGATCGCGTTCGCGCTCGTCTGCGGGGCGAACGGCGTATCGGGCGTATGGTACTGATCGGAAGCGCGCGAACTTTGATTACAATAGGCCCTCGCTTGATTGCGATGTCACGCGGAGGACAGACCTTCTTCAACGTTTGAGCGCTATCGGGGTCTGTCCCTGGTTCCGCGCACTCGAAAGGGAGAAAAAAAATGCAACTTCGTCGAGTCTCGACACTCTGTATAAAAATTGCGCTGCCGCTCGTATTGTGTGCCGCCACTGGGACCGCAGCCGCCAAGTCCGAGATCAAGGGAGCCGCGATCCTCGATCACCCGTGCGGCAAGGTTTCGGTCAAGCGAATGGGGCTGACCCACGCCGGAAAAATCGAGGAGGCCAACAAGCTGACCACCAAGGAGATGCAGGAGCAGTGGAAAGCGATGCCCGCCAAGGATAAGACGATGATGTCGGGCATGATGAAAGAGATGTCCCAGACTGAGGAGCAATACTCGGCCGATATCAAGTCGAGCGGCGTCCTCGTCGTCGACGGGCCGGCAGCGACGCTGACGGTAAAGAAGACGACCAAGGACAAAAACGGCACCAGCACGTCGACGACGACGCAGAACTTCAAAATCGACGGAAGCCAGTGCCTGGTTAGCCGGTAACCGCACGCGGGGACGCCGGTCGGGGCGAAATTACCGAGCGCGTGATTTCATAAACTGATCGGTTTGTCCCTACCTGCTTGACATAGTGATCGACGGCACAGGACTCGAAAGCAATGTGAGGCTTCGCGGCGGCCTGCGATGGCGGGTCGTGGGGCTGCTGTTGGCGCTGGTTGCCTGCGCAGTGAGCGTGCCGTTGCTCGCGCAAGCGGAGTATTCGGCGGCGTTCGTATCGGAGAACGTGCCGTCCTTCATCGAACTGGCGACGCCGACCTCGGTGTCGGTGACGATGCAGAACACCGGCACCGCGACCTGGTACCGTACCGAAGGCGATGTCTTCCTGGCTACGCAGGAGCCGCAGGACAACTACTACTGGTGCATTCAGGACAACGCGTATGGCAGTCAGAGCGGCAATCGCGTTCTGCTGCCATACGACGTGGCACCGAACCAGCAGGTCACGTTCAACTTCGTCGTGAAGCCGCTGGCCTGCGGCTTTTCTGCGCCGTCGCCGCTTCGCTTTCGCATGCTGTCGGAAATGCATGGAACGTTCGGCGACGAGACCCCCGATCCGCAAGTCTCGGTGTCGACCGCGACCGAGTTCGTGTCGCAGCAGGTACCCGCGACGGTGCCGATGGGCGCCGTCGTCCTTGTCACCGAGACGTTCAAGAACACGACGACCACGACCTGGCAGACGACCGACGGTTACACGCTGCAATCGACGGGACCTGCGGGTAACACGATATGGAGCGTGAGCCCGGTTCCGCTGCCGACGTCGGTCGCGCCAGGCGCAACGGTGACGTTCACGTTCTACATTACGGCGCCGGCGACCGTCGGCACTTACAATTTTCAGTGGCAGATGAGCAGCCCCGCCGGCGTGCCCTTCGGCGGGGTCTCTCCGGCGACCGCCGTGCAGGTGATTGCAGCCGGCCCGCCGAACTACGAAGGCCTGTGGTGGAACGCGCCGGCGGGGTCGGAGTCCGGCTGGGGCATCAACTTCGCGCACCAAGGCGACACGATTTTTGCGACCTGGTTTACTTACGATCCGACGGGCAAGGGCCTGTGGATGGCGATGACGGCGTCGCTGACGACGACGGCCGGTGTCTATACGGGCACGCTGTTTCAGGCGACGGGTCCGCCGTTCAGCTCGGTGCCGTTCGATCCTTCGCAGGTTATCGGCACCCCCGTAGGCATAGGAACACTCACGTTCACCGATCTTAATACGGGAACGTTTGCGTATACGGTCAACGGCATCGCGCAGACCAAGTCGATCGCCCGCGAAGTGTTCGGCCAGCTGCCGACGTGCACGTTCGGCATCCAGGCCGACCTAACGCTCGCCTACAATTATCAGGATCTATGGTGGGCCGCGCCTGCAGGCGCCGAGTCCGGCTGGGGCGTCAATCTCACGCACCAGGGCGACACGATCTTTGCCACCTGGTTTACCTACGATCTCGACCGGACGCCGCTATGGCTATTGGTCACCGCCCCGAAGACGGCGGCGGGCGTCTATAGCGGCACGCTCTATCGCACGACCGGGCCGCCGTTCAACGCGGTGCCGTTCGACCCAGCCAAAGTGAGCGGCACCGTGGTCGGCACCGCAACATTCACGTTCACCGACGGCAACACGGGAACGTTCGCCTACACGGTCAACGCCGTGACGCAGACCAAGGCGATCACGCGCGAAGTCTTTGTCGCGCCGGGGACCGTTTGCCAGTAAGCCGGCTGCCGCGGCAGCAGGCAACGGCCAAACCCGGACGCAGCATCACTTCACGCGCCCGGCAACGCGCCGGTACTTTTCCAGCTCGTTGCGCAGAAAGGGCTCGAACGCCGCGGGCGGCTCGTCGATAGGTTCTGCGCCGAGACGTTCCAGATCCTTGCGAAAATCGTTCGACCGAAGCGCCTTCTGCAACGCGCTTTGTAGCTGGGCTATCAATTCTCGTGGCGTCCCCCTGGGTGCGAGCAGCCCCTGCCAGGATTCGTAACTGATGTCGGAGCCCTGCTCGATGATCGTCGGACTGTCGGGAAACAGGCGGGACCGCGTTTGTCCTGCATTCGCGATCACGCGGACGGCACCGATCGTTACGTAGGGAGCGATCGCCGGGGCGTCGACAACCAGAACGTCAACGCGGCCGGCCACGACGTCCCTGAGGGCTGGCGGGGTACCGCTATAGGGCACTTGGAGGATGTCCACGCCGGCAGAGCTCTTCAGGGATTCCATCAAAAACTGGATCCCTGCCGCGCCCGAAGCGTAGGTCACTGCTCCGGGATTTTGCCGCGCGTACGCGACCAACTGGGTTACGTTCGTCACCGGGAGCCCCGCTTGGACCACCAGCACGAGCGGCAGCCGTGCCACCCGCCCGATCGGCGTGAAATCCCGTATCGGGTCGTAGGGCAAATTGCTGTCCAGCGCGGGGGCGGTCGTTAGATTGCTGCCGCTGCCCAGCAGCAGTGCCGATCCGTCGGCGGGTGCGTGTGCAGCAACATCGACTCCGATCGCGCCGCTGGCGCCGGACCGATTCTCGACTACCATAGTAACCCCGAGTATTCCCCCAAGCGATTTCGCGACAGCACGGGCGATCAGATCACTCTGCCCACCGGCCGGAAAGGCGACGATTATCCGCACCACTCTTGCGGGGAAAAGCTGCGCCGCGGCGAATGGGCTCGCAAGCAGCAGAGCACCCCACGCGAGCGCGGGCAGCATCGCGCGCCTGGTTATCACCTTCGCCTCTCTATCCTGCCCAGGGCCGTCGGCGCGGGATGCGCGGCGCTCAAGCGCTTGCGCTCGCTGATTGCGGCGGCGAATTCCGACACGGTCGGACAATCGAACAGGACTTCCAACCGCACAGAAACGCCGAGCGCAGCATCGACCGCCGCGAGCGCGTTGATCGCACTCAGAGAATCGCCGCCGAGATCGAAGAAGTTGTCTCGCCGGCCGACACTCGGCACCTTGAGCACGTCGGCAAAGATCCGGGCGATCTCGGTTTCTTCGCGACCGACCGGCGGCTCGTTGCCACGTCCGATCGTTGCAGCGACGAGCGCCGCCAGTTCGCTGCGGGCCAGCTTGCCCGATGCTCCGCGCGGCAATTGCGCCACGTCGACGATACGTGTCGGGATCTTGAACGTCGCCAGTCCGGCACGAAGAAAGCGCCGCAACTCGCTCTCGCTGACCTGGTCGCGCAGCACGACGGCGGCGGCGAGATCCTGCCCCAGCGTCGGATGAGCGATGGCGAACGCCGCGGCTTCGACTACTTTCGGGTGCCGGGCCAGAGCCGACTCGACCTCGCTGGGCGCGACCTTCATACCCCCACGGTTGATGATATCGGCTTGCCGCCCCAACAAATAAACGAAGCCATCGCGATCGATGTGGCCAATATCGCCCGTCCTGAACCAGCCGTCGCGGAATGCCGCCCGGTTAGCGTCGTCGTCATTCTCGTAGCCGTCGAACACTTCCGGGCCTCGGACGACGATCTCGCCGGTCTCCTCGGGCCCGAGGAACAGACCGGCGTCGTCCATAATTCCGAGTTCGACGTTGACCGCGCGACCGACCGATCCGGCCGGCGCCCGCGCAGGCGGCAACGGCGCGTGCGCAACGCAGCCGGACTCCGTCGTTCCATAGCCGACGATGATCGGAACCCCGAAGGTCCGTTCCAATCGCGCGCAGATTGCATCGGGCAGTTCGGTGGTTCCGGACCAGAGGGCTTTCAGGCAATGGCGAGGACGCGGCGTTCGCCGTTCGAACGCCTCGAGTAGCGCGATATGCGAAGCCGGTGGCGCGAAGTACTGCGTTGGCGCCAGGGATTCCAGCAGCTCGATCGTAGCGTCCGTTGTCAGGGCGCCCGCACAGATGATCGAGCCGCCGGTCAACAGACCCGACAGCATGCGCCGGATGCCGGCGCTAGAGTGCAGTGGCAACGCAACCAGACATCGGTCGGACGCGTCCATTCCAGAAAGTTCGATGCGATTGCGCACTGCCTCGGCCACGCTCCACTGTTTCCATGGCACGATCTTCGGCGCGCCGGTGGTGCCTGACGTGTGCATGAGGAAGCCGACGTCGTCCGCAAGCGGTTCCTCGACGGCCGCGCTATCGCGCGTCGACTCCGGAACGAGGTCCACGCCGTCAGGATCCCAAGTCGAACAACGCAGCGCGATGAGCGTAACGCCGGCATGTCGCGCTGCGCGGACCACGGCTGAGACAGGGTCCTTCGCCACAATCAGCGCATCGATCCGCATTGAATGCAGCAGACGAACAAGAGCCGCCTCGTCCAGGTCGGCGTTCAGCGGGGCGCACGTCGCAGCGGAGCAAACCGCGAGCAGCGCCACCGCCAGTTCGGGTCCATCCGGTAGCGCGATGCCAACGCGCGTGCCGCGGCCGAAGCCGGCGGCGGCCAATCTGCCCGCGATCGTATCGAGCATCCGTCCCAGCGCGGCATACGTGAGGTCCGGTCCGCCCGGAGTCACGACTGCTACGGCGTCAGGATGGTCGCGAATCGAGGCCGCGAGCAATCCGGAGATCGTGGATAGCGGGTGCCTGGGCCGTGCCCATGGCGGCACGGCGGGTTCTGTCGCGTCGATCAATTCGGATCGACGGCAAACACTTCGACCGCCGTCGCCTTGCCCCGGAACGGAACCGCGCCGAGCGACTCTACCGCGACCCGCTCGCTCAACGCCGAGCGTGTTGCCTGGTCGATCAGGATCATGCGCTGCGCGGCCTTGGTGTGCTCCTCCAGCCTCGCTGCGAGATTGACGGTGTCGCCAATGCACGTGTAAGTCGCGCGCTTGTTGGTGCCGGTGTACCCGGCGACCATCTCGCCGGAGGCGATGCCGATGCCGATCTTGATCGGCGGCTTGCCGGCGGCCTCACGCTCGACGTTGAACAATCCGATCAGCTCGACCATCTCCTGCGCTGCGCGCACGGCGCTCTCCGCGTGGTCCGCCACCGGCACCGGCGCGCCGAAGACCGACATCAGCCCGTCCCCCATCATCAGCGTGACGACGCCGCCGTGGCCGCTGATCGCATCGAACATCAGCTCGTAGTAGGTATTCAGGAGTTCGATGGTCTCCTCGGGCGGTTGCGATTCGGCGAGCGAAGTAAAGCCGCGGATGTCGGAAAACATCACCGAGGCACGGACCAGCTTGCCGCCCAGGGAGAAACCGGAAGTCTCCAGATCCTCCTCCACTTCCGGCGTAGCGAAGCGGCGCATCAGCTCCTTTTGCTGGTCGCGAAGCCGCTTTTTCTCGAGGCTCGCTCCGATGCGCGCCTTTAGCAGCACCGGATTGACCGGCTTGGACAGGTAATCTTCGGCGCCGAGCTCGATGCAGCGCACCACGTTTTCGACGCCTTCGAGCGACGAGGTAACGATGACCGGGAGATCGCGCAGCTGCCGGTCGTTAACCAGCTGCTCGAGCACCTGGAAGCCGTCCAGCTCGGGCATTTCCATGTCCAGCAGCAGGAGGTCGAAGCCTTCGCGCCGCAGCATCTCCAGCGCGACCCGGCCATTTTCGGCCGATGCGACGCTGTGGCCCTGCAATTCCAGGTTGCGCGTCAGCAGCAGTCGATTGACCTTGTTGTCATCGACGACCAGCAGGCGAGCCGTGCCGCTACGCAGCTCACGCATGGCGCAACGCAGTCAAGGCCGCGGCGACACGCGAATACTCCTGATCCAGCGCGTCAACGGACCGTCCACCGGCGGCCGCGGTGGGCAGGCCGCCGATCTCCAGCTCGCGCGCCATCGCGGCCAACGCGAGCGCGCCGAAGGTGTTGCTGTTGGACTTCAGCGAATGTGCGGCCCGACGAAATCTCTCGGCATCCCCCGCCGCCATCGCACGACGCAGATCGGCGAGCATCACCGGCGCTTCCTGCAGAAAGGTGTCCACCAGCTCGAGCGCAAACTCGGCGCCGGTCGTCTCCTTGAGCGTTTCGAAGGTCGCAAAATCGATCGTCGGTGCGCTCATCACCGTTCCCTGCGCGCGGACGCTTGATTCAATGCCTCCACCAGGCGCTCGACCCGGATCGGTTTGGTCAGATAATCGTCCATGCCGGCGGCCAGGCACATGTCGCGGTCCCCCTGCATGGCGTTGGCGGTCATCGCGATAATGCGTGGCCGATCCCTCGATTGCCATCTCGCGTTGATCTGGCGCGAAGCTTCCAAGCCGTCCATCTCGGGCATCTGCACGTCCATCAATATGACGTCGTAGGTCTGCCGGCGCACCGACTCGATCGCCTCGATTCCGTTCGACGCGAGGTCGGCGCGATAGCCCATCTGCTGCAGCAGGCGCAGCGCCAGCTTCTGGTTGACTACGTTGTCTTCGGCCAGAAGTATGCGCAGCGGATGCCGCGCCGCCTGATTCGGATCCAGTTGCGGCTTGCCCGGCGCCGCCTCGACCTTGGGCGCCACGTCGCGCGCCAGGAGTCCCACCAGCGTATCGAACAACTGTGACTGACGAATCGGCTTGGCCAGGTACGCATTGAACAGGCGCTCGTCATCGCCCGCTTCGCGCCTCCCCAGCGAGCTGAACAACACGAGCGGCAGCTCGACATTTCGCTCGCGAATCCGCCGCGCCAGATCGATGCCGTCCATCTCGGGCATGTGCATGTCCAGTACCGCGAGGTCGAAATCCTCGCCGGCCTCGAGCCAGGACAGCGCCTCGGACGGCGAGCCGCTCGCGCGGCATTTCATTCCCCACTTCGCGGCCTGCAGGCTGAGCACGCGGCGGTTGGTGGCGTTGTCGTCGACGACGAGCACGCGCTTGTCTTGCAGCTCGGGCTGGACGCCGACGAAGTCGCGTTGGCGCGCGGCGGGGAGTTCAGCGACCGGGACCTGGATGCTGAACAGGAACGTCGAGCCCTTGCCGGGTCCGTCGCTCTCGGCCCACATGCGTCCGCCCATCAACTCCGACAGACGCCTGCTGATGGCGAGGCCGAGGCCGGTGCCGCCATACTTGCGGGTGGTCGACGAGTCGGCTTGCGAAAAGGACTGGAACAGTCGGCTCATCTCGTCAGCCGACAGACCGATGCCCGTGTCACGCACCGAAAACGTAAGCTCCACGCGTTCTGCCGAGAGCGGCTTGGCGCTCGCTGTCAGCACCACCTCGCCGGCCTCGGTGAACTTCACGGCGTTCGAGAGCAGGTTCAACATGATCTGGCGCAAGCGGGTGACGTCACCGACGACGGCCGCGGGAACGTCGCCTTCGAACACGTAGACCGTATCGAGGTTTTTCTCGACTGCGCGCGCCGTGACCAGGTCCAGAGCCGACTCGACGCAATCGCGAAGATCGAACGGCTGCGCCTCGATGTCCATGCGACCGGCCTCGATTTTCGAGAAGTCGAGGATGTCGTTGATGATGGTCAGCAGCGCGTCGCCCGATTCGCGAATGGTCGCGACGTAGTCGTGCTGCTCGGTATCGAGCTTGGTGTCGAGCAGCAAGCCGCTCATGCCGATCACGGCGTTCATCGGCGTGCGTATCTCGTGGCTCATCGTGGCCAGGAACGAGCTCTTCGCTTCGTTGGCCGCCTCGGCCGCGGCCCGCGCCTCCTGCGCTTCCTGGAACAGACGCGCGTTCTGCAGCGCCACGCCGACGTTGGCGGCGATCGTGGAGAGCAGGCGCTCGGCATCGGCGTCGTAAACGCCTTCCATCAGCGTGCTTTGCACGCTGATCGCCCCTTGGCAGGTGCCGGCCACGAGGATCGGCACTCCCAGGTACGACAGCGCCTGCTTGCCGATGACGATGGCTCCAAGCTCGAGGCTGCGCCGGTCCGTGTCGCGATTGATGATCAGCGGCTTGCCCGACTTGATGATCCTGCTCGTCAGGCCTTCCCCGTATTTGAGCGGGGTCAGCGTGTCGCCATGCTGGTAGGGGAAGTCGATGATGCCGGTACGCCGGTCGAGCAGCGCAACGTACGCGATGTCTGCCTTGAACACAGTGCGGATCTGCTCGCCGACGAGCTCGAGCAGGTTGGCAAGGTCGAGCTTGCCGGCGAGTTGCTGCGAGACCGTGTTGACGGTGGCGAGCTCGGCCGCGCGCTGCTGCGATTCGGCGAACAGGCGCGCATTTTCGATCGCGACGGTCGCCTGCAACGACAACCCGACCAGGAATTCCAGGTCGGTGTCGCCGAACGGCTGGCCGGCGGTGCGCCATACCGCCATGACCCCTTTGACTGTCTGGCCGGCCAGCAGCGGTGCCACCATCAGGCGTTCGTGCTCTTCCCTCGACGTTCCGGGGATCTGGATCGCGCGGGGATCGGCGCCGGTGTCGTTGATGAACTCGGCGCGGCCGCTTTGGACCAGGCTGCCGATGATGCCGTCGCCCACCTTGATCACCGTGGATTGGATCGCCTCCGCGATGTCGCCGACGCCGACGATCGCCCGGTAGGTTTGCCCACCGGCATCGGGCAGGAAGATGGCGCTGCTCCCCGCGTTGAGCAAGGTCTTCGCGTGACGAGCGATGCGATCCATCACCGTCGACAGGTCCAGTGTCGACGAAATGTCGCGGCCGACCTCGGCCAGCGCAGCGGTTTCGCGCGTTCGCCGCTGCGTTTCGTCGAAGAGTCGCGCGTTTTCGAGCGCGACGCTCATCGCATTGGCGAGCGTCTGCAACAGCCGCACGTCCGACTCGCCGAACGCGTGCTCGCGCTCCAGGTCCGCCAGGCTGATCAGGCCGCGTGTCTGGTCGCCGGCGACCAGCGGCACGAAGACCAGCGATTTCTCGTTCTGCGTCCCCGGCACGGTGGAGCTGCCGTACTTTTTCGACTCCTCGTCGATGTTCTCGTTGATGACCAGCGTCTCGCGCGTGTGAAGAACATGGTACGCAAAACCCGTTTTCTTCAGTTCACGAGACTCGACGTTGATCCGTTGGCCGCCTTCATAGATATACGGCCAGTGGATCGTGTTGTTTTGCGGGTCATAGATGCGGATCCCTACGTCCGCCTGATTGAATATCTCGCGGATCTTGTCGCCGACGGCATCGTAGATGCCCTGCATGTTGAGCTCGGCGGCGAGCGCCTGCTGCACGCTGTTGATGATCGCGAGCTCGGCGGCGCGCTGCTCGCTCTCCTTGAACAGCCGTTGCGTCTCGTCGAACAGGCGAGCGTTCTCGAGCGCCACGCTCATGCTGTTGGCCAGCGTCTGGAGCAGGCGGACGTCGGAGTCGCTGAAGGCGTGCTCGCGCTGCATGTCGACCAGGTCGATGATCCCTCGGACTTGCTCGCCGACGACCAACGGCACCATGAGCAGTGATTTCTCCATTTCCGTGCCGGGCAACGTCTGAGAACCGTATGTTTCCAGGGCCTCCGCCATGCGCTCGTTAATAAGGATCGTTTCGCGGGTGCGGATGATGTGCGCGGCCATCCCTCGGTCGCTGAGCTGTTGAGACGCAACATTGATCCGCTTTCCGTGCTCGTACATATACGGATAGTGGATCTGACTGGTCTTCGGATCGTAGACGCGGATCGCCATATCCGCGTTGTGAAAGATTTCCCGTATCTTGTCGCCGACTGCGTCGTAGATGCCCTGGATGTTGAGCTCGGCGGCCAGCGCTGCCTGCACGCTGTTGATTATCGCGAGCTCGGCATTACGCTGCTCGGTTTCCTTCAGCAGCCGCTGCGTCTCGTCGAAAAGACGGGCGTTCTCGAGCGCCACACCCATGGTTGCGGCAATCGTCGTGAGGAGGCGCACGTCGGCTTCGCCGAAAGCATGCTCACGTTCGTGGTTCTCGAGCAGCATCGACGCGATCACGCGGTCTCCACCCACGATCGGGACGCCGACGACCGAATGGCTCTGGTCGGTCCCCGGAACCAGCGCAAACCCGAGTGCGTCCTGTTCGGCGCGAGTCCCCGCCACGAGAACTTCGCGCTGGCAGACGATCCGATGGGCTGCTCCTCCAGGCTCAACGGGAAACGGCTGTCCCCGAAGCCGGATGCCGTGCTCGAAAATATAGAGCGGGTGCGTGAGCCTGGCAGTCTCGTCCCACCACCAGATACCGATGTCCCCGGTGTGGAAGACCTCGCGCAGCTTGTCGCCGACGAGGTCGATGATCGCCTGGAAGTCGAGCTCGGCGGCCATCCCCTCCTGGATGCGGTTGATCACCGCCAACTCGGCGTTGCGCTGCTCGGTTTCCTTGAGCAGCCGCTGCGTCTCGTCGAACAGGCGCGCGTTCTCCAGCGCGACGCCCATGCTTGCGGCGACCGTCGTAAGCAGGCGCACCTCGGCTTCGCCGAAAGCGTTCTCGCGGAAGCTTTCCAGGATGATCGATCCGAGGACGCGGTCGCCGCCTAGAATCGGGACGCGAACCGATGAAAGGCCTGCATCGGTCCCTGGAATGTGGGTGATACCCAGCGCCGCCGCTTCCGCGGCGTTATTCAGAATAATAGGCTGACGCGTCTGCACCAACTTAAACCAGACGCTGTCGGGCGGGGGTGTCATGGGCGCCACGTTGAGGCGCACGCCATGTTCGTAGTCGTACGGGCAGAGGAGGAGGTTCGCCTTGGCGTCGTGCCAGCGGATGCCGATGTCGCCGGTATTGAACACTTCTCGAAGCTTGTCGCCGACGAGGTCAATGATCGCCTGGAAATCGAGCTCGGCGGCCATCCCCTCTTGGATGCGGTTGATCACCGCCAGCTCGGCGTTGCGCTGCTCGGTTTCCTTGAGCAGCCGCTGTGTCTCGTCGAACAGGCGCGCGTTCTCCAGCGCGACGCCCATGCTTGCGGCCACGGTGCTGAGGAGCCGCACCTCCGCTTCTCCGAAAGCGTCTTCGCGCTCGTAATCCTCCAGCACAATCGTTCCCAGCACGCGATCGCTTCCCAGAATCGGGACGAAAACCGCGGACTGGCTGGTATCGGTGCCTGGTATCACACCGCTTCCGAACGCCGCCGCCTCTTCGGGATTTTTCAATACGACCGGTTGACGGGTTCGCACCATCGCGGACCAGGGACCGCCTTCGCGCGGCGGAGCGGACGCTACGTGCTGCCGCACGCCATGCTCATACTGATACAGATAGTGAGCGAGGTTCGTCGCCGAGTCGTACCAGCGGATGCCGATGTCGCCGGTGTTGAATACCTTGCGCAGCTTGTCGCCGACCAAATCGATAATGGCCTGGAAATCGAGCTCCGCCGCCATGCCCTCCTGGATGCTGTTGATGACCGCCAGCTCGGCTGCGCGCTGCTCGGTTTCCTTCAGCAGCCGCTGCGTCTCGTCGAACAGACGCGCGTTTTCCAGTGCAACACCCATGCTCGCAGCGACCGTGCTCAGCAGTCGCACTTCCGCTTCGCCGAAAGCATCCTCGCGCTCGTAATTCTCCAGCACGATCGAGCCGAGCACGCGATCGCTCCCGAGGATAGGCACGAACACCGCGGACTGACTGGTGTCGGTACCCGGTACTGCGACGATCCCGAGCGCCGCGGCCTCGCCACGATTTCTGAATACGAGCGGCTGCCGGGTGCGCACGAGCGTGGACCAGGCGCCGCCTGCGCGAGGCGTAGTGGGCGCGACCTGCTTGCGTATCCCGTGCTCGTACTGATACAGGTAGTGAGCGAGATTCGTCGCCGGGTCGTGCCAGCGGATACCGATGTCGCCCGTATTGAACACTTCGCGCAGCTTGTCGCCGACGAGATCGACGATGGTCTGGAAATCGAGCTTCTCCGCCATCCCTTGCTGGATGCTGTTGATGACCGCGAGCTCCGCAGTGCGTTGCTGCTCGGCCTTGAACAGTCGCTGTGTCTCGTCGAAGAGCCGCGCATTCTCGAGCGCGACCCCCATGCTCGCGGCCACAGTCGTCAGCAGGCGCAGCTCGGCCTCGCCGAATGCATTCTCCCGCCCGTAATTCTCCAGAGCGATCGAGCCCAATGCGCGGTCGCTTCCGAGGATGGGTACCGCGACGGATGAGAGGCTTTGATCGGTGCCGGGTGTAGTGCTGAATCCGAGCGCTGCATACTCGGCAGGGTTGTGCACGACCACCGGCTGACGCGTTTGCAAGAGCTTCAAGGCTCCGGGCGACGGAGCCCTCGGCGGTTGATAGTCCCGCACGCCATGCTCGTACTGGTACAGGAAGTGATTGAGGTTCGCCTTCGGATCGTACCAGCGGATGCCGATGTCACCAATCTTGAAGACCTCGCGCAACTTGTCGCCAACCAGATCGACGATCGCCTGGAAGTCGAGTTCGGCGGCTATGCCTTCCTGGATGCGGTTGATGACCGCCAGCTCGGTAGCGCGCTGCTCGGTTTCCTTGAGCAAACGCTGTGTCTCGTCGAACAGCCGCGCGTTTTCGAGGGCGGTGCCCAGCGACGCGGCGATGGTAGTGAGCAGGCGCAGCTCGGACTCGCCGTAAGCATTCTCCCGCTCGTAATTCTCGATAACGATCGTTCCAAGCATCCGATCGCTGCTGATGATCGGAACCGCAATCAACGATTTGCTGGTGTCCGTGCCAGGGAGCGCTCCGCCAGGCACTTCTGCGTATTCCGCTGCAGTGTTAATGACTAAGGGCTGGCGCGTTCTGCCCATCGTCTCGAACAGGCCACCAGGTGTCGGCTGTCGAGGAGCGACCGTCAGTCGTTTGCCATGCTCATATTCGTAGAGATAGTGGATCAGGTTGGCTTTTTCATCGTACCAACGAATACCGAGGTCGGGCGTGTTGAAGACCTCCCGCAGCCTGTCGCCGACCAGGTCCACGATCGCCTGGAAGTCCAACTCGGCGGCGAGTCCCTGCTGGATCGAATTGATGATCGCGAGCTCGGCGTTGCGCTGTTCAAGGCTGGCGTTCGACGCAGTCAGTTCCGAGGTGCGCTCTTCGACCTTCCGCTCGAGCCCCAGCGACCACTGCGCGTTGTCCAGCGCGACCGCCGCTTGGCTGGCCAGCAGTCCCAGCAGGTCGCGGTCGGCCTCGCGCAGCCGTCCGAACGCGCCGTCGATGTCGACATAGAGGTAGCCGAGCAGCTGGCGCTGCGCGATCAGCGGCGCGATGATGCGCGAGCGCTGGTCGAGCTCGCTCGCGGCCTTAGGATCGTGGGTCAAGCTCACCGCGCGCGTTCGTCGCGCAGCCAGCAGCGCGGGCGTGATGTCGTGCAACAGTGACTGCGCGTCCTCGCCGCGCGGCACGAGCGAGCCTGCCAACTGCAATCCTCCCGGCGTCTCGAGCACCAGCAACACACGCTCGGCGCCGGAGAGCTCGGTGGCTTCGTCGATCAGGAATTCATGCAATTCGGCGGCGCTGCGCAATTCGTTCAGACGCAAGCCGGTGTCCACAAGCCGCTCGAAAGGCTCGCGCAGATTCGCTTCGCCCGCCAGATGGGCGGTGCTGCGTTGAGGGGAAAGGCGTCGCTTGCGCGCGTCCTTGATCCACGCGCCGACGATTTTGCGATGCTCCTCGATCTTGTTCAGATAGTTTCGGCGCAGACCTTCGTCGCTCAGTCCCGCGATGCCCTTGAGCATGAACTGATACGCCATCTCGAGCGCTTCGCGCGCAGCCGCGACCTCGCCGTTCGCCTGCAGCGCCTGGCTGTAGCGCCACCAGACCATTGGGGGCGAAAGCGCCTGCAGTGGGGCCAGTCCATGCGCGCGATGCATCTTCGTGGCACGACGCGTGGAGGCCAACGCGGCGCGGGTGTTTCCCACGGCAAGCTGGGCCTGCGCGAGGTTGGCCAGGGTGTTCATCTCGAATGCGGCGACGTCCGCCTCCCGAATGATTTCCAACGCCCGCTTGAAATGCCGCAGCGCGGCCCGCTCATCGCCCTCGCGCACCGCGAGCCGCCCGTACGCGATGGGTCCGAAATAGGAGAATCGGTCGTCCTGCTCTACTTCCGCGCCCATCGCGGCTCCCTCGGCCAGGTAAGCGCGCGCGGCGTCCAGGTGCCCCATGTCGATTTCCGCGAATGCCAGTTGCCACGCGGTTCCGGTCAGGCCGACGCGATCGCCGGTGCTTCGGTGGATGTCGCCGGCCTTGAGGTACTGGCGGCGGGCGCGACGGTAGAGGCCGAGCCTGAAGTAGGCGACGCCCAGGTTGCCCGTGATGATGCCCTGGCGTTCGACATAGCCTGCTGTCTCGAAAGCGGCGAGCGCCTGAATCAAGAGCTTCAGTTGCGCGCCATGGTCGGCTTCGTTGAACATCAGCATGTTGAGCGCATTGCCAACGCCATAAAGGTCGCCGCAGCGGCGACCAATGGCCAGTGCGTCGTTGGCCGCCTGGTCCGCTTCTGCCGCGCGGCCCTGGGAGCTACGCGCCATGGAAATTACCCAACGCGCGCGTCCTTGACCCGAAGGCTGCTCGAGCGTCTGAAAGAGCTCGGCGGCCCGCGCCGCGTTCTGTGCGGCCTGCTCATAGTCCGCGCCGATCCGCGACTGTATTTCCGCTAGACGAAGCAGGCTCGTGGCGACCAGCGGTGTTTGCCTGCTTTGGCGAGCTGCCTTCAGCGCGACGGTGGCCGAAGCGAGGGCACCCTTCAATTCGCCCTTGCGCATCTGCACCAGCGCGAGGCGATTGCGCGCCTGCGCCTTCAAGGCCGGCGTCTTGGCGCGATCCGCAAGGTCGAGCATCGCACCCGCATCCGCGCCGGCGCGCTCCAGATCCCCCTGGGCGATGAAGCTCTCGGCCCGTAGATCGAGCAGATCGAGCCGGCTTTGCATGCTCAAGCCGGTCGCACCCAGCGCCGTGGTCGTCTTTTCGATCGCCTGCGCGTGTTGGCCGGCCCACGCCAAGTCGCTGATGCGCTCCTTGACCGGGGCAGGAACATCCACGTGGGGTCGCGCTCGCGGGCGGCCCGGCGATGTTTTTTTCTTCTTCGAATCGGCCATCAGTTGCACGAAGTCTCCATTTGCTGCGCGAGTCGCTTGCCGAGGCATGCCTGCGGGGAACCGATCGGCCCTGCGGCGCCGGTCCCGCGCCCATCCGAAAGCGGCCGCAGCGAACCGGATATTAGTCTACCGGCGGCCTGCGTCAATCCATCGCGCTCGCCCTATGTCAGGCCCGCCCGAATCCGCAGGCGGGAATGGCGTCCTCATCGCTGTACCGGCAACGCGGGGGACGTCGTCAAACCAGTCCCCGGTCCGACAGCTCGGTCTTGAGATAGGTGTAATAGATCGGCGCGGCTATGATGCCCGAAATACCGAACGCGGCTTCCATCACGACCATCGCCAGCAGCAGCTCCCAGGCGTGGGATTCGGTGCGCCTTCCGACAATGCGCGCGTTGAGAAAATATTCGAGCTTGTGGATGACGACCAGGAACAGCAACGAGCCGATGGCAACCTTGACGGAGGTGGACAAGCTCACCACCACGATCACGACATTGGAGACCAGGTTGCCGACCACGGGCAGGAGTCCGACGATAAACGTCAGGACGATCAGCGTCCTCTTGAAGGGCAGATCCACACCAAGGCTCGGCAGAACGAGCACCAGGTATAGACCGGTCAGCGCCGTGTTGATCAGCGAGATCTTCATCTGCGCGAACACGACGCGACGGAACGCGTCGCCCAGTCTTGTGATGCGCTCGACGAGCGCACGTGCGAGCGGACGGTCGGTCTCGATCGGCAATGCCTCGTGCAATGCGACCATCGCACCGAGCACCATGCCCAGCACCGTCTGGATCAGCACGCGTCCTGCGTCCTTGCCTACCGACCGCACGTCGGCGGCGTGAATCCGGAACCACTCCCCGAGCGTTTCCTTCAGATCCTCCGGGCCGTCCGGCATCTCGTCCACGAGCCAGTTCGGCATCATGGCGCGTGAGCCATCGATGATTTCGGCCATGCGGGCGAGGAGCCCCGAGAGACTCCCCGCATCGCTCCTGAAGAAAACGATGGCGCCGAGGATTGCAGCCGTTACCAGTATCACCACCAGCGCCGCGAGCAGGCCCACCGCAATGATCTTCGCGCGCTTGTCCGAAATATACTCATTCATCGTCGGCGCGATGAGGTGAACGAGCTCGTACACCAGCATGCCGGCAAGCAGCGCCGGCAGCACGCGCAACTGCAACACGAGGACAAGTGCGACGCCGGTCAGAACCCAGGCGGCGACGGTGTACCGGGAGGAATCCGTTCGATCGGGGAGCATCCGGCGAAGTTTACGCTGCGGAGCATCGGAATTGCGGATGCCATCCCTTTCTGCCGCCAAAGCCCCGGAGGTCGTGATAGGTTTCCACGCATCATGAACAAGGGGGGCGGCTGATGTCGTCCAACATGTCATCCACAGTGACGATTCTCGCCGCGATGATGTTAGCCGCGCCTGGGTCGTCGGCGCAGGCGCAGGGCCTGGTCACCGAGAAGAACATTTCGCTGGCGATGGCGCAGACGATTGCCAACGCCGCGATGGAAAAGTGCAAGGGAATGGGCTACCGGGTTTCGGTAACGGTCGTCGATCGCGCCGGCCTGCCGATCGTGATGCTGCGCGGCGACGGCGCCGGTCTGCATACGCCCGAGGGCAGCGACCGCAAGGCCTATACGGCGCGAACGTTTCGCTAGCCTTCGGCCGATTTCGTCAAACGTCTGCTTGCCGATCCGGCGTCGGGCGGATCGAAGGAATACACCCGCGTGCTCGCGCTTTCCGGCGGGCTGCCGATCAAGGTCGGCGATGACGTTGTCGGGGCGGTCGGTGTCTCAGGTTCGCCGGGCAAGGACGACGATTGCTCGAAGGCCGGCATCGACAAGGTCGCCGACCAGCTCAAGTGACCCCGACATCGGCGATGCGCCGTCAAAGGTAAAGCGCTACTCCGACGGGTCAGGCGATGGCTGCGCGCACGCGGTCGCGCGTGAACGGCACCGTCGTCACACGCGCGCCGACCGCGTCATAGACGGCGTTGGCCAGTGCTGCCGGAACCGGCGTGGCCGATGCCTCACCGGCACCCAGCGGCGGCTCGGTCGGCCGGTTCACGAGGTCGATCTGGATCTCGGGCGCATCCGGAAACCTCAGTATCGGATAGCTCGCCCAGTCGATACTTGTCACCCGCGAGCGGTCGAACGCGACTTGCTCGAACAAGGTCCGCGACAAGGTTTGCAGGATGTTGCCTTCGATCTGAGCCTTGAGCGTGGCCGGATTGATGATCAGGCCGCAGTCGTGCGCGCATGCGACGCGGCGCACGCGGATCGCGCCCGATGCCTTGTCGACGTCGACCTCCATCGCCATCGCCACATAACTCTCGTTGTGCTTGTAGTGGACGTAGGCGAATCCGCGGCCGCTGCCGAAGTTCGGTGCCGGGGAGGGCCGGGGCTGCCATCCGATCAGCGCCGCGGTGCGTCGGATCACTTCGATCCCGCGCGGATCGGATAAACCCTGCAGCCGGAATTCGACCGGGTCGCGCCGCGCAGCGACGGCGAGCATGTCGGTGAAGCTCTCGACCGCGAACAGGTTCGCGACCTTGCCCGGCGCGCGGAAATTCGACGGTCGCAGCGGCGAGGACTTGAGCCAGTGGACCAGGACTTCCTGGTGCGGCACTGCGTAGGGCGGGTCGCCATTCTGGCTGATGAGGCCCGTGGTGATGCCCGGCGTCTGCGCGATGCCTGCCGCGTCGAGCGCCAGCAGAGGCATGTTCGGGAGGCTCGCCGTGGCTTTGGGAATCCACATCTCGGTGCGCCACGCGGCGATCTTCCCATCGTCGCCGACCGCGCCTTCGAGCGACAGCAGCTGCGGGGGCGCTTTCGGGTCCCAGCCGTGCTCGTCCTCGCGCGACCATTGCACGCGCACCGGCCGGCCCACCGCCCTCGACAGCAGCACCGCGTCGGCCGCCGCGTCGTCATGGCCGTTCATGCCATAGCAGCCGGAGCCATCGAGATACACCACGCGCACGGCATCCTTGGGCAACGCGAGCGCCTTGGCGATCGTCTCGCGGAAGCGGTGCGTGGCCTGCGAGGCCGACCAGACCGTCGCGTTGCCGTCGCGCACATCGGCGACAGCGCACGACGGCCCCATCGATCCGTGCGATTGCATCGGCCAGTAGAACTCGGCGTTGACCTTTTTCGCGGCGGCGAGCGCCTGCCGCGCGTCGCCCTTTTTCACCAGGGTCTCGTCGCCGTCGAACGGTCCTGTGCGCATCCAAGCGAGCACGGCGTCGGCGCCGAGCAACGGTGCCGACTCCGACCACTGCGCCTTGAGCATGCGCGCGGCGGACACCGCGTCCCATTCGTTCGGGGCGACGACGCCGAGAAAATCGTTGATGCGGACGACGCGGGCATCCGGGATCGACTTGATCGATGTCTCATCGACGGCGTTGAGCTTGGCACCCACCGATGGTGGGCGGACGATCCGCCCGTGCAACATCCCCTCGATCTTGAAATCGTGAACGAACACGTGCCGGCCGTTGACTTTGCCCGGGATGTCGGGCCGCGCGAGCGGCTGACCGACGACGCGGTACGACGCGGGATCGCGCAGCTTCGCCTTCGGGTCGACCCTGACGCCGAAGCGCTTGTCGCCGACGAGATCGCCGAAGCGGATCCCGGTCCCGCCGGATTTCGGCCGCACCTCACCGTCGACCGTATCGAATTCCGCTGCCGGCTTGCCGGTGCGGGCCGCGGCGAGCCCGATCAGCGTCTCGCGTGCGGTGGCCGCGGCCTGCCGTATCTGCACGCCGCCGCGGATGATGCCGCTGCTGCCGGCCGTCGCGCCCTGGTCGGGCGTCAGCGCGGTATCGCCCTCGACCATCGCGATCTGCTCGACGCCAATGCCGAGCTCCTCGGCGGCCATCTGCGGAATCGCGATCCGCAAGCCCTGACCGAGATCGACCTTGCCTGAGTAGATGGTCACCGAGCCGTCGCCGTTGACGGCGATGAAGCCGTCAACCTCGCCGGTATCGAGCGTCTTGCCGAGCTTGCTTTCCGCGCGCGCGGCCCGCTGCGCAAATCCCGGCGCCGAAAGCGTGAAGCCGATGACAAGCGCACCGCCGGCCTGAAGAAATTCGCGGCGTGACAACGCGGCGATCATGCCGTCGCCTTGCCCGCGGCGCGCAGCATCGCGTGCAGGATCCGCTGGTGCGTGCCGCAGCGGCACAGGTTGCCGGCGAGCGCCTGCTGCGCCTCCTCGCGCGTGAGATTGGGTTTGCGCGCCAGTGCCGCTGCGCCGGTCATCACCATGCCGGTCACGCAATAGCCGCACTGCGCCGCCTGCTCGGTAACGAACGCCACCTGCAGCGGGTGCGGCTTGTCGGGCGTGCCCAGACCTTCGATCGTCGTGATTTTCTTTCCGGCCGACTTCGACACTGGCATCCGACACGAGCGGACAGCTTCGTCGTCGACGATCACCGTGCACGCTCCGCACTGGCCGAGGCCGCAGCCAAACTTGGCGCCGGTCAGTGACAGGCGGTCTCGTAATACGTACAGCAGCGGCTCGTCGGGATCGCGGACCTCGACGGTCTTCGCTTCGCCGTTGACGGCGAGTGTGAAGCTCGGCATGGCATCCACCTTTCGAGTGCAGGCCGGCAGAAAATCATCGCATCGATGGGTCGCCCTGTCCAGTTACGGGCAAGGACCGCGAGCATGGCTCCGGCTCGACCGGACGAGGCTACGCCGGCGGAATTAGACCCGAGCGTCATTCCTGAACATCGCACCTCGCGTGCGTTCCATCGCGTCGACGATCGCCTCGTAGTCGTCGTCGTCAAGCACGCGACCCTGGAGGCGCTTGCCGCAAAGCGACCCGCCAAGGTTGATGGCGTGGATCGGCGTACCGTGCAAGGCGGCGTATTCCTGCGAAAGATGGTTGACCCCGTTGCGAACGTCGTGCGCCACGATCGGGCTCAGCACGCCGACATTGGTAAGAAGCGGAAATCGCACCGCCCGATGAAGCGCGGTGAGCAGGCGCGTAGTCGTGCCGTGCGCCAGAATCTGCGTCCCGCGCCGCACCAGATCCTCGTGTGCCCAAATGCAGAAATCGAGGAAGGAGTTGCCGCGGACAAATACGCTCACGGAATTGTTGACGTTGACCGACTTGACCATCGCGCCCCATCGAGTCTCGACCCAAATCTCGTGACAAAAGGCGAAATCACTGGTCACTTCCACGCGAAAGGCGTCGCGGTCGAAGATAAGGATGTCGGCGTCGATCCAAATCGTGCGCTCGTAACCCGCCGCAAGCAGTTCGCGGGCAACGAGGATTCGCGCCAAATTCGTGATGACCTGCACGTTGGTCCCGGCGCCGCGCCGGTACCACTCTGGAACATAATCGAACAAACGGTCGTCGATGAATTGATAGTCGAATCGTTGTGCGTCAGCCCAAGCTCGGGCGGATTGCATGCACCTGGTCATCCACGCAGGCACATCTCGCGTTCGATAGGACTGGTAGACTATCGTCTTCATTGAGTCGAGCGCGTTTTGCCAAGGCTGCGAGCCGGCGGGATGACAGCATGGCTCAAACATTGCCTGATGCGCCGAGCGTCTTTCGTGCGGTGCCGACCATGATCGCGTCGCGACCGCGTTTTCGTTCAACGCGGCAAGGGCGCCGCGCAATTCTACTTCGAAATGCGGACCGTCAACAGCCAATGATCAGCGTTATCGGCCTGGGTCAAAGCGTCAGCGGTTTCCCGTAGCCGGTGAGCTCGAGATAGCCGCGGCCGACCTCGCGTCCGCCGCGCAGCGCCCGGACGGCGCCTTCCCAGTAAACGGTGCCGGTGCTCGCGCGCGCATCGAGTTCCTGATCGTCCATCAAGGGTTCGAGCGCGTAGTCGTCGTTACCTACACTGACTCGCATGGCGACAGGGTATTCAATCCCGGTGCGTGGCGAGCGCCAGCGCCGTTCCACGGCGAACCGGATTTCTGCGGGCTCGAAGGATCGCAACGCTCCATCGCGGCCGCGAAACGTGCCGCCCGCCCAAAGCGCCGCACCCGCGTGATCGCGCATGCGGAACGCCATCAGCGCGCCGTCGTCGTCGAGGTTGATGCCGATCCAGTCCCAGCCGCTGGCTTCGGGCGCCAGCGCCGCGCTCGACCATTCGTGATCGAGCCACGCCGTGCCGGTGATGTTTGCGTCCCTGCCATCGACTGCGACGTTGCCCGAGACGGCGAGCTGCGGCTGACTGTAGTAATAGCTGGCGTTCTCGATGCTTCGACCCTTTCGGGAAAAACCGCCGTCGCCCTCGAGGAGGACCGGCTGCGATGGTGCGAACCGAAGGTCGAATCGGAAATCGCGCGCGACGATTCTTGCGATGTAGGCGCCATCGACGAGCTTCAGCGACCAATCGTCGATCGACACGGCGGTCGTGTCTTCTGCTGCGTTCGCGAGCCCGAAGCCCGCGCGCGCCGCGCGCTGATCGTGGCGGAGCTTGCCGTAGCGCGCGTCTGCGATGGCGGCGTGCGCAAACAAGAGCTGGCGCGGCGCAAATGCGCTGGGGTTCGACTCCGCCACGCGCGGACGATTGCGAAAAAAGGTGACCTGGACACCGAAGGGGTTGCCGTCGGGCTCGCGAACCCAGCCGGTGATGTACCACCATTCGCTGCGAAAGGCGGGATGCGCACCCGCGTCGCGCGGAAACCCGATCGTCTGGCCGGGAAGCACCCGCGGGTAGTCGTCCGCCGCAAGCGTTCCGCTCGCCAGGAGCAGCAGCGGGCTGGCGAGAAATCGGCGCCTTCTCAAGCGGCGCCTCGTGCGCGTCGCACGACGATCACCAGTCCTCCTTGACCACCAGGACGGCACGACGGCTCATCGCCTGGCGGCCGCTGGCGATCGCGGTGAGCGTCGAAAGCGCAAGCACGACCACCGCGGAGCTCGCGAGCGCCGACCAGGGCACGTTGAGCTCCATGCCCCAGTGGAACGATTGCCGATTGACGACGTCAATCAGCACGAGACTGATCAGCCAGCCGAGTCCGAAGCCCACGAGCAGGCCGATGGCGCTGATCGTCAGGCCTTCGGTGGCCAGCATCGCGGCGATTTGCCGGCGCGTCATTCCGATGTGGCGCAGCATGCCGAACTCGCGCCGGCGCGAAAGGACGAGTGCGCCGAACGACGACGACAGGCCGAACAGCCCGATGACGACGGCCGCGAGCTCGAGCGCATAAGTGACGGCGAACGTGCGATCGAATGCCTTGAGCGATACCTCGCGGATTTCACCCGGTGCGGCGATCTCGAGTCTCGATCCGCCCGGGATGTCGCCCGCGATCGCGCGGCTCAGTTCGTCGGGATTCACGCCGGACGCGAGCCAGAGCGCAGCGCTGGTGGCACTCCGATCACCGGTCAGCGCGATATAGCGCTCGCGCTCGATGACGATGGCGCCCTGCGGCCGCGCGTAGTCTCGCCATACTCCTGCGACGGTAAACGATGCCAGCTTGCCCGCAATCGGGAGCTCGATGAGCTTGCCGGGCGCGAAGTCGTAAAGATCGAGCATCGCCTCGTTCACCCAGACCGGAGGCGGCGCACCCGGAGGCAGGGTCACGGGCCCACGCACCAGCTGAAGCTGGCGCGCCAGATTTGCCGCATCGATGCTGCGCGCGAGCAACACGACGCGGGGCCGCGAGGGGTCGAGCAGCAGTTGCTGTTCACGCTGGAATTCGGCGCTTCGCACGCCGGGCAGAGCAGCGAGCCGCGCCTGGTCGTCGGCGCCGAGGTAGGCGGTATCGCCGGCCGCGCCCGCGCGTACGTAAAGGTCGGCCGGCAGAATGCGCTCGAGCCACGCGTCGAGCGAAACGCGGAACGACGCGACCATGATCGCCATCGACACCATCAGGCTCACCGCAGCGACGATCGCCGCAAGGCTCACCGCGACTTGCCCTGGAGCGCCGCGCAGCTGCAACAACGCGAGCCGCGGCGGCCCGCCGCGTGGCAGAGGAAGCGCCGCGAGCAGCATGACGGCGATTCGCGGCATCAGCATCAATGTGCCGATCACGAACAGCGCGATCGCTAGGTAGCCGAACAAGGGTAGGCCCGCGACCGGCGGCGCCAGCGCCGCCAGCGCGCCAGCGCCGATGATCACCAATCCCGGCCACGATGGACGAAGGCGCGAGAACGCGCGCTCTTCGTCGCCTGCCTTGAGTGCGGCAGCCGGAGCCGCCCGTGCCGCCTCGAGCGCCGGGACGAGGCTCGCGAGCATCGCGATTGTCACGCCCAGGCAGAAGAAGATCACCAGCGGAATCGGAGCGAGCGCGAGCGTTGGTGCAACGCCGCGAAAATATCCGGCGCCCAGGTCGGCCCCGATAACGCGGACCGCGGCCCGAGCAAGGACGAATCCGCCCGCCAAGCCGAGCGCACTGCCGACGACGCCGACGATCGCACCTTCGAGCACGAGGAGGCTCGCCAGCTGCCGGCGCGTCATGCCGAGAACGCGCAACAGCGCCAACTGCGGGCGGCGGCGCACGACCGCGAGCGCCTGCGTCGAAAAGACCAGCAGCCCTCCGGTGAACAGCGCGACGAGCGCGAGCACGTTCAGGTTGACGCGATAGGAACGGGACAAGCCTTCGCCGGCCGCCACACCCGCTTCCGGCCGCTGAACGGCAAGACCGGCAGGCAGCTGCGCCTGTATTCGCTCGCGCGCGGCATCGATGTCAATGCCCGGCCGGAGACGAAGATCGACGCGGCTGACGCGACCCGGCCGATCGAAGTTCGTCTGCGCGCCGGCAATATCCATCACCGCAAATCGCTGCTGCGCTCCGCCAGGCACTACGCCGGCGACGCGCAGCGTCACGGTGCGCAAGCCCACTTGAAAGGCGAGCTCGCCGCCCCGGACGACGCCCAGCGCGCTCGCCGCGGCTGAACTTACGAAAAGCATGTCGGGGCGCAGCTGATCCAGGCGGTCGCCGGCCTGGGCGATCAGGCCCGGCTGTACGGCGCCGGCGCGGAAGACATCGACGCCGATGATCTTCAGCACGTCGTCGCGATCGGCGAGCTTGGCGTCGGCTTCGACCACCGGACTCGCCACGGCGACCTCGGGCAAGCGCGCAAGCCGCGGATAGACCGCTTCGTCGAAACCGCTGCGCGGCCCTCGCACCTGGAGATCGGCGTCGCCGGCAAGAAACTGCACGCCCAGCGCGAGTTCGTTGACCGCGGCGCCGGTGATGAGTGCAACGGCGTAGCCAAGCGCGACACCGAGCGCGATGGCGAGCACCGACAAGGTGCTGCGCGCCTTGTTCTGCACCAGCGAGCCGGCAAGCACAGCGCGCGCTGCAGAGAGCCCAGGCTTACGCATCGTCAACCCGGCGGCAGCGCGTGCAAGCCGGTCGGCGTCAACTGCATGATGCGATCGCAGGTCTGCGCCGCGGCGCGCGAATGCGTCACCAGGATGCCGGCGGCGCCATGGGACTTGATCTGGTCGCGCAGCAGGCGCAACACCTGGCTCGCGGTATCCGCATCGAGATTGCCGGTCGGCTCATCAGCGAGCACGACGCGCGGTGCATGCACGAGCGCGCGGGCGATCGCAACCCGTTGCAGCTCGCCCCCCGAAAGCTCGCGCGGCACGCTTTGACCGCGGCCATCCAGGCCCACGCCGGCGAGCACGCTCTTCACTCGCGCGTCCTTCTCGGGTGCGACGACGCCGAGGAGCGACAGCGGCAACGCGACGTTCTGCGCGACGGTGAGATAAGGCAGCACATGAAACGCCTGGAACACGAAGCCGAAACGCTCGCGGCGCAGTGCGGTCAGCGCGTCGTCGCCGAGCGTCGTGAGCTCGGTGCCGTCGAGCGAGATCGAGCCTCGGTCGGGGCTGTCCAGGCCCGCAATAAGGTTGAGCAACGTGGACTTGCCGGCGCCCGACTCGCCCATGATCGCGACGTAGTCGCCGGCAGAGAGCGAGAGGTCGACGTCGGCAAAAACAGCGCGTGGCCTGGGCCCGGCGTAAGACTTGGTCAGACCATGGACCACTAGCATGGCTGTCAGCGTAGCGGCCGCACGACACCGTGACAAGCGGGGGCCAAACAGGTACGGGCGCCCTCCGCTGTAACGGATTGTCGGTGACAAAAGCGTGGCCGCAGAGGCTGTGGTAAAAGTGTCGACATTCTTTACGTTGGCAAAGGCTTCGGCGGAAGGCCCCGATCGTAAGCGGCTGAACCTTTGCAAGTTGACGGTCGATGGAACGCCTTTTGCGACATGCTGGGACGAAATGCGTTAAACGTTTTCGTACTTCACAGCACCGAAGTGGAGAGCATATGAAGTCCATCCTCGATCCGTCGTTCCGGTACACCAAAAGCGTGGAAACGGATTTGCGAAAGACCTTTGCAAGAGTTCGCCGCGAGCTGCGCAGGCAAACGCAGCAATCGGCCAGCGTCGAAGCAATGCGAAAGGTTCTTCCATTTCAGTCCCGGAAAGGCGCGGCCTAGTGACGTGTACTGCGGCTATGTACTTCGCCGCGAACAACCCGACTGTCGATAAAACGCGAAGTCTTACAGCCAACAAGCCGACAAAGGTCTGATGGGCACGCTCAACTCCTCGGGTCAGGTGATCTTGAACGCCCACGGTAAGCAATACGCCGCCTCGTATCAATTCCAGCGCGGCGTGTTTACGGTGACATCCGGATCCGCTTCGAGAGTCGTGCGAGTGGGTGCGGTGGCTGCCCCGGAATCGCTTGCACGGACGATTCTGAAAGCGATGATCAGAGAAAACGGCCAACACGCTGAACCAGGCGAAACGCCCACGTCCCGATGGACGCGCGCGGGCATTGAGAGCAAGCAGTCGTTTTGAAATTGGGTTGAAGCGACGATTCTGAGGTGTTCATGGTGCCTTACTGGGCCCCCGGCTTTTCGGGGGTTCTTTTTTTGGCAAGGCAGAATAGATCGGTCGCTGCTTCGCGAATCCACTCGAGACCGTCACACCTCAGTTGACCGGACCGTCACACCTCAGTTGACCGGACCGTCACACCTCAGCTGACAACCGAAGCCTCGGGCGCGGCGCCAGACATGTTGCGGCCTGGCATCCGGTACCTGCGCGCCAGCCCGAAGAGCCCCAGAAGAGCGATCAGCGCAGATGGCGCGCCGACGATCCAGCGCTCGCGGGTCCTTGCTTTCCCGCGCAGACAGCAGAAAGCCGGCGAGCGCGATCACCATGGCGGCGCCGGTCGGCAGATCGAAGGCGTACGAGCCTGCAAGACCTGCGCCGCAGGCTGCTATACCTGCGCACCATGCAATCGGCAGCACGACATGCAGCTTGCCGGAAAAGAGCGAGCCGATTACCGTGTTCCCCAAGCGCGGCGCCGGGAGACTCTTTTTTTTGCATAAGGCTCGACGCGGCGATAACATCGACGTTTGCATCTCGAGTTCCGAGTCGACCGGATGCGCAATGAATGACCTCTCGCCCCCTCGAATCGGCAGCACGAGGCTGGACGCTGCCCGCCGCATCCGCGCGCCGCGCGGCACGCAGCTCAGCGCCAAGTCATGGCTGACCGAGGCGCCGCTGCGGATGCTGATGAACAACCTCGATCCCGAGGTTGCGGAAAAACCCGACGAGCTGATCGTCTATGGCGGCATCGCGCGCGCAGCGCGCGATTGGCAGTCCTTCGACAAGATCGTCGAAGTATTGAGAACGCTCGACGACGACCAAACGCTGCTGGTGCAATCGGGCAAGCCGGTCGGCGTATTCAAGACGCACGCCGACGCGCCGCGCGTGCTGATCGCCAATTCCAACCTGGTGCCGCATTGGGCCACGTGGGAGCACTTCCACGAGCTCGACGCCAAAGGGCTGATGATGTACGGGCAGATGACCGCCGGCTCGTGGATCTACATCGGCAGCCAGGGCATCGTGCAGGGGACCTACGAGACGTTCGCCGAAGCGGGCCGGCAGCATTGCGACGGCGATCTTCGCGGAAAATGGATTCTCACCGGCGGCCTGGGCGGGATGGGCGGCGCCCAGCCGCTGGCGGCGACGATGGCCGGCGCCTCGATGCTCGCCGTCGAATGCGATCCAAGCCGAATCCGGATGCGGCTCGATACCGGCTATCTCGACCAGGAAGCAGCCACGGTCGATGGCGCGCTGGCCATCATTGGCGATGCGCACGCCGGCGGCCGCGCCGTCTCGGTCGGATTGCTTGGCAATGCCGCGGATGTGTTTCCGGAGCTGGTCCGTCGCGTCCAAGCCGGAGACGGCAAAGCGCGGCCGGACATGGTCACCGACCAGACCAGCGCGCACGATCCGCTCAACGGCTATCTGCCGTCCGGCTGGTCGCTGGAGGAGGCCGCAACCCGGCGCAGGCTCGATCAGGCCGCGGTGGTGAAAGCCGCGAAGGCATCGATGGCGGTGCAAGTGCGCGCGATGCTGGCCTTTCACCGCATGGGCGTGCCGACGTTCGACTACGGCAACAACTTGCGGCAGATGGCGTTGGAAGCGGGCGTCGGCAACGCCTTTGACTTCCCCGGCTTCGTGCCCGCGTACATCCGTCCGTTGTTCTGCCGCGGCATCGGTCCGTTCCGCTGGGTCGCGTTGTCGGGCGACCCTGAGGATATTTACCGGACCGATGCGAAGCTCAAGGAGCTGCTTCCGCAGAACACGCATCTGCATCACTGGCTCGACATGGCGCGAGCGCGTATCAGGTTCCAGGGATTGCCGGCGCGCATTTGCTGGATCGGTCTGGGCGATCGGGCGCGCGCGGGCCTCGCCTTCAATCAAATGGTCGCCAGCGGCGAGCTCAAGGCGCCGATCGTCATCGGCCGCGATCACCTNNGCGCCGATCGTCATCGGCCGCGACCATCTCGATTCGGGATCGGTGGCGAGTCCCAATCGCGAGACCGAGGCCATGCGCGATGGATCCGACGCTGTCTCCGACTGGCCTCTGCTCAACGCGCTCCTCAATTGCGCCAGTGGAGCAACCTGGGTCAGCATCCATCACGGAGGCGGCGTCGGCATGGGGTTCTCGCAGCACGCCGGCATGGTCGTCGTCTGCGACGGAACGCCGGCCGCCGCCCTGCGCCTCGAGCGCGTGCTGACCAACGATCCGGCGAGCGGCGTGATGCGCCATGCCGATGCCGGCTACGAGGCCGCGATCGATTGCGCGCGGGAGCAGGGACTCGTCCTGCCGATGGTGAGCCGGAAATGACGACCGGACGTCCGCCGATGGCGCAACATTAGGCTTGCGCGTTACGCCGAGCCTGGCGTTGATGCCGAACAAGACTCGGGCTGCATGAAAACCAAGACCACAATCACCGTTGCCGCGGGCAAGCTGTCGCTGCGCATTCTTCGCCGCATCGCATCCGGTGGCATTCACCTGGTGCTCGATTCCGCGACGCTGCCGATCATCCAGGCGTCGAGACAGGCGGTGCAAAAGGCCGTCGATCACGGCGCTCCCGCCTACGGCATCAACACCGGCTTCGGCAAGCTCGCCAAGACCCACATTGCGCTCGATCAGTTGGAGCAGTTACAAACCAACCTCGCGCGCTCGCATGCGGTCGGCACCGGTCCCCTCCTCGACGATGCGACGGTGCGCCTTGTCCTCGTGCTCAAGGCCGCGAGCCTCGCGCGCGGCTATTCCGGGGTGCGACCCGAAGTGATCGACGCCTTGCTCGCGCTCTACAACGCCGATGTCCTGCCGGCGATCCCGTCGAAAGGTTCGGTCGGCGCCTCGGGCGACCTGGCGCCGCTGGCACACATGACCCTGGCGCTGATGGGTGAAGGCGAGGTACGCATGGCCGGCGCTGCGATGGCGGCAACCGAGGGCTTGCGCCGTGCGGGCCAGGCACCGATGTCGCTCGCGGCCAAGGAGGGACTGGCGCTGTTGAACGGCACCCAGGTGTCGACGGCGCTGGCGCTCAAGGCATTGTTCGAGGTCGAGGACATTTTTGCGGCGGCCGTCGTGGCCGGCGCGTTGTCGGTCGACGCTGCCAAGGGGAGCGACACGCCGTTCGACGCCCGCATCCAGGAAGTACGCGGCCAGCCGGGACAAATCGACGTGGCGACCAAGTATCGTGCCCTGCTCGCGGGCAGCGAGATTCGCCGTTCGCATCTGGTGAACGACGATCGGGTGCAGGACCCGTACAGTCTGCGCTGCCAGCCGCAGGTGATGGGCGCCTGCCTCGACCTCATCCGCAACGTGGCCGCGACGCTTTCAATCGAAGCCAACGCGGTGACTGACAATCCGCTGGTTTTCGCCGAATGGGGCGAGGTGCTTTCGGGAGGCAATTTTCACGGCGAGCCGGTGGCGCTCGCCGCCGACGTTCTCGCGTTGGCCATTGCCGAGATAGGCGCACTCGCGGAGCGGCGAATCGCCTTGCTGATCGACGAGACGCTTTCCGGATTGCCGCCGTTCCTGGTGCGCGAGCCGGGCATCAATTCGGGTTTCATGATGGCGCATGTCACCGCGGCGGCGCTCGCGTCGGAGAATAAATCGCTCGCGCATCCGGCGAGCGTGGATAGCCTGCCCACCTCGGCCAATCAGGAAGATCACGTCAGCATGTCGACGTTCGCGGCGCGACGGCTCGGCGACATGGCGCAGAACAGTCGCACGATCGTTGCCATCGAGCTTCTCGCCGCGGCGCAGGGTATCGACTTCCACGCACCGCTCAAGACCTCGCAAAAACTGCAGTCGGTGCATCGCGCGGTACGCGAAGCGGTGGCCTTCTACGCCGAGGATCGCTACTTCTCGCCGGACATCGCTGCGATGAGCGACCTGATCGCAAGCGGCAGGCTCACCGAAGACATCGCGGGCTTGCTGCCTTCCTGGAACGATTGACGGGGCGGATCGATGCCGCGACGGTATCTGGCTCCCAGCGCGATGCTGCCTTCGGGCTGGGCCGACGACGTGCTTATCATCGTCGACGACGACGGATCGATCGCCAGCGTCGCATCCGGCATGATCGACGTGACCGCCGAACGGCTCAATGGCCCGGTCGTGCCCGGCATGCCGAACCTGCACTCGCACGCCTTCCAGCGCGCGATGGCCGGGCTTACGCAAAGGGCCGGTCCGGAAGGCGACAGCTTCTGGGCGTGGCGGGAGCTGATGTATCGCTTCCTGGCGCGACTCACGCCGGACGACGTCGAAGCGATCGCGACCGAGCTTTACATCGAAATGCTGCAGGCGGGCTACACGTCGGTAGCCGAATTCCATTACCTGCATCACGATACGACGGGCAAGCCCTACTCGAACGCGGTCGAGATGGCGGAACGCATCTGCGCTGCGGCCGACGCCGCCGGGATCGGCCTCACGCTGCTGCCGGTCTTCTATGCTCACGGCAACTTCGGTGGCCTCGCACCGACTGCCGGGCAGCGCCGATTCATCACCGACACCGAGCAGTTCTCGCGGATGCTCGAGACGCTCGGCTCGGCGCTCGCGCAGCGTCCGATGCGCCGGCTCGGCGTGGCGCCGCACTCGCTTCGGGCCGTCGCGCCCGGCGAGCTGCGACAGCTGCTTGCGCTTCGCGATCGTATCGACGCCGCGATGCCGGTCCACATCCACGCCGCGGAACAACAGAAGGAAGTCGACGATTGCATCGCTTCGCTGCGAACGCGACCGGTGCAATGGCTGCTCGACCACGTGGGGCTCAACGAGCAGTGGTGTCTTGTCCACGCGACGCATATGGATGAGGTGGAGACGACGGGACTGGCCGATTCCGGCGCCGTCGCCGGCCTGTGTCCGACAACCGAAGGCGACCTGGGCGACGGCCTGTTCAACGCCCGCCCTTTTCTTGCGCGCGATGGCCGCTTCGGCATCGGCGGCGACAGCCATGTCAGTATCGATCCGTTCCTTGAATTGCGCCTTTTCGAATACGGCCAGCGCATCCGCTCCGAGCAGCGCAACGTATTCGGTCTTGCGCGCGAGGAATCGTTCGGCGGCCGACTCTATCGGGCCGCCTGCAGCGGCGGTGCACAGGCGCTGGGGCAACCGATTGGCGCGATTGCGGCGGGTCGCCGCGCCGACTGGATCGTGCTGAACGCAAGCGACGTCGCCATCGCGCCGCAGCGCGGCGATGCGCTGCTCGACAGCGCGATCTTCGGTCCCGCGAAAGCGCCGGTCGGCGACGTGATGGCAGGTGGAAAATGGCGCGTGCGTGACCGCGCCCATCCGCGTGGCGCAGAGAGCGCGGCACGCTATGCCGGCACCGTGAAGCGATTGTTGACATGAGTGCCGCCATCCGGTGGGACGCGGTGTGGACCAATGTCCATCTGGCGACGCTGGCCGACACTGCGGGTACCGCCGACGACTACGGGACGATCCGCGATGGTGCGCTCGCGATTGACGATGGCCGCGTCGCGTGGGTAGGTGCGCGGCGCGATCTTCCCGCGCGCTGGAGGGCCGAAACCGAGCACGACGGCCACAATGGCTGGTTGACGCCCGGATTGATCGACTGCCACACGCATCTGGTTTATGCGGGTAACCGCGCCGACGAGTTCGAACTCCGCGTTGCCGGTGCGTCGTACGAGGACATCGCGAAAGCCGGCGGCGGTATCGCGTCGACCGTGCGAGCGACGCGCGACGCCGGCGAAGACGAATTGGTCGCGCAAGCCGCGGTTCGATTGCGGCAACTGTCGGCCGAGGGTGTCACGACGGTCGAGATCAAATCCGGCTACGGGCTCGATATCGCCAACGAGCTCAAGATGCTGCGCGCCGCGCGGCGCCTGGCGGAGATGTGCGGGGTCAAAGTCAGGACGACTTTTCTCGGCGCCCATGCGCTGCCGCCCGAATTCGCCGGCCGCGCCGACGATTACATCGCGCTTGTCTGCGAGGAGATGCTACCCGCCGTCGCCGACGCGAAGCTTGCCGATGCGGTCGACGCGTTCTGCGAGCGCATCGGCTTTACGCCGGCACAGACGGCGCGCGTATTCGACGCCGCCGGAAAGCATCGATTGCCGGTCAAGCTGCACGCGGACCAGCTTTCTGATCTGGGCGGCGGCCGGCTCGCTGCGGAATATCGGGGCCTGTCCGCCGACCATCTGGAGCATGCATCCGAGGCCTCGGTGCGGGCGATGGCCGAAGCGGGCGTCGCAGCGGTTCTGCTGCCGGGAGCCTTTTATTTTCTTCGCGAAACGCAATTGCCGCCGATCGCGAGCCTGCGCCGACACGGAGTACCGATGGCGATCGCGACCGACTGCAATCCGGGAACCTCGCCGTGCACCTCGCTGCTGCTGATGCTCAACATGGCGTGCACGTTGTTCGGTCTTGCGCCTTCCGAAGCGCTCGCCGGAGTGACGCGCAACGCGGCGAAAGCGCTCGGTGTCGGAAGCGAAGTCGGTCGATTAGCACCGGGCCAGCGCGCCGATCTTGCGCTATGGGACATCGCGGGTCCCGCCGAACTCGCGTATGCGTTCGGCGCGAACCCTCTCGTGGCGCGAGTCGTACGCGGCATCGCGGATGAGTTGAAGTGAACGCTGTCAGTTATGGCGCCCAAATGGTAATAGTTACAAATCGCAAACCTGCCGCGTCGCACGGCGCCGACGCGGCAGTCGCGATCGCCGCTCGAATTGAATCGTCTATCGCATCAATGCGTCGTCGTCTGGTCGTGCTTGCCACCCGGCGTGGAAAGGCGCGATACAGTTCGCCCGATCGTCGTCGGGTCGTCGTTCCGCGCGAGGTCGCCTAGCGACACGATCCCGACCAGGCGCTTGGCGCGATTGACGACCGGCAGGCGGCGGACCTGCGCCTTGGCCATGTTGCGCGCCACGTCGTCGATGGCGTCGCTCTCGAAGCAGTAGAGCATTTCCCTGGTCATGACGTCGGCGACCGGGGTGTCCAGTGACTTGCCCTGAGCCACTGCGCGGATGACGATATCGCGGTCCGTGACCATGCCCACCAGGCGGTCGTTTTCGCCGACCGGCAGCGCGCCGGCGTCGATGTCGGCCATGATGCTGGCCGCCTCGTGGATGGTTTGATCGGGGCTCAATAGATGCACATCGCGAGTCATGATGTCGATGATTTTCATCGCTATACCTCCACGGCTTTTAACCTGCGGGCAACGTGTCCGCAGCGGCGGGGCCAGGTGAAAGCCTCTCCTGGGGGTCCGCGCCGATGGCTGTGTGACACCGCTTGGCGACCCTTGTTCGGGCGAATTGTCGGGCTTCGGATGCCTTCGCGCCCCGTCCATCGGCCAAAGAGCAGTAGTCGTCTTTGGAACCAGCACCCAACCTCAGAGCGGAGGCTTGACATTGGACATCGTTACTATATTATTAGTAATATGCAAGCGACAAATGTCATCGACGCCCTCGCGGCCTTGGCCCATGACACCAGGCTAGGAATCTTCCGTCTGTTGGTGGAGCAGGGACCGCAAGGCTTGCCCTCCGGCGAGATCGCGGCGCGGCGAAAGCTGGCGAACGCCAACGCATCATTCCATCTGAAAGAGCTCGAGCACGCCGGGCTCGTTAGGTCCGTTCCAGCCGGGCGGTTCATCTACTACGTCGCCAACTACAAGACGATGAATGACCTGATCGACTACCTCACCAAGAACTGCTGCAAAGGTGGTGTGTGCGTTATAGCGTGCGCCCCCGAAGCTAAGCGCAAAAGGAGAGCAGCATGACACTCCGGATCGGTACGAAGGTCGGACTATCCCAACTTTGCAAGATCTCTGCGAAGGCGCTTCGCTACACTGGCGAGACCAACCGGCGGTCATCGTGACTGGGGCGCGGAAGCGTATCTCCTGCACCCACGTTGCTGCCGCACCGAACACTATTTAAAGGAGCATCCATGAAACGCTTTCACGTGCATGTCGCAGTAAACGATCTGGATAAGAGCATCGCCTTCTATTCGGCGATGTTCGGCGAGCAGCCGAGCGTGGTGAAACCGGACTACGCCAAATGGATGCTCGAAGATCCCCGTATCAACTTTGCGATATCACACCGAGGACAAACGCCAGGCGTGAACCATCTTGGCATGCAGGCGGAAGATGACGCCGAGCTCGAAACGATCCACGCCAACCTGCAAAAGGCAGACACGACGGTTGTTGCCGAAAAGGGTGCGCATTGCTGTTACGCGAAGTCGGACAAATATTGGGTGACCGACCCTCAGGGAATCGCCTGGGAGAGCTTCCGGTCGCTGGGTTCCATCCCATTGTTCGGGGACGCCGAACCTGTCTCGGCGGAGCAGTCGGCAAGCTGTGGCGGCAGCATCGCAACTTCTTCCTGCTGCGCGCCTGCATCCGGCTCCTCACAACCCGATCGCGCAACCAGCGGCTGCTGCGTCCCGACGTAGTAATGGGAGGGCGCCCATATAACGTGCTGTTCCTCTGCACGCACAACTCGGCGCGGAGCATCATGGCCGAGGTGATAATCAATTATGTCGGCCGAGGAAAGTTCAAGGGTTTTTCCGCCGGGAGTCATCCTGCGACTGCGCCGAATCACTTTGCACTAGCAACGCTTCAGCGGCTGCGCTTCCCCACAGAGGGGCTCTACAGCAAGAACTGGGACGCGTTCACCAAACCCGATGCACCGGTCATGGATTTCGTGTTGACCGTATGCGATGACGCGGCCGGCGAAGTCTGCCCGGTCTGGCCAGGTCAGCCGATGATCGCGCATTGGGGCGTCGAAGACCCTTCGCGGTTCGAGGGAAGCGATGAGGAGAAAAGTCGCGAGTTCCTTCGCGTTGCCAATATTCTGAAGCGTCGCATCGAGTTGTTCACGAGCTTGCCGGTCGACAAGCTCGATCGCTTGAGTCTCCAGGGACACGTCACGAGCATCGGCCGCCAATGACGCTGTCCCGGCGCTTGCGAGCGATGCCTTTGGCACGATGACCGCGCAATCTGAAATCACCGTCAGCGCTCCGGTCGGCGCACCCATGAGCATCTTTGAGCGTTACCTCACGGTATGGGTGTTTCTTTGCATCGTGAGTGGGATTGCGTTGGGGCAAAGCTTACCCGATGTGTTCCAGGCGATCGGCCGGATAACGCTCGCCCAGGTCAATCTTCCGGTCGGAGCGCTGATCTGGGTGATGATCATTCCGATGCTGATGAAAGTCGACTTCGCCGCACTGCATGAAGTTCGTCGGCATGTGCGTGGGATCGGCGTGACGCTCGTCGTCAACTGGCTGGTGAAGCCCTTCTCGATGGCGTTCTTGGCATGGCTCTTCATCCGCGAGCTTTTCGCGCCGCTGCTGCCGGCTGCACAAATCGACAGCTACATCGCAGGCCTAATCCTGCTCGCCGCGGCGCCGTGCACCGCGATGGTCTTTGTGTGGAGTCGCCTCACCAATGGCGATCCACTGTTCACCTTGTCGCAGGTAGCACTAAACGACACCATCATGGTGTTTGCTTTCGCTCCGATCGTCGCCCTGCTGCTCGGCATCTCAAGCATCAGCGTGCCGTGGTCGACGCTGCTCACCTCGGTCGTGCTCTACATCGTAATTCCGGTCATCATTGCGCAGGCGATTCGGCGCGCTTTGATGACGAAGGGGCAGGCGGCATTCGATGGCGCCATGGCCAAAATCGGTCCGTGGTCGAGTGGTGCGCTACTGGCAACACTGGTCCTGCTGTTCGCGTTTCAGGGCGAAGCGATTCTCAGGCAGCCGGTCGTGATCGCCCTGCTGGCCGTGCCGATCCTGATCCAGGTGCTGTTCAATTCGGCGCTCGCCTACTGGCTGAATCGCAAAGTCGGTGAGCAGCACGCCATTGCCTGTCCGTCCGCACTCATCGGTGCCAGCAACTTCTTCGAGCTGGCGGTCGCCGCCGCAATCAGTCTGTTCGGCTTCGAGTCGGGTGCCGCGCTCGCGACGGTGGTGGGCGTGCTGATCGAAGTTCCGGTGATGTTGGTGGTGGTCAAGGTGGTCAATGCCACGCGCGATTGGTACGAGACCGGCAGCGCGCGGCAGAGTAGGCGCTGACTCCACTGAGCTACCACTGCGCGTCTACGAGTCAGGAATCTGTTCGCCCGCTCCAGGAAGCGCGCGCGCCGGCACCGTAAGCTTCAGACGTCGCATCCGTTCCCACAGATTCTTTCGGCTGATGCCGATGGCTGCGGCGGTCTTGGCCATCTGCCAGTCGTTTCGAGTGAGCTCTTGCAACAGGTACTGTCGCTCGCATTCCTCGAGGCAGTTGTTAAGCGTCGGGCGCTCCACTCCAACGCAATTGACCGCTACTGCACAATCTCCGCAAGCCTGTTCTTCGTCGAACAGCAGGTAAGGATCCAGCATGGTGCCGGGGGTAAGGACGTAGGCCCGCTCGATACAGTGGCGCAGCTCACGCACGTTGCCCGGCCACAGGTGATTGAGCAGCGCCTTCTCCGCACCGGGCGACAGGACCTTCTGCGGCCCTTCATTCTGTTGCGCTATTTCGCGCAGAAAGCGACGCGCGTACCACAGGATGTCCTGCGGACGCTCGCGCAACGGCGGCACGCGCAGATGAACGACGTTCACGCGGTAGAACAGATCCTCGCGAAACGTACCCTGCTCGACCAGCTTCTTGAGCTCGCGGTGGGTGGCGCAGATCAGGCGGAAATCCACCGGAATGCTCTGCTCGCTGCCCAGGCGCGTGACAGCGCGCTCCTGCAGCACGCGCAGCAGCTTGATCTGCATCGCCAGCGGCATGTCGCCGATTTCATCGAGGAACAACGTGCCGCCGGTCGCCTGTTCGACCAAGCCGTGCTTGAGTCGCATGGCACCGGTGAACGCTCCCCGCTCGTGGCCGAAGAGCTCGGCCTCCAGTAGATTTTCCGGGATTCCGCCGCAGTTCACGGCAATGAAGCGCTTGCTTCCGCGCTGCTTGTCCAGGCGGTGAATCTCGCGCGCGACGACTTCCTTGCCCACCCCGGACTGGCCGGTGATCAGGACGGTCGTCGACTGGGCGGCAAGCCGCGGCAGCATGTCTTCGATCCGCCGCATGCCGGGCGAGAGTCCGAGCGTAGGCAGCCGCTCGTCGTGAGGTGGCGACGGAATGTAGGCGCGAAGCTTGGCGACCAGCTGGTCCAGATCGAACGGCTTGGTCACATAGTCGGTCGCACCGAGTTTCATCAAGGCGATCGCACGCTCGATCGTGCCGTAGCCGGTGATGAAGATCCACGGCGGCACATAAAGCTGCTCGGCCTGCAGCTTTTCGAACAGCTGATCGCCGTCGCGATCCGGAAGCCGGATATCGCTGACCACGACGTCGTAGCGTTTCTCCTTCAAATCGCACGCCGCGCTCTGTGCCGATTTGTGCCAATCGCAACTGAATCCCTCCAACGCGAAGCGATCGACCAGGGATTCACCCATGATGTCATCGTCCTCGACGAGGCAAACCTGAACCGGCGAAGATGAGCTCATGCGGCGATCGGCAAGGTGACGGTAAAGACCGTCTGGCCGGGCTTGCTCTGCGCCTCTATCCGGCCGTGCAGCTGGGTGGCGAGCTGGTAGGTCATCCATAGCCCAAGCCCCTTTCCCTTGTGGCGTGACTCGGCGAACGGCTCGAACAGACGCTGCAACTGATCGTCGGTCAGATTGGCGCCATCGTTCTCGATACGCGCCTTGAGCTCGGTATCCGAGGGCGTAATAGCCGAACTGACGCGCCCGTGCTGATCGACGGCCTCGACGGCATTCAGCAGCAGATTGAGCAGTATCTGTCGCACCTCGGTCGAAGGCAGAGGCAGCGGCTCGGTCACGCCGTTCTGCCAATCGAGCACGACGTGCTTGCCTTGCACGTTCGACAGCAGCAAGGTGCGGACGTCGTCGATATCGTGCGGCGTCAGCGCGCGGCTTTCCAGCCGCGCTTCCACCAGCAGCGCGGCGACCGTTTCCCGAATCTGCGTCAACCCGCGTTCGAGTAGCGCCATCGTCCGGTCGACAAAGGCGGGCGCGTCCGCACGCTGGCGCTTGTAGGTGCTGATGGCGTTCAGCATGCCTCCGAGCGGGTTGTTGATCTCGTGCGCGATGCCCGCGGTGAGCCGGCCGATCGCCGCGAGACGCTCCGATGCCAGCACTTCCTCCTTGAGCGCCTCTCTTTCGCGAAGGCCGTCGACCATGCTGTTGAACGTGGCGCCGAGCTCGGCGATTTCATCCTTGCCCGCGGGCGCCTGAAAGGCAACCGTCGCCGCTGGAGATCGCGCGACCTGCCGGATCGCCGAGGAAAGCCTTAGCAGCGGGCTCGCTATCTGCTTTCCCCAAAGCCAACCCAGCGGCACGAGAATCGCGAGGGTGATGGCCGTCGAGGCCGCCACCTTGCGAACCGTTTCGAGAAATCGTTGCTGATAGATATCACGCGGATACTCGAGTAGCACCGTGCCCAGCTGCGTATTGTCGTTGGAAAGTACGGGCACCGCCATGATCGACAGTTTCGGATCGAGCCCCTCTAGCACCATCGGCGCAGCGCTGGGCCGGGAGATGATCTCCGCCAATTTGCTGGACAACGGGCCGAGACTCGCCAGCCGCTGCGTCGCGGGGAAGCGCTTGGGATCGGATGCGACATAGACGGCGCCTTGCGCGTCGACGACGACGATCGTCGGTTGACCGAGCCGCTGCTGCAGCGCGCGGTCGAATGGCGTGGTGATCGTCTCGTACGCCTGCCACATGTCGTCATGCAGCAGCGCGGGCTGCAGTGCCCCGGCCAGCGTCTTGCCCAGCGACAGCGCGTGGTCGACGAGGTCGCGCTTGGCGGTCTCGTTGGTCCCGGAGATCAACGGCACCGCCACCGCCAGTGCGGTGACGACGATCACCAGGCTGAGGCTCGCCGGAATCTTGTACCGGTAGCTGACATTGCTGAGCATCGTCTAGCCCGCGCGCAGCATCCGCATGTTCTCGGCGATGCCGGCAAAGACGCTCTCGGGAGCGACTTGAAAGCCCTCGAGATTGAGCTTGTGCAACAGGCCCTGCCCTGCAGTGTTGGTCCGCATCGCGACCAGGACCTCCTGCAGCTGCCTGAAGTCGCCGGCAGGAAGCTGTGAGCGCGTCACGAACGGAGGGAAGCCGTACTTGACCGAGCGATGCGCGACGCGAGTCTGGTCGGTGACCTCGGGATGATGAATCTTCAGCGTGTCCCAGACATAGCCGTCGACCGAGCCCCCGTGCGCGAGGCCCACGGCGACGGCATCGACGACGCGGCGGTGACCCCAGGTAAAGAAGCTTTTCCGGAAGAAGGTCGCGGCGTCCTTGCCGATCCGGAACAACTGTGAACTCGGCACCAGCCAACCCGAGTTCGAGTCGGGATCCGAGAAGGCGTAGATCTTGCCGCCCAGGTCGGCAATCGATTGCGTCGTCGTATCGCTGCTGGGCACGATCACATACGAGCGATACAGCGGTTCCCCTTCGTAAGTCGGGACCGCGAGCAGTCGCATGCGGTCGCGATAGCGCACGTACGGAAAGCCGCAAATCCATGCTGCGTCCAGCTTCTCGGCCAGAAGCAATTCGCTGACTTCGCGATAGCTGCGCCGCTGCACGAAGGCGACGGGGCGGCCAAGCTCGTGTTCCAGGTACGCCTGCCAGTCGCGCAGGAACGCGACATCGTCGTCCAGAAATACGGGCGTGGTGCCGATCGACAGCGGTTGCCGGTCGTCGCTGTGCGCGAGCCGCGCGGTCAATGCCGCGCATCCGGCGGCGAGGCCGTAACCCAGAAACCTGCGGCGGTGCATCGGATCCCTCCCGCCATTCCCACCGGGGTTACATGGACTCCGCGGGTTCGGCAATCTTTAGGTTACCAAAAATCGCGCCGGTGCGAGCGATTGCTCAGCCTTTCGGCGACGCGCGTTACCGAGCGGTGACGGCGATCGACATCGGTTCGAGCGGCCAGTTACCGGGCGGTGACGCTAGCGTGTCTGCCGATACGGCCGATACGGATAAGCCCATGTTTTAGCGGGCGCGATTTCCCCCGGCACCCTTCTTGCGGGAAATCGGCGATCCGGACTCGGCAGTTCGGGTGATCAGACGCAACCAGGAGGGGGATCGATGAGCAATCGAGTATCGCGTCGCGAGTTTCTGAAATTCACCGGAGGCGTCGCCGCAGGCGCGGCGGCATTGCCGACCAATTCGGAAGCCGCGGCTGCCAGCGCCGACGCAGGCAGCACGGTGTTGCCCTACAAGGCAAAGCCTGTCGGCAAGGCCGGCGGCTTGGCGGTCAATCAGGCCGTGACTTTCACGTTCCCCGACGCATCCTCGCCGTGCGCGCTGGTGAAGATGGGCACTCCGGTTCCCGGCGGCGTTGGTCCCAATCGGGACATCGTCGCGTACAGCACGCTGTGCACGCATATGGGATGTCCGGTGGCGTACGACGCCGGCCAGAAGGTCTTCAAGTGCCCCTGTCACTTCAGCATGTTCGATGCCGAAAAAGGCGGACAGATGATTTGCGGCCAGGCGACGGAGAACCTGCCGCGCGTCGTGTTGAGCTACAACGCCAAGGACGATGCAGTGACGGCCGTGGCCATCGACGGCCTGCTCTACGGCCGTCAGTCCAACATTCTCTAAGGGGATCAGATCATGGCGAGCAAAGATCGCGTTGCGCTGCCCCCCGTCAATGCGCAGAAGAGCAATCTGACCTGCCACTTCTGCATCGTTGGCTGCGGCTACCACGTCTATAAGTGGGACGAGAACACCGAGGGCGGCCGCGCGCCGCACCAGAACGCGCTGGGGCTGGATTTTCGCAAGCAGCTCCCGCCGCTGTCGGTGGTCATGACCCCGGCGATGACCAACGTCATCACCGGCAAGGACGGCCGACGGTACAACATCATGATCGTGCCGGACAAGGAGTGTTCGGTGAACCAGGGCTTGTCGTCGACCCGCGGCGGCCGGCTCGCGACCGTGATGTATACGCCCGACGGCGTCGGCAAGGAGCGGCTGAAGCAACCGCGGATGCACACCGGCGATCAATGGGTGGACACAAGCTGGGACGACGCGCTCGCGATCTACGCCGGTCTCAGCAAGAAAATTCTCGATAACGACGGGCCGAGCGGGTTGGTTTTCGACTGCTTCGACCACGGCGGCGCCGGCGGCGGCTTCGAAGGAACCTGGGGCACCGGCAAATTGATGTTCACGGCGATGAAGACGCCGATGGTGCGCATCCACAATCGCCCGGCATACAACTCCGAGTGCCATGCGACGCGCGACATGGGCGTGGGCGAGCTCAACAACAGCTACGAGGACGCCGAAGTAGCCGATGTCCTACTCACGATCGGTGGCAATCCGTACGAGACGCAGACCAACTACTTTCTCGCCCACTGGCTGCCGAACATGCAGGGCGGAACCTTGGACAAAAAGAAGAAGTGGTTCCAGGGCGAGTCGTTCGAGAGGACCAAGGTCATCATCGTCGATCCGCGGCGCAGTCCGACGGTCGCGATCTCCGAATCGATCGCCGGCAAGGAAAATGTGCTGCACCTGGACATCGAACCGGGCACCGATATCGCGCTGTTCAACGGCTTGTTCACCTATGTCGTCGAGCAGGGCTGGCACGACAAGGACTTCATCGCCAAGTACACGAAGGACTTCGATGCCGCCGTCCAGGCGAACAAGCTCTCGCTCGAAGAGGCAAGCAGGATCACAGGCGTCCCGGTCGCGAAGCTCAGGCAGGCCGCCGACTGGGCGTACAAGCCGAAGGCGAGCGGCCATCGCCCGCACGCGATGCACGTGTACGAGAAGGGCATCATCTGGGGCAACGACAACTACCTGATCCAGTCGGCGCTGGTCGATCTGGTGCTGGCGACGCACAACGTGGGCCGGCGCGGAACCGGTGTCGTGCGCATGGGCGGACACCAGGAGGGGTACACGCGGCCACCGTATCCGGGCGACAGCAAGATCTACGTCGACCAGGAGGTGATCAAGGGCAAGGGCATGATGTACACCTGCTGGGGCGCGAATCCGTTCCAGACGACGCTCAACGCCGAGCAGCATCGGCGCGTCATTCTCCACCGCACGGCCATCGTCAAGGAGGCGATGGCGAACCTACGCGGCGCGACGACGCAGCAGACGATAGACGCCATCTACGATGCGGTGAAGAACAAGGGCGGTCTTTATCTGGTTAACATCAATCTCTACCCGACGATGCTGAGCGACGGCGCGCATCTGCTGCTGCCGGCCGCGCATCCGGGCGAGACCAACCTCACGTCGATGAACGGCGAGCGGAGGCTGCGCCTGTCGCAACGGTTCATGGATCCACCGGGTTCGGCGAAGTCCGACTGCCTGATCGCCGCCTCCATCGCCAATGCGATCAAGCAGCTCTACCAGGCCGAGGGCAACGCGGACATGGTCGCGCGCTTCAGCGGCTTCGATTGGAAGACCGAGGAAGACGCGTTCAACGACGGTTTCCGCAAAGCTGGCACGGCGGGCGCGCCGCCTATCGACAGTCAGGGCGGCGGGACCGGCTATATCGCGACCTACGAGCTTTTGGCGAAGGCGGGCAACAACGGGGTGCAACTGCCGATCAAGGAATACAAGGACGGCAAGCTGATCGGCACCGAGATGCTCTATACTGACGCCAAGTTCGACACGGCCGATGGCAAAGCGATCTTCAAGCAATCACCGTGGCCCGGTCTGCCGAAGACCGTCGCCGATCAGAAGGCGAAGCACCGCTTCTGGATCAACAACGGCCGCGTCAACGAGATCTGGCAGACCGCGTACCACGACATGTACAACGAGTTCGCGACCGAGCGCTGGCCGATGGCGTTCCTCGAAATCAACCCGGACGACGGACGGGAACTGGGTATCGCCTCGGGCGACGTGGTCGAGCTGTACAACGACTACGGTTCGACCTACGCGATGGCCTATCTCGAGCCAGCGATCAAGAAGAACCAGACGTTCATGCAATTCGGCTATTTCAACGGCATTGCCGGCGACGTGACAACGCCTTGGGTCGACCGCAATGTCGTGCCGTACTACAAAGGCACGTGGGCGACCGTACGTCGCGTCGGATCAGTCGCCGACTTCAAGAACACCGTGTCGTTCAAATCGAGGCGCTTCGCGTAGCAAAGAAGCCAGGGCGCAGCGCGCCGAAACTCGGCTTCCTCCTCCTAACGCCCGTTGGTCGGGCGTTTTTTTGAGCCGACGAGCCCTGATGCCCTACCTATCCACCGAATAGACGCTGAATCGCCGCCGGCTCCCTGGCAGCTTTCAGCCGGTCGCGAAAATCCCTATGGGAGAACATTTCCGAGACGGCCGCCAGAATCTGCAGATGTTCGTCGGTCGCGTGCTCGGGAACGAGGATCACGCAGAGTATGGACACGGGCTTGTGATCGGGGGCGCCGAACGCGATCGGGAGCTTCGTGCGCATAAGAAGCACGATCGGTTCGCCCAAGCCCGCGATACGGGCGTGCGGGATGGCAACGCCGTGACCGAGCCCGGTTGATCCGGCCTGTTCGCGTCGCCAGAGCGCTCGGAAAACCGAGGCATGGTTGATGTTATGGCGACGTTCGACCATTAAGGCGGCTTCTTCGAGTGCCTGCTGCTTATCGTGAACGTCGAACCCCACGACGACGTCGTCGCCGGAAAGAAAACGACTGATGATATTCATGATGGGTTGGGTCTATGTTCGGGTATCGGCGAGGGTTTTGCGGCACGCCACGTCAAATAGCGTATGGCCGTCCGAGTAAAAATGGCATCGAGTTTCGCCACCAGGACATAAAGATCCTGTAAAGAGGCGGCGCCACCGCGCGCCGAAACCGACCCTCCCTACAGCCTGCCGACCCGCGCGCCAGTGGATCCTTCGCCCCTGGTATCGCAGCGGGGCCGAGGAACTGCACGTTACGCCGGCCCCGAACTTTATATTGTCTTTACACCGGACTCTGCAGACTATTCACCGTCTTTACGCATCATTGTTTATCGTGACAGCTGTCATTTTGACCAAAGAAAAGTCATGGATAACTGGCATGCATTCTGGTTTTTGCGGCCGCTCATCATTATCATAATGGCGAGCCCGACGCTGATCATCCCGGCGCTTCTCGCTTTGCGCAAGAAACGTCCCGAGGCAGGCGAGCGCAGCGAAACGCAGACCGATCAGAAGTCGCCTTCGCTGCTCTCTGCTTCGGGCACGTGGCGCACGGACTCCGACGGCGGGACTTCATCGATTCCTTCAGACGGAGCGGATTCGTCAACCCAACAGCGCGCGGCGTAAAGGGAGCAATCATGTCTTTCAAAATGCATTTCGCGTCACTCGCCGTGCTGGCTGCCGCAGTATGCGCAGGCACCGCACAAGCGCAAACCCCCGCGCCGCCGG
>PLYT01000034.1 GCA_003153475.1 Betaproteobacteria bacterium | reverse complement strand
ATCGTATTGATCGGAGCGGGCTTCTATCAGAAGCGCTGACGGCTTCGACACTGGCAAGAACTTTGGCGGCCCGCCTGTTCACGCGCCAATCGCGGGCGCCTACTCGCTCCATGGTGAGATTGCGGATCGTATGGAAGATCACGAGCCAACTCCTCGGACTCGGCCGGCCGTCTTAATGATAGAAGCGGGAGAAGCCAATCATGCCGGTCCGCCAGATCGAACGACACCGCACGGGACGTACCGGATGGCTGCGCGCGGCGGTGCTGGGCGCTAATGACGGCATCCTGTCAACCGCAAGTCTCGTGTTAGGTGTCGCCGCCGCGAATGGCAGCCGGAGCGGCGTATTGGTCGCAGGTGTGGCGGGCCTGGTCGCGGGAACGATGTCGATGGCCGCGGGTGAGTACGTGTCAGTGCATTCGCAGAAAGATACAGAACAAGCAGACCTCGCCCTCGAACGCGCGGAGCTTCGAACAGACAACAGCGGCGAACACAAAGAACTGGCGGCAATCTACGTTGGCCGTGGCCTTGATCCCGCGCTCGCACAGCAGGTCGCCGACCAACTCATGGCCCACGACGCGCTGGGCGCGCATTCCCGCGATGAGCTCGGCATCTCCGAGACGCTCAGGGCGCGACCGATTCAGGCTGCGCTTACCTCCGCGGCCAGCTTTGCCGTTGGGGCAGCCATGCCGTTGTTGGCTGCTGCCGTACTCTCGGCGTCGAGCCTGATTCCCGTCGTCTGCGGAATCTCGCTGGTGTTCCTTGCGATCCTGGGTGGGCTCGCTGCGCGCGTGGGTGGCGCCAGCGTGATCACGGGCGCCATGCGCGTCACGTTCTGGGGCGCCCTTGCGATGGGGCTCACGGCAGGTGTCGGGGCGCTGTTCGGAGCCGTCGCGTGACCAGCGAGACGAAACCATTGAAGGTACTGGCCGACAGCGGTACCCGAGTACATCCAGACATGAACGTCAGTCCGCGTCTTGCTGCCGCAATTGGTATTCTCCGGCCCTGTTTCACCGCACGAAGGATATAGCCCGTTAACGTCACGCCACGTAACTCGTGGGCGGATACCAAAGCTAGCTGGCCTTCCGTGAGACCGTTCCCATCGGCCTTCTATCTCTTCAACGCCCTTCTCGTCGCTTTCTTCGCCGATTTCTTTGCCGGCTTCTTCGCCGGTTTCTTCGCCGCCTTCTTCCCTGGTGCCTTGGCCGCCTTGCGGGCCGTCGCGCCGCGCACCCCCTTGACGCCGCGCACGGCGCCGGCCAGAACGTCCGCTACTGTTCGGGCGGTGTCAGTGCCGACCTCGCCCGCCGCCTTAATCGCGCCCCTAACCGCAGCCGTTGCAACGCGACCCACATTTCCACCCGTCTCGGCCGTAGCCTCCACGATGCCGTCGACGGCGCCTCTCGCCACCGAGCTGACATCTGCACCGACCGCCGCCGCATGCCTGATAATCGTCTTGACCGTTTCGGCTGCCGCAGTGGCCATATCGCCGCCCACCTCGTGCACTCCCAGCACGACGCCCTTGGCAATGCTCTTGGCGCTCGCGATCAAGCCGGTCCCGACCTGCTCGGTCGCCTGTACCGCGCCGGCGACCACATCCCGTACCACGACCACCAACTCGTCGGCGACCGTTCCCGCGGTACCGAGGGTGCCTGAAACGGCGGACCTGACGAGGACGACGATCTCTCCCTCGATCCTGGTCAGCGTTGTTAGGCTGTTGACGATTCCATCTCTGACAGCGTTACCCGCTCGACCCAGGGATGCTGGAACGACTATGGGCGCCGGTTTCGCCGACCGCATTTTGCGCGCTGAAGCTCGTGACTTGTTGGCTTTCACCGTGATCGTGCGCGGTGCGCGCCGCTTTGCAGTTCTGATCGCCATTTTGGTTCTCGCTTTCAAAGTTGTCGTTGGCCTTATCGAACCGCGCAGCCTGCGCGGCATCTTTGCCAGTTGCCCTGAGTACTTCCGCCCGCGGCCCACCTAAGATGCGCAACGAGTCGTGGAACGAGGTGCGACACCGCGTTTTACGCGGCATCGCACTGGTTCGCCTTCCCGACGCGCGAGGGGCGCCGTTGAGACCTTTATGCTTTTGTGACGGCGTCTGTGACAGCTTTTTTCAGATCGCCAACGCCCTTCTGCAACTTGCCTTCGACCTGCTTTTGCACGCCCTTAGCCTGCTGCTCCTTGCTCTGCACCAGCTTCCCGGCTTCTTCCTGGATCTTGCCGCCGAGGTCTTTCAGTTCGCCTTTAACTTGGTCCTTGTTTGGAGTGATGGCCATGATCATTTCCTTAACGGTTGGTTGAAACGTCTGCTCTGCGAACCAGCATCGGTTAGCGCTCCGGCTCGCACAAAGCCCCCCGCCGGCGGCCGGCACGGTGCACTGACTCCCGGCATGCTGGAGGGTGGCTAATCTGTCACTTGAGCTGCATATCATTCTTGACGGACTTGACGCCGCCAACGGTGCGCGCGACCTCAACCGCCTTGCTCTCCGCGGCCTGCGAACTCACAAAGCCGCTCAGCTGAACCACGCCCTTGAACGTCTCGACGTTGATCTCGGCCGATTTGAGCGTCGGCTCGTCGAGGATCGCGGCTTTGACCTTGGTAGTGATGACCGTGTCGTCGACGTATTCACCGGTGCCTTCGTGTGTACGTGTTGAGGCGCAGCCCAGCGTCGTCGCCATGAGCAGCACGCCTGCTAGGGTTGCCAATTTGCGAGTGATGTTGGTCATGCTTTTTCCTTTGATTTGATAGCCGGGGCGATTACAGGCGCCCCAGCAAGAACAGGATGATCACGATTACCAGAATGACACCGACGATTCCACTGGGGGCGTAGCCCCAGCTGCGAGCGTGCGGCCATACCGGTATGACGCCGATCAGTATCAGGATCAGAACAATCAGCAGAATGGTGCCAAGACTCATGACTTGCTCCTTTGTTCTTTACCCCACCGATGCCAGAGCGACGGGCGCTGGCCCAGTTGCCTCATTGACTGCGTTCCCCACCGGGCTATTGACTCTTCCCACCGGACTGTTCCTGATCCGCGCGCGGAAAATTCCTTCGATTTGAGTATACCCAGGTCATTGGCGCGGCCTTTGATTTAGGTCAATCTTTGCGTACGCTCGCGCACACATAATTCCAACGCGCACAGGGCCGACCGCGGAAGCTATCGGTCAGCAGGCAATGGACTAGGGAGGAATGCGTCATGCGGCCAAAACACTTTCCGAAAGGTCTTGATGACCGCCAGCGGGACCAGGACGGTGAGATTCGAAAGAAGCGTAGCGATACGAAGGTCGACACTTTGCGAAAGGAATATGGACCGAATTTCGCAAAGGGGTATCGAGGTAACGCGCAACTAGGTACGGTACTCAAACGCGAAGGTGTTGAGAGCCTGGATCAGCTTCTCAAAAAGAAAAGATAAGGTCCCTCTGCTGTCCTAGCTTTGATTTGATCGCACAAACCGGGCTTGATCCGCTTTCTTTTGAGTCGAAGAACGCGGCGGAATGTCAAACTCTCGGAAGCCGATCCTCTTCGCCGTCGGCGGAGTAGTCGGGGTTCTTGTGCTCGTCGGCGTGGTAGTGCTTCTGGTTCTTGGGGTGAATGCCAAGGGCCAAATGCAGAATCTGGCCTCCAACGCTCTCGGAATGGAAGTCAGCGTCGGTGGCCGAATGAGCATTGGCTTCTTTCCGAGCTTCCACATTACGATGGAAAATGTGCAGATCCGCAACCATGGCTCTGAGGTCGCGTCGGCAACGGAAGCCAATCTTGGGATCAAACTCTTTCCGCTGCTGCACAGCGAAGTCCGGATGGACAGCGTCGAGCTGAAGCACGTCAGAATGACGATCGAGCGGCAGCGCGACGGAAAGTTCAACTTCGAAACGCAGACGAATCTCAAAGGAACAGTTGCGTTCGCGGATACAACGAAAGTATCGCTGTCGGACGCGACTCTTCTCTACAAGGATCAACAATCCGGTGAGGGCTTCGAGGCGAACGCCTGCGATCTGGACGTGAGCCACTTGCAGCGCTCAGCGCAGAAGAGCGCGACGCCCTCGAAGAGCCTTTCGTTCACGGCGGCGCTCGCCTGCGCGAGCATCCGTACGCGCGATCTCGTCATGTCCGATGTGAAATCTTCGATCGACGAGAAGGAGGGAGTTTTCGATCTCAACCCGGTCACGATGCATGTCTTCGGCGGACTGGGGTCAGCTAATATCCACGCCGATTTTTCCGGCCCCGTCCCCGAGTACCATGTCCACTTCTCGTTGTCCAAGTTCCGCCTTGCGGAGTCCGTCAGGACCTGGTCGCCAAGGAATGTAGGGGATGGGCCGATGGACTTCTCCGCAAACCTCTCGATGAAAGGAGTCACAAGGGATGAGATAGTGCGGTCGGCCGCGGGGGAGGCTTCCCTTCGCGGCCACGATCTCACACTCGAAATCGGCGACATCGACAAGGAGCTCGCGCGCTATGAGTCCAGCCAGAACTTCAATCTGGTCGATGTGGGTGCTCTGTTCTTCGCCGGCCCGCTCGGTCTGGCGGTCACGAAGGGATTCAATTTTGCGAGCATCTTTCAGAGTTCGGGCGGCAGCAGCCAGATTCGGACGCTCGTCTCCGAGTGGCACATCGAGCGTGGCGTGGCGCAGGCTCAAGATGTGGCCATGGCGACGAGGGAGAATCGGCTCGCTCTGAAGGGAAGGTTGGATTTCGTCAGTGGGCGTTTCAAGGAAGTGACGGTAGCGCTGATCGACGCACAGGGATGCGCCAAGGCGCAGCAGAAGATTCGCGGTCCATTCGACAGACCGGAAGTGGAAAAGCCGAACGTCCTCACATCGGCTGCCGGGCCGGTGCTCCGCCTGCTCAGGCAAGCCAAGCGGCTTTTCGGCGGGAAGTGCGATGTGTTCTACGCCGGCTCCGTCGCGCCGCCTCATTAGTGTCGCGGCGACAGCACTCAACCTCCTCGACGGAATGGCGTCCGCAGTTGCGAGCTGACCGCTCCCAGGCAATTTTCGCCCACGCGACAGTCCACTGGTACGGATTGTGATTCCGGTTGTCGTGGGTTCGAGTCCCAGCCACCCCAGCATTCCCGCATGTCGCCGCGCGGATAATCGTCGTTAGCGCCAACAGCGGCGTTGGCGCGCCCGGGGACCTTATGGCACTCAAATCCACGATCTTTAAAGTCGAGCTTTCGATCGCCGACGTCGACCGCGGTTACTACCGCGATCACTCGTTGAGAGTCGCGCGGCACCCGTCCGAGACCGACGAGCGCATGATGGTGCGCTTGCTCGCCTTCGCCTTGCACGCGGATGACGCGCTGGAATTCGGTCGCGGCTTAAGCGCCGAGGGCGAGCCCGACCTGTGGCAACGGGACCTGACCGGCGCGATCGAGCGGTGGATCGACGTCGGATTACCGGATGAGCGCGACGTGCGCAAGGCTTGTGGTCGCGCGAGCTCGGTCGATGTCCTGGCCTACGGCGGCCGCGCGGTGGATTTGTGGTGGCAGGGCGCGCGTGCAAAGTTGGAGCGTCAGGATCGGCTCACGGTCATCGAGCTTCCCCTCGACGCGAGCCGCGCGCTGGCGCTCCTGGCCGGTCGCTCGATGCGCTTGCAGGTGACGATCCAGGAAGGCCACGTCCTGGTCGTCGATGGGACGAGCTCGATTTCGACGGAGCTTCGCGGCCTCAAGGCCGCATCGACGGCGCGCTGACGGGCGTCTTGCAAGAGCCGAGACCGACCGGTCTTCCCGCGCCACAGCGAAGACAAGACACAGCGATGCCGCCCGCCAGAAGAGCGGAACGGGCGGACGAAAAGCCTGTTCGGGGCAGTCGCGCCATGAAATACTGTCGGCCGCCGGAAGATCCAAGCGAGCGCTCCGATCAATGACCACCCGCAGAACCCTTGCTTGTCTTGCCGCCTTGCTGGCGACGCAGTGGGTGATCGACGCTGACGCGGACAAGAGCACCGTATGCACGGTCACCGTCAACTCGCCCGACGAAAAGGCGATGCTGCGTCGAAGTCTTCCCGACGACAAATTTCAGTTTGTCGAGCTGGTCGAGAGGGGGCGCCCGGACTGGCTGGCGTCGGCTTGCCGGCAAAAACTGCGCTGCGACGTTCTGGTCGTCTCCGGTCATTTCGACGGCGGAACCGAATTCTATTCCGATCGCCTGGACGCGCGTGAATCGCTGCCGGTCGCGGAGCTGGAGCGCGCGTCCTGCAGTGCCTCGTGCTCCGGCCTGTTCTCGCAGCTCAAGGAGGTGTACCTCTTCGGCTGCAACACGCTGAACGCGGCCACGCCGGAGAGCACCGCCGCAGAAGTCGCGCGCACTCTTATGCGTTCCGGGCAGTCGCGAGGCGACGCCGAGCGCATTTCTCGTGCGTTGAACGAGCGCCACAGCGAGAGCAATCGCGACGGCATGCGCCGTGTGTTTGCCAACGTCCCGGTAATCTACGGCTTTTCGGCGATGGCGCCGCTCGGCGCGGCGGCAGCGCCTGTGCTGGGGCGCTACCTTCAATCGTCCGCCGCCGAATTCGGAAGCGGACGCACCAGCGCGAGCTTGCTCGGCCAGTTCGCCGGCAGCTCGATGACCGCCACGGCCGGACTGGGCGACGCCGATGCTCGTGCCGACGATCGCCGCGAGGTCTGCCAGTTCTTCGATGAAGCGCGCTCGCCGGCGCAAAAACTCGCCTTCATCCATCAGATACTCAGCCGCGACATGGCCGAGGTGCGCATGTTCTTCGAGCGTATCGAGGCGTTCGACGCATCGCTGACCGAGGAGGAACGCCAGGCGCCGGCGTTCATCCGCGAACTCGACGCGATCGCTCGGGACCAGGGCGCGCGGGATCGGTATCTGGCCTTTGCCCGCGACGTCGATCGCCCGCAGGTGCGAAGCCGCATGGTGCACGTCGCGCGCATCCTGAACTGGCTTTCGCCGCAGAGCGAAAAAACCGAAATCGCGCGGATGGTGAGCGATCTCCTGGCGGGGAACGCGATCGGATCGGCCGAGGTGGACCTGGTCTGTTCGCTGAACAGGGATCGAAGCCTGGACGACGAGCTTCAACGGATCAAGGCGTCGCCGCTCCAGGACCAAAGTGTCCCCGATGCGGCGCTGCTGGCCTGCCTGGGCAGCGTGGCCGGCCGCGAGCGCGTCTTGCGGGCGCTGACTTCCCGCGACGACGCCGATGTCGAGATCGCCCGGGTTTACCTGAATCACCGTCCGATCGCCGACGTGACCGAGCTCCGTGAAGTGGCCGGGCGCATCGTGCGCATGAACGAATCGGATGCGCAGATCCGCGCTCTCGATACGCTCGCGCATTACTACCTTGCCGATCGCGAAAGCCTGGAGGAGCTTACGCGCCTGTTCCCGCGCGCCAGATCGGTCGACGTCCAGCGGGCGATTGCCGGCGTCTTCATCCGCTCCGACTATCGTGCGCTTCCCCGGCAGGAGCTGGCGCGCATGCTGCGCGAGCATCGGCTCAAGTCTCCCGACGGCGAGGACCTGATCGACGTCCTGATCCGCCGCCTCCAGGCTTAAGTCTCGCCCACGCCGCAGGCTCGCGCCGTCCGCGGCGCCGGTTTCAAATAGCGCGACCTGTCACGGTCCCGCGTCATTGCGCGTCTGATCCCGCGCTTCTCTTCGTCCTACACACGCTTCAGCGCGACTCCGATATTTTCGGCGGCGCATTTTCGATACCGTTCTGTTGGTATCGGAATTGCATCGAATGGGCCGCCGAACGTCGGCCTTTGCATACCGCGCGACCCATGTACGTGGGGCAACGCACAGAACCGGCAGGCATTTGCGGTGAACATGTCAATCGTCAAAGGGACTGCGCTAAAGCCGCGTTCCGTCACGCCGCGGAGAATGCATCCGCTGACTTCTGAAATGTTCTCCCGCATCGTCGTGGCCCGCAATGTCCCGACGTAGGACATACGATGGCCGCCATAATCGTTGTATTACTCGTCGCGCTGACCGCCGTCTGGGGCTTCCCCGAGGCGCGCGCGGCCAAAAGCACCGTCTGTACGATCACCGTCAATTCGGCGGACGAAAAGGAAACGTTTCGGCGCTATCTGCCGGCCGACAAATACCAGTTCGTCGAGCTGGTGGAACGGGGTCGTCCGGACTGGCTGGCGTCGGCTTGCCGGCAGCGGGTTCGCTGCGATGTTCTGATCATCTCCGGCCACTTCAATGGCACCGAATTTTTTTCCGAACATCTGGATGCGCATGAATTCCTGCCAGTTGCCGAAATGGAGCGCGCCTCGTGCAGCAATTCCTGTCCGGGCTTGTTCTCGCAGCTGAAGGAAGTCTATCTGTTCGGCTGCAATACCTTGAACCCCGAAGCCGGCGTAAGTGCCTCGGCGGAAATCGCTCGCAGCCTGATTCGCGGTGGGCGCTCGAAAGCCGATGCCGAGCGCGTGTCTCGCGCATTGAACGAGCGTCACAGCGAAAGCAACCGGGATGGCATGCGCCGCATTTTCGTCAACGTCCCGGTGATCTACGGGTTTTCCTCGGTCGCCCCGGTCGGAGCGGCTGCAGCCAGCACGTTGCGTCGCTATTTTCACGCCGCCTCTAGCGTTGAAGTCGGCCGCGGCCAGCCCAGCGCGAGGCTCCTCGGCCAATTTTCCGCCAACGCGATGACCGCCGCCGCTGGCATGCGCGCTTCGGACCCGCGCGCAGGCTATCGGCAGGAGGTCTGCCAGTTCGTCGACGATCGGCTTTCACCCGCGCAGACGCTCGGCTTCATTCATCGGATCCTGGGTCGCGACATGAGCGAAGTGCGCATGTTTCTCGACCGCATCGAAACCTTTGCCGCCTCGTTGACCGAAAGCGAGCGACAGGATCCGGCCTTCATCCGTGCGCTCGATGAGCTCGCGAACGATCTGCCGGCGCGGGAGCGCTTTCTCGCATTTGCCCGCGACGCGGACGAACCGCCGCTTCGGGCCCGCATGATCAAGCTGGCACACGGCTTGGGCTGGCTGTCGGCCGAAGACGAGCGAGACGAGCTCATGCATCTGGCCGGTGATTTGCTGGCAGCGGGCAAGATAGGCTCCGCCGAGGTCGAGCTTGTCTGCTTACTGAATCGGGATCACGCGCTGGATCCGGAGCTTCGCCGGGTCAATCTGTCGCCGGGTGAGGCGGATAGGGTGCCGGAGGCTGCGATCCTGGCATGTCTGGGGAGCGTCGACGGCCGTGCCCGCGTTTTGCAGGCGCTGACCGGCGCCAACGGCGACGAGGTCCAGATCGCGCAGGTTTACTTGCAGCACCGACCGATCGGCAATGTCGAAGAGCTTCGCGCGATCGCTACGCGCATCGCGGACATGGCGGATTCCGAGGCGCAGGTTCGCGCCCTCAATACGCTCGCCGGCCAGTATGTGTCCGATCGCGAAAGCCTGGATGAAATGATGCGGCTGTTCCCGCGTGCCCGGTCGCTGAGCGTCCAGAGGGCGATCGCGGGGATCTTCATTCGTGCCGATTACGGGGCGATAGACCGGGACGCGCTCGTCGGCGTGCTGCGCCAGCATCGGCTCCGCTCCACGGACCGCGACGACATCATCGATGCGCTGATCCGGCGGCTTGAGGCTTGATTCGACCGCAGGCCCCTTACCGCCATCGTGTGTGGCGCAACATCGCACCGCCGCCTTCGCCCGCGGGCGAAGGCGGTAGCTCAAGGACTCCGGTCAGCCAGCGCCCCTGCGGCGTGCGAGCCATCCTGCGCCAAGCGCGGCGCCGATCAGAAGGAGTGAGCCGGGTTCCGGAATGGGATTGCCATTCGCGTCTGACGTAAAGAATGTCACGTTGTTCGCCGTGGCGACTAAGCAGCTCTCGGGTTCTGCTGAACAATCATAAAGATAGACCGGGTCAATCCCGAACGAGGCGAATTGAATCCACCAGGGTCCTGCGTAATCCCCGGCGGGGCCGGTGAGGGGACCGATCAGGTTGCTGTCGACTCCTGCGAGTTGCCCGTCCAGTACGTAGATTCCCGTTATATCGGCGGAATCGGGAATAACCCCCGGCGCCGGTGTGAGAGGGAACTGGTAAAGAACCGTGAGATGCGTCAGCGAGACTTCGCAATTGTTGCTATCGCTGTTGACCGATTTGCTGCCGTCCTCGTCGAAACAACTGCTTCCGTTGAGCTCGAACGTGAACGTGCCGCTAAGATCCGGCGCCGGCGGGTCGAAATTGCCCGAAACCCACCCCGCCTGAGCCGTGGTGCCCAGCGCTGCGAATGCCGCCGCGACAAGCGTGCGGAAAAGCGCTCTACGAAAGATCTTGTGCATCGTGTCGTGCTCCGAGGGTGAAATACGCCGGGTCTAGCCATGCGGAGCTAGACCGAATTCCTTCAGCGTCTCGGAGCAAGCAATAGCCGCACCAAGGAGAGTTTATCGTCATAAGCATCGGATTCTTGTGAAGATTTTTTCCAAGACCTATCACGGGCGCGACGCGGCTGTAAGAATTCCCGACGATCGCGGCGATCACGTCTACTACCCCTAGTGGGCAGCCGTCAGGCGGCTACGGGTGCGACGGCGGCGCTCCGCAGCGCCTGGTCGATAGCCTCGGGCAGCGACCATCCCCGCCCGGTCTTCCACGCGATGTCGAAGGCTGGCTCACCCAAGACTGCGCGCGCCGCCTGCAGTTGCCTTAGCAGTTCAGCCTCCCGGCGGGGCGACCGCGGCAGGGCGAGTGTCTCGCGGACGGTGTTGCTAGCCGCGTAGGCCCGTACGGCGTTTTCAATTTGACCGGCAAGCTGCAACAGCTTTATATACTCTTCCAGGCAATCGAGCGCTTCCGCGTTCATTTCGAACGCCTGGAGAGCGCGTAGTGCCCCCGAAAGCCTCTCCCGGGCGGACGCTTCATCGCCGCATGCCGCGTCGGTCTTTCCCAACCGCCACAGCGAAATTGCTGCGCCCCGCTTGTCTTCCGCGTCCCGACACACCTCGAGCGAGCGCGTGAATCGAGCGTGCGCAGCCTGGAAGCTGCCTGCGGTCAGCGCGAGCTCTCCCAGATTGCGCTCGCATTCGCTCTCCAACTCCTGGTGTCTGACGCTCCGAGCGAGCACCAGACATTGTTCGAAGAGGTCCTCGGCATCGACGGCATCGCCCTGACGCAAGGAAATCTCACCGAGGTTGAGCAGCCCTACCGCCTCTCCTACCCGTTCTCCGATGTCGCGAAAGATGCCGATGGCTTCCACTACGCAGTCGCGCGCCTTCGCTGTCTCGCCCTGCTGCAGATGCAGCGTTGCGAGCGCCGACAAGGTCGCGGCAGTTTCGCGCGGGGTCTCCAGGCCGCGTCGAATCGCGAGGCACTCGGTGAGCATCTTCGTCGCTTCCACGTAGTCGCCTTGATTGGTCGCCAGAACGCCGCCCACATAGAGCGCGTGACCGTGGGCGGCATTCGCCTCCCGGATCCCAGGAAGCAAAAGCGCTTTGCGCACGTTGTTGCGGGCTTCGGTGGAGTAGCCTCGGAGTATCCTGAAGCGCATCAAGGCAACTTCGAATTTGACCGCCAGCACCGGGTCGACGCCTTGCGCAAGAGCCAACGCGATGGCGGCACGCACGTTGTCGAGCTCGACCTCCATGCGCCGCGTCCATTCCGCCTGCTCAGGTCCTTCCAGCTCCCTTTTTGCCGCCTTGGCGATGCCGAGGTAATAGTCGCAGTGCCGTGCCGCGGTCGCGGCAACGTCGTCGCGGTCGATCAGGTGCTCCTGCGACATCTCGCGGATCGTCTTCTGGAGATCGTATCGCCTGGTCAGATGCTCGCGCGCGAACTCGCGTATCGTCTCCAGCAGGCCATAGCGCGACGAGCCGTCGCCCTGGTCGACCATCACCAGCGACTTGTCGACCAGCGACGTCAAGAGGTCGATGACGTCTTCGGACGCGATCGGCTCCGCGCTGCAAACGGCCTCCGCTGCGGCAAGGTCGAAACCGCCGGCAAATACACTGAGGCGGTCCAACAGCATCTGTTCAGTTTCCCGCAGCAGGTCGTACGACCAGCTCACCAGCGCGCGCAGCGTCTGCTGCCGCTCGAGCGCGACACGACTGCCGCCCGTCAGCAGCTTGAAGCGATCGTGCAGACGCGCATTGATATCGGTGATCGACAGCGATCGCATGCGCGCCGCGGCCAGCTCCAGTGCGAGCGGAATGCCGTCGAGGCGGGCGCAAAGCTCGGCTACAGCCGGCGCGTCGCGCTCGGTGAGCATGAAGCCCGGCTTCTGCAGCCGCGCGCGCTCGACGAACAGCTGCACAGCGTCCGAGCGAAGCAGCGCTTCGACGCCGGCTTTCGGATCCGGGACCGCCAGCGGCAGGACAGGATAGGTTTGCTCGCCCCGAATATGCAGAGCTTCGCGGCTGGTGGCCAGTATGCGGACGTCGGGCGCGGTGCGTAGCAGCGCTTCGGCCACGCTTGCGCACGCGCCGACCAGATGCTCGCAGTTGTCGAGAACGAAAAGCAACTTGCGGTCCTTGACAAAGGCGCCGAGCGTTTGCAGCAACGGCTTGCCCGCCTCCTCGTGCACGCCGAGGACCTGCGCGGTCTCGTTGACGACCAGCGATGGGTCATGGATCGGAGCGAGGTCGACGAACCAGACACCGTCCGGGTACTTCTCGAGCACGTCGGCGCCTATCTGCAGCGACAGGCGCGTCTTGCCCAGTCCGCCCATGCCCAGCAGCGTCAGCAGGCGCGTGCTCTCGAGCAGCCTCTTGCCGTCGGCGAGCTCGCGCTCGCGACCGATGAACGACGTAACCTGCTGCGGCAGGTTGTTCGGCGTCGCGGCGAGCGAGCGCAGCGCCGGAAAGTCCTGCCGGAGCTGTGGGTGAACGAGTTGGTAGACCTGCTCTGGCGTCGCTAGGTCGCGCAGCCGTACGCCACCGAGATCGCGCAGCGAAACCGCGGCCGGGAGTCTGTCGCGGACGCCGTCGGCGACGCTCTGGGAAAGCAGGATCTGTCCGCCGTGCGCAGCCTTCATGATCCTGGCGGCACGGTTGACCGGACTGCCGAACAGATCGTCGTTGCGCCGCTCGACGATGCCGAGATGCAGGCCGTAGCGGACGCGGAACGTTATCCCGTTCGCGGGCGTCGCGAGCGACTGCTGCAGCATCAGGGCGGCGCTGAGCGCATCGAGCGGGTCGCCGAAAGCGGCATACATCCCGTCGCCGGTCATCTTGACGACGATGCCGCGATGAGCCTCGACCGCTGCGCGCGACAGTCGGTCGTGTTCGGCGAGCGCGAGCGACATCTTCTCACTCTCCTGTTCCCACAGGACAGTGCTTCCCTCGATGTCGGTGAACAAAAGGGTGGTGACGCCAGATGACACCTGCGCCCTCCATGGCACGCGGCATGCAGAACCGCACTGTACCGCCGCCGCCGCGGGAATACCAGATCACGAGGCGCCGCCGACGAGCGTGATGCCACGTTCGTGTCGACAATCGTCGAGGGTGTCGTGGGCCGCTCCCGTCGGGAAAATGATACGCTTTGCACGTTGGATTCCCGGCTTTCATCGACACATTCATCCGGCCGTCGCGAGCGGCCGACAACGTCGCGCGACGACACTCGAGGCTGCTCCGACTTTGAGATCGCCAGCAGTCCTCCAATACGATGAGGATCCTGCTTGTCGGCGCGCTTTCGTGGCACCCGGAGCGATTGCGGAGCTTGCGTGAACGAGGCCACCGCCTCTGGGGCCTCTGGTCGCGCAGCATGGCATGGGATCAAGGGCCGTACGCGGCGACCGCCGACTGCATATCGCCGGTCGCGCTCGCAGACGCCGCGACCGCAATCCGCGACCAGCGGATCGACTGCATCTATAGCCTGTTCCAAGTGTACCACCGACGGCTGTGGGGTCCGCCGGCTGCAGGCGTCGATCATGACGTATGGACACTGTTGCGTACGCTGCTCGTCGAACGCGAACGTGGTACGTTCGACGTGCCGATCGTGCGGCACTGGGGCTTTGACGTGCAGCATATCGACCCCGTCGTCACGCGAGCTCTCGACGCGCATATCTTCTGCAACCGCGAGAAGCGCGCGTACTGGACGGCGGCGGTCGCGCAGGGAGGGTGTGGAGTCGACGCATTCGAGCACAGCGGCGTCGTCGAGTTCCTCGACAGCGATCGACCCAAGCTCGAGTTCATGAACGATGATTTTTCGGAGCAGGTGCCCCGACATTCGGGTGAGGTTCATACGGTGTGCATCGGGCGCCCGTTCGGCATCGATTATCTGGCCGCGGCCCGGCGCGGCATTCACGTGCATACGTACGGAAACAATGTCGACGATGTGTACCGGATGATCTCGCGCGACCTGTCGTTGGGCAGCGCACGCCGGGAGCGCTCGCTCCTGCGCCGGTTCCTCCACGTCCATCCCTCGCTCCAGGCCGACGGCGCGAGCTGGGAGGAGATCCGCCGCGCGAAAGCCGGCTGGATGCGCGAGTTCTCCAGATACGACGCCGGTTGGTCATACGTCGGCAGTCCGCTGCCGTGGGAGCCGCTCGACGACCGCGCGGCGATTCCGAATCGGATCGCCACCTATGTCCTCGCCGGCCTGCCAGTGATCACTGATTGGCGGCCCGGATATTATCGTTATGACCAACTCGCGCGGCTTGGCGCCAACATCGATCTTGTGGGCCCGGACTACGACGGTCTGCGCATTCGTCTCGACCACGAGATCCGGACGCGGGAAAGGCGCGGCAACGCGTTACGGGCACGTGCGGACTATTCGTTCGACGCGACGATCGATCCTCTGCTCGATGTCTTCGAACGCGCGCGGATCGGTTATTTCGCCCGACCGCATCGCGAACGTTCGCATTTTGTGGCGCGGCGCATCCACCTGATTCACTTCAATACGAGCCCGGATCCTCGCACGGTAGTTCGCGGGCTCGTGCGCCGGCTGCTCGCTCCACCGACTGCGATCGGCGCCTCGCCCGCCAGCAGGCTCGGCGCCGTCCTCCGCCTCGTGCTTGAGCCATGGCGCAGCCTCGTCGCGCCGCGGAAGGCGAGAATTCTTGCGCGACAGCTGCGCAGCGTTCCCGAGGCCGGCGCACCCGCCCCGGCCTCGCAGCACCGGACGAAGGGCGAGCGGGAAGAGCGGTGAAGACCCTTGTGGTCGAGAGGTTTGCGCAAGCGTCCCGGCGGTGCGAGCCTGCAACGATCGGAATCCGTGCCGATGAGATGCAGGTGTGGGACCTTGCCCATCGGTGCGCCGACGTACGGATGCTCATGCGCGACGCACCGGGTGCGTCCGTCGGTTGGCTTCGCCTGCCCCGGGGCGTGCGGTGGAAGCTGCTGCGCGCATGCCTGCGCACCGGCGGTGCGCGAACCGGGGCGCTGCTCGCGGCGCCCGAGTTACTGCGCCGCGTACGCGAAAACGGGGTCGAGGCAATCGGCTGCTTTTCAGCCAAGGACTTCGCGCTCGCGGCGCTCCTGGCCGGCGAGATGCGGTCAGGGTGCCGCGAGCTTCTCATGCATGGGACTCAGTATTTCGGTGAGTTCGCCTTCGAGCTTCTCGCTGTCGTCCCCTATGCGTATTGGTTGCACCGCCAAGGGCAGCTTGAGTTCACCGTTTCATGCCGGGACACGCGCTGCCTGTATTATTTCTCCCCACACCACGAGGAGCGGCCAGTAGAGCGAAGCTATGTGCCGATTACCGAATACCCGATCGGCGCTGGTGGACGGCTGCGTTACGATCGTAAGGCGTTCCCTGCAACGCTCGACACCGGCAAGTGGCTGCCTCCGCCATACAAGCAAATATATCGCGATGATCGCTTTCTGTGGTCGAAAGCCACTTGCATCGTCTGCAACAAGGCGACCGACGAGCAATATCTATGGCACCGCGCCCCGACGAATTTCATGGATACCGAACTGCTTCTTGCCGTGATTGGGAAGCTGCGCGAGCGCTACCAGGTGATCTATAACCGGCCGCGTGCATCGGACATCGTGAACGACCACCAGAAAATTCGCGAGAGCGGTGACATCGACGCGATCAGACACGCTTATCCCGATGTCCTGACGATCCAGGATCTGCATGCCCGCCACCCCGAGTTCGGCTTCAACGAGCTGCAGCTCAGACTGTTCGCGGGCTGCGAGAAGTTCGTTTCGGTGCTCGGCGGCAGCTCGTATCTCGCCAGCTACTTCGGCGGGACAAACGTCGTCTACGCACGTCGTGGATGGGAGGTCGCGTGCGGCGCATATCAACGCTGGTTCAATCTCTTTTCCGGCGCGCGCGTTGTCGCGGCGAGTACGCCGCGTCGCCTGCTGCACGCGATCGAGGAGGAGCTGCTTTGATTCAGTTTCCCCAGTCTCCTCTCACATTGCGCAGAATGTCGTAGCGCTCCGCCGCCTCGCCGGCCAGGTAGCGCTCGAGCGAGTCGATAAGGCGGCGAACCATCGAGTACGTGCTGTCCGTCGTCGTGTACTTGTACAAACCAAGACGGCCGAGTGGAATGACACCGGGAATCGTGCTCGCGTCCGCGAGATACCGGTAGAACTTCGCGTCCTCCCACCAGACGGGGTACATCGATACCGTGTCGTCGACGATTTCCCGGAGCAGGACCGTCGGCCCATCGCGATCGGCTGCTCGCGCTCCATGGTGGATGACGCCGAAGTCCGTCGTCCTGCAGACCACTGTCTCGGGCCAGGGCGTATAGAGCCACGAGAAGGGGATTCCGTCCGGGGCCGCGCCCAGGCATCCGTGCCTTCCTTCGTCGATGACTTCGACCTCGACCCTATAGCCGCGCCATTCCAGCGGACCGTATCGGCATCCGAGTAGCGCGTCGATGGGTGCGGTCGTGATGACAAGGTCGGCCGAGAACTTGCCGGCGTTGGTCACTACCTCTACCCTGCCCGCGCTCCTGTCGACGCGCTCGACAGTGACGCCGTACCGAACGTCGAAGCCTTCGAGCATCTTGTCGAACAGCGGGTTAAAACCACCGGTGGGATAGTAGTGCGGCGCTTCGCTAGGCAGCCGGTATTGCCCGACGGCCGCGATACGCTCCAGACGACGCAGCTTGCCCCACGCGGCCGGCATTTGCTCGAGGCGGCGACCCCAGAACTTCCGATTGAATCCCTCAAAAGCGAGCTCGGTAAGGGTGGGGCCGACCGACGACTCCAGGTAGTCGCGAAGATCGCGCTCGCCCGGCGCAGAGCCCCGCCGCCGGATTTCCGCCAGTTCCCGCTCGATCGCTTCGCCGCAGGGCAGCTTGCGAAGGCTTTCGGCGTCGACAGGAAATGGAATGACAGGGAACTCGGGCCGAAGGCGTGTCCCCTGGTAGATCTGACGCTCCTGGAGATCGAGAAATCGGCGCAGGAAGGGCAGGATATCCTTGGTTCCGCGGAACACGCTCACCACACGCGGACCGTACTCGTACGGCAGACCTTCTTCGGTGTACAGCGTGCGAAGCATTCCACCGGGTACGGCACATTGCTCGATCAATGTGACCTTGGCCCCCAGCTCTTCGCGCAATAACAGCGCCGCGCAGGACCCGGCGAATCCGGCGCCGACGACAAGTATTTCCATCCGTTCTCCTGTGNNCCGTTGCCAGCGCGCGCCGCGGCGTGGAGATCGCGCTGCAATCGCGACGCCGCGATGGATCTTGAATCCGATACCGGCTATCCGGAATCACCGTTCGGCAGGGAGGCGAGCGCCGCCGCGTTCGGATCCACGTGGCGGGGCCGCAGGTCCATCAGCAGTCGCGCGACTCCCTTGTCGAGGGTTGTTACCACTTTCCACCCAAGCAGGGCTTCGGCTCGCGCTGGATCTCCGACAAAATACGACATGTCGTACTTCCGCGGCGGCTGCTCGACGATCGCTGAGCGCGAGATTGCGCATCGGATGACCAAAGTCGCCAAGGCATGCAACGACGTCGGCACGCCCGATACCAGGTGAATGGGCTCCGGCAGCGCATCGCCTGACGAAAGCATCTGTGCCATCCGGAAGATTCCTTCCGCGACGTCGTCGACGTGTGTGAAATCAAAAGTGCAGTTCGACCCGTTGACGCATAATCGGTCGTTGGCTAGCGCCGCACGGCAAAACGCAGGCACTACACGGTCATGGTGATCGTCGGCGCTGCCGTAGACGCTCGAAAGCCGTACGACTGCTGCTCGCCGACCCGCTTGCTGGAGGGACCTCAGGATGTGTTCAGCGAAGAGCTTTGATCGCCCGTAGACATTGATGGGAGCCGTAGCATGGCTTTCGGCGACGGGAAGGCTACGCGGGTGGCCGTAGACCTCGCGGCTGCTCGCAAACATGACCCAGGGCTTCGTTGGCAGTGATGCCGCCAACTCTGCGATATTGGCCGTCCCCAGTACGTTGGTGCGAAGGCAGCGCTCGGGATCGGTCTCACCCCAGACTACGCGAGACACGGCGGCGAGATGAATTAGCCCTGCGCAACC
>PLYT01000108.1 GCA_003153475.1 Betaproteobacteria bacterium | reverse complement strand
GGATCACCTGCACGGTGCCGCCCAGGTAATCGCCGCGGCGCTCCTTGCGGATCACGCTCTCGTAGATCTGGCCGGTGGTGAAATTGTTGCGCTTGCCCATCTTGACGTCGGTGAAGCGCTCGTAATGGCCGAGGTCCAGGTCGGTCTCGGCGCCGTCCTCGGTGACGAACACCTCACCATGCTGGAACGGGCTCATCGTGCCCGGATCNNTCGACGTTGATGTACGGATCGAGCTTGAGATTGGTGACGCGGATGCCGCGGGAGGTCAGAATCGCGGCCAGCGACGCGGCGGCGATACCCTTCCCCAGAGAGGAAACGACGCCGCCGGTCACGAAAACGAACTTGGTCATGGACGACAAGTTCAGGAAATTTCCATTTTACCTGAACCGGTCGTCGCGCACAAACGACGCACGCTTACCCGGCAAGCCCGCGGTGCAAGCGGTCGATCGTGTGCTGGCGTCCGAGGAGCGCGAGCACCGCGTCGATCGGCGGGGTTTGCGGTTCGCCGGTGACGAGAGCCCGTGCCGCCATCATGAGTTGCGAGGTTTTCAGGCCGCACTTTGCAGCGACCGACTTTATCGTGGCACCGATCGCCTCACGACTCCACTCGACGCTCTCGAACGCGGCCAGCAGTTCGGGCAACGCGGATCTGACGGGATCGGTCATCACCTCGGCGAACTTGGTCGGGACGTTTATCGCGTGTGTCGGGTCTGCGTAGAAGTAGTGTGCGGCATCGGCCATTTCCGCCAGGGTGGCAATGCGGTCGCGAAAAAGCTCGGCGACGCTCGCAGGCGCCGGGCCGCCTGCGACGTCGAGCCCAGCATGTTCGAGAAACGGGCCCAGCCGCCGGCCGAGCTCGTCCGCCGGCAAGCGCTTGATGTGCTCGTGATTGACCCATTTCAGCTTGTCCGGGTCGAAGCGCCCCGGCGCCGAGGAAAGGTGCGCCAGGTCGAACCAGTCGATGAACTCGTCGCAGGAGAACACTTCGGCGTCCCCGTGCGCCCAGCCCAGGCGCGCCAGGTAGTTGACGACGGCCTCGGGCAGATAGCCGTCGTCGCGGTACTGCAGCACGCCGCGCGCGCCGTGCCGTTTCGACAGCTTGTCGCCTTCAGGCGTGAGCACCGTCGGCAAGTGTGCGTACACCGGCTCGGCGCCACCGAGGGCGAGAATCATGTTGATCTGCCGCGGCGTGTTGTTGACGTGATCGTCGCCGCGAATCACGTGGGTGATGCGCATGTCCAGATCGTCGACGACGACGCAGAAATTGTAGGTCGGCACGCCGTCGGAGCGCGCGATGATCAGGTCATCTAGCTCGTCGTTGCCGATCTCGATGCGGCCCTTGACCGCGTCCTGCCAGGCGACGGCGCCGCCGAGCGGATTGCGAAATCGGACGACCGGCGGGATGCCGGCCGGAGGCGTGGGGAGCGTCTTGCCGGGCTCCGGGCGCCAGCGCCGGTCGTAGCGCGGCTTTTCGCCGCGGGCGAGCTGCGCGGCGCGCAGCTGGTCGAGCTCTTCGGTCGTCGCGTAACAGTGATAAGCGGTGCCGGCGGCGAGCATGGCGGCGACCACTTCGCGATAGCGATCCATCCGCTGCGTCTGGTAGATCGGACCCTCGTCGTAGTCGAAGCCGAGCCACGCCATGCTGTCCAGAATCGCCTGCACCGCTTCCTGCGTCGAACGCTCGGCGTCGGTGTCCTCGATGCGCAGTATGAATGCGCCGTGGTGCTTGCGCGCATAGGCCCACGGGTACAGCGCGGAGCGGATGTTGCCCAGGTGCAGAAACCCGGTCGGGCTGGGCGCAAAGCGCGTGCGAACGGCGTGCACTAGCTGCCCGGCTGCCAGCGCAAATCGAGCGACGTCGGCGTGGCCGGGTTCGGCCCCTCCGGCGCGATGTCGAGCGGCCCTGGCGTATGGCCGTGCGGCCAGAAGCGCGCGACGCGACGCGCCTCGGCCTCGTTGGCATTGACCGGAAAGGTGTCGTAGCTCCGCCCGCCCGGATGGGTGACGTGATAGGTGCAGCCTCCGATCGCGCGCGCCGACCAGGTGTCGACCAGATCGAAGATCAGCGGCGCGTGAACGCCGATCGTCGGATGCAATGCCGATGGCGGGCTCCAGGCCTTGAAGCGCACGCCGGCGACGAATTCGCGCGGTACACCGGTCGCGGTGAGCGGTAGCAGGCGTCCGTTGCAAGTCAGCGCGTGGCGACTCGCGGTGATGCCGAGCGCTTTGACCTGCAGGCGCTCGACCGACGAGTCGACATAGCGTGCGGTGCCGGTGCCGCTGATCTCTTCACCCAATACATGCCAGGGCTCGATCGCCTGACGCAGCTCGATCGACACGCCGTCGTAGTCGACGATGCCGAAACGAGGAAAGCGGAATTCGAGAAACGGCGCCAACCATGATTCGTCGAACGGGTAGCCGAAGGCATTGAGCTCGGCGACGACGTCGCGCATATCGGTCATCACGTAGTGCGGCAGCAGCCAGCGGTCATGCAGCGCCGTTCCCCATCGGATCAGCCCGCCGCGATAAGGCTCCTGCCAGAAGCGCGCCACCAGCGCACGCAGCAACAGCATCTGCACGGCGCTCATCCGCGCATGCGGCGGCATCTCGAAGGCGCGAAATTCGAGCAGTCCCAGGCGGCCGGTGGGCGTGTCGGGCGAGTACAGCTTGTCGATCGAGAACTCGGCGCGGTGCGTGTTCCCGGTCAGATCGGTCAGCAGATGGCGCAGCGAGCGGTCGATCAGCCAGGGGAGCGATTCGTCCTTCTTGAACTCGTGCTTGCGCGAGAGCTGCTGAAACGCAATCTCCAGCTCGTAGAGACGGTCGTCGCGTGCCTCGTCGACACGCGGCGCCTGACTGGTCGGCCCGACGAACATGCCCGAAAAGAGATAGGACAGCGCCGGATGGTTCTGCCAGTAGGTAAGCAGGCTTTGCAGCAGGTCCGGCCGTCGCAGCAACGGGCTGTCGGCCGGCGCCGCACCGCCCAGCGTGATGTGATTGCCGCCGCCGGTGCCCATGTGGCGGCCGTCGAGCATGAATTTCTCGGTCGCCAGGCGCGCCTGGCGCGCCTCGTCATAAAGCGTTTCGGTCGTCGCAATCAATTCCTGCCACGACGCTGCCGGATGAACGTTGACCTCGATCACGCCGGGATCAGGCGTGACGCCGAGCACGCGCAGCCCAGGGTCGCGCGGCGGCACATAACCTTCGATGACGACCGGCACGCGAATCGCGCGCGCGGTGTTCTCCACGCCCGAGAGCAGCTCGAGATAATCCTCGATGCGCTTGAGCGGCGGCATGAATACGTGCAGATGACTGTCGCGTATCTGGACGGTCAGCGCGGTCTTGATGACTTCGCGCGGCTTGTCGCCGCGCGCCCGCCCCGTCGCCGCCGCCCGCCGCGATCGCGGCGGCAGCACGGCGCGGGGCGCGAACGGATCGACCGCGTATTCGATCTCCTCCTCTTCGGGCAGGACTTTCGGCAACGACGACAAGGGCAGGCGCAGACCCAGCGGCGAATCGCCCGCGACCGCATAGAGCCGCTCGCGACGCAGCGGCCAGGGGCTCGTCTCCCAGACCGCGCCATCGCCGCCGCCCTCGTCCGGCGCCACGGCCTTGAGCGGCAGCACGAACCCGGCGGGGCGATCGAGGCCGGAGAGCAGCAGTCGGGCGAGGCGCGAGCGCTCGGCCGGATTCGACAGGTCCGCCTGGAGTGGATCGGCGTTGGTCGGCAGTGCCGCCTCGTTGGCGAGCAGCCGCGGCACGTCCTCGTAGGCGGTCAGTACCATTTCCGGTGGCAGTCCCAGCGCGACCGCAAGCGCGCCGGTGAAGTCGCGCGCGACCGACAGATCGGCGCGACCCGGATGGCGCGTATCGGCAAGCAGCGACGCATCGCTCCAAAGGGCCGTGCCGTCGCTGCGCCAGTAAACCGCCAGAGCCCAACGCGGCAGCGGCTCGCCCGGATACCATTTGCCCAGGCCCGTATGCACGAATCCGCCGCGGGCGAAGCGCGCCATCAGGCGTCGCAGCAGGACTTCGGCGAGCTCGCGCTTTTTGGCGCCCAGCGCCGCAATGTTCCACTCCGCACCTTCCATGTCGTCGATCGAGACGAACGTCGGCTCGCCTCCCTGCGTCAGCCGCACGTCGTGCGTGGCCAGATCGCGATCGACCTGTTCGCCCAGCGCATCGATCTTTGCCCATTGCACTTCGCTGTAGGGCATCGTGACGCGAGGATCCTCGTGCGTGCGCGTCACCGTCATCGCGACGTGAAGCTCGCTTTGGCACGGGTCGGTATAGCCAACCACCGGCGCGGCGCTCCCCGGATCGGCGGTGGCCGCCAGCGGAATGTGTCCTTCGCCGGCCAGGAGTCCCGACGTCGGATCGAGACCGATCCAGCCGGCGCCCGGCAGATAGACCTCCGCCCACGCGTGCAGGTCAGTGAAATCGCGCTCGGGGCCGGCCGGCCCGTCGAGCGCCTTGACGTCGGCGACGAGCTGGATCAGATAGCCGGAAGTGAAGCGCGCAGCGAGCCCCAGCCGGCGCAGGATCTGCACCAGCAGCCATCCGCTGTCGCGGCACGATCCGCTCGCCTGCGCCAGCGTCTGCTCGGGCGTCTGCACGCCCGGCTCCATGCGCACCAGGTAGCGGATCTCGTCTTTGAGCTGCTGATTGAGGCGGACCAGCATCGGCACCGTCGCTTCGTCCGGCTTGATGCCGGCGCGAAACGCGGCGAGCCAGGCTTCCAGGCGCGATTCGGGCGGGTCCGCCTCAAGGAACGGAATCAGCTCCTTGGCGAGCGCGCTCGCATACGCAAACGGAAATTGCTCGGCATAGGGTTCGACGAAAAAATCGAACGGGTTGATCACCGTCATGTCGGCGACGAGATCGACGACGATCTCCAGCCGGTTCGCCCGCTCGGGGAAGACCAGCCGGGCAACCCAGTTGCCGTATGGATCCTGCTGCCAGTTGAGAAAATGCCGCGCCGGGTCGACCCGCAGCGAGTAGCCGATGATCGGCGTCCGGCAGTGCGGTGCCGGCCGCAGCCGCACTTCGTGCGGCGACAGATTGACGAACCGGTCGAACGAGTACGCCGTGCGGTGCAGCAGCGCTACGCGAATCGCCATCCGGCTACGCCTCTCATGACCACTCCGGGTTCGGCAACTCGGCAAAAACGCGCCGCAGCCCCTCGCCCCACTGCGTGTGTATCATCTGGAAATAGGGATCGGACTCCTCGATCCGCTTTTGCAGCTTGACGCGCAGGGTGTCGGTCTCGTACACGGCGAGGTCGATCGGCAGCCCGACCGAGATATTCGATCGCATCGTCGAGTCGAACGATACGATCGTGCATTTGGTCGCTTCCTGCAGCGAGGTCGCGCGCGTGATGACGCGGTCGATCACCGGCTTGCCATACTTGCTCTCGCCGATCTGGAAATAGCAGGTGTCGGTGGTGGCCTCGATGAAATTGCCCTCGCTGTAGACCTCGAACAGCCGCGGCGCCTCGTCGCGCACCTGTCCGCCGACGATGAACGTCGCGTGGGAATCGATGTTGTTCTGCAGGAGATACGGACCGTCCCGCGTCTTGACCTCCCGCAAGGCGTCGCCGACCAGCCGCGCGATGTCGAACATCGACGGCGCATTCCACAGCTGAAGCTGGCTGTCGCCGGAGCGCGCGCGCTGCTCCAGTATGTTCAGCGCGCTCTGCGTCATCGACAGGTTCCCGGACGACAGCGTGACGACGACGCGATTCCCTTCCCGCGAGAAGACTCGCATCTTGGAAAAGCGTCCGATCTGGTCGACGCCGGCGTTCGTGCGCGAGTCCGCGGCGAAAATCATCCCGGCTTCGAGCGACATGGCAACGCAATAGGTCATAGACGGTCTGCTGCAGTCGGGTGGGGCGATTCTACCGGAAGTCGCCGCTGGAGCAGGTCCTAAAACGTCGGGACCAGGAAGTGGCTGCTGATTTCGTCGCCCAGCTCGGAAATTCGATCAAGAAATTCCATCAGGTATTCGTGCAGTCCGAACCGGATGATGTCATCAGTGCGCGCAAAGCGAAGCCTGGCGTGCAGTTCGCCGCTGGCTCGCCTGATTTCGGTCGAGCTGTCGTCGCAAAGAGCGGCCAGGGTCTCGTTGATGAAATTCATGCACGAATGCAGCGAACGGGGCATGTCCTGCCGCAATATCAGAAGCTCGGCCACGCGACGCGGCGTAATGACATCGCTGTAGATCTTGCGATACGACTCGAAGCCCGACACCGAGCGCAGCAGCGCGCCCCACTGGTAGTAGTCGACGGCGCCGCCGACCTCGGCCACCGACGGCAGCAAGGTGTGGTACTTGACGTCCAGAATGCGCGCGGTGTTGTCGCCTCGTTCGATGTGCGTGCCGAGCCGGATGAAGTGATAGCCTTCGTCGCGCAGCATCGTCCCGAAGGTCACGCCGCGGAACAGGTGCGAGCGCATCTTGACCCAGCCGAGAAATTCGGACACGCCGCTGCCCTGGATGTTGTCGTAGTTCTGGCCGCGCATCTCCAGCCACGCCGAATTGAGGTCTTCGTACATCTCGGAGGTGATCGCACCCCGGACCGCCCGCGCCGATTCGCGCGCGGCGCGGAGGCAGCAGAAGATCGACGAGGGATTGCCGGCGTCCAGGATCATGTAGCGCAGCACGCTTTCAGCCGAAAGCTGCGGAAAGCGCTCGTAGAAGGCGGTCGCGAGGCCCGACGTGATCAGCGGAACCGCCCAGGGCTCGGCCCACGCCAGCCCAGGCTCGACCGCATCGTACGGCAGCAGCGACATCCGGTACGTCACGTCGAGCAGGCGCGCGGTGTTCTCGGCGCGCTCGATATGGCGTGCCATCCAGTAGAGCTCGTTGGCGGTGCGGCAGAGCATCGCTGATTTATCGTTCCGGTCGTGTGGTCGGAATAGGTGTTCTGGCGGGCCGCGCTAGGCCGCCATCACCCAGGTGTCCTTGGTACCGCCGCCCTGTGAGGAATTGACGACCAGCGAGCCTTCCCGCAGAGCGACTCGCGTCAGCCCGCCCGGCACGAGGCTCACCGCACGGCCCGACAACACATACGGCCGCAGGTCGATGTGCCGCGGTGCGAGTCCCGACTCGACGAACGTTGGACAAGTCGACAACGAAAGCGTCGGCTGGGCGATGTATTTGCCCGGGCTCGCCATGATGCGGGCGCGAAATGCCTCGCGCTCGGCGGCGCTCGCCGCGGGACCGACCAGCATGCCGTATCCGCCGGCGCCGTGCACTTCCTTGACCACCAGCTCCGCCAGGTGATCGAGACAGTAGGAGAGGTCGTCGTCGCGGTGCAGCTGCCAGGTCGGAACGTTGTTCAGTATCGGTTCCTCGGTCAGGTAGAAGCGGATCATATCGGGCACGTACGGGTAGATCGACTTGTCATCGGCAACACCGGTGCCGATGGCGTTGGCGAGCGTCACCTTGCCAGCCCGGTAAGCCGCGAAGAGCCCGGGAACGCCGAGCGTCGAATCCGCACGAAACGCGCGCGGATCGAGGTAGTCATCCTCGACGCGCCGGTACAGCACGTGCACGCGCTGCGCCCCCCGGGTCGTCCGCATGTACACCGCGTCGTTCTGCACGAACAGATCCTGGCCCTCGACCAGCTCGACACCCATCTGCTGCGCCAGAAAAGCATGCTCGAAATACGCCGAGTTATAGGCGCCGGGCGTCAGCACTGCGACCGTGGGCTGATCCTCGCTGGCGGGAGCCACCGCATGCAATGTCTCGAGCAGCAGATCCGGATAGTGCTCTACCGGCTTGATCGCCTGCGTGGCAAACAGTTCCGGAAAAAGACGCATCATCATCTTGCGGTTCTCGAGCATGTACGACACGCCCGAGGGCACGCGCAGATTGTCCTCGAGCACGTAGTAATCGCCTTCGCCCGCCCGGACGATGTCGACGCCGGCAATGTGCGCGTAGATCCCGCCCGGAACGTCGATGTCCTGCATTTCGCGCCGGTATTGCGCGTTGGACAGCACGCGCTCGGCCGGAATCACCCCGGCCTTGAGGATGCTCTGACCGTGGTAGATGTCGTGCAGGAACAGATTGAGGGCCCTGACTCGTTGCTTCAGACCCTGCTCGAGCGTCGACCATTCGCCCGCCGGAATGATGCGCGGAACGATGTCGAACGGGATCAGGCGTTCGGTGCCGGCGTCCTCGCCATAAACGGCAAAGGTGATGCCGAGGCGATGGAAGGCACCCTCCGCTTCCTTGCGCTTGCGGGCGATCCGGTCGGCGGGCGTGCGGTCCAGCCAGTCCGAAAAGGCGCGGTACTGAGGGCGGATAGCCCCGGCCGTCGCGCGCATTTCGTCATAACAGAGACGGGACACAACGGGCTTATCGGCGGATATCGACTGTTTCTGCAAGACTTGAGCCAGCGAGAATTTTGCTTTTGCGCCTATAAGCTTACCTAAATTCGACTCTGGATGGACGGCGCCGCCCTGCTTCCGGGGCATAAATTTGCCTCGACCCCCGGTCTTTTTTGTTCAGGACAAGCATGGACAAAGTTGGCCGCCGGTTTGACCCTCGATCGAGCCGCGTGCTTAAATACTCGCTCCTGTCTGGGTTCGCGCGGGCGGTTAGCTCAGAGGTAGAGCATTGCCTTCACACGGCAGGGGTCACTGGTTCGATCCCAGTATCGCCCACCATGGAACCAAGGGGTTGCACGCAAGTGTAACCCCTATTTTTTTGGCCGGCTTTTTCGTGACACGCCACATCGCGCCAATTTTTGCATGGCATGTCATGAAATCCGGACACGGGGTGCGACGATGATTGAAAATTCCGGCATTCCGTTTGCGGTCGATGCGCTGGTTTTCGACGCGTATGGAACACTGTTCGACGTGCAGTCGGTTGCGTCGACCGCGGAGGCGCTGTTCCCCGGCCACGGCGCAGCCCTTGCCCAGCTTTGGCGCAGCAAGCAACTCGAATACAGTTGGCTGCAGAGCCTGATGCAAAGCCCGACGCATCCGCGCCAGGACTTTGCCGCCGTCACTGCACACGCGCTCGCCTACGCGGCGGACGCGCTCGCATTGCCGCTGGCCTCGCACGCGCGACATCGCATGCTCGACGCCTATCTCGATCTGTCGCCATTCCCCGACGCGGACCCGGCTCTGGCCGCGCTCGCGCCGCGCCGGCGACTGATCCTGTCCAACGGCACGCGCGCAATGCTCGAGCCGCTGGCCGCCGCAACCGGGCTCGCTCGCCATCTCGACAACATACTGTCGGTCGACGATGCCGGCGTGTATAAGCCGAGCCCGCGTGTTTATCACCTGGCCGTCGATGCGCTGAAGCTTCCGCCGCTGCGCATCGGCTTTGTATCGTCGAACGCCTGGGACGCGATCGGCGCCAAGGCATTCGGATTCACGGTGTTCTGGATCAACCGCATCGGGGCGCCGCTCGATCGGCACGGGCCGCGACCGGATTGCGTGATCCGCCGCCTCGCGGAGTTGCCCGCGCTGCTCACCGCCGCGTAGCTCGCCGGTTCCGGCGCGCGCAGCGGTCGAATTGCCGCCGGCTAAGGCATGTACTGGCCGCCGTTCACCTCGATCACCTGTCCGGTGACGTAGCTGCTCATTGCCTCGGACGCGAGGTAGATGAACGTGCCGGCGCATTCTTCGGCCGTGCCCAATCGATTCATCGGGATCGTCGCCTGCATCGCCTTCAACTGCTCGGCGGTCGAGTAGCGCTCGTGGAAAGGCGTGGTGATAACGCCCGGCGACACCGCGTTGACCCGGATCTTGTCGCCGACGAGCTCTTTCGCCCAACCCTTGGTCGCCGTCGAGATGAAGCCCTTTGCCCCGGCGTAGACAATCGCGCCGCCGCCGCCGCCGTGGCGCGCCGCGATCGAGCTGACGTTGATGATGTTGCCACCACCCTGCTTGCGCATCGTCGGGACGACCTCATGCATGAACATCGCCACCTGGATGACGTTGAGATCGAGCACCCGGTGCAGAAAATCCTCGCTGTAGTCTTCGATCCGAGTTCGCTGGACCAGTCCGCCGGCATTGTTGACCAGGACGTCGATGCGGCCGAAGCCCGCCAGCGCCTCGGCGACGATGCGCTTGACGTTGGCGCTCTTGGTGACGTCGCCGCCGACCAGCAGCGCTTCACCGCCTGCCGCCCTGACCTCGCGCGCCACTTTGTCCGCCGCTTCCTTGCTGGCGTTGTAATGGACGACGACCTTGCTGCCGTGCGCTGCGAACGCGCGGGCCGCGGCCGCGCCGATGCCGGTGGACGCGCCGGTAATCAAAACGACCTTGTTCTTCAGATCCTGGGCCATCGTTGCTCCATCATGGGTCGAGCGCCGCGAATTGTACTATGCGCGCGGGGCTGTCCCCCGCTGCGGGCTCGCGCCGCGACACGCCGCGACCGCGTCGCGTATCGCCGCGATCGCCGCGGGACGGGGAAAGCTCTTGCGATGCGCGAGTGCCACGCGCCGCGAGGGTACCGGCCGCGAGAACGGCACCGGCACGACCAGGCGGCTGTGGTATTTCGGAATCAGCGCATCGCGCGGCAGCACCGACACGCCCAGACCCGAGGCAACCATGTTCCGGATCGTCTCCAGCGAATTCGTACGCGTCACCGGCGCGCCGGACCGATTGAGCTCGGGACAGGCATCGAGCACCTGGTCGCGAAAGCAATGGCCGACGTTGAGCAGGATCGCATGCTCGCCGGCAAGCTCCGACGGATCGATCGACTTGCGCCCGGCCCACGGATGTTTTTCCGGTACGACGACCTGGAACGGCTCCTCGTAGAGGAAGTCGGTGGTGATGCCCGGAGGGTTGAACGGCAAGGCGATGATCGCGGCGTCGATGCGGCCCGCGCGCAGCGAAGTCTCGAGGTTTTCGGTGAGATTTTCCTCGATCTCCAGCGGCATCGCCGGCGCCCGATCGTTCAACGCCGGAATCAGGTCGGGCAGCAGGTACGGCGCGACGGTGTAGATCACGCCGAGCCGGAACATGCCGACCAGCTGGTTGCGCCCCGCCTGCGCGATGTCGCGGATCCGCGCCGCTTCCTCCAGGACTTTCTGCGCCTGCTCGACGATGCGCTCGCCGACCGGCGTCACCGTCACCTCGTTCTTGCCGCGCTCGAAGATCTGCGTGCCCAGCTCCTCCTCGAGTTTCTGGATCGCCACCGACAGCGCCGGCTGGCTGATGAAACAATGCTGCGCTGCTCGCCCGAAATTGCGTTCCTGTGCGACGGCGACGATATAGCGAAGCTCGTTGAACGTCATCGCGTGCGCTTGAGGAATCCGGCGAACGCGTGGCCGATCTCGGGATGCTTCAGCGCCAGCTCGACCGTCGCTTCAAGATAGCCGAGCTTGTTGCCGCAGTCATAGCGGCGGCCTTCGAATTCGAGCGCCAACACCTTCTCGTCCTCGAGCAATCGTGCGATGCCGTCGGTCAACTGGATCTCGCCTCCAGCGCCGGCCGGCATCGCGCGCAAATGGTGAAATATGCGCGGTGTCAGCACATAGCGCCCGACGACGCCCAGCGTCGATTTGGTCGTGCCCGCCGCGGGCTTTTCGACGATGCGCGATATGCGGCCGACACGATCGACCATGCCTTCGGTCTCGACGATGCCGTAGCTGCTGACGTCGGCGGCCGGCACCGGCATCACGCCGATCACCGAATATTGCTCGCGCTCGGCGATCTCGATCATCTGCCGCATCACCGGGACCGTTGCGTCGATCAGGTCATCGGCCAGCAGCACCGCGAACGCGTGGTCGCCGATCACCGGCTCGGCGCAAAGGACCGCGTGGCCCAGGCCCAGCGCTTCGGTCTGGCGAATGTAGATGCAGTTGATGCCGCGCGGCGTCGCCGACTGCACGGTTTCGAGCAGAGCCGTCTTGTGCCGCGCCGCCAGCTCGGTTTCGAGCTCGTAGGCCTTGTCGAAATGGTCTTCGATCGCACGCTTGTTGCGCCCGGTGATGAACACCATGTCGGTGATGCCTGCGGCGGCGGCCTCTTCGACCGCATACTGGATCAGCGGCTTGTCGACCACCGGCAGCATTTCCTTCGGGCTCGCCTTGGTCACCGGCAGGAACCGGCTGCCGAGCCCGGCCACCGGAAATACGGCCTTGGTTATTTTTCCGAACGCCATTTATCGCTTTCCTTCGATGAGTTCCTTGAACTGCCGCTCGTCGAGCACCGGTACGTCCAGCTCGGCGGCGCGATCGAGCTTGCTGCCGGGCTCCGCACCGGCGACGACATAGCTGGTCTTCTTCGACACGCTGCCGGCCACCTTGCCGCCTTGCGCCTCGATCAGCGCCTTCGCTTCGTCGCGCGACAGGCTCGGCAGCGTACCCGTAAGGACGAACACCTGACCGGCCAGCTTGCCTGCCGGTGCGCGCTGCGGCGAGGTTTCCGGCCAATGTACCCCGGCGGCGCGCAACTGGGCAATGACTTCCCGGTTGTGCGCCTCGGCGAAGAACTGGCGAATGCTTTGGGCCAGCACCGGACCGACGTCATGCACTTCCAGCAGCGCGGTGTCGTCGGCGCTCTCCAATGCATCGAGATTGCCGAAATGGCGCGCCAGATCCTTGGCCGTCGTTTCGCCGACATGGCGGATCCCAAGCCCGTAAATAAAGCGGGCAAGCGTCGTGTTGCGGCTCTTGTCGATCGCGGAGACGACGTTGGCGGCGGATTTGTCCGCCATGCGCTCCAGCGCGGCCAGTGCCGCCACGCCCAGCTTGTAGACGTCCGCCGGGGTGCGCACGATGTCGGCGTCGACAAGCTGATCGACCAGCTTGTCGCCCAGACCCTCGATGTCCATCGCCCGCCGGCCGGCAAAATGCAGCAACGCCCCCTTGCGCTGCGCGGGACACACGAGCCCGCCCGAGCAGCGCGCGATGGCCTCGTCGGGCAGCCGCACGACGGCCGAGCCGCATTCGGGACAGCGACTAGGCATCGCGAATTGCCGCGTCCTGGCGGGACGCTGCTCCTTGAGCACGCGTACGATTTCCGGAATGACGTCGCCGGCGCGCCGCACGATGACGGTGTCGCCGATGCGTACGTCCTTGCGGCGGATCTCGTCCTCGTTGTGAAGGGTCGCGTTGGTGACGGTGACGCCGCCGACGAAAACGGGTTTGAGCCGCGCGACCGGGGTCAATGCGCCGGTGCGCCCGACCTGGACCTCGATGTCGAGGACTTCGGTCGGAACCTCCTCGGCCGGAAACTTGTGCGCGAGAGCGAAGCGCGGCGCGCGCGAGACGAATCCGAGCCGCAGCTGCTGCTGGAAATCGTTGACCTTGTAGACGACTCCATCGATCTCGAACGGCATTCCGGCGCGCTGCTCGCCGATGCGCCGGTAATAGTCGAGCATGCCGTCCAGCCCCTGCACGACTGCGCGGTCCCAGGCCACCGGAAAGCGTAGTGCGGACAGCCACTTCATCAGCGCGTCGTGCGTCCGCGGCGGCTCGATCCGTCCCCATTCGACTGCGCCCACGCCGTAGGCGAAAAAGACGAGCGGCCGTTTGGCCGTGACCCGCGAATCGAGCTGGCGCAGGCTGCCCGCCGCGGCGTTGCGCGGATTGACGAAGACTTTCTCTCCGGCCGCGGTCTGCGCGACATTCATCGCCGCGAAGTCTCGTCGCAACATCAGCACCTCGCCGCGAACCTCGAGATAGGGCGGAAAGTCGCCGCCAAGCTTAAGCGGCAGCGAGCGCACCGTTCGCAGGTTGGCGCTGACGTTCTCGCCGCTGTAGCCGTCGCCCCGCGTTGCGCCGACGGCGAATCTTCCGTCCTCGTAGGACAGGCTGATCGCAAGCCCGTCGAACTTGGGCTCGGCCGCATATTCGATCCGCTCGACACCGAGCGCCTCGCGCGCGCGCCGGTCGAAGGCTTCGACTTCACCGTCGCTGAAGGCGTTGTTCAACGACAGCATCGGCAGGCGGTGCGTGACGGTTGAGAATTCGCCGGCAGGCTCCGCGCCCACCCGCTGCGTCGGCGAATCGGGAGTCGCGAGCGCCGGATACTCGCTTTCGAGCGACTGCAACTCGCGAAACAGGCGATCGTACTCGGCGTCGCTCACCGTCGGAGCGTCGAGCACGTAGTAGGCATAGTTGTGCGCATCGATCGCCGCGCGCAGCGTCGCCGCACGCTCGGCGATTTTCGGGGGGACGGCGGCGCGCGCCGGCACGGCGAGGTCGGCCGGACGCTAGCCGAACAACCGCAGCGCGCGGGCGCCGCCGGGTTCGATATTGGCTTCGCGCAGCGCCGCGGCCGTCGCCTGCACTTCGCCCCGAATCGACGACAGCGAAGCATCGTTCAGCGGCCGCCGATTGTCGTCGACCAGCACGCCTTCGAGCGTGTGCGCCAGGCGCTTGGCGACGAGCCGCATCTGGTCGAAAACGCGCACCGGATCGGCGACGCGCGGCACGTCGAGCAGCAGAACGACGCCCGGTGTCGACAGCTGCCGGAGGCTTTCGACCGTCAAGGCCTCCTGGCGATAGTTTTGCAGGCTGTACAGGATCGCGCTGTTGTCGTCCTGCAGGAAATCGAAGCTTCCGGTACCGTTGAGCCGGAAGCCCGCCGCCTCGGCGACGCCGCGCAGGCGCGTTCCGGCGATCTGGCCGTGCTCGCTCCTGAGTATCGTCAAGCCGATCTGCACGTCGAGGTCGGCGCAAAAGCGATCGAGCTCTTCGCCGCGTCCGGCCTCGGCTGCCGCGTCCGGCAAGGCGAACGCCGCCGGCAGCGACGCTCCGGTGCGCGCCACTTCGTGCAGGAAGCGTTCGACGTCGTCCCGCGAGACCGCGCCCGCGCGGTTGGCGAGCAACAGGCAGGCCGCAAGCTCCTCCCAGGGTCCGCCGCGCGCGCCTTCGATCAGCTGCCAGGGCAGATCGCGCCCGCGCCGGCCGAGCCACCGGGTGGGCTTGGCAAATTCGGCGGCAAGCGCGTCGGCCAGCGAATCGCCGAGCACCGGCTGCTGCGGCTCCAGGTGCACGACGCACTCGATGTCCGCGTCGGGCGCCGTGCCGCCTCGCTCGGCGCGCGTGGCGGGCAGCACGTCGGGCAAGGGCTCGTCGAGCAATTCGGACGACATCGGCGGCAGATCGTCGGGCTCCTCTGCCGTCTCGACCGCCGCGCTCGACGCTGCCACCGCGTCGGTGTGCAACTGCGGCTCGAGCCGCTCGCGGTCCAGCAGTACGTCCGCCGGCTGGCGAAACGCCGACTCGATGCGCCTGCGCGCCCGCCGCTCCTGCGTCCAGTTGTAGAGAATGACGATGGCGACCAGCGCGACGCCGGCGGCGAGAAGACCGAGGAACAACGGGTTCATATCGGGCCGCCCGCGTGCCTACTGCGGCACCGTCTCCGCCATCTCGAGCGCTTCGGCGATGTCGACGGCGACCACGCGCGAGACGCCCGGATCAGCCATCGTGATCCCGATCAGCTGATTCGCCATCTCCATCGTGATCTTGTTATGGCTGATGAAAACGAATTGCGTAACGTCGGCCATCGTCCGCACCAGCGCGCAAAAGCGGTCGGTGTTCGGGTCGTCGAGCGGCGCATCGACCTCGTCGAGCAGGCAGAACGGGGCAGGATTGAGCTGGAACAACGCGAACACGAGGGCGATCGCCGTCAGCGACTTCTCGCCCCCGGACAGCAGGTGAATCGACGTGTTGCGCTTGCCCGGCGGTTGCGCGACGACCTGCACGCCCGAATCCAGGATCTCCTCGCCGGTCAGCAAGAGCCGCGCCTGTCCGCCGCCGAAGAGCGTCGGGAAGAGCTTGCCGAAGTTGACATTGACGGTGTCGAACGTTTGCTGCAGCAGGGCGCGCGATTCGCGATCAATCTGCTTGATCGCGCTTTCCAGCGTCGTCATCGCTTCGGTCAGGTCCTGCGCCTGCGCATCGAGATAGTTCTTGCGCTCGCTCGCCTGGGCGAGCTCGTCCAGCGCGGCGAGATTGACCGCGCCCAACCCGGCGATCGCCTGTGTCAGGCGCTCGATCTCGGCGGGCAATGTGCTCGCGCGTCCCCAGGCCTTCAGGCGCTCGGGCAGATCCGCGAGCTCGGCGTGCGCTTCGGCGAGTTGCTCGGCGTATTGCTGGCCGGACAGCTCGGCAGCCTGTTCCTTGAGGCGCACCTCCTCGATTCGGCTCCGCGCCGGCTCGAGCTTCTGGTCGGCGGTCAGCCGCAGCTCGTCGGCGCCGCGGAGCTCGGTGGCGATCGCCTCGAGGCGATCGCGCGCCGCAGCCAGCGCCTGCTCGGCGCCGCCGCGCGTGACCAGCTGCGCCTGCAGCGATTGCTCGACCGGCGTCCAGTCGATTTGCGCTCGTTCGGTCGCCAGTTGCGCGAGCAACGCTTCCTGCTGCCCCACCTGCGCGGCGATCGCCTCGCGCCGCCGCGCGAGTTCGGCGATGCGCTCGCGGCACGAGCGTTCGGCGAATCCGGCTTCCTGCGCCGCCCGTTCCGCCGCGCGCGAGCGCTCGCGCCCTCGCGCCAGCGCCACGTCGGAATCGTCCCGCGCGCGCTGCGCCCGGTCGCGGCCGGCGGTTTGTTCGCCGAGGCGGGTGCGCAGTCCGGCGACTTCGGCATCGATCGCTGCCATCGCATCTCGCTCCACGCCTTCCTCGACGGCGAGTGCAGCGAGCTCGTCGCTGATTTGCGACCGACGGCGCTCCGCCGCTTCGGCCACCTGTCGCAGCTGCAGTAGCTCGAGCTCGAGATCGTGGCAGCGCCGCTGTTGCGACGACAAAGCCATGCTTTCGGCGTGATATTCCTGCTGCCGCGCCTTGAGCTCGCTTTCTGCCGCTTCGCGCGCGCTCGCCGCGGCAGCGGTCGCGGCGCGCGCCGCGCCGATCGCATGCGCGAGCTCGGCGAGCTCGCGCTGGCGCGCCAGCACGCCATGGAGGTCGCTGTCCGGGGCGAAAAAACCGATGGCCTGCGCGCTCACCACGTGGCCTGCCGGCGTTACAAAGGCCTCACCGACACCGAGCCAACCCCGGTCGCGCAGCGCGGCGGCGAGGTCGTCGCGGCAGCGCATGCCGGACAGCCAGTCGGCGAGCACCCGGTCAAGCTCGGGTCCCGCTGCCTTGACCTTGGCGAGCAGCGCGTCGCTCCCCGAGGCACCGCTCGGCCCGATACCCGCCGGCGCATATGCCGCGATGCGGCCCGGCAGCGCAACGCCGGCGCCGGTCCATCCGGCGGCGGCATCGAGCGCGGGCAACTCCAGCGCATTGAGCCTCTCGCGCAGGACGCCCTCGAGCGCGTCCTCCCAGCCAGGCTCGATGTCGATCTGCTGCCACAGGCGGCGCGCATGCTCGAGGCTGTGCGCCGCAAGCCACGCAGACGCGTCCTTCCCGCTGCCGATCTTCGCCTGCAGCGCCGCCAGCGCCTGCGCGCGCGCCTCGCGCTCGGCGAGCCCGCTGCTGGTGATCTGCCATTCGTCCCCTGCGACGCGATGCCGCTCCTGCAATGCCTGCACGACAGCATTGAGTGCGGCGAGACTCTCTTCGCGGCCGGCCAGGTCGGCGCTTTCCTGTTCCAGCTGGTCGGCGACGAGTGCTATCTGATCGTTGACCGGAGCCGCGAGCTCGCGGCTCTCGGCATCGAGGCGCTCGCGACGCTGCGCAAGCGCACCCAGAAGCTTGGCGGCACTCTCGCGCCGCGTGGCGGCCACCTGGATCGACTGCTCGATCTCGGTCTCGCGTTGTCGGATCTCGGCCAGTGCGCGCGCCGCATCGGCGACCGCAGCCTCGAGCGCCGGCAGCGCCGCCGCGGCAGCGCGCTCTTCGTCGCCCGCGGCCTCCCGCCGCGCCAGCGCCGCTTCGGCCTCGCGTTCGCCGTTCTGGGCATCGAATGCGATCGCGCCCAGCTGCGCGGTGAAGGCGGCGATCTGCTCGGTGATCTGCCGGACCTGCTGCGACAGGCGTCCTTCGCTTTCGCGCGCAAACTGCAGCTGCTGCTCGAGCCGCGTGACTTCGGCGTTGGCCGCGTAGAACGCACCCTGTCGCTCGTGCAACTCATCGCCGGCTTTGAAATGCTCGGCGCGCAGCGTCTCCAGCCGGGTTTCGGCGGCGCGCAAGTCGGCCTGGAGCGCTTCGAAGCCCGCGGTCAGGTTGGCGATCTCGGTCGAATGCCGCTCGCGCAGCCGCACCGCGTCCTGCTGCTTGGCATACCAGAGCATGTGCTGCGACTGCTTGAGGCGTGTTTCGAGCTCGCGGTATTCGGTCGCGACCTTCGCCTGCACGTCGAGCCTCGCGATCTGCGCGCCCAGCTCGCCGCGGATGTCCTCGACCCGGGACAGGTTCTCGCGTGTGTCGGCCAGCCGCGCTTCGGTTTCCTTGCGCCGCTCCTTGTACTTGGAAACGCCGGCGGCTTCCTCGAGAAAAATTCGCAGCTCCTCCGGCTTGGCCTCGATGACGCGCGAAATCATGCCCTGCTCGATGATCGCGTAGGCGCGGGGCCCGAGCCCGGTGCCCAGGAACAGGTCGTGGATGTCGCGGCGGCGCACCGGAATGTTATTGATGTAATAGGTCGAGTCGCCTTCGCGCGTCAGTACCCGCTTGATCGAAAGCTCGCTGTATTGGCCCCACTGGCCGCCGATGCGTCCCTGGCTGTTGTCGAAGAAGAGCTCGACCGAGGCGCGTCCGACCGGCTTGCGCTCGCCCGCGCCGTTGAATATCACGTCCTGCATCGATTCGCCGCGCAGGGCCGATGCCTTGGATTCGCCGAGCACCCAGCGCACCGCGTCGATCACGTTCGACTTGCCGCAACCGTTCGGACCGACGATGCCGACCAGCTGGCCGGGTGTCGCAATGACGGTGGGATCGACGAAGGACTTGAAGCCGGCGAGCTTGATTTGTGTGAGGCGCAATTCGAGTTCTTCTGGACTTGCGCGGCGCGGCCTTGGGTCAAGGGGCGCCGCCGGGTTGAGCGAAAGACCGATCAGCTTTTCGAAGGACCGGCGTCTGAAGCGGCTACCCCCGACACCGCGAACAAGGCCGAATTATAGCCGATTCGACGCCGGGCCCTCAGGGCCGCGACGAGCCCTACGCGGCGTCCAGCACCGTCGTCAGACGGCCTTCTTCGACGGCATGACAGGCCGCGACGGCGGTAGCGCCGGCCGGGGTCGGTGCGCGCTTCAGCATCGGCGTTTCGACGCGGCAGCGCTCGTTCGCATAGGGACATCGCGGGTGGAATGCGCAGCCGGACGGTGGATCCAGCGGGTTGGGCACTTCGCCGGCGACGGCGGTGCGCGGCTTGCCGGTCAGCGAAAGATCGGGCACGGCCGCCAGCAACATGCGCGTATACGGATGCTGCGGCGAGGTGAACAGCTCGTGGGTCGGTGCCAGCTCGACGATGCGGCCCAGGTACATGACGCCGACCCGATCGGCGACGTGATGCACGACCGCGAGATTGTGCGAAATAAAAAGATAGGTAAGTCCGAGCTCGCGCTGCAGGTTGCGCATCAGGTTCAATACCTGCGCCTGGACCGAGACATCCAGCGCCGACGTCGGCTCGTCGCAGACCAGGAATGCCGGGTTGGTCGCGAGCGCGCGGGCGATCGAGACGCGCTGCCGTTGTCCGCCGGAAAACTGATGCGGATATTTCCTGCCGTCGGCGCCGGCGAGGCCGACCTGCTCGAGCAGAGCAGTCACCCGCGCATCGACTTCGCGCGGCGTTTGCGCGATGCCATGCGCGCGGATCGGCTCGGCGACGATATCGGCCACGCGCCAGCGAGGATTGAGGCTGGCGTACGGATCCTGGAAAATCATCTGTATCGTGCGGCGCAGTGCGAGCTCGGCATCGGCGAAATCGATGCGGCGGCCCGCGAAGCGGATTTCGCCCCGCGTCGGCCGGTACAGGCCGACGATCAGCCGCGCGATCGTCGACTTGCCGCAGCCGGATTCGCCGACGAGCCCCAGGGTTTCGCCCTCGGCGATCGTGAGGCTGACGCCGTCGACCGCTTTCAGGATCTGCCGCGGCTTGCGTTCGATCAAGCGGTTGAGCCACGGCAGCGAAACGTCGAAATAGCGCGCGACGTCGATCAACTCCAGCAGCGGGGTGCTCGTACGTTCGCCGCGCGCCTGTGGCGTGCGCCTTTGCGCTGTCCCGCCGGGGGCGAAATTCGCGCCTTGAGGCGGCCCGCCGGCGCTCATGCAATCCTCGCCGGGCTCGCATGCAGCCAGCAGGCCGCCAGGCTGGTCCCCGCGCGCATAAGGTCGGGCCGCTCGGCGCGGCAGCGATCGAAGGCGTACGCGCAGCGCGGATGAAACGGGCAGCCGGCAGGTATCGCTGTGAGGCGCGGCATCGCGCCGTCGATCTGGGCGAGGTCGTCGCGCTCGTCGACGATCGACGGAATCGATCCCATCAGCCCCTGGGTGTACGGGTGTTGCGGCCGGTGGATGACATCGCCGACCGGCCCGATCTCGACGATGCGCCCGGCGTACATCACCGCAACCCGATCGGCAGTTTCGGCGATCACACCCATGTCGTGGGTGATCAGCATCACCGCCGTCCCGTGGTCGCGGCACAGCCTTTTGAGCAGCGCGATGATCTGCGCCTGGATCGACACATCGAGCGCCGTCGTCGGCTCGTCGGCGATGATGAGCTTGGGCTTCGCGGCCAGTGCCAGCGCGATCACGACGCGTTGGCGCATGCCACCGGAAAACTGGTGCGGATAATGATCGATGCGCCGCTGCGGCGCGGCGATGCCGACCTCAGCGAGCAGGTCCAGCGCGCGCCGCCGAGCCTCGGCTTGCGACATGTCGAGGTGCGTGGTGATCGTCTCGATCAGTTGCCGCCCTATCGTGTACAGCGGATTGAGCGAGGTCAGCGGATCCTGGAAGACCGCGCCGATCTCACGGCCGCGAACGCGGCGCATCGCCTCGGGCGGCAGATTGTCGATCCGCCGGCCATCGAGCAGCACCTGGCCGGCGCCGATACGGCCCGGCCGGTCGATCAGGCCGATGATCGCCGCGCCGGTCAGCGATTTGCCCGCGCCGGATTCGCCGACGACGCCGAGAACTTCGCCCGGCGCGATCGAAAAGGACACGTCGTCGACCGCGATAAGCAGACCGCGCCGCGTCGGGAATTCGACGCGAAGGCGCTCGACCGCGAGCAGCGCCATCTATTGCAGTCTCGGATTGAGTGCGTCGCGCAGCCAGTCGCCCAGCAGGTTGATCGCGAGCACCATGATCACCAGCGCCGCTCCCGGAAAGATGGTGATCCACCATTCACCGGAAAACAGGAAGTCGTTGCCGATGCGTATCAGCGTACCCAACGACGGCTGCGTGGGCGGCACGCCGACGCCGAGAAACGACAGCGTCGCTTCGGTGATGATCGCGGTCGCGATGTTGATCGTGGCGAGCACGAGCACCGGTCCCAGGACGTTTGGCAGCAGATGATGCCGCATGATGCCTAGCGGGCGTATGCCGATGACGCGGGCGGCCTGGATGTATTCCTTGTTCTTCTCGACCAGCGTCGATCCGCGCACCGTGCGCGCATACTGCACCCAGTTCGATATGCCGATGGCGAATATGAGAACGAACAGCGCCAGCGGTCCTCCGTGCGTCTCCCTGGGCAGCACCGCCCGGGCGACGCCGTCGATCAGGAGCGCGATCAGGATCGCCGGAAACGAAAGCTGGACGTCGGCGATGCGCATGATAAAGGCGTCGAGCTTGCCGCCGACGTAGCCGGCGATGAGTCCCAGACTGACGCCGAGGACCATCGCGAAAATCACCGAGGCAAGACCCACCAGAAGCGAGATGCGTGCGCCGAACATGATCGCCGACAGCACGTCGCGCCCCTGGTCGTCGGTGCCGAGCAGGTAGCCGGGCCTGGCGCCGGCCATCCACTGCGGGGGCGACAGCGCATCGAGCAGGTTGAGCGTCGCCAGATCGAACGGGTTGTGCGGCGCAACCCAGGGCGCGAAGATCGCGCCGGCCAGGCATATCGCCAGCACCGCAGCCGAAACCACGGTGACCGGCGAACGGCGAAAGTTGTATGCGAGGTCGCTGTCGCGCCAGCGCGCGAAGCGCGACACGCGACCGGTTGCCGCCGCGGTCATCGTCATCGCACCGCCACTGGGTCCAGCGCTATTTGACGATCGTCCACTTGAGTTGGTTGGTGTTGTCGGCAAGCTGCACGAGCTGGATGCTCTTCTTCGCCGCCCAGGCGAGCGCCTGTTGATGCAGCGGCAACGTGCCGAACTCGTCGCCGTGGATCTTGAACAATTCGGCGATCATCGCGTTGCGCTTGGTCTGGTCGAGCTCGCTGGCGATCGCCTTGCCGAGCTCGTCGACGCGCTTGTTGCTGTAGCTGCCAAGGTTGAACAGCCCCTGCCCGTTCGCGGCCGGCGTCATCAGCAGCGCGAAGATCGCATTCTGCGCATCATACGAATCGGGTGTCCAACCGAGCATGTAGAACGACGTATTGCGCGACAGGATCTTCGGAAAGTACGTGACCTTGGTCTCGGCCATCAGGTTCACCTTGACGCCGATCTGCGCCAGCATCGCGGCGATCGCCTGGCAGATGGCTGCGTCGTTGACGTAGCGGTCGTTCGGGCAGTTCATGCCGACCTCGAAGCCGTCGGGATACCCCGCGTCGACCATCAGCTTCTTGGCCGCGGCGGTGTCATGCGGCAGGCGCTTGTTCAGCGCCGGGTCGAAGCCCCGGATCCCCGGCGCGATCATCAGGTTGGTCGGCGTCGCTGCACCGCGCATGATGCGGCTCTTGATCGCCTCGATGTCGATCGCCTGATAGAACGCCTGGCGCACGCGCCTGTCCTTGAACGGGTTCTTGCCCTTGACATTCGAGAACAGGAGCTCGTCGCGCGACTGGTCCATGCCGAGGAAGATCGTGCGCAACTCGGGGCCCTGCAGCACGTTCAGCGCGGGCGCCGCCTTGAGCTTCTCGATGTCCTGCAAGGGCACCGGCTCCATCATGTCGATGTCGCCCGAAATCAGCGCGGCGACCCGGGTCGCGTCGTTCTTGATTGGCGTGAAAATCGCCTCGGTAACGTTGCTCTCGACCTTTTCCCAGTAGGCCGGGTTTTGTACAAACACCGTCCGCACGCCCGGCTCGCGCGACTTCAGCATGAAAGGTCCGGTGCCGTTGGCGCGCAAGGTCGCTGCGTTCTCCTTGCCCTTGCGCACGTCGACCGGCGCGGTGGCGTTGTTCTTTTCACACCACGCCTTGCTCATGATGAACCAGGTGTTGAGCGTGTCGGGCAGGATCGGGAACGGGTCGTTGGTGACGAAGTCGACCGTGTAGTCGTCGATCTTGCGCATCTCCTTGACGGTGGCGATCTTGGTCTTCATGTCGGAGCCGTCGACCTTCGAGCGTTCGTAGGAGAAGATGACGTCGTCGACGGTGAACGGCGTACCGTCGTGGAACTTGACGTTGCGACGTAGGTTGAAGCGCCACACGGTCGGCTCGGTCTGCTTCCATGAGGTCGCCAACAGCGGAACGAGCTCGAGCTTCTTGCCTCGCCCGACCAGCGGTTCGTAGATGTTGCCCAGCAGCGACAGCTGCAGCGACTCGTTGAGCGAATGCGGATCCATCGAGGTTGCGTCGCCCTGATCCGCGAACTTGTACGTCGCGGCATGCGTTGCGGCGGCGAGACCGCCGGCGAGGACCAGCGCGAGCAGGGCTTTGAGCGTACGGCGGACAGTCGGACTCATCGTCATTTCCTCCAGGAACACAAAACTGGCATTGTCAGGTTTCGGCCGATGCCCGGGCGAGATGTCCGAGCGCCGTGCGGCAGGCCTCGACCGCCTGCGCATGGACCATCGCTTTCCAGTCGTCGGCATCGATATAGAAGACGTCGCGGATCGCGCGCTTGATTTCGCTGCGCTGCGCGCGCGAGGCGTCCGGATGATTGTGCAGCCAGTGCTCGGCGCGAAGCGCCTGCAGCGTCTGCTCGATCGGGTAGGTGCCGTATTCGAGCGCCATCCCGGCGAACGCGGCATCCGGACACTCATCGTACGCCGCGTAGCCATTGATGCCGGTCAATGGCGCCGATGTCGAGGTGCCGTCGAAAAACGAGGTCACTTGGTCGCCCCACCAGGCCTTGGTGCGGGCTATGTCGGGCGCCACGTTGCCGCCGGCGTAGATCATCTCGCCGTGCCCGCGTGGTCCCAGCCCGGTGTGAAAATCGATCCAGCCCAGCGCGCTGCGATTCGCCGCGTGCTCACGAAGCACGGCGCGCAGCACGCGGTTGCTCCAGGCGGGGCCGGCGCCGCCGTAGAACATGCCGTCGGCGAAGCGGTACTGACCGCCGCTGACGGCTGCCTGGTACGTGGTCGCTCCGTGCGAGGCGACCCATCCTTCGAGCTTGCGCTCGCTGTCGTTCGGCGGCGGCCAGGATGACGGCAGCAAGAGCGAATGGATTTCCTCGTACCGGGCATTGACCGGCCGCGGCGCGCTGAAGTCGAGGAAATTGCGGTTGAGGTCGGCGTTGTCTTCGTTGACCCGGCGCAGATGCGAAAAGCCGTAGGGATTGAGCGCATGCAGCATCAGCACGCAAACGCCGGCGCGGTCGATGTCGGCCCGGAAGTCGTCGTCGCGAAGGAGCGCTGTCTGGCAACCGGAGCCGCAAAAGCCCTCGACCCCATGCGTGCCCGAGATCATCAGCAACAGGCCTGGTGCTTCGGAGTCGCCCAGCATCGCGAGGTCGATCGACAATTCCTCGCCTTCGGCGCCGCGCTCCGTCGGATGCACGCGGTGGGAGACGCTCGCGCCGGAGGCTTCGGCCGCCGCCAGAAACTTGACGCGCGCTTCGTCGTAGCTCGCGGCGAAGTAGGCGGCCGGGTTCATCGCGACGACGCCGCCGCGTTCAGCGGCAGCGCAGCCTCCGCCAGTGCGGCGAGATACCCGGCGCCGACCGGTATCACCTCATCGTTGAAGTCGTAGCGCGTGTTGTGCAGGAAGCAGCCGCCTTCGGCGCCGCCCTGCCCCAGCCGCGCGTACGCCCCGGGGCGCCTTTGCAGCATGAAGGAGAAATCCTCCGAGCCCATCGACGGCTCGAGGTCGCGCACGACGTTCTCGGGGCCGACCACCGCGTCGGCCACCCGCGCGGCGAATTCGGCTTCGCGCGTGGTGTTGACGGTCGCCGGATAGACGCGCTCGTAGTTCAGCGTCGCGGTAGCGCCGAACGCGGCGGCGATCGAGTGCACGAGCTCGGTCAACCGGCGCTCGATATGATCCTGCGTCCGGCTGTTGAACGTGCGCACCGTTCCGACCAGGCGCGCATCGCGCGGCACGACGCTCATCGCCGCGAGATTGCCTGCGTGCATCGCGCACAGACTGACGACGGCGGTATCGATCGGGCTCACGTTGCGCGCGACGATCGATTGCGCCGCGGTGATGATGTGCCCGGCCACGAGCACCGGGTCGACGGTCAGATGCGGATGCGCGCCGTGGCCACCGCGGCCTTCGATGTGGATTTCGATGCGATCGGCCGCGGCCATCATCGGCCCCGGACGCACGGCGATCTGTCCGGGCGGCAGTCCCGGCCAGTTGTGCAGCGCGTAGATCTCATCGGCAGGAAAGCGCTCGAACAGACCGTCGTCGATCATCGCCTTGCCGCCGGCAAAGCCCTCTTCGCCGGGCTGGAAAATCAGGTAGACGGTGCCGTCGAAGTTGCGGGCGCGGGACAGATACGCCGCGGCACCGAGCAGCATCGTCGTGTGTCCGTCGTGTCCGCAGCCGTGCATGCGTCCCTTGAACCGCGAAACGTGCGCGAAGTCGTTTTCCTCGTGCATTGGCAGCGCATCCATGTCGGCGCGCAGGCCGATCGCGCGGCCGCTATCCTGCCGCGTGCCCGGGATCACCGCGACGATGCCGGTCTTGCCTATGCCGCCGTGATGCTCGACGCCGAGCGCGGTAAGCTCGCGTGCAACCACTTCGGCGGTGCGATGTTCTTCGAAGCCGAGCTCCGGATGCGCATGCAGATCGCGCCGCAGCGCAGTCAGTGCGGCATGCTCGTTACGGACGAACTCGACGGGATTCATGCGGATGCTCCGGCGGCCTGCTCGGCGGCCCGCTTGACAGCCCGCTTCTGGCGCCTCATTGCGCCGCCGCCAGGCGTTCGATGCGCAATCTCGGATCGACCGCATAATACAGCAGATCGACGATCAGATTGATCAGCACGAACACCAGTGCGATAAAGCAGAGGTAGGCCGCCATCACCGGGACGTCGGCGAAGCTCACGGCCTGGATGAACAGCAGTCCCATGCCCGGCCACTGGAATACCGTTTCGGTGATGATCGCGAAGGCGATTATCGCACCCAGTTGCAACCCGGTGATCGTGATGACCGGAACCAGCGTGTTCTTCAGCGCGTGGCCGAAATGCACGGTGCGGTCGGTCAGGCCCCGCGCCCGCGCGAATTTGATGTAATCGGTGCGCAGCACCTCGAGCATTTCGGCCCGCACCAGTCGCATGATCAGCGTCATCTGGAACAGCGACAAGGTGATCGCCGGCAGGATCAGCGCCTTGAGCCCGCTTTTGGTCAGAAAGCCGGTCGTCCACCATCCGAGCGCCACGGTGTCACCGCGGCCGAACGAAGGCAGCCAGCCCAGCACGACCGCGAACACGAGGATCAGCAGGATGCCGATCAGGAACGTCGGCAGCGATACGCCGATCAGCGAGATCGCCAGCAGCAGTTGCGAAAGCCACGAGTCGCGCCTCAGCGCCGTGTACACCCCGGCCGGAACGCCGAGCACCAGCGCCAGCACCGCCGCGACAAAGGCGAGCTCCAACGTCGCCGGCAGGCGCTCCTTGAGCAAGGTCGACACCTTGCGTCCCTGGCGCAGCGACAGTCCGAAGTCGCCCTGGATCGCGCGGCCGACAAAGCGGCCGAACTGCACGTAGAAAGGCAGATCGAGCCCGAGGTCGCTGCGAAGCCGCGCACGCTCTTCCTGCGTCGCATCCTGTCCGACCATGAAAGTCACCGGGTCGCCGGTGAAATTGAACAGGGCGAACGCGATAAACGCGACCACCGCCATGACGGCGAACGATTGGAGGATGCGGCGGATGATGAATGCAAGCACGGAAAAGCGTGCGCTCGCGACCGAATGGTGAAAGACCGCGGCGCGACGCTAAGCCGATGATGCCTAAAGCCCCGGGCAGCGTCAATCCGGCGTGCATAGGGAAATCTCAACCGTCGAAGAAACCGGGCAGATCGGTTCCTATCGATCGATGTCGGCGGCACGATGACAGGCGACCAGCACCGCGCCCAGCGGCTCGAGCGGGGGGACCTCGATCCGGCAGCGCTCGATCGCGTACGGGCAGCGCTTGTGGAACGCGCAGCCCGACGGTTGCGACAGCGGCGACGGCGGCTCACCTCGAATCGCCGCGCGTGCGCGGCCCGGAGCGTCGACCGTGGTTGAAACCGGGGTGCCCGTGCGCGACGCGTCGCGGCGCAATCGCGGCGTGCTCGCCAGCAGCGAGCGTGTGTAGGGGTGCGCCGGTCGCGCGAACACGTCGGCCTTCGGCCCGTATTCGACGATCTTGCCCAGATACATCACCGCGATCGCATCGGCGATGTGCCGCACCACCTGCAGATTGTGCGAAATGAAAAGGTAGGCGATGCCCATTTCCTGCTGGAGATCCATCATCAAGTTGAGCACCTGGGCCTGGATCGAGACGTCCAGGGCCGAGACCGGCTCGTCGGCGACGACCAGCTTGGGATGGAGCATCAGCGCGCGGGCGACCGCGATCCGCTGGCGCTGCCCGCCGGAGAACATGTGCGGATAGCGCCGGTAGTGCTCGGGCCGCAGTCCGACCTTGGCCATCATCGCCTGTGCCGCCGCGCGGCGCGCGGCGGTCCCGAGAGCGGCGTTGATCGCCAGCGGCTCCTCGAGCAAGGTCCCGACCTTCTTGCGCGGATTGAGCGACGCATAGGGATTCTGGAACACCATCTGCACCGTTGGACGCAACCGCTTCAGCGTGGCCTTGTCGGCATCGACGACGTCGATGCCGTCGATCTTCATGGCGCCCGAGGTCGGACGCTCGATCATCGTGACCTGACGCGCCAATGTCGACTTGCCGCAGCCCGATTCGCCGACGACCGCGAGCGTTTCCCCGGCGTGCACGGTGAACGAAACTCCATCAAGCGCGCGCACGACCGCCTTGGCGCGGAATGCGCCGCGCGACACCGCGTAATGGCGGGCCAGGCGATCGACCTCGAGCAGCGGCGCAGCGGCACTCATCGAGTGTCCGCCACGGCGCCTGCCGCAGCCTCCTCGGACCAGCCATGCGTCGGCCGTCCGGCCGCATCGAGCGCGAAGTGACAGCGGACCTTGCGTCCTGCCGGCCCGTCCAGCGGCGGCCGGTCGATGCTACAGCGCGCCAGCGCAAAATCGCAGCGCGGCGACAACAGGCACCCGGCCGGCCGGTCGTACTGACCGGGCACGACGCCGGGAATCGCCTTGAGCCGCGCACGGTCGAGGTTGTGCTCGGGCAGCGCGTCGAGCAGCGCCCGGGTGTACGGATGCTGCGGCGTGTCGAAGATCTCGGGCACCGGGCCCGTCTCGACCTGCTCGCCGGCGTACATGACGATGACGCGCTGCGCCGTCTCCGCGACGACCGCCAGGTCGTGCGTGATCAACAGCAGCGCCATCCCGCGCTCCTGCTGCAGCCGCAGCAGGAGGTCGAGCACCTGCGCCTGGACCGTCACGTCGAGGGCGGTCGTCGGCTCGTCGGCGATCAGCAGACGCGGATTGCAGGCGATCGCCATCGCGATCATCACCCGCTGCGCCATGCCGCCGGAGAGCTGGTGCGGAAACGCGGCCAGACGCGCCGTAGGATCGGGAATCTCCACCTGTTGCAGCAACTCCAGCGCCCGCGCGCGGCGGAGCCTGGCGCTGCCGCGCTCCTCCGGCGTGCCGTGCATGCGCAGCGTTTCGGTCAGCTGGAAGGCGACGCTGAAGCAGGGATTGAGGCTCGCCAGCGGATCCTGGAAGATCATCGCGATGTCCTTGCCGGTCAGCGCCCTTCGCTCGGCGTCGGACAACGACAGGAGCTCGCGGCCGTCGAATACCATGCGCCGCGCGCGCACGCGTCCCGGAAAGTCGACCAGCCCCATCAGCGCCAGCGCGGTGACGCTTTTGCCCGAGCCCGATTCGCCGACGCAGCCGACGATCTCGCCCGCATCGATCGAGAGATCGACGTCGTCGACCGCCGTCAACGGTGTGGCGACGCTGCCGAATTCGACCGTCAGACCTTCGACTTCGAGCAAGGCCATGCGCTTATCGCTTGAGCTTCGGGTCGAGCGCATCGCGCAGACCGTCGCCCATCAGGTTGAATGCCAGCACCGTGACCAGGATCGCAAGGCCGGGAAAAGTCACGACCCACGAGGCTCGCTGGATGAATTCCAGCGCATCGGCCAGCATCGATCCCCACTCTGGCGTCGGCGGTTGCGCGCCCAGACCGAGGAAGCCGAGCGCGGCGGCATCGAGTATCGCGTTGGAAAAGCCGAGTGTGGCCTGTACGATCAGCGGCGCCGCGCAATTGGGCAGGATCGTGCTGAACATCAGCCGCAACGGCCCGGCACCGGCGATTCGCGACGATGCCACGTACTCCTTGGCGGCTTCGGCGATCACCGCGGCGCGGGTCAGCCGCACGTAATGCGGCAGCAGCACGATGGCAATCGCATACATCGCATTGATCAGCCCCGGCCCGAGGATGGCGACGACCGCGATCGCCAACAGTAGGCTCGGCAGCGCCAGCATCACATCCATCAGGCGCATGATCGTCGTCTCGACAAGCCCGCGAAAGTAACCAGCGACCAGTCCCAGGACGACGCCCAGCGACAGCGAGATCGCGACCGAAATCAGGCCGATCAGCAGCGAAAGCCGCGCGCCGTGAATCAGCCGGGAGAGGATGTCGCGTCCGACCGGATCGGTGCCAAGGAGAAAACGTACGCTGCCGCCGTCGTGCCACGCCGGCGGCGCCAGCGTGAAGTCGCGGAATTGCTCGTTCGGCGAATACGGCGCGATCACGTTGGCGCCGATCGCCAGCACGATCAGCACGACGATCAGCGCGAGCCCGATCACGGCGCCGCGGCTTTGCGTGTACGTCAGCCAGAATTCGCGCAGCGTGCCGGGGCCGGCAACCGGAATATCGGCGGCGCTGATCGTGACTTCGCTCATCGGCTAGTGTCCTGTTCCGTAAGTTCCGAGGATAAAGGAGCGGATGAAATCGGGCGCCAGGCAAGGCGCGAGGCCGAAAGCGTACCTTGGGGTACGGTGAGGCCGCGCAACGCCGCATGGCGTCTGATTTCGCCGCGAACTATCGAGCGAATTTACGGAACAGGACACTAGGCGTGCCGTATCCGGGGATTGATGACGCCGTAGAGCAGGTCGACGAAGAGGTTAACGCTGATCACGATCGTCGCGATCAGCAGGATGCCCCCTTGCACGACCGGATAGTCGCGCGACTGCACGCCGTGCACCAGCCAGTTGCCCACACCCGGCCAGGAGAAGATCGTTTCGGTGAGGATCGCACCCGAGAGCAGCAGCCCCACCTGCAGCCCGATCACCGTGATCACCGGGATCAGCGCATTGCGCAGCGCGTGCACCAGCACGACCTGCCAGCGCGGCAGGCCTTTGGCGCGCGCGGTGCGCACATAATCCTCGCGCAGGACTTCGAGCATCGACGAGCGCGTCATGCGCGCGATGACCGCCAGCGGGATCGTGCCAAGCACGAGCGTCGGCAGCAAGAGGTGAGAGACCGCCGAGCGGAAGGCGCCCGCATCGCCGGCGCGCAGCGCGTCGATCAGCATGAAGCCAGTCGACGCCGGCACGTCGAATTCGACGGCGATCCGTCCCGACACCGGCGTCCAGCCGAGCTGCACCGAAAAGAACAGGATCAGCAGCAGCGCCCACCAGAATATCGGCATCGAGTACCCAGTCAACGAGACGCCCATCACCGCGTAGTCGGCGACGGTGTTGCGCTTGAGCGCCGCGATGATTCCGGCCGGAAGTCCCACGACGACGGCGAACAGCATCGCGAAAAACGCGAGCTCCACCGTCGCCGGAAACAAGGTCAGGAATTCGCGCAGCACCGGCTCGTGCGTGGTCAGCGACGTACCGAGATCGCCACGCAGCACCTGGCCGACATAGTCGGCGTATTGCACCGGCAGCGGACGGTCGAGGCCGAACTCGTGCAGCAGACGGGCGCGCCGCGCCGGGTCCATGCCGCGCTCGCCCGAAAGGTTCTCGACCGGATCGCCCGGAATCAGGTGGATCAGCGCGAACGCCAGCAAAGTCACGCCGATGAACGTCGGAACGATCAGCGCGGCGCGGCGGAGGATGAAGGTGAACATCGGCAGCAGTTGTTACGCGTCCAGCGCGACGCGCCTGCGCCATCATTCCCGCGAAGGCGGGAATCCAGCGTCTTCAGGGAACGTCACTGGGTCCACGCTTACGCGGGGACGACAAGCGAGGAAGGGCGACGGCCCAGCGTCACTGCGCGCTATCGCGGGCGATATCGACACTCGTGAAGTAGTGATGCGCCGTCGCATCCATCTTATAGCCCTTGACCTCCTTGCGGATCGGATCGAAGCGCACCGAATGCGCAAGGGTGATCCACGGCGCCTCCTCCTTGAATATCACCTGGGCCTGCTCGTAGAGCTTGGCGCGGTCGGCCTTGTTCGGCGTCTGCGCCGCCTTGATCACCAGATCCTCGAACGGCTTGTTGCACCAGCGGGCGACGTTGCCGCCGCCTTTCACGGCTTCGCAGCCGAGCAGCGGCACGAAAAAGTTGTCCGGATCGCCGTTGTCACCCGACCAGCCGAACATCATCACCGGCTGCTCGCCGGTCTTGCTGCGCTTGCGATATTCGGCCCATTCGTAGGTGACGAGCTTGGCCTTGACCCCCACCTTCTCCCAGTCGGCCTGGATCATCTCGGCCATGCGCTTGCCGTCGGGGTTGTACGGCCGAGTCACCGGCAAATACCACAGATCGGTTTCGAAGCCGTTCGGATAACCGGCCTGCGCCAGCAACTGCTTCGCCTTCGCCACGTCGTACGAGTAATCCTGCACGGCGTCGTTGTAGCTCCACAAGGTCGGCGGAATCGGATTCTTGGCGACCTGGCCCTGCCCCTGATAGACGGCCTTCAGGATCGCTTCCTTGTTGGTCGCGATGTTCAGCGCCTGCCGCACCAGCTTGTTGTCGAAGGGCTTTTTCTCGACGTTGAATGCGATGTAGCCGATGTTGAGGCCCTGCTTCTGCAGCACGTTCAACTGCGGATCCTTCTGCATCTCGGCCAGATCGGCGGGTTTCGGAAACGCCATCACCTGGCACTCGCCGGTCTTGAGCTTGGCGTAACGCGCAGTGGCATCGCGGGTGATCGAGAAGATCAGGTTGTCGATCTTCGGCCGCCCTTTCCAGTACTGATCGAACGCCTTGTAGCGTATCGTCGCGTCCTTCTGGTAGGAAACGAATTCGAACGGGCCGGTGCCGATCGGATAGACGTCGGCGGCGTTCGGCGTTCCCTTTTTCATCATCGTGTCGAAGTATTCGGCCGAGTTGATCGAGGCGAAATCCATCGCCATGTCGGCGAGGAACGGCGCCTCGGGGCGCTTCAGCGTAAAGCGCACCGTGTACTTGTCGAGCGCCTCGACCTTGTCGACGATGTTCTTCATGCCCATGTCGTCAAAATACGCGAAGGTCTGTCCGGCCGTCATCTTGTGGAACGGATGATTTTCATCGGCCATGCGGCTCCACGAGAAGAGCACGTCGTCGGCATTGAAATCGCGCGTCGGCTTGAAGTTGGCATTGCTGTGGAACTTGACGCCGTGCCGCAGCTTGAACGTGACGACCTTGCTGTCCGGCGAGACCGTCCACGACTCGGCCAGCGCCGGAATGATATTCGTCGTGCCGGTCTCGAACTCGACCAGGCGATTGAACATTGGAACGGACACGGCATCGAACGTCGTCCCGGTCGAGAAGAACTGCGGCTGGAAGCCCTCGGGGCTGCCTTCGGAGCAATAGACGAGGGTCTTGTTCGCCGCGGCGGCCGGCAAGGCGACCAGGCCCGCGATCAACGCGGCGTAAAGCAGACGATGGCGGGTCTTGACGGGGAACGGGCGCATGATGACCTCGATCGAGTATGCGTGGATTCGCCTGGCGTGCGAGCAAACAGACCGACAATGCTAGCCGGGTGTCAGGGGCATGGCAACCTAGGATCAGGCGCGTTTGGCTGGATGTCCTGCGGCGCTGCGTTGCCGGCGCGTTTCGAACAGGCAAATCCCCGTCGCCACCGAGACGTTGAGGGAGGCCACCGTCCCGAGCAGCGGAATCGCGACGATCCGGTCGCAAAGCTCGCGCGTCAGCCGGCGCAACCCGGAACCTTCGGCGCCCAGCACCCAGGCGAGCGGCCCGGACAAATCAGCGTCGAACAGGGTTTCGGCGCCACCGGCTTCGGCGCCGGCCAGCCACACGCCGCGATCCTTGAGCTCGCGCAGCGTTCGGGCAAGATTGGTGACGATGATGACCGGCACCGTGTCCGCCGCGCCCGAAGCCGCCTTCGCGACCGTCGCATTGACGCCGACCGCGCGATCCTTCGGCACGATCACCGCGTGTGCACCGAACCCGTCGGCACTGCGCAGGCATGCGCCCAGATTGTGCGGGTCGGTCACGCCGTCGAGCACCAGCAGCAACGGCGGTTCGTCGAGACTTTCGAGCACGTCTTCGAGCGTTCGATACGGCAAGGCTGCGTCGACCTCGGCCACGACGCCCTGGTGGCGGTCGCTGCCGGCGATCGCATCGAGCCGCTTGTCGTCGACCGGATGCACGGCAATGCCGGCGCTCTCCGCACGCTCGATTAGCTCGTGTGCGCGTCGATCGTGCCGCGCCGCGACGACGTAGATCGCGCGCACGCTTGCCGGATGCTGGCGCAATCGTGCGGTGACCGCATGGAAGCCGGTGAGATGACGGGTGTCGGACATCGCGGAGGAGTTTCGGATGGAAACCGGCCATTGCGACCGTGGCAACGCGCCGCAAGCTTCGGTATAATCAATAGTTTACCGCACGATCCGGCGCGGCCCGAACGAACAGGATCTCGCCGGCGATCATCCCGGGCTGTTGTAGCTCAGTTGGTAGAGCAACTGATTCGTAATCAGTAGGTCGGTGGTTCGA
>PLYT01000084.1 GCA_003153475.1 Betaproteobacteria bacterium | reverse complement strand
GGGCAGCGGCAGGTGTCGACGATCTATTCGGCGCTCAACCAGTACCATGTCGTCATGGAGGTGGCGCCCGAGTATTGGCAATCCCCTGGCGCGCTCGACAACGTCTACGTGAGCACGTCGACAGGAGCACAGGTACCGCTGTCGGCTTTCGCGCGCTACGCGCCGACCAACACGTCGCTGGGAGTCAACCACCAGTCGCAGTTCGTCGCCTCGACGATCTCGTTCAATCTTCCCGAGGGAACCTCGCTCGGCCAGGCGACGGTCGCCATCGATGACGCGCTCGCGCAGCTCGGCGTTCCGGCGACGATACGCGGCAGCTTCCAGGGGACGGCGCAGGCGTTCCAGGCCTCCCTCAAAAGCCAGCCCTGGCTTATCCTTGCGGCCCTGCTGACCGTTTATATCGTGCTGGGCATCCTTTACGAAAGCTACGTGCACCCGATCACGATTCTGTCGACGCTGCCGTCGGCCGGCGTCGGCGCGCTGCTCGCGCTGCGCTTGTTCCAGACCGAGTTCAGCGTCATTGCGCTGATCGGCGTCATACTGCTGATCGGCATCGTCAAGAAGAACGCGATCATGATGATCGACTTCGCGCTCGATGCCGAGCGCCACCGCGGCATGAATTCGCGCGACGCGATATTCGAGGCCTGCCTCTTGCGCTTCCGACCGATCATGATGACGACGATGGCCGCGCTGCTCGCCGCGATACCGCTTGCGCTGGGCAACGGCGACGGCGCCGAGCTGCGGCGGCCGCTCGGAATTTCGATCGTCGGCGGGCTGATCGTAAGCCAGATGCTGACCCTGTACACCACGCCGGTCGTCTATCTGTATCTCGACCGTTTCAGTCTGTGGACGCGCCGGTTGCGGCAGCGACGGCATCCGATGGCAAGCCCGGCCGCCGCGGCCGGGGACTGATCAGGACGAGGCAAGCCATGCGCAAACACTTCCAGTCGTGGGCGAGTCTCGTCACCGCGATGACCGCAGCCCTCGCGACGTTGCTCGCCAGTTGTGCGCTTGGACCGAACTATGCGCGGCCCGGCATCGAGACGCCGGCGGCGTACAAGGAGGCGCAAGGCTGGAAGACGGCGCAGCCCCGCGACAACGAACCGCGCGGCAACTGGTGGGCGGTGTTCAACGACCCGCAACTCGATGCGCTGGTGGGCCAGGTCGAGGTGAGCAACCAGACGATCAAGGCGGCCGAAGCGCGCGTGCGCGAGGCGCGCGCGCTGACGCAGCAGGCACGGGCGGCATATTTTCCGATCGTGACCGGCAACGCCAGCGCGACCCGCAACGGCGGGCGCGGAGGCGCAGGCAACAGTTCCGGCATCGGTGGAAACCAGAGCAGCGGCGGCGCCGGCAACAACTTCAATGTCGCGCTCGACGTCAACTGGGAGCTCGACCTGTGGGGGCGCGTACGCAGGACTGTCGAGGCCGGCGAAGCGACTGCGCAGGCAAGCGTGGCCGACCTGGAAGCGGCCAAGCTGTCGGCGCAGGCGCAGCTCGCCGAAGACTATTTCCTCCTGCGCGCGCAGGACGCGCAAATCCGCCTGCTAACCGATACGGTCGACGCCTATCAGAAGTCGCTGCAGCTGACGCGCAACCAGTATGCGGTCGGCGTCGCCGCGCGCGCCGATGTCGCGCAGGCGGAGACCCAGCTCAAGTCGACGCAGGCACAGGCGCTCGACGCCGGCGTGCAGCGCGCGCAACTCGAGCATGCGATCGCAGTCCTGCTGGGCAAGGCGCCGGCGGATTTCTCGATCGCTCCCGAGGTCGTTGCGACCACGTTTCCGCCGATTCCGCCCGAGCTTCCCTCGGCGTTGCTCGAGCGCCGTCCCGACATCGCGGCGGCGGAGCGCCGTGCGGCCGCGGCGAACGCGCAGATCGGCGTCGCCGAAGCCGCGTTCTTCCCGTCGCTGACGCTGTCGGCGACCGGCGGGTTCCAGAGCTCGGTGCTCTCGCAGCTCTTTTCGGCGCCGAGCCGCTACTGGTCGCTCGGCCCGGCGCTGGCGCAGACGATATTCGATGCGGGACTGCGCCGCGCGCAGTCGGCGCAGGCGATCGCCACCTACGACGAGAACGTCGCCAACTACCGGCAGACGGCCCTCGCGGGGTTTCAGGAAGTCGAGGATAACCTCGCGGCGCTGCGCATCCTCGAGCAGGAAGCGGCCGTCCAGGACGAGGCGGTCAAGTCGGCGCGCGAATCGCTGACGATCACGCTCAACCAGTATCGCGCAGGCACGGTGAATTATCTCTCGGTCGTCATCGCGCAGGCGACCGCGTTGTCGAACGAACGCGAGGCGCTGACGATACTCGGCCGCCGGCAGACGGCTAGCGTCACCCTGATCAAGGCGCTGGGCGGAGGCTGGAGCGCGGCGCAGCTGTCGGCGGGATAACTTAGCGTCAGGCTACGGGTCGTTCGGTTTCGCTTCCGCGGCAAACTGCTGTAGCAGCGCCCCGGCGAGGCTCGACTCGCGCTTGTAGAATCCCTCGGTGTGAAAAGTCTCCTCGAGCGCGAACAACTCGTAGTCAAGGTGATGGCAGAGCTCGTGAATCAAGGTGCGCAGAAATGTCTTGAACGCGACGACCTGCTTTTTCTGTGCGGTGCGCATCCACACGGTGATGCGCGCGGTCTCGCCTTCATCCTCGGGCTCGTACAGGCCATGAAGCTCACCGTAGTCGTCGGCCGGTCGGCGCGCCAGGACGCGCACGCGAACCGGCGGCACGTGATAGCCGCGGGCCAATGCACTGATCAAGGCCTGGCAGGCGGCTTGCACCGCAGGGCGCTGGCCGGCGCGGAGTCCCGTCGCGATGCGCGCCACCGTGCCGCCGAGTACCAGGTCCGCCGGCAAGCCCAGCGACTCGATAGCATCGCTCTTCAGGTAGATTCGTTGGCGGCCGCGGGAAAGACGATCGAAATAGGCAAAACGCATCGCTCTTTAGTCTACCGAACTCGTCGCTCGGCGCAAGCGCTGAGGCGGATTTTGACGGCGACCGCGCGATGAGAGGCGAGCGGCCGGCGCGGCGCATCGTGCCCGCGACGCTCGCCTTCGATGCATCGGGCACGCCGTTCTCGCCGCAATTCGGCGACGTCTATCACAGCGCCGACTCCGCAATCGGACAGGCCCACCATGTGTTCCTGCACGGCAACGATCTGCCGGCGCGCTGGGCGGGAAAGCGCGTGTTCACCGTCGTCGAGACCGGATTCGGCCTGGGCCTCAATTTCCTGGCCACCTGGCAGGCCTGGCGCGACGATCCGCAGCGCTGCGCGCGCCTGCACTTCGTCTCGATCGAACGCTGGCCGTTTGCCCGAGCCGACCTTTCGACCCTGCACGCGCGCCATGCCGAACTCGCCCCGCTTTCGTCGCAGTTGCGCGCGGCCTGGCCGCCGCTGTTGCCCGGTCTCCACCGGCTGCACTTCGATGACGAACGCGTCACCTTGACGCTCGCCTTCGACGAGGCTCTCGAGGCGGTGCGCGGCTTCGCACTCGTCGCCGATGCTTTCTATCTGGACGGTTTCGCGCCGGACCGCAATCCTGCAATGTGGTCGGCGCCGTTGTTCAGAGCGCTGGCGCGGCTCGCCGCACCCGGCACGACGGTTGCGACCTATAGTGCGGCAGCCGCGGTGCGCGACGGCTTGACCGGGGCCGGATTCGTGATCGAAAAACGTTCCGGCTTCGGCCGCAAGCGCGACATGCTCAGCGGGCACTATGCGCCGCGCTGGGCGGTGCCGCGGCCCCCAGTCCGGGTCGCGTGGCGAGAGCGCCACGCGATCGTGATCGGTGCGGGGCTCTCCGGCGCGGCCGTCGCTTCGCGCCTCGCGGCGCGCGGCTGGCGCGTCGATCTGATCGAGCGCGGCACCGCGCCTTCCGGCGCAGCATCCGGCTTGCGCGCGGGCGTATTCCAGCCGCACGTTTCGCGCGACGACAACCTCCTGTCGCGTTTCACCCGTGCCGGATTCCTCTATGCGATGCGGACGTGGAGCGATGCGCTCGACGATGTCGCGACACCGCCGTGGCACCGTTGCGGCGTGTTGCAATTGGCCGATGGCGCCGAGAATGAGGCGCGGGTCGCCGACGCCGCCGTTGCACTGGCGCATCCGGTCGAGTATGCGTTGCATGCCACGCGTGCCGACGCTTCCGCGCTGGCGGGCCGGGAGGTCGCCATCGGTGGCTGGTGGTTTCCGGTGGCGGGATTCGTCCGCCCCGCAGCGATCGTACAGGCGCAGCTCGGCCACGCTGCGCGGCACGCGGGCTCCGGACCGGCGCCGATGCTGCACCTCGATCGCGACGTCGCGAGCTTGCAGCGCGATGGCGATCTCTGGTCCGCACGCGACGCCGCCGGCGCCGAGATCGCCGCCGCACCGGTCGTCGTTCTGGCCAACGCCGGCGACGCCGCTCGGCTGGTCGATCCGGGCGCCGATCTGCGACGCATACGCGGCCAGCAAAGCTACCTGCGGACGCCGCCGTTCGCCGCACCGCGCGTCGTCGTCGGCGGTGATGGCTATGTATTGCCCGCCGTCGACGGAATCGCCGTCGCGGGCGCCACGTACGATCTCGAAAGCGATGATCCGTGCCCCAACGCGGTCAGCCACGCTGTCAACCTCGATCGCGCCGAGCGGATGCTGCCGGGCAGCGCGGCAGGCGTCGATGCGGCAACGTTGGACGGCGGCGTGGGCTTCCGCTGCGTCGCCGCGGACCGCCTGCCGATGGTCGGTGCGATGGTCGACGTCGATCACGCACGCACCGGCCGGGCCGCCCTGACGGGTGCGCACTTTGCCGATCTGCCGCGCATCCGCGGTCTGTACGGCGCGTTCGCCTTCGCCTCGCGCGGCCTGTCGTGGTCGGCGCTGTCGGCGGAGGCGCTTGCGAGCGAGCTCGACGCCGAGCCCTCGCCGCTTTCGCACTCGCTGCTCGACGCGATCGATCCGGGCCGCTTCGTGCTCAAGGCGCTGCGGCGCGGCGCGCTGTAACACGGCCGCCGAAGCGCGATACCATAGTCGCTGCGGACAAAAAATGCCCACTGCGATCACGACGTTGGTCAAACCCAACACGCGCGACATCGGCGGCCTGCTGGTGCAGCGCCTGCTCCCGTCGCATCCGATCCAGATGGTCGGTCCGTTCATTTTTTTCGATCATTTCGGGCCGGTGCAATTCCCGCCCGGGCGCGGCATCGACGTGCGGCCGCATCCGCATATCGGTCTAGCCACCGTAACCTATCTTTTTGAAGGCGGACAGGTCCACCGCGACAGTCTGGGCAATGTGCAGGCGATCGTCCCGGGCGACGTCAACTGGATGACGGCCGGGCGCGGCATCGTGCACTCGGAGCGCAGCGGGCCGGAAGACCGCGCGGCTGGACACCTGCTGCACGGCTTGCAGACCTGGGTCGCGCTCCCGAAATCGCACGAAGACATTGAGCCTTCGTTCAGCCATCATCCGAAGGCATTGCTGCCGACAATCGCGCATCCCGGTGCGACGATGCGCCTGCTCGCCGGTACGGCATTCGGCCGGCGCGCGCCGACACCGACGTTTTCGCCGATGATCTATCTGGCGATCGATCTACAGCCGGGCGCGGCGCTCGATCTGCCGCCCGAACACGAGGAGCGCGGCATCTACGTGGTCGAAGGCGACGTGCAGGCTGGCGGCGAGCCGGCGCCGGTCGGACACATCGCCATGCTGACGCCGTCGCTGACGGTGCGCATCGAGGCCGGGTCAGCGGCACGGCTGGTCGTGCTCGGCGGCGCGAAAATGGACGGCGCCCGGCTCATCTGGTGGAACTTCGTTGCCAGCTCCAAGGAGCTGATCGACCGCGCGAGTGCGCGCTGGCGTGATCGGGGCTATCCGCCGGTACCGGGCGAAACGGAATTCATCCCGCTGCCCTGAGCTAGTTACAAGCCGCCGCGCGCGCCTGCGGCGCTCGCACCCTGCGCCGAAACATCGATCGGGCGTCGCGTCTACCTACAAGCCGGCCGCCGCGCGCAGCGCGTCGGCGCTTGTGTGCAAACTGGCTCCGGCCGCGCGCGCCTGCGGCGCTCGCA
>PLYT01000017.1 GCA_003153475.1 Betaproteobacteria bacterium | reverse complement strand
GCAGCTTGGCGTCGAGATTCGACAGTGGCTCGTCGAACAGGAACACCTGCGGATCGCGCACGATCGCGCGTCCCATCGCGACGCGCTGGCGCTGCCCGCCGGACAGCTGCCGGGGATAGCGATCGAGCAATTGCGCAAGACCCAGGATGCCGGCCGCCTTGGCGACCCGGGTCTCGATCTCGCTCTTCGACTGCTTGGCGAGCATCAGCGCAAACGACATGTTGTCGCGCACCGTCATGTGNNGGGTAGAGCGCGTAATTCTGGAAGACCATCGCCACGTCGCGCTCCTTCGGAGCGACTTTGTTGACGACCCGCGACCCGATCCATATTTCGCCGCCGGTGATTTCCTCCAGGCCGGCGAGCATGCGCAGCAGCGTCGACTTGCCGCATCCGGAGGGGCCGACCAGCACGCAGAACTCGCCGTCGGCGATCTCGATGTCGACGCCGCGGATCACCGGCGTCGATCCGAAGCGCTTGTATACGGCACGTATGCTGACTGCGGCCAACGCTCTCCTTCCGTCGCGCTTTGCTGCGCTCGGATGATCCGCCTACGGGACGTAGCGCCGGGTCCCTGCGACGACGACGTATTCGGGACGCCCGGTCCTAAGCCACGTGACGATATTCTGTGCTGCCTTGCGCCGCAATTCGCTCTCCGCTTGCGCGCTGTAGAACGCGGCATGCGGCGTCAGGATCACCTTCGGGTGGCCGAGCAGCCGGCTATCGGCGGGAACGGGTTCGACCGGCAGGACATCCAGAGCAGCGCCGGCAAGTATTCCACTATCGACAGCGGCAAGCAAATCGTCGATGTCGACCAGCGCGCCGCGCGCCGTATTGACCAGGTACGATCCCGGCCGCATGCGCGACAGCATCGTCGCATTGACGATGCTGCGGGTTTCGTCGTTGAGCGGAACGTGCAGGCTGACCAAATCGCACTGCTCGAACAGTTCTCCGAGGCTGGCTCGTTCGACGTACGCGGGAAAATCGCCGTCGATCAGGTAGGGATCGCAGGCGACGACGCGCCGGAAGACGTTGCGCGAGACATGCGCCATGCGCTTGCCGATACGGCCTAAGCCCAAGATACCCACCGTCAGCTCGCTGGCGCGGCGCAACCTGCCCGACGACAGGTAATGCCATCGTCCGCCGGCGATGTCGCGGTTATACGCAACGACGTTTCGGATCAGCGCGAGCGCCAGTGCGAGAGCGTGGGTAGCCACCTCACCGACGCCATAGTCGGGCGAGTTCGCGAGCCACACGCCGTATTTTGCGCAGGCTGCGGTGTCGATCGTGTCGTAGCCGGCGCCGATGCGACTGATGATGCCCAGCCGGGGTAACTGCGCGAGAGCCCGTCCGGTGATCGACGCATACTGGACCAGAAAGGCGTCGAATTCGCGGCCTGCGGCGAGGACCTCGTCTTCGCTCGTGCACTGGGCGACGACGAGCTCGACATCGGCGTCGGCGAACAGCGCGCGCTCGAGCGCCAGGTCCTCGTAATTCTGGTCGGTGATCAGGACGCGGGCCATCGGCATCGGGAATGCTGAGGAGCGTCGGGCGCTCGGGGCGCAAACGGTACGTCGGTATCCATCATCGGTCAACTGGCCTCGCCGATTCGGCTCGCCGCTATAATCGCCCTGCTCCGTTCGGCTCTCGACGGCTCAATCTGGAATGCCTCGCCCATGCTGTTACCCACAACGATCGCCGGCAGCCTGCCCAAACCCGCCTGGCTTGCCCCGCCCAAGCAGCTTTGGGCGCCCTGGCTCCTCGAAGGCTCGTTGCTGGAGGAAGGCAAGCGCGACGCCGTGCGCCTGGCGGTCGCCGATCAGGAGCGCGCGGGCATCGACATCGTGACCGATGGTGAGCAAACGAGGCGTCACTTTGTCACGACCTTCATCGAAAGCCTGGAGGGCGTCGATTTCCAGCACCGAAAGACGGTCAGGATCCGGAATCGTTACGATGCCGACGTGCCGGTTGTCACCGGTCCGATTGCGCGCCGGCGTCCGGTCTTTGCCGAGGACGCCGCGTTCCTGCGCAGCCTCACGCGGCGCCGGATCAAGTACACCCTTCCCGGGCCGATGACCGCCGTCGACACGCTCTACGACGCGCACTACGGAAGCCGTGAAAAGCTGGCCTGGGCATTTGCCGAGGTCCTGAATGAGGAGGCGCGCGCCATCGAGGCGGCCGGCGTCGACGTTATCCAGTTCGACGAGCCGGCATTCAACGTCTACTTCGACGAGGTCCGCGATTGGGGCATCGCCGCCCTCGAGCGGGCGGCGCAGGGGCTTGGCTGTCGTACGGCGGTGCACATCTGCTACGGCTATGGCATCAAGGCCAACAACGACTGGAAGAAGAGCCTCGGCGACGAATGGCGTCAGTACGAGAAGACGTTTCCGCTGCTCGCCCGATCCCGGATCGGGCAGGTATCGCTCGAATGCGCCAACTCGCATGTGCCGCTGGAATTGATCGGCTTGCTGGACGGCAAGGACGTCATGGTCGGTGCCATCGATGTGGCCAGCGACCGGGTCGAAACGCCCGATGAGGTCGCCGCGACCGTCCGCGCCGCCCTGAAATACGTCCGGCAGGATCGATTGCTGCCCTGCACCAATTGCGGCATGGTCCCTCTGAGCCGGGACATCGCCCGGGGCAAGCTGGCGGCATTGGCGGAAGGCACGGCCCGGGTCCGGGTGGAGCTCTAAAAAGTGACGTATTTGTACAACAGACGGGGGTGGCTTACCGACCGGGGGAGTTTGACCCGGCAACGGATACTGCGTATAGTCCGCTTCGTGTTTTGTTTCAAGTACTAAAGCACGACCTGTCCGGCTGCTTCGCTGTCGCCGAANNAACGACGCCAAGGGTTTCGGCTTTATTACGCCGGATGGCGGCGGGGAAGACCTGTTTGCGCACTTCTCGGCAATCAACATGCCGGGCTTCAAGTCGCTCAAGGAAGGCCAGAAAGTGTCGTTCGAAGTGACGACCGGCCCGAAGGGCAAGCAGGCATCGAATATCCAGGCAGTCTGACGCTGGCTTAATCGAACCATAGAAAAGGCCGGGCATCGCCCGGCCTTTTTTTTGGCCCGCCGGACCGCAGCTTAGCGTCCGCGGGCCGCCGGGTCCATGCGCGAAAGGGTGAGGCTTTCAACGCCCCCGCCCCACCAGATCCGGCCCAGAATCGCCCCCAGCAGCGTCCAGTAGAGAATGGCGTTGCCAAAGACCATCAGGTCGTTGGTCGAATTCTTCACCAGCATCGCCAGAACCAGCGCGATCGCCGCCGCCGCCCAGGCTTTCTCGCGCTCGCCGCGCGCGTGCGCACACATGACCGCAAGCCTGAGCATGCGCACGTGCAGCCACGCCCAGATGGCGAGCCCCAGCAGGCCGACCTGCAGCACCAGGCTCAGCAGCGCGTTGTGGGCATGCGCAAAGGCCTGCCGGTCGATGCGCTTGAGGTCCTCGCTCTGCGCCAGCTCGTAGGTCCTCGACGGCACCGACCGCCCGAACCCGACCCCGAACCAGGGGTGCCGCTTGGCCAGATCGAGATAGACGGCCCAGATCGCGGGCCGCGAATCGCTGGCGATCATTTCCAGTGCGACGCTTCGGTCGTACGGCTGTTGCTCGGGCAGGCGCAAGCGCGAAATCAGCTCGAGGCTGATCGCCGAAACAACGAGGCCGACGCAGATCGCCACGAGCACCGGACGCAAGTGCAGCTTTCCGCGCAGCAATCCGAACACGATCAGCAGGCACGGCAGCGAAAGGCAGAGCGACACGAAAAGGGTCCGGCTTTCGCTCATCAGGCCCAGGCCGGCAAAGGCGACCAGCCAGGCAGCGGAGGCCCAGCGCACCCATGGCCGGGTCGACGTCAGCGCGACGACGAACAGCGGCACGGCGAGGAACGCGATGTAGGTGCTCGAGTCGACCGCTTCGCCGGCTTTCCAGGCCAGCCATCCGAGAACGCCCGGCGCTGCCGACTCGAGCCCGGGGTCGACGGGCATGATTGCGGCGGCGAAGGTCGTCGTCAGCGATATGACGGTGCCAACGGCGGCGCCCAGGGTCAGCGCCAGCCTGCCGTTACGCGATCGGACCAGCATGAAGCTGATCAGGAACAGGACGAACGGATACAAAAGGTCGGTACGAAAAGCGCGAAACGACACCAGTGGATAGCCCGACCAGGCAATCGACAGGGCCGCAAACGCAAGCCAGACCAGGCAAGGCACCAGCACCGGGTTGTCTCTCCACAGCGCGGCCCGGTAATGGAGCAGCGCCGCGACCGCCGCGATGCCGACCAGCGCATTGCGCATGCCCGTCACGTGCGCAAGGGGCAGGATGGCAACCAGAATCGTGATCAGCACGCAAAGCGCGCGGAACGAGTAGCCATCCTCTCCCAGCCGCTGGTACGGCGCTACCATCGTCATTGCGGATACCGGCATGGTAGGACTGGACTTGCGAATTTGGTGGCCAAGGGCGGAATTGAACACCGACACACGGATTTTCAGGCGCGCCCAGTAAATGCGCTCGACTTCGCCTCGCCATGTCAGTGTACGACGGATCAAATAGTTAGTCGAACCTGGCTTCTGTAGACTTGCCGTGATTATGCTGGCTTTGGATGCCGTGCGTAACCCCGCCGTAACCCTTGAGAGCAACCATGTCCGCCGAAACTCGTCTGCGTTTCAACAAAGAAGCGCCTCGAAGACATTCCGGCTCCGCAGCCCGGATCGCGTCTCACCTTCCATGATCTGGAGGTTCCAGTCGCGGTATCAAATCATGCTGCGTCTTCCGGCGCAGCAAGCGCGGCGCACCCGAACGCATCACGATCGGCCGATTTCCTGCGCTTTCCGTAGAACGCGCTCGGATCAAAGCCAAGCGCTGCCTCGCGGACCTCCGTGAAAGCATCAGCATCGTCGCCCAGCAACGCAACCTTGCGTTGGAGGGCAGAACGCTCGATGACGTGCATCGGGACTATCTGCTCAGCCGCGGCGTCAGCTTGGTGATCGTTCACCGCAAGGAAAACTCGACCGCGCCATGCGGCGGCGGGCACAATGGCATGCACGCGCCAAAGGCACCTCACCTTGCGTTCCGCGCCGGTATTCGTTGCATCGTTGACACAAGTCAACGCGATTTTGACTGCGCGGGAACAGCATTCGTAAGTCGATGGAAGCGTTCCTCCGTCCAGCAGCGAATGCGCGAGCAGCCGGAACCACGATCATGAAGGGATTGGCCGTCCTGACCAGCGGTGGTGATGCACCCGGGATGAACGCGGCGATTCGTGCCGTCGTGCGGACCGCGGTCGCGGAGGGTCTAGACGTGTATGGCGTGCGCCACGGATACACCGGCTTGATCGGCGGCAATTTCATCCCGCTCGGCCGCCGCGACGTCGGCGGGATCTTGCAGCAGGGCGGTACGATATTGGGGACCACGCGTTGCAGCGAGCTCGTGACGGAAGAGGGACAGGAAAAGGCCATGAACCAGATGAAGACGCGCGCGCTGCAACATCTGGTCGTCATCGGCGGCAACGGATCGCAGGCCGGGGCATACGCGCTGTCGCAGAGGGGGCTTTCGGTGGTCGGTGTCGCGTCAACGATCGACAATGACCTCGCGGGCTCGGACATCACGATCGGCGCCGCGACTGCGATCGATGTCGCGCTCGAGTCGATCGACCGGCTGCGCACAACTGCATCATCGTTGCATCGCGGGTTCCTGGTGGAGGTGATGGGGCGCAACTGCGGCTACCTGGCTGCGATGGCCGGCATCGCCGGTGGCGCCGAGGCCATCGTCGTTCCCGAGGCTCCGTCGGACCCTGAGGCGGTCGCCATGGAGTTACGCGACGCCTATGCACGCGGCAAGAGTCACGCCATCGTGGTCGTCGCCGAAGGCGCCGAGTACGATGCAGCCGCATTGGCGAAGTACTTCGCCGAGCATCATGCCCGGCTCGGATTCGAACTGCGCGTCTGCAAGCTCGGGCACATACAGCGGGGTGGCTCTCCCGGCGTGGCGGACAGGATGCTCGCAACTCGACTGGGAGCAGCGGCAACCGATGCGCTCCAGGCCGGTGAGCATGGAGTCCTGGTGGGTGTCGTCGATGGAAGGCTGGTGCGAACGCCGCTGCGTGACGTCGTCGGTCGCACCAAACCGCTGGATACGAGCTTGCTGGAACTGGCTCGTGTGCTCGCACAATGAGACGCGGCGGCGCGACCCTCGCTTCCGCCGTAGAGGCATCAACCGGTATCGAAGCCGTTCGGAGGTAATGCAATGCTGCTCAAGGAAATATGTGTTCTGGATGTAACCTGCTGCGCAAGGACGGCGCGCATCTCGGAGGCCGCGCGGCTGATGCGCCAGCATCACACGGGGGACCTCGTGATCGTCGACGCGCCCGATGCTGACCGCGCACCGGTCGGCATCCTTACCGACCGTGACATCGTCGTGGAAGTGCTGGCGAACGGGCTCGACCCGACCGAGACGACGGTGTCGCAAGTGATGTCCAGCCGACTCGTGGTCGCATCCGGCACCGAAGACGCGTCCGATGCCATCGACCGCATGCGGCAGCACGGTGTTCGCCGAATGCCCGTCATTGATCACGACGGGAGCCTTATGGGTATTGTGACGCTGGACGACCTTCTCAGGATGCACGCCGCCCAGGCGACCGCGATGGCGTCGATCGTCTCGACGGAACAGGCGCGCGAGTATCGCGCCAAGCGCTAGCCGGCCGCGCGCTGCCGGGCGAAGCGTCGCGGGTCGCGTCGGCAACCGCTCGCGACATCATGTGCGCTCGGGCGTTCGCTCGCTTCGCCTGGTAGACGGCCTCGGCGGCGCCGCAGGTTCGTGGACCGATCATGCGCTAGCGCCAACAACCTTGGAATATGGTGGCCAAGGGCGGAATTGAACCACCGACACACGGATTTTCAGTCCGCTGCTCTACCAACTGAGCTACTTGGCCTTTGTACGACGGGTACGACGGCAAATCCTGGCAATTTTAGCAGAGTTGTTTCGGTCGCCGTGGGCGCGACGTGTCCCACCACCTCGATCAGGCCAATCGCCTCGCGGGGAATCGACGAGCGATCAGTGGATCTCCGGCTCGGCAGTCGGCGCGGTGCCTTCGAGAAAATCGAAGTCGCAGCCCTGGTCGGCCTGGGTAATGTGCTGCTGATAGAGGACGCCGTACCCGCGCTCGAACCGGGGCGCCGGCTTTTTCCACGCGGCGCGGCGCGTCGCCAGCTCGGCGTCGCTCACCTTGAGCTCGAGCTTGCGCGCATCGACGTCGAGCTCGATCAGGTCGCCATCGTGCACCAGCGCCAGCGGTCCGCCGGCGAACGATTCCGGCGCGACGTGCAGCACGCATGCCCCGTAGCTGGTCCCGCTCATCCGCGCGTCCGAGATCCGCACCATGTCGCGAACGCCCTGCGCCAGTAGCTTTTTCGGGATCGGCAACTGACCCCATTCGGGCATGCCGGGCGCACCCAGCGGGCCGGCATTCTGCAGCACCAGCACCGAATCGGCGGTTACGGGAAGCGCCGGATCGTCGATCCGCGCCGCCATGTCGTTGTAGTCGGCGAAGACGACCGCGGGCCCCGTATGCTTGAGCAATCTCGCCTCGGCCGCGGCCGGCTTGATCACCGCGCCGTCGGGCGCCAGATTGCCGCGCAGCACCGCGAGACTGCTGCCCGACACCAGCGCTTTGTCGCGCGGCAGGATCACGTCGTGGTTGAACACCTCGGCGCCGGCGATATTCTCGCCCAGCGTCTTGCCGTTGACCGTGCGTTCGCCCAACGACAACAAATCGGAGATGCCTGACAGCAGCGCGCGCAAGCCGCCGGCGTAGAAAAAATCCTCCATCAGGTGTGCACCCGCCGGCCGGATGTTGGCGACGAGCGGCGTCCCGCGCGCCAGCGCATCGAAGCGATCGAGCGTCAACGGAACGCCGGCACGGCGGGCGATCGCGATCATGTGAACGACCGAGTTGGTCGAGCCGCCGAGTGCCAGTGCGGTCACGATCGCATTGTCGACGCTGCCCGCGGTAATGAAGTCGCGCGGCTTCAGATCCGCCCACACCATCTCGACGATGCGCCTCCCCGTATCCGCCGCCATCCTGCCGTGCCGCGAATCCGCGGCGGGGATCGACGCCGCACCTGGCAGGGTGAAGCCCATCGCTTCGGCTGCCGACGTCATCGTCGAGGCGGTGCCCATCGTCATGCAGTGACCGGGAGAGCGAGCGATGCCGTCCTCGAGCTCGAGCCACTGCTTGTCGCTGATGTTACCGGCGCGCTTTTCCGCCCAGTATTTCCACACGTCCGACCCGCTGCCCAGCTCCTGGTCGCGCCAATGCCCGGAAAGCATCGGCCCGGCCGGCATGAAGATCGCCGGCAGGTTCATGCTGATGGCGCCCATCAAAAGCGCCGGCGTGGACTTGTCGCAGCCGCCCATCAGCACTGCGCCGTCGACCGGATACGAGCGAAGCAGCTCCTCGGTCTCCAGCGCGAGCAGATTGCGATACAGCATCGTCGTCGGCTTCTGGAACACCTCCGCCAGCGCGATCGCCGGCATCTCCAGCGGGAATCCGCCGGCCTGCCATACGCCGCGCTTCACTTCCTCGGCGCGCTGCTTGAAATGCGAATGGCAAGCGTTGATGTCGCTCCACGTGTTGATGACGGCGATGATCGGCTTGCCCGCATAGTCGGCCCGCGAATAGCCCATTTGCGCGGCGCGCGAGTGATGTCCGAACTGGCGCATGTCGTCGGAGCCGAACCAGCGATGCGAGCGGAGTTCCTCCGGCTTCTTGCGCGTCGCGCTCACGATGGGCGCCTCATTGCAGCGTCGCGTCGTGCGCGAGCAGCGCAAGCGCCGCGCCGCGGATCGCGGCATGATGTTCTGGGCCGATGTTCGAAAGCTGCGGCAATATCGGGCCCATGTCGGCGATGCCGGCAAGCGATACCGCTTCATGCAGGACACGAATCGGCGAATGTGCGTCGCGCAGGTCCTCGAGCGGGAGGTAGGCGGCGCGCAGCGCGTCGGCAGTCGCCCAGTCGGCGGATTTGAGCGCCGCGAGCAGGCGGGTCGATCCGCGTGGACCGATGCACACCGAGCCGGAGGTGAATCCCACCAGGCCGAATTGCCGCAGGTGCACCGCGGCGGGCCTTTCGCCTATGCCGCTGACGATGCGTCCCGCATCGACACGATCGAGCAAAGACTTCAAAAACGGATCTTCCGCCGGATCGCCGCGCACGACCGCGTACTTGATCGCCGCGACCATGCCGGCGTCGACCAGCCGCGCAACGTGGGCGGGCGTCAAGAAGTTTTCGGCTTTCAGATAGACGATGACCGGCCGGCCGTAGCGCTCGGCGAACATCCGGATCGCTTTTTCACTGCCGTCGGGTGTCGCGGGAAAAGTCTGCGGCAACACCATCACGGTCGGAAAGGCGCGTCCGCGCAGCACACTGGCCTGATCGAGCAGCTTGCCGAAATCGGGACCCGCGGAAGGAATCACCCAACTCTCGGCGCTCGCTGTCTGCTCGAGCATATCGAGCAGCGCGGCGTATTCGTACAAACCGATGTTGTACAGGTTGGCATTGCCGCCGTAGAGCAGCGTCGAGACACCGCCGCGTTCCAGATGCCTGATCATCGCGACGTTGGCTTCGCGGTTGAGGGAAAGGTCGCCGTTCCGCGCAAGCGGCGGAACCGCAAGGACCGAGCGCGACAGATCGGCCGAAGTGACGGCGCTGGTCTTCAACGCGGTTGCTCCAGGGGAACGATAAAGTGCCCGCATTATAGCGACCGGAACCCGATCATCGTCGTCGCGGTCAAATGAGTGTATTTTGCACAAGGGCTGCGCACACGACACGATGGCGCCCTGCGGCGCTGGCAGTCGCAACGGGCCGCGTGTCTTATTAGGGGGCCGTCGATGCTCGCAGGTTGGGTCAACGATCGATGCCGCCGGCTGATCGGCGGTGCCGTAGTGGCCGCCTGCTGCGTATTCGCGCCCTCCGCCGGCGCGGCAGACCAGGCCCCCGACGCCGCGCCCGGTATCGGCGCGGAAAAATTCTTCTCCGCGCTGGTCAAGGTGCACACCCGCGCCCTGCCTGACGCGCGCAGCGCCGACACACTGGGCACCGATCGCGAGGGGACCGGCATCGTCATCGACGACAAGGGGTTGATCCTGACAATCGGTTATCTGATCGTCGAAGCGGACCAGGTGGACATCGTCGACGATCACGGCCATACGCTGCCGGGGCAGGTGGTCGCCTATGATCATTCGAGCGGGCTCGGCCTGGTGCGGCCGCTGGTGCCGTTCAAGGCGTCGCCCATACCACTGGGCGACTCCGACAAGCTCGCCGAAACGGATCCGGTTCTGATCGTCAACGACGGCGGACGCGAGCAGGCGACGCTCGCCTACGTGGTTTCGCGGCGTCCATTCATCGGCAGCTGGGAGTACCTGGTTGATCAGGCGATCTACACCTCGCCGCCGACGCTCAACTGGAGCGGCGCGGCGCTGATCGGCAAGGACGGCAAGCTCCTCGGCGTCGGCTCGCTGATCCTGCGCGACGCGACTGACGCCGATCCCCATCTGCCGGGCAACATGTTCGTGCCGATCGATCTGCTGAAGCCTATCCTGCCCGAGTTGATCCGGACCGGGCACCGGTCGGGGCCCGCGCGGCCGTGGCTGGGCGTCGTGGCCGACGAGGTACAGGGGCGACTGATCGTCACGCGCGTTTCGCCCGAGGGTCCCGCCGAGCAGGCCGGGCTCAAGGCCGGCGATATCATCCTGGCTGTCGGCAACGAGGCCGTGCGCTCGCAGGCCGAGTTCTATCGCTTGCTCTGGGGGCGCGGGGCTGCGGGAAGCGACATTCCGCTCCGGCTGCTGCAGGGAGTCGACGTGCACGACATCAACGTGCACTCGATCGACCGGATCGACTACTTCCGCCAGAAGACTAGTTACTAAAGTCCCCTGCCGCCGGGAACCGCGCAGCGTGGCAGGCGACGCAGGCCGAGGCACGCACGTACAATGCGCGCTGGCGGCGCAACCGCGCTGGCGTATCCACCCTTCGCTCCGATGCCGCTCTACGCGATCACGATATTCTGCAGCGCGTTCCTGCTGTTCCTCGTGCAGCCGATCATGGCGAAGCAAATCCTGCCCTGGTTCGGTGGCTCGGCCAACGTGTGGACGACCTGTCTGGTCTTTTTCCAGTTGGTGCTCTTGCTCGGCTACGCCTATGCGGATCTGGTCGTTCGCTGGGTTCCCGCGCGCGCGCAGTTATGGCTGCACGCGACCCTGCTGGCCGTGAGCTGCCTGATGTTGCCAATCATCCCCGGCGCGCATTGGAAGCCGCTGGGCAGCGAGAGTCCGGCGCCGTTGATCCTCGGCCTGCTCGCGCTGACGGTGGGACTGCCCTACTTCCTGCTGTCGACGACCAGTCCGCTCGCCCAGTCGTGGTTCGCGCGACGATATCCCGGCCGCAGTCCCTACCGGCTTTTTGCCCTGTCGAACCTCGCCTCGATGCTGGCGCTGGCAGGCTATCCGTTCGCACTCGAGCCATGGGTGACGACGCGAATCCAGTCCTACGGCTGGTCGGCCGGCTACCTGCTGTTCGTGCTGTTGTGCGCCGCCTGCGCGTGGTACAGCTTGCGCGCTCTGCCGCCAGGCGATGCTGTGCCGGCTTCCGACATGGCGCCGCTCGCACCGGACGGCAAGCCCACACCAGGGCGACAACTCCTCTGGGTGGCGCTCGCGGCGACGGGCTCGTTCCTGCTGCTCGCGGTGACCAATCACATTTGCGAGAACATTTCGTCGATCCCGCTGCTCTGGATCGTGCCGCTGTCGATCTACCTGCTGAGCTTCATTCTGTGCTTTGACAGCTCGCGCTGGTATCGCCGCGACCTGGTGGCCGGCACTCTCGCAGCCGGCTTGGGCGTCATGGGCTGGACGCTGGCCAGTCGCGAGCTGACGCACAGGCTCGAGCTGCAGATCGCCGTCTTTTGCATCGGACTGTTCGTCGCGTGCATGTTCTGCCACGGCGAACTTGCCCGGCTCAAGCCGTCGCCGCGCTACCTGACGCGGTTCTACCTGATGATCTCGGCCGGGGGCGCGCTCGGGTCGACGCTGGTCGGCATCGTCGCGCCTCTCGTTCTGCCGGCGTATTTCGAGCTCTCGTTCGGCCTGGTCGCCTGCGCCCTGCTGCTGGCGCTGCAGGTGCGCCGCGAGCATCCGGTGTTCATCACCCTTGCCGCCGTTGCTGTGCTGTTCACGATCGGCACGGCCGGCTGGGGCATCGACGAATTCTACGACGGGACGATTCTGGCGACGCGCAACTTCTACGGCGTGCTGCGCGTGCAGGAAGGCGGCGCCGATGCGGGACGCCATCGCTCGCTTGTCCACGGCACGATTCTGCACGGCAATCAGTATCTCGACCCCAACCTGTCGCGCACGCCGACGACCTATTACACGTCGACCTCGGGCGTGGGCCGTGCGATCGAATCGATGCATCCGACCACGCGGCACTTGAAGATCGGCGTGATCGGCTTGGGAACGGGCACGATCGCGGCCTATGGCAGCCGGGGCGATGTCTACCGGTTCTATGACATCAATCCCGCCGTGATTCGCATCGCCAACACCGAATTCACCTACCTAAAGAACAGCGACGCGACGATCGAGACGCCGCTTGGCGACGCACGCCTCAATCTCGAGCGTGAGCCGGCGCAGGGTTTCGATCTTCTGGCGATCGACGCCTTCTCCAGCGATTCGATCCCCGTTCACCTTCTGACCTACGAGGCACTGACGATCTACCGAAAGCACATGAAGCCCGGCGGCATCATCGCCTTCCATGTGACCAATCGTTATCTCGATCTGGTTCCGGTGGTCGAGCGCTTGGCCGAAGCGCAGCGCCTGCACGCGGTGCTGGTCGCGGACGAGGGCGAGGGGGCGTTGGGCAGCCGCAGCGACTGGGTGTTGGTGTCGGATAGCGCGGGATCGCTTGCCGTTCCGCTGATCGCGGAGGCGGCCAAGCCGATCGAGCCGCGTCGCGGATGGGCTCCGTGGACCGACGACTTCAACAATATCGTGCAGGTCCTGAAGTAGGCTCGTCCACCGAATCGAATCCCGCGGCCCCGGACGCTTGCATCGGGGGTGCCATGCGGCGCGCAATCCGGGGCGACTGCTAGAATTCCCCGCATGTTGCGCTCGTTGTCTCCTGATACGTCGGCACCCGCGATCGCGCCGCTGCTTGCCTCGCGTCAACGCGACAGCGTCGAGATACTCGACCAGACGCGCCTTCCGCGGCACCGGGTTTTCGTCAGCCTCGCGTCAGCGGCGGATGCGGCGCGCGCGATCGCGACGATGCAGGTGCGCGGCGCGCCGCTGATCGGCGTCACCGCCGCGTATGGACTCGCGCTGTCGCTGCGTACCGATCCTTCAGACGCTGGTATGCACGAGGCGTATTCGATACTGCTGGCGGCCCGGCCGACGGCGATCAACCTCCGCTGGGCGCTCGAGCGGGTTCGCGCGACGGTCGCGCCACTGGCGGCGTTCGCGCGCGCCGAAGCCGCCTGGGACGAAGCCGATGCGATCGCTGCGCAAGACGTGGCGAACAACCGCGCGATAGGCGAGCACGGCCTCACCATCATCGAACGCCTCGCTGCCAGGCGCTCGCCGGTCCACGTGCTCACCCATTGCAATGCCGGCGCGCTGGCGACGCTGGGATGGGGCACCGCGACCGCGCCGATCTATCTCGCCCAGCTCGCCGGCATTCCGGTCCACGTCTGGGTGAGCGAGACGCGGCCGCGCCTGCAAGGTGCCAAGCTGACCGCATGGGAACTGCGGGCCAACGGCGTGCCGCACACGCTGATCGTCGACTCGGCGGGCGCCGCGCTGATGCGGCAGCACCGCGTCGACCTGGTGCTCGTCGGCGCCGATCGGGTGGCCTCCAACGGCGACGTCTGCAACAAGATCGGGACCTACGAGAAGGCGCTCGCGGCGCGCGACAACGGGATTGCGATGTATGCAGCCGTGCCGTCGAGCACGATCGATTGGTCCCTCGCCGATGGCGACGCCATTCCGATCGAAGAACGCGGCGCCGACGAAGTCATCGGCTCGGACGATGATGCGATCGCACCTGCCGGCACGCGCGTGCTTAACCCGGCGTTCGACGTGACGCCGGGACGATTGCTGACTGGTATCGTCACCGAACGGGGCATTTGCAGCGCCAGTGCAGGCGGACTCGCGACGCTGTTCGCACCGGAGATTAGGCAGTGAGCGAGCTTGGCCTGCGGCAGCAGATTATCGCGACGGCGCTTCGCATGAACGAGCTGCGCATCAACCGCGGCAGATCGGGCAACGTCAGCGCGCGCACCGGCGACGGCTTTCTGGTGACGCCGAGCGGCTTGCCCTCCGAGGAGACGACGCCGGCGGACATTGCAGCCGTGACGCTTGCCGGCCACGCCATCGGGCCGCGGCAACCGTCGAGCGAATGGCGCTTCCACCGCGACATTTACGTCGCGAGAGGCGACGTCGGGGCGATCGTGCACACGCACTCGACATTCGCAACGACGCTCGCCTGCCTGGGGCGCGGGATCCCCGCCTTCCACTACATGGTCGCCGTGGCCGGCGGCAAGGACATCCGGTGTGCCGAGTACGCGACCTTCGGGACGCAGGCCTTGTCGGACTGCGCCCTGGCCGCGCTGGAGGGTCGCAACGCGTGTCTCCTCGCCAACCACGGCATGATCGTCGTGGGTGACACGCTGGCCGGCGCGCTTGCGCTCGCCGTCGAAGTCGAAGCGCTGGCCGAGCAGTACTGGCGCACATTGCAGACGGGGACGCCGAATCTGCTGTCGGATGCGGAGATGGACGTCGTGCTGGAGAAATTCAGCCGCTACGGCAAGCCGGAAAGCAGCTAGCGCCGCGACGTACGCAAAAGCAAAAGCCCAACCACGGAGGTTGGGCTTTTGCTTTAA
>PLYT01000104.1:190-3972 GCA_003153475.1 Betaproteobacteria bacterium | reverse complement strand
CATTCTCGTAGCGTATCGTCAGCGACTGGGTCATCAGGTTGTTGAGGTTGTGCCCCGAGGCCAGAATGAACGCGAGCACGACCACCATGACCGCGGCGATGTAGAAATGCAGTCGATCGCCTTCGGCGGCGACGCGCACGATCAGCGGCAGCAGCGCGGGCAGGACGAAACCGTAGAACGCCGGCTTGTAGACCGACGTCAGATTGATCCCGCCGAGGATCACGCCGAACAGGCACACGATGACCAGCGCCTGATGGCCGGGATCGCCGGGCACGAACAGCATGACTCCGGCACAGCCCCACAGCGCGCCGGCTAAGGTCGAACCGAGCGCCGACACCAATCCCCACCGGCTGGACGAGGACTCGGCCGGCGCGGCGGCACGATAGCGGCGCACGAGCCGCAAGCGCCATGCCTGATTGACCAGGATCGCGGCGAACCATGCGGCGAACGCTATTGCGGGGACGGTGCCCCACATGACGATGATCAGGATCGCGCCGCCGAGCGCCATCGCCGCCGTCGTGCGCGGCCATTGCGTGAACAGCGTCGCGACCTGGTCGGCGCGGGCGCGCTGCAGCAGCGGCGGCGGCAGCGCGGTCAGCGACGCCATGACTCGCGCCGCTTCAGCGCGCGCGGATCGCTTGCGGATCGAGCCGGACGCCGCGCCGCGCAAGCTCGATCACGACTTGCGTGCGGTTGTGCACGTTGAGCGCACGCAGGATGGCGCTGACGTGCACTTTCACCGTGCCTTCGGACAGAGAAAGATCGCGGCAGATCAGCTTGTTCGGCTTGCCCTGGACCAAGAGGCGAAGGACGTCGGACTGGCGCAAGGTCAATCCCAGATCTTCGGCCCTCGCTATCGCGCGCGGCCGAGCGCTGCCGGTTCCCGGACAGTCGGGCGGCACATACACGCCGCCGGAAAGCACCAGCCGCAGCGCGTCGATCAGTACGCGCGTATTGGCCGTTTTTGGAATAAAGCCCATCGCGCCCAGATCGAGCGCGCGTTCGACCGTCGCGCGATCGTGTGTCGCCGAGAGCACGAGCAGTGGAATTCCCGGCCAGTCGTGGCGCAATTCGGTCAGCAGCTCGAAGCCATCGCTTCGCGGCAGCGTCAGGTCGAGCACGATCAGCTCGATATCCGGCGCGGCGGCAAGCGCGGCGTGCGCGTCAGACGCGTCCTCCGCCTGCGCCAGGTCGAGCTCGGCGTCGAGCTCGGTCAGCACGTGCCGCAGCGCTTCCTGTATCAGCGGATGATCGTCGATCACGAGTATCTTCATCGCTCTCCCCAGGACGTTGAAGATCAGGCTGCGAAACCTTTTGCAGCGTGTCGCTACTCTAGTTGCATGGCGCATGCCGTCAACTGTAGGAAATAACAGGCGCGCGCATCGGTTCAGGTAATCTATGGGTCTTTGCGCCGTTGCTCCCCGGCATTTGCCCATGCTCGTCTTCGTCATACGCCGCAGCCTGCAGGCCTTGCTGGTGATGTTCGTGATGTCGATCCTGGTTTTTGTCGGCGTGTACGCGATCGGCAATCCGATCGACATCCTGATCAATCCGCTGGCCGACCAGATCGAGCGCGAGCATGCGATCGCGGCGCTCGGCCTCGATCAATCGTTGTGGGCGCAATACGTAAAATTTCTCGGCGGCGCGCTACACGGCGATCTGGGCCGCTCGTTCGTGCACAGCACGCCGGCGCTGGGACTGATCCTCGAACGCATGCCGGCGACACTCGAGCTCGCCATGGCCGCGATGCTGATCGCGATCGTGCTGGGCATTCCGCTCGGCCTCTGGGCGGGACTCAAGCCAAACAGCTTCGCCGGCCGCAGCATCATGGCCGGCTCGATTCTCGGGTTTTCGCTGCCCACGTTCTGGGTCGGGCTGATGCTGATCATGATCTTTTCGGTGATGCTGGGATGGCTGCCTTCGAACGGGCGCGGGCCGACGAAGGAGCTTTTCGGCGTGCCGGTGAGCTTTCTGTCGCTCGAGGGTTGGCGGCACCTGATCCTGCCGGCGATCAACCTCGCCTTGTTCAAGCTGGCGTTGCTGATCCGCCTGACGCGGGCGGGCACGCGTGAAGCGCTGCTGCAGGACTATGTCAAGTTCGCGCGCGCCAAGGGGCTGACCAACGCGCGTGTGATCGGCGTCCACGTGCTGCGCAATATCCTGATTCCGATCGTCACCATCATCGGACTGGAGTTTGGTTCCGTGATCGCATTCGCGATCGTCACCGAAAGCGTGTTCGCCTGGCCCGGGATGGGCAAGCTGCTGATCGATTCGATCAACCTGCTCGACCGCCCGGTAATCGTCGCCTATCTGCTGATCACCGTGTTCATGTTCATCGTGATCAACCTCCTGGTCGACCTGCTCTACTCGGCGCTCGATCCGCGCGTGCGTCTGGCGGACAGCAGGGGATAGCGTTGACCAGTGCTTCGGAACAAACGCCTGTCCGGCGCATCGCGTCGGATTTCGCCGCCAGCCGGACCGCCGTGTTCGGCCTGGTGCTGCTCGGCCTCGTCGTGCTGATGGCGATCATGGCGCCGCTGATCTCGCCGCAGAATCCGTATGATCTGGCGCAGCTCGACGTCCTCGACGGCCGGCTGCCGCCGGGGTCGGTGTCGGCGGACGGCGCGACGTTCTGGCTCGGCTCCGACGACCAGGGACGCGACATGCTCTCCGCGATCTTCTACGGCTTGCGCATCAGCTTGACCGTCGGCGTGGCGAGCACGGTGCTGGCGCTGACCCTGGGTTTGGCACTCGGGCTCGCCGCCGCATACTTCGGCGGCAGGATCGAGACGCTGATCATGCGCATCGCCGACATCCAGCTCTCGTTTCCGGCGATCCTGATGGCGCTGATCCTTCTGGCGGTGCTGGGGCAGGGCATGCTGAAGATCATCGTCGCGCTGGTGACCGTGCAATGGGCGTATTACGCGCGAACGGTGCGCAGCGCCGCGCTGGTGGAGAAGCGCAAGGAATACGTCGAGGCGGCGCGCTGTCTCGCGCTGTCCCCGGCGCGCATCGTGTTTCGCCACATCCTGCCGAACTGCCTGCCGCCGCTGATCGTCGTTGCGACGGTGCAGGTCGCGGCAGCGATCGCGCTCGAAGCGACGCTGTCGTTCCTGGGTCTCGGGCTGCCGATCACCGAGCCGTCGCTGGGCTTGTTGATCGCCAACGGCTACCAGTACCTGCTTTCGGGCAAGTACTGGATCAGTTTCTTCCCCGGCATCGCGCTGCTGCTCACGATCGTTAGCATCAATCTGGTCGCCGACCAGCTGCGCGACGTCCTGAACCCGAGACTGCAGCGATGAACGACGCCGTGCTGAGCGTCGAAGGACTGCGCACTCATTTCTTCACCAAGGCGGCCGTGGTCAAGGCGGTCGACGACGTAAGCTTCAGTGTCGCGCGCGGCGAAGTGCTGGGTCTGGTCGGCGAATCGGGCGCCGGCAAGTCGATGACCGGATACTCGATCATGGGCCTCATCGATGCTCCGGGACGAATCGTCGCCGGCCGGATAAGGTATCGCGACGACGATCTTACCGAGCTCCGGGCGGAAGCGATGCGGCAGCTCCGCGGCAACCGGATCGCGATGATCTTCCAGGANNATCCGATGATGACGCTGAACCCGGTACTCTCCATCGAAACGCAGATGGTCGAGACGATCCTCGCGCACGAACGCGTGCCGCACGAAACGGCCGTGGTGCGCGCCTGCGCCGGCCTCGCGCAGGTCGGCATCGCGTCGCCGGAGGCGCGGCTCGCCGCTTATCCGCATCAATTCTCCGGCGGCATGC
>PLYT01000104.1:0-158 GCA_003153475.1 Betaproteobacteria bacterium | reverse complement strand
CGGCCGCATCGTCGAGCAGGGCACGACGGCGGACGTGCTCGGCGCGCCACGACATCCTTATACGCGGGGCCTCCTCGACTCGGTGCCCGGCCAGGCGAGGGAGCACAAGCGGCTGCGCAATATACCCGGCATGACGCCGTCGCTTCTGGAAATCGGCC
>PLYT01000039.1 GCA_003153475.1 Betaproteobacteria bacterium | reverse complement strand
GAGCCCTTGACGGTGTCGTACATGTGCCAAATCCAGCTGTCCTCGCCCATGTTGCCGAGGCTCGCGCCGATGCCGCCCTGCGCGGCGACCGTATGCGAGCGCGTCGGAAAGACCTTCGACAACACCGCGACCGACATGCCGCTTTCCGCGAGCTGCAGCGAAGCCCGCATGCCGGCACCACCTGCGCCGACAACGATGGCGTCGAACTTGCGCACGGCGAGGCTCATCGGGCAAGTCCCCAGAGGACTTCGGCCAGCCAGGCCGCATACGCGACCAGCACGATCACCGTCAGCACTTCCAGCGTCAGGCGAAGGGCCACCGGCTTGACGTAGTCCATCCAGATGTCGCGCATGCCGATCCAGGCGTGCCAGAACAGCGCCAGCCCGAACAGCATCGTGGCGATGCGGAACGCCGGATGCGCAAAGAGCGCGGTCCACGTCGCATGGTCGATGCCGCCCTGGTACAAGGCGATGCCGAGCAGCAGCAGCGTGTACAGCGCCATGACTACGGCGGTCGCGCGTTGCGCCAGCCAGTCTTTCCAGCCGTAGTGCGCGCCGACGATGACGCGCGCTACCAAAGCCGCGCTCCGATGATCGCGGTCAGCGCGAGGCTGACGACCAGTACGGCGAAGCTCGACTGCCGGGCAGGCTTGAGCGCGGTGCCGATGTGCAGATCGAGCAGCAGAAAGCGCAGGCCGGCGCAGAAATGATGAAGGTAAGCCCAGACCAGCCCGAGCAGCATGAGCTTGACGATCGGTCGGCCCAGGTTTCCTTGCAGCGCGGCGTAGGCTTCCGGCGACGCCAGGCTTTGCTGAAGCGCGTAAAGCAGGAGCGGAATGCCGATCAGGAACAGCAGCGCACCGCTTAAGCGATGCAGGATCGAAATGATGGCGGGGACCGGCTGCCGTATCCTGACCAGATCGAGATAGACCGGCCGCGGCCTCCGCGACAGATCCCCTCGGAGCCCGCTATCGGACATCGGCACCCCGGAAATCGGCTTGGACAGCAACGACCCCGCCATCGCGCGCCCCGGGAATCATGCGGCATCCCGCGCAGGCAGCGGCCGCGTGGCGCGAATCCGTCGGAATCGGCATTTTCGGTCTTTCGTGATTGGCCCTTGCTCCGGCGCGGTCCCAGGGCCGTGCACGAATGGTGCACAGCGCAAATTATACCGTGTTTCGTTCCTGCCCCACCAGCGCCGGCGCGAGCGTCGAGCCTTCAGCCGAGCTCGTTCAGGTAGTAGTGACGGCGGGTGCTGCACAGGCCCTTCCGCCACTCGACCGGGCGATCGCCGTAGGTCCGCGTCACGCGCTCGACGGCGAGCAGCGGCTCGCCGGCACGAACCTTCAGGATGGCCGCGCTGGCAGCGTCGGCGGCGATCGCCTTCAGCCTTTCCTGCGCCCGCAACATGCGCACGCCGAACTGGGTCTCGAAGAATCCGTACATCGAGCCGCGATAGCCATCGAGCCGGGCGCGCGTCAAGCCCTTGAACAGCGACGCCGGCAGCGTGATCTCGTCGAGCACGACCGGCTCGCCGCTGTATTCGAGCACGCGGCGCACAACGAAGACCGCGTCGGCAGGCTTGAGCTCGAGCAGGCGCGCCACCTCGACCGACGCCTTGCCGCGCCGCACGTCGAGCAGCCGGCTTGCAGGATACTCGTCGCGACCGTCGCTGCGGCGGATGCGCAGAAAGCGGAACATCGAGGTCTTTTCCTCGGTATGCGTCGCGACGAACGTGCCCTTGCCTTGGCGCCGAACCACCAGATTGTCCGCGGCGAGCGCGTCGACCGCCTTGCGCACCGTGCCCTGCGAGACACCGAAGCGTGCGGCCAGCTCCATTTCGCTGGGCAGCGCCTCGCCGGGCTGCCACTGCCGGGTTTCCATGTTCCGCAGCAAAAGGTCCTTAAGCTGCAGATAGAGCGGCCGGAAGGCCGGCGTATGTTGGTGTTGGGCGGCGGCAGAGGGCATCGGCAACTCGCAGGCGGAAATGGCCGCATGGCGGCGCGCGATTCGCTTGGCGCTCGCAAGTCGCGGCGGTTGATTTTTATCCTTATATCTTATATCTTACATAAGAGTCAATTGACACGCGCCGGGCGAGCCCGTAGAATTTTCATGCAGCGCGAGTCGCGCGCTGCCGGCAGCTTATCCACCTGCCGCGTGCCGGGATGACCTGAACCCTCCCGAACAAGCCGTCGTCCTGGAGCTCTCGATGAAAAAGCCCATCCGCATCGCGGTGACCGGCGCCGCCGGCCAGATCGGCTACAGCCTGCTGTTCCGCATCGTCCACGGCGATATGCTCGGCCCCGACCAGCCGGTGATACTGCAACTGCTCGAGCTGCCGATCGACAAGGCGCAGGCCGCGCTCAAGGGCGTGATGATGGAGCTCGAGGATTGCGCTTTTCCGCTGCTTGCCGGCATGTCCGGCGCCGGCGACCCCAAGGCTGCCTTCAAGAATGCGGAGCTCGCGCTGCTGGTCGGTGCGCGGCCTCGCGGCCCCGGCATGGAGCGCAAGGATCTCTTGCTGGAGAACGCCAGGATTTTCATCGAACAGGGCAAAGCGATGGACGCAGTCGCCACCCGCGGCGTCAAGGTGCTGGTCGTTGGCAATCCGGCCAATACCAACGCCTACATCGCGATGAAGTCCGCTCCCAGCCTGCCGCAGAAAAACTTCACCGCGATGTTGCGGCTCGATCACAATCGCGCGCTCTCGCAGCTCGCGGCCAAGTCGGGCAAGCCGGTCGGATCGATCGACAAGCTCATCGTCTGGGGCAATCATTCGCCGACGATGTATCCGGACTATCGCTTCGCCACCGCCGATGGCCAGTCGCTGAAAGCGCTTATCAACGATGAGAACTGGAACCGCACGGTGTTCCTTCCCACCGTCGGCAAGCGCGGCGCTGCGGTCATCGAGGCGCGCGGCCTGTCTTCCGCGGCGTCAGCCGCCAACGCCGCGATCGGCCACATGCGCGACTGGATCATCGGCACCGGCGGCAAATGGGTGACGATGGGTCTTCCGTCCGACGGCAGCTACGGCATCCCGAAGGACATCGTGTACGGGGTGCCGGTGACGACGGCGGAGGGCGAATACCAGCGCGTCACCGGCCTCGAGATCGACGCTTTTTCGCGCGAAAAAATGGACGCCACGCTCAAGGAGTTGGAAGAAGAGCGCTCTGGCGTCGCGGCACTGCTCGGATGAACGCAGGACGCTCGCCGGGCGGGGAATTTCGCGCCGCGCTCGCGCGCGAGAAGCCGCTGCAGATCCCCGGCGCGATCTGCGCCTATCACGCGATCCTGGCCGAGAAGACCGGCTACCAGGCGCTCTATCTGTCGGGCGGTGGCGTCGCTGCCGGATCGCTGGGGCTGCCCGACCTCGGGATCTCGACGCTCGACGACGTGCTGACCGACGTGCGGCGCATTACCGACGCGACCCCGCTGCCGCTGCTGGTCGACGCCGACACCGGCTTCGGCGCGTCGGCGTTCAATGTGGCGCGCACCGTGCGTTCGCTGATCAAGGCCGGCGCCGCGGCGATGCACATCGAAGACCAGGTCGGCGCGAAGCGTTGCGGCCACCGGCCGAACAAGGAGCTGGTGGCGCCGGCCGAGATGGTGGACCGAATCAAGGCTGCCGTCGACGCGCGCAGCGATCCGGGTTTCGTCGTCATGGCGCGCACCGATGCGCTCGCCGTCGAGGGTCTGTCGGCGGCGATCGATCGTGCCGGCGCCTACGTGGCCGCCGGTGCCGACATGATTTTCCCTGAGGCGATCACCGAGCTCGCGATGTACCGGCGCTTCGTCGACGCCGTCGCCGTACCGATACTGGCCAACATCACCGAGTTCGGTGCGACCCCGCTGTTCACCGTCGACGAGCTGCGCGGAGCCGGCGTCGCGATGGCGCTCTACCCGCTGTCGGCGTTTCGCGCGATGAACCAGGCAGCGCTTGACGTTTACCGGGCCGTTCGCCGTGATGGAACGCAGCAGCGCGTCGTCGAATCGATGCAGACGCGCCAGGAGCTCTACGAATTCCTCGGTTACCACGGCTTCGAGCAGAAGCTCGACCAGCTGTTCGCGCGCCGGCCGCAATGATCCGTCGCCCTTCCCGCCTGCGCATCGCGGAGAATCCATGAGCGAGTCCGTCGCACCGGCCGCCGCGACACTGAAGCCGAAGAAGTCGGTCGCGCTCTCCGGCGTCGTCGCCGGCAACACGGCGCTGTGCACCGTCGGTCGCACCGGCAACGACCTGCATTACCGCGGCTATGACATCCTCGATATCGCCGAGGCCTGCGAGTTCGAGGAGATCGCCTACCTGCTGGTACACGAAAAGCTGCCGACGCCAGCCGAGCTCGCCGCGTACAAGACCAAGCTCAGGGGTCTGCGCGACATATCGGACCCGATCCGCGAGATTCTCGAGCGTCTGCCCTCGGGCGCGCACCCGATGGACGTGATGCGCACCGCCGTATCTGCGCTGGGCGCCACCCTGCCGGAGCGCGAGTCGCACGACGCCGAAGGGGCGCGCGACGTCGCCGACCGGCTGCTGGCCAGCCTTGGCTCGATGCTCCTGTACTGGCACCACTGGACGCACCGTCGCAAGCGCATCGACGTGGAGACCGACGACGATTCAATCGGCGCTCATTTCCTGCACCTCCTGCACGGCAAGGCGCCCCCCGCGGCATCGGTGCGCGCAATGCACACCTCGCTGATCCTCTATGCCGAGCACGAATTCAATGCATCGACGTTCGCCGCGCGAGTGATCGCCGGTACCGGATCGGACATGTATTCGGCGCTGACCGGCGCCATCGGCGCGCTGCGCGGCCCGAAGCACGGGGGCGCCAACGAATTCTCGTTCGAGGTCCAGCAGCGCTATGCGACGCCCGACGAGGCGGAGGCCGACATCCGGCGCCGGGTCGCCGGCAAGGAGGTCATCATTGGCTTCGGACACCCGGTGTACACGGTCAGCGACCCTCGAAACCGGGTGATCAAGGCGGTGGCGCAGCGGCTATCCTCGGCAGCGGGCGATATGAAAATGTTCGCCATCGCCGAGCGGCTGGAGCAGGTGATGTGGGACGCAAAAAAAATGTTTGCGAACCTTGACTGGTATTCCGCGGTCAGTTTTCACATGCTCGGCGTCCCGACCGCGATGTTCACACCGCTTTTCGTCATCTCGCGCACGGCGGGGTGGGCGGCGCACGTGATTGAACAGCGCAGCGACGGCAAAATCATTCGACCGTCGGCGAACTACATCGGTCCCGAGGATCAGGTCTTTGTCCCGCTGGCGGAGCGTACATGAAGCGGCCGTGGTACGGCCTGCTGTTCGCGCTGTCGGCCGCGGCGCTGGTCTGGGTGCAGATCGCGCCTGCGGCAGCACAGCCGGCGCCCGGCGCAGCGAAAGTGCCGCCTCCCGCTGCGCCGGCGCGGAGCGATACCGCGGCCGACGCCGCGATGGCTGCAATGATCGCCGCGGCAGGCGCGGAAGCCGATCGCTGGCTCGAGTTGATCGATCGCGGCCAGTACGCCGACAGCTGGGTCGCGGCGGCGGCAGTGCTGCAGGAGGGGATCCCGCAAAGGGAATGGACGGCCGACCTCGCCGCACGGCAGCCCAAGCTGGGCCGGATGATCATGCGCGAGCGCAAGTCGGAAAGCTATTCGAAGACCTTGCGCGGCGCGCCGACGGGCGACTATGTCGTCGTCACCTATCTGACCAAGTTCGAAAGGATTCCACTGGCCGAGGAGACGCTGGCGGTTGCGAAGGACGCGATCGGGCAGTGGCACGTTGCCGGCTACGACATCGCGCTTTCCCCGGCGAAGACACCATGACGCCCGCGGCGCGCGCGCCTTAGCAACGGCCCTGCTGAGCTGCCGGCACACGAGACAAACTACGCCCATGTCAGCGCCGATCAGCAATGTTCGCCCGAAACCCGACCAGGTCCTGGTCGACATCGCCGACTACGCGGCACGCTATCAAATCGAAAGCAGCGAAGCGTACGACACCGCGCGCCATTGCCTGATCGACACGCTGGGCTGCGGCCTCGAGGCGCTTTCCTATCCGGCCTGCACCAAGCTGCTCGGCCCGATCGTTCCGGGCACCATCGTGCCGAACGGGGCGCGCGTTCCGGGCACGCAGTTCCAGCTCGACCCGGTGCAGGCGGCGTTCAATATCGGTGCGATGATCCGCTGGCTGGACTTCAACGACACCTGGCTTGCGGCCGAATGGGGCCATCCATCCGATAACCTCGGCGGCATCCTGGCCACGGCTGACTGGCTGGCGCGCACCGCGGTCGCCGCGGGCAAGCCCCCGCTGACGATGAAGACGGTGCTGACCGCGATGATCAAGGCGCACGAAATCCAGGGCGTGATCGCATTGGAAAACAGCTTCAACCGCGTCGGTCTCGATCACGTCGTGCTGGTCAAGGTTGCGACTGCGGCCGTGGTCGGCCAGATGCTGGAGCTTTCGCATGACGAGATCGTCGACGCGGTGTCGCTGGCCTGGGTCGACGGCCAGAGTCTGCGCACCTACCGGCATGCGCCGAATACCGGATCGCGCAAGAGCTGGGCCGCCGGCGACGCGACGGCGCGGGCGGTGAGGCTCGCGCTGATGGCAGCCAGGGGCGAGATGGGCTATCCGTCGGTGCTGAGCGCCAAGACCTGGGGCTTTTACGACGTACTGTTCAAGGGCAAGCCGTTCGCAATGCAACGGCCGTACGGCAGCTACGTGATGGAAAACATCCTGTTCAAGATCAGCTTCCCCGCGGAGTTTCACGCTCAGACGGCGGTCGAGTGCGCGATGGCGCTGCATCCCCGCGTACGCGATCGCATCGGCGAGATACGCCGCATCACGATACGTACGCACGAGTCGGCGCTGCGCATCATCGACAAAAAGGGCCCCCTTGCCAACCCGGCCGATCGCGACCACTGCATACAGTACATGGTGGCTGTGCCGCTGCTGCACGGCCGGCTGAACGCCGGCGATTACGAGGACGAGGTTGCCGCCGACCCCCGGATCGACGCCCTGCGCGACAAGATGACCTGCGTCGAGGACGTGCAGTTCTCGCACGACTATCTCGATCCCGCCAAGCGCTCGATCGCCAACGCGATCACCGTCGAGTTCGCCGCCGGCAGCAAGCTCGACGAGGTCGTCGTCGAATATCCAGTCGGACATCGCCGCCGCCGCGCCGAGGGGATCCCGCTTTTGGTCGAAAAGTTCCGCACCAATCTCGCGCGGCGCTTCCCGGCGAAGCAGCAACGCGCGATCGCCGATGTGGCGCTCGACGCGCGCCGGCTCGACACGACGCCAGTGAACGAGTTCGTCGACCTCTTCGTCATCTGACCGCTGCCGCTACCTGACCGGACCTTGCCCATGCGAACTTCCCATCCCGCTTCCGCTGCCCCCGCTTCCGCCTCCGGCGCCGGCCTCGTGATTGCGCTGGCGATCGCCTGCGCCGCTCTCGCCGGCGCGGATGCCTACGCTGCCGAGCCGCCGGTGCTCAAATCGGGGTTGTGGGAGCTCTCCCGCAGCGGCGGAGCGCAGTCGGACACCAAGCGAGTGACGACGATGTGTCTCGATGAATCGGTGCAGGCCCAGATGCGCGAGTTCGGTCTGGGTATGGCCAAGGAGCTGTGCTCCAAGAGCGATCGCCGCTTCGAGGGCAACCGCCTGATCATCGACGCCGTATGCAAGCTGGGCGAGACGACGATGACCACGCACTCGGTGATGACCTTTTCCGGCAACACCGCCTACCACACCGACGGCACCGCGACCTACGATCCACCGATAATGAACATGACCGAAGCAAAATCGTCGATCGACGGCAAATGGGTCGGCGATTGCAAGCCCGGACAGCAGCCCGGCGATATCACGCTCGAATCGGGCCAGACGATCAACATCAAGAGCATGATCAGGAAATAGACGCTAGCGTCAAGGGTTCCACGCCGCAGGTCTTGCGCCGCGACGCGTGAGCTCGATTCCGAAGAAAGGCTTTGCCATGACGCACAATCTGCACGGCACGCTGCAAACGCTCATCACCGAATCGGGCGTCTCCGGACGCTACTACTCGCTCCCTGCGCTCGAGGCCGCAGGCATCGGACGTGTGTCGCGTCTTCCCGTTTCGATCCGCATCGTGCTCGAAAGCGTGCTGCGCAACTGCGACGGCAAGAAGGTGACCGAAGCGCATGTGCGCCAGCTCGCCAACTGGGCGCCGAACGCGCCGCGCACCGAGGAAATTCCGTTCATCGTCGCGCGAGTCGTGCTGCAGGACTTCACCGGCGTGCCGCTGCTGTGCGATCTCGCCGCAATGCGCGGCGTGGCGCAGCGGCTCGGCAAGGATCCGAAGGTCATCGAGCCGCTGGTGCCGGTCGACCTGGTCGTCGACCACTCGGTGCAGGTCGACTATTACGGCACGAAGAACGCGCTCGACCTCAACATGAAAGTCGAATTTCAGCGCAACGCCGAGCGCTACAAGTTCATGAAGTGGGGTATGCAGGCGTTCGACACGTTCAAGGTCGTCCCGCCCGGCGTAGGCATCGTGCACCAGGTCAACCTCGAATACCTGGCGCGCGGCGTCCACCAGAAGGACGGCATCTACTATCCGGACACGCTGGTCGGTACCGATTCACACACGACGATGATCAACGGCATCGGCGTCGTCGCCTGGGGTGTCGGGGGCATCGAGGCCGAGGCCGGCATGCTGGGACAGCCGCTGTACATGCTGACGCCGGACGTCGTCGGCGTGCACTTCAAAGGACGGTTGCGCGAAGGCGTGACTGCGACCGACCTGGTGCTCACCGTCACCGAATTGCTGCGCAAGGCCAAGGTCGTCGGCAAGTTCGTCGAATATTTCGGCGAGGGCGCGGCCTCGCTCTCGGTGCCGGATCGCGCGACGCTGGCCAACATGTCGCCCGAGTACGGGGCCACGATGGGGTTCTTCGCCGTCGACGACAAGACGATCGAGTACCTGACCAACACCGGAAGGACGCCGGCCGAGATCGAGGCGCTCGAGACCTATTGCCGCGCGCAAGGGCTCTATGGCATGCCGGCCGCCGGCACGATCGATTATTCGCAGACGGTCGAGCTCGACCTTGCGACGGTGACCGCCAGTCTCGCCGGCCCGAAGCGTCCGCAGGATCGCATCGAGCTGCCGAAGATGCGGACCTCGTTCGAGACGCTGTTCTCCAAGCCGGCCGCCGAGAACGGATTCGCGCAGGCGCCGGACAAGCTCGCCCGCCGCTATCCGGTTCACCTCGCGGCGGCAACCGAGGCGGGCGCGAGCGAGCGCGCGCTGAAGCTGCCGAACAACGGCCAGCCGCGGAACCTCGTCGAGATGGTCGACAACCGACCGACGCCGGATCACATCAATGTCCAGGGACCGAAGCCGCTCGACATCGGCAACGGCGACATCCTGATCGCGGCGATCACTTCGTGCACCAATACGTCGAACCCCGGCGTGCTGCTCGCCGCGGGCCTGCTCGCGAAAAAAGCGGCGGCGAAAGGTCTGACGGTCAAGCGCCACATCAAGACGTCGCTCGCACCCGGATCGCGGGTCGTCACCGAGTACCTCACCAAGTCGGGGCTGCTGCCGGAGCTCGAGAAGCTCAATTTCTACCTGGCCGGCTACGGCTGCACGACC
>PLYT01000099.1 GCA_003153475.1 Betaproteobacteria bacterium | reverse complement strand
CACCCCGAGGTCTACATCATGATTCTGCCCGCGATGGGGATCGCGTCGGACGTCATTGCGACTTTTTCGCGCAAGCCGATTTTCGGCTATCGCGCGATGGCGTACGCGATGGCCACGATCGCGTTCCTGTCGTGGATCGTATGGGGCCATCACATGTTCCAGTCGGGAATGGATCCCGCGCTCGGCAGCAGTTTCATGATCACGACGATGATCATCGGGGTGCCGTCGGCGATCAAAACCTTCAACTGGCTGGGCACGCTCTACAAGGGCAACATCCACTACACGACTGCGATGCTGAACGCACTGGCGTTCGTCGCGATGTTCGTCATCGGCGGACTGTCGGGAATCTGGATGGCGTGCACGCCGGTGGATATGTACATCCACGATACCTACTTCATCGTTGCGCATATCCACTACGTACTATTCGGCGGTAGCCTGTTCGGAGTATTCGCGGGGATTGCCTATTGGTATCCGAAAATGTTTGGCCGAATGATGAACGAGACGCTCGGCAAAATACATTTCTGGATCACCTTCGTCGCGTTTAACTGCACGTTCTTCCCGATGCATATTCTGGGGATGGGCGGGCACATGCGCCGAATCTACAATCCGATGCAGTATGACTTCCTGAAACCCTTGCAGGGGATCAACATATTCATTTCGATCAGCGCATTCGTGCTCGGCGCCGCACAATTCATCTTTTGGGCCAACATAATTTACAGCTACTTCAAGGGTGCGAAGGCGTCTGAGAATCCATGGCACGCGAATTCCCTGGAGTGGACGGCGCCGTCGCCTCCGGGGCACGGTAACTGGCCCGGCGCGTTGCCGACCGTGTACCGAGGACCGTACGAGTACAGCTCGCCGGAAGTTGCGGAGGATTACCTGCCGCAATCGCTGTTGCTCGAACACTCGACACCGGCGGCGGACTAAGCAGTCGCACAAGCGGGAATGAATCAGTTGTCAGTCAGTGGTGAAAAGGCGCGTGCTCTGCATCGCTTCGCGGTGCTGACGGCGTGCGCTACTTTTTTTCTGATCTTTATTGGCGGGCTGGTCACATCGACCGGGTCGGCGCTCGCGGTTCCGGATTGGCCGCTCGCGTTCGGCAAACTGATTCCGGCGTGGGAAGGCGGCATCCGCTTCGAATTTGGGCATCGCGTGGCTGCCGGCACCGTCGTGGTCCTGACGCTGGTCCTGATGGCGTGGGCGTGGCGCGCGGAGCCGCGGCGATGGGTCCGCAAACTGGTGTTCATCGCGTTTGGGTTGATTATCATGCAGGCAGTTCTCGGCGGGATCACGGTGCTGTTCGAACTGCCGCTGGCCATCGCGGTTACGCACGCGGCCACGGCGCAAGCGCTGTTCTGCCTGATGGTATCGATCGCGATCTTCACCAATCCGAAGTGGGACTCGACGCCGCAGGTTGATGAACCTGCCACGCGAATACCGCTGGCGACGCTGGCGCTGGCAACGACCGCGATCGTCTATCTGCAAATATTGATTGGCGCACTCATGCGGCACATGAGCGCGGGTTTGGTGATTCCCGACTTCCCGCTGTCGTTTGGACAGCTCGTGCCGCCGTATTGGAATGAGTACATCGCGATTAACTATGCCCATCGATGCGGCGCTCTGGTCGTCACGGCGATGGTGTTATGGACGGTCGCGCGCGTTATCCGGATGCATCGCGATACTCCCGCGCTCCGACGTCCCGCGCTCGGAATGTTCTTACTATTGGTCCTTCAGATTTGTCTGGGCGCACTGACTATCTGGAGTGGACGAAGTGTATTGCCAACCACCAGCCATGTAGCTATTGGCGCCGCGGTGCTCGCGATCAGCCTCACGCTAACGATTCGCGCGCGAAAAATCCTCGGCGTGCCGCATCGCATTGGAGCGGCCGCGCCGGCGCGAACCTCGGTCAGTGGTGTCGTCGGTAATCGGGTGGTCGCGTGAACGTGAAAGTAGCGACCGCCGACTCTTCGCTGACGCTGCCGCACGGCCGCGTTGCTGATTATTTCGAGTTGACCAAGCCGCGCGTGGTCCTGATGGTGCTGGTTACGACGCTGGCCGGCTTTTACCTGGGCGGGCGCGCGGGATTCGATCTGACGCTCGCGATGAATCTGATTCTCGGGACCGCGCTGGCCGCGGGCGGCACGCTGGCGCTCAATCAATACGTCGAACGCGACACCGACGCGCTGATGCGTCGCACGCAGCATCGCCCGCTTCCGGCGATGCGGATGCGCCCGCAGGAGGCGCTGGTATTTGGCGCGGCCGCTGCCGCCGGGGGTCTCGTTTATCTGTCGCTGACTACGAACTTGCTGTGCGCAGTTGTTATCGCGTCGGTGACCGTGATTTATCTTGGCGCGTACACGCCGATGAAGCGGCATACCTGGATGTGCAACGTCGTCGGCGCGATTCCCGGCGCTCTGCCGCCGGTCGCGGGATGGGCTGCGGCGCGCGGCACTCTGGCGCTGGAGCCGGCGCTGCTGTTCGCATTAATGTTCCTGTGGCAGTTGCCGCATACCTTCGCCGTCGCACGGCTCTATCGGACTGACTTTGCGCGCGCGGGTATCTGGCTCCTGCCATCTGATACGCGGCGCGGCGGAAACCCGTCCAACCCGGTGGTGATCGCGGCGAGCGCCGGTTTGGTCGCGCTCGGAATAATTCCGACGATTCTCGGATTCGCGGGAGTCTTTTACCTGGTGGTTGCGTCGGCGCTCGGCGCCGGAATGCTCACGTTCGGATACTTAATGGTTACTCAGCCGGCCAATCTCAGTGCAGCGCGCCGATTACTACTTGCGTCGCTGGTGTATCTGCCGATTGTACTATTGGTTCTTGTGCTCGATCATATGTGAGTAATCGCGATGGCGACGTTGGTGACCCGCGAAGAGCGGAAGCAGGAAATCTGGAGGACGCTGAAGATTCTGATCGGCGTGATGGTGGCGCTCATCGCCATCTCCGTCGTGACGATAATCGTGAAGCACTAGGATGGCTCCCGTAGTGACAGCATCGACGGCAAAAATCCGGCCGTTCGTGGCGCCGGTCCGGCGCGGCGGCGGAGCGGAAGCGGCGGCGGGCAGCGATCGCGGCGAGCGGAAGTTTATCAGCAACGGCATGATCGCGATCCTGATGGTGATCGCGTCCGAGATGATGCTGTTCAGCGGACTGATCGGGTCGTTCCTGATTTTCCGTCTGCAAGCGGCGTTCTGGCCGCCACCCACGTTGCCCCGGCTTCCGATCGCGGTCACGTGGGTGAATACTTTCGTGCTGATGTCGAGCGCGGCTACGATGGGACTCGCGGTCCGCGCCGTGCATCGGAGCCGCCAGCGGCTGACGCGCCGTTACCTTGCGCTGACGCTGGTGCTGGGCGTGACGTTCCTGTTGGTGCAGGGCAGCGAATGGGTACGCCTGGTCGGGCACGGACTGAAGCTTTCGAGCGGCTCGTACGGCGGCACCTTCTACCTATTGATCGGGTGCCACGGCGCGCACGTGACCGCAGGCGTGATCTGGCTTGCGATCGTCGCGACGACGGCGATGCGCGGGCGCTACAACGCGCGCAATGCGAGCGGCGTAGAGCTGTGCGCGGTGTACTGGTACTTCGTTTGCGCGATCTGGCCGCTGCTGTTCGTGCTAGTTTATCTGATGTAGTTTGTCGGATTAGTTCGGCGACTCAGGAGAGAAAATGATAAAAATTTCAGGACTCAAGGCGGCGGCGGTTTCGATCGCGATATTGCTCGTCGGCCTGGCGCCGCAAGTCGCCAGCGCGTGCGCTATGTGCGGGCTGTCGCCGGGTGACAGCGCTGGTCATGCCTTCAACACCAGCGTGCTGTTCATGCTGCTGGGGCCGTATGTGACGTTCGGCGCGATTGGCGGGATCGTCGTGTTCGCGATTCGACGCGGACGCAAGAACCCGGAAGCGGCCGACCGGTAGGGCCGGCCGCGTTACGACAATAGCTGTTCGATGAGAATTGACTATAGCTATTTGCCTGAAAGAGGATGGTCGAGATGAGTGAGGCTGCTGCAGTAGATACCCACGGTCAAGGCGCGGTTGTGATCGACCAGTTAGAACCGTCACTTACGCCCGGCAATCTGGGCAAGCTCGGCATGTGGACGTTCCTGGCGGCCGACGCGATGACCTTTGGCGCGGGTATCGCGGCGTACGGCGCGCTTCGGATCGGCAATCCGAACTGGCCGTCGCCCTCCGATTATCTCGGCATCACGACCACCGCGATCATGACCTTCATTCTGATTTGTTCGAGCGTCACGATGGTCGAGTCGCTGAGCGGAATCCAGCGCGGCGACCAGTCGAGGTTCCGGCTCTTCATGGCGCTGACAGTGCTGGGCGGCGTCGCATTCCTTGGGTTGCAGGCGCATGAGTGGCACGATCTGCTCGGCGCGAAGGGGATGTCGGTCAAGCGCGACCTGTTCGATGCGACGTTTTTTATCTTGACTGGATTCCACGGCTGTCACGTTTTCGGCGGCGTGGTGTACAACAGCGTGCTCCTGATTCGCGGCTTGATGGGCAAGCTGCCGCAGGCGAAAGCGGGGCTGGTCGAAGTCGCGGGACTCTATTGGCACTTCGTCGATTTGGTTTGGATCCTGATCTTTACGTTCATCTATCTGATCTAGTCAGAGCGCTGATCCAGGCGGCGCGCAGAATATAAGGAAGCACTTTCGCAAAAGACAACGCGCGGGGACGATCATCAAGTTATGACAACGCAAGCGGCAGTTTCCGGACACGAAGTTCACGAGGAACATGCGGAACCGAATTACATCGCAGTCTTTATCTACCTGTCGGTGCTGACCGGCATCGAGCTGGGCGTTTATGCGATCGGGTTGCCGCAGTTCGCGAAAGTCGGCTTGCTCATCGCGCTGGCGTGGGCGAAGGCGGTGCTGGTCGCGATGTACTTCATGCATCTGGCGATGGAGCGGCGCGGGCTGTGGGTGATTGCGATCACGCCGGTATTGCTGCTCACGTTCCTGTGCTTGATGCTGCTGCCCGATTTGACGACGCGGATGTGGACCAAGTTCGATCACAAAATCAAAGTGACGAATCCGGCCGAGATGGGTGCGAATCCCGTTGCGCCGCCGCCCGAGCAGGCGCCACCCGCTGCGAATAACTAAACAAGCCGGCGAAGATCGCCGAAGATTCCGCACTCACGCGCGGATTGATTTGAGCGCGGGAGTGTACCGGCAACTCTCTACCGCGAGCGGAGCGGGACGATGATGGATTCGTATCATTCGCTCGCGCCTTTGAACGCGGTTCTGAACGGATGCGCGACAATTCTGCTGCTCGCGGGATTCATCTTCATCAAGAATAAGCGGGTGAAGGCGCATCGCGCGTGCATGATTAGCGCGATGGCGGTGTCGACGATTTTTTTGGCGTCGTACCTGACCTACCACTATCACGTCGGCAACGTTCGCTTTGGCGGCGAAGGATGGATCCGGCCGGTGTACTTCGCGATTCTGATACCGCACGTGATTCTGGCGGGACTGATCGTGCCGCTGGCGATTGCGACGATCACGTTCGCACTCAAGGGCAACTTCCAGCGGCATCGCCGAATCGCGCGAATCACCTGGCCGCTGTGGATGTACGTATCGGTGACCGGCGTCGTGATTTATTTCATGCTGTACAAGATCTACACGCCGATTTATCCGGCCAATCCGACGGCGTTTGCATCAAGTGCGGCGGAAGCCGCAAGCGTCGGGGCGCATTGAAAAAGAAGGACGGCTCCGGCGAGCCGTCCTTGTCGCAATCTTGCGATCGATTCGGAGTTGATTAGGCTTTGGCGCTCGGACGGTTCGAGACCGCCTGATGCCATCGCGCGAGATTCTTTTGATTCTCGAGAATCTTGATGCCGGTGGTGCGCCCGAAATCGATTCCGACCATCGCGGTGATGTCCGCGATCGTGTAACGCGGGCCGGCGATGAATTCACGATCGGCGAGTACGGTGTCGAGCCATTCCAGGCGCTTCAACGCGGCGTTGCGGCAAACTTCGCCGTACTCCTTCACCTGCGGGATGCGCCCCTTGAAAAAATCGCTCATGTTGCGGAACGCGCCGGCTGTCATCATCAGGATTTCGAATTCCATGCGCCGCTGCCACATCTCGACCACGGCCTTGTCTTTTGCGTCGATGCCCATCAGCGGCGGCTTTGGATGCGTCTCCTCAAAGTAGCGGCAAATCGCGACCGACTCGGCGATATGAATTCCGTCGTCGAGTTCGAGCACCGGTAGGCCGCCCATCGGATTTATTTTGAGGAACTCGGGCTTGCGGTTGTCGGCGGCGGCGAGATTTATCTGCTCGAGGGGAACGGTGATGCCTTTTTCCGCGAGGAAGATTCGCACGCGGCGTGGATTCGGGGCCTGGGTGAATTCGTAGATTTTCATAGTGGTTGCAATTTAAAACTGTGCGCGCGATCCGTCAACCCGCGGGCGATGCCGGCGACGATGCAAAACTACGCTTTGGCGCTTGGCCGGCTCGAGACCGTCTGATGCCATCGTCCAACGTTCTTCAGCGCGGGATCCAGCTTGACGCCGGCAAACCCGGCCGCGAAATCAATCGCCACCAACGCGGTTATGTCGGCTATCGTGAAACGATCGGCGGCGATGAACGGACGGTTGCCGAGCTGTGCGTCGAGCCATTGGATCTGCTGCGTCACCGTTTCGCGCTGGGTCGCGCCGTAGTCGGGAAACTGCTTGATGCGGCCGTTGAACAGTTCGTTGGTGTGCTGAAACGCGCGCCCGGCGGGTGCAAACAGATTCAGCTCCATCCGTCGGTTCCACATCTCGATCACCGCCTGCTCGCGGCTGTCCTTGCCCATCAGGTTGGGCTGGGGATGCAAACCCTCGAGGTAGCGGCAAATCGCGACCGACTCGGCCAGGTGGAAGCCGTCGTCGAGTTGCAGCACCGGAAGCCCACCGGCCGGATTCTTGGCGAGGAATTCGGGCGTGCGGTTCTTGGCCTCGAAAATGTTGACCTGTTCGGTGTCGATCTTGAGTCCCTTCTCCGCGATGAAGATGCGGGTGCGGCGCGGATTGGGTGCGAGGGTGAAATCGTATAGTTTCATAATGCAACTAACGTAGGCAGCTGGACGGCTGCGGTCAAGAACAAAATTTCGCGGCAGTTAGAGTATCCGGCGGCGGTCGATCACACGGCGCGCTTTGAATTCGGTGCGCGGCAGGGTGCCGGGCGGCATCAGCTCGATGCGTGGGCGCAGTTCGCATTGGCGGATTACTTCGGCCTCGAGCCGCGCGGACAGCTCGCGCGCGAAAAACTCATCGACCGGCTGCGAGGTCTCGGCGACGATGGTGAAAGTGTCCATGACACCGTCGGTCTCGAGCACGATTTGAAATTCGTTACCGAGCGCGTCGAAGCCGCGCACGATTTCCTCGACCACGGCCGGAAACAGCTTGAGGCCGCGGATGTTGAGCATGTCGTCGGCGCGGCCGTTGAATCCGCCGCGGGCGCGGGCGAAGGTCCGGCCGCAGGCGCATTTGCCGTAGTCGAACTCCGCGAAGTCGCCGACCATGAAGCGCAGTTGCGGCGAGCCTTCCGAGTTGAGATTGGTGACGACCGTCAGTCCGCGTCCGCCGGGCGCGACGGGTTCGAGTGTCTCGGAATCCACAACCTCCCAGATCTGCAGATCTTCCTGAACGTGTGTCGCGACTGGATGCTGGTGGGTCGCGCGCGCAACGCGCCTGACCCCTTCGCGGCAGGTGAAGGCCCATCCGCCGGGTACCGCTTCGGTGCATCCGTACACGTCATGCAGCTGTGCGTTCCAGGTGGTCTCGATGCGCGCGCGGGTCGAGGCGATCCCCGAGGCGGGCTCGCCGCCGCAAATGACTTTCATCACGGAACTTGACGCCGGGTCGCCGCCAGCCTCGCGCATCGCGTTGGCCAGATGCAGGGAATACGATGGCGTCGCGGCGAGAATTGTGGGCTGGTAGAGATCGAGCATCTGCAAACGGCGCTGGGTAGCAACGCCGCCCGGCAGCACTGCCACGCGCATCAAGTTGAACGCGTGATGGATCGACCAGAAAAAAACGTGCGGGTTGTAGTTGGTGCAGGTCAATGCGGTGTCGCCGGCGCGCACGCCCATCGCGTAAAGCGCGCGCGCGCTGGTGGTTGCCCATAGCTCAGCGTCGAGCGCGGTGTAGCGAAACGACCGCGGCGTCGCGGTGGTGCCGGAGGTCGAAAAGACCATCCATCCGCGCGCGCGCCAGATCTTGTCGTCGATCGGGGTGTAGGTTCCCCACGGCGGACGCGCGGCGACGTCGCGCGCCATCTCGTCCTTGGTGACGATCGGGAATTTCGGCAGGTCGGCTACCGATTTGAGGTCGCGCGGGGTGAGTTTCGCGGCCTTAAGCTTCGCGCGATAGAACGCGCTGTGCTCATAGAGATACGGCAGCATCGCGGCAAGTTTTTCATTCTGAATGTCGGCCAGCCGCTCGCGCGTCGCACATTCGAACTGCGGCGCCCAGAAATGCCTGGTCGCAGGCTCGCGCATGTCGCGCGCGAACTTCGCGAGAATCGAAAGCCATCTCTCGCGCGCGGATAGTCCGGTGACTCGCGACGATGAAGGGCGGCGCGCGATTCGTTTGGATCGAGCCATGCGCGCAAGTTAGTCGCGCCAGCGCCGAGTCGGCAAGCGACGGTCGGCGGTCGCGCGCAGAAGGTTCATCGCGGCCGCGTCGGCTGAGCAGAGGGGCGGGCGGCTCCGCGATGGAGCCGCCCGCAATTCACGCAGATCTAGTTGCCGCTCTTCTCGCTCGACGACTTCTCGGTGGTCGTGCTACTTCCCGGGCCGTTCGCGTCGTTGGTGGTGGTAGTCGAGGAGCTGGACTTCTCCGACGTCGCCGGATTGGCAGGCGCGGCCGCGCCCTGCGAACCAGTGGCGCCAGTCGCTCCGCTGGCGCCCGGAGCGCCAGCCGGTCCCGGCGTCGCGTCTTGGTTGCATCCGATGACGGCGGAGCCCATCAGAAGTGCAAGCGCCCCGATGGCGGTGTAAATTGCGGCAATTCTCGTAATCTTTTTCATACCTGCAACATATCAGGATCTGTCGGCTACCATGTGGCGCGGATCGACTGTCTCGGTTCTTCACATAACAAAATGGATGACACGGGGTGGCCTACCGCGATCTGGTTCGCGGCGTCCGCGTCAGCTCAAACGATCGCGATGATAGGCGAGATACAGTGCCGTGCCGATGGAACCCGTGAGTGAGAGAAATAAGTACATGACGATGAACTTGGCGGTCGGCGGCGGCAGTTGATGGAGCGACCAGAACAGCACCATGTTCACCGGCACGTAAAACGCATAGAACACCGAGATTGGCGCGACCCAGCGGCGCATCTTCCACAGTCCCCATGCATAGGTCAGCAGGAAGATCCCGAACAGTGGGCCCAGCACCACATTCTTCGCCACGCCATGAAATTTGTGCCCGAGGATGACGAGGCCGCCGACCGCGGGATCTCGCGCGTACTGGATTGCCTTGGTGAAGTCGGAGAACGCGAGCAGGCAGAACAGCACCACGATAGTGGTGATGAACCAGCCGCGCGAGGGAGCCTGGACGCCGGACGATGGTGATGCCATGCGCGCGACGGTAACCGCGCGCGCGCCGAGATTCAAGGGCGCGCGATCATCTTATTGTAGTTGTCGCGTCGCGCCGGCGGCGGTCGTCAGCCGCGCCGCGACTTGACGGTGGATTCGGTACGGGGCTAAGAGTCGGGTCATTCAAAAGTCCAAAAGGAAATTCAGGCCGGGTTCCGCAGCCTTACTTGCCCCCAAGGTCTCGCGACCCAAGGCGATCAGTTGATGGCGCAGCGCACGCGCCCAAGGAGCGACGCATGTCACGACCCAGATTCAGGCAGACATTCACGGTATTGGCGATACTCCTGGGGCTTGCCATCGCGCCAGTATGTCGAGCGGCGGATTCAACAGATGCGCCGACGCTGAGCGAGATCCAGCGCGAGCTCAAACAGCTTGCGCAGGATCGCGCGCGCGAGGCGCGGGAATTTCGCGAGGAGCGCAAACGCGACCGCCAGCAAATCCAGGTGCTCGAAATAAAAGTTCAGCAGCTCGAGCAAAAGGGCACAAAGGTTCAGGCCACAACCCAACAGCTGGAGAACACCGATAAAAAATTACAGGCGACAACGCTTGAACTCGAGCAGACTAACGTGCAGGTCAAAACGCTGACGGCCAAGGTCGCTGCACCCATTCCGGCGCCAGAGTTCGCCTCCGACTTCGGCCGCTACCTGGGCTCGCACACTTTCCAGATCACGGGGGCCGCCGGCTTGGATTTCGTCTACGACCAGCAAAGCGGCGCGCTGGATGGGTTCCACCACGCGACGCAAAACTCGTTTTTTTTCAATTTTGAGCCGATGTTCCTGTACCGCCCGACCGACTGGATCCTGTTCGAAGGCGAATTCGAGGGAAGCTTCGGCCAGACCGGGACCGCGACCGACATACCGCTGGCGGATTTTCAGATTACCCTCAATGACTACATGACGATCGTGTTGGGACTGTTCGATCAACCCTTCGGCGACTGGTACGAAAACCAGAGTCCGATGTGGGTGAACCGGTTTGTCAGCGCTCCGCTGCCGTTCGGAGTCGAGGCGGTGGTTCCGCCGAGCGAAATCGGGCTCCAGCTGCGCGGCGGCTTGCAGTGGGGAGAGCTCGGCCAGGACGTCGACTACACGGTGTGGGGTGGAAACGGCCCCAATTTCAGCGAGCCCGTTCCGGGCGCGGCGCTCGGAGGTCCAACCGCTATCGCATCCAGCCAAACCAACGGCAAGTCGATCGGCGCCCGTGTGCGCTTCTACCCGCTCCCAATCGACTCGCACCTGGGGCGGCTCGAGCTTGGCGCGTCAACTTATAATGGCAAGTGGATGAATGGGAACTGGTTCAACTCGTGGGGCGTGGACTTTAACTACTTTTACGGGAACCTGCAGACGCGCGGTGAGTGGGTGCAATCGTACCGCCAGATGGGGGGCGGCCTGCCGCAGGATAGTCGTCAGGGATGGTACCTGCAGGCGGGTTACTTCCTCAACGGAATCAACCTGCCGGGCCTGCCCGACGAGGTCAACAACTACATTCATCGATTGGAGCCCCTGGTGCGCTATTCCGGAGTGAACCAGCACGCCGTCGCATTCGAAGACATCAAGGGCGCAACCGGCATCGGCGTCGGCGGTCTTCAGGTCGGGCTCATTCCAGATTTCGGTCTGAGCGGCTCGCCGGCGCTGTTCGCGCCGCACTCGCGCGAAGTCGCCCTGGGGCTTGATTACTGGGTGGCGCCGTCGATCGTGTGGCAGAACGAGTTCGACCTCGAATTGCCGCGGGCGGGCGGGGTTTTCGTTTCGAACCTGGGCGTGTCCACAGCCGCGGGCTCGATTCCGAACGATCACGCCTTCCTCACCCAGTTCACGGTCGGATTCTGAAGAGGAGCGTCATCATGAGAAAATTATTCATCGCGATTTTGCTCGCGGCCGTGACGCTCGGGTCGGTATGCAGGCCGGTCTCGGCACAGACCATGAGCAAAGATGAGAAGCGGCGGCTGATCTTGAAGGGAGCGAAACTTTGGCCAGTTTATTGTAATCAATGTCACAACCCGCGGCCGCCGGGGGAAAAAGCTCCGTATGAGTGGGACCAGGAAATAATGCACATGCGAATGCTGGGCAACATGCCGGCCGACAATGCCCGCGCATTGGTCGAGTATCTCAAGGCAAGATAGGCCCTGAAGTTCTGGTGCGGCAGGGGAACGAAGAAAATTGCGCGGTCGCTATACCCGCCCGCATCGCCGGGTGCTAAAGTGCATGGGCTGGCAAACGGGAGCCAATAGGCAATAGGGAAGGTATGCGGCGGATAGTCTGTCTCTTGAGCACGATACTTGGCGTGGCGCTGGTGATTGGTCCGACCGCCGTTACGGCGTGGGCCGCCGACTCTCCCACCGCCGAACAAATGTTTCAAGACACCTGCGCACGATGTCACGGCACCACAGGGTTCGGCGACGGGCCCGACGGAACGACCCTGGCCACCCACCCCCGTAACTTCCACGACTGCGACATTATGGCGAAGGATGCCGACGAGAAGGTTTTCGAAGAGATCAAGGGCGGTAGCGCGTCGATCGGCCGCAGCAATGACATGCCATCATGGGGAGAAGCGCTGAGCGACGACGAGATTCATAACCTGCTCGCTTACGTCCGGCATTTTTGCAAAACCAAGTGAGTACTGCGAACAACGGAGGAAGCAATAGCATGACTCCAGTCTCCGGCGGCGCCGCTTATGAATAAGGCGGCCTTGGGCATCGTGTTGGTTCTTCTTGCCGCGGCATCGGCGCCGGCCCTGGGCCAGGCCCCGGTCAAGACTTTCACCGTGACGGTCGAGAAGAAGCGCGTCGATATTGGAGACGGAATGACCTACGACGCCTGGACCTTCAACGGCACCGTCCCCGGCCCGCAGTTGAGGATTCGGCAGGGCGATGAGGTCAGCGTCGAATTACTCAATCACACTCCCGATGCGCACGGCCTTAACATCCATGCGGCCCAACTCCCGGAGAAGTACTTCGGCGGCGATACGAAAAATCCGCTGAACTACAAGTTTCGCGCTGAGGTGCCGGGAGTCTTCGTTTATCACTGCAACGGGATTCCGATCCTCGATCACATCGGCCACGGAATGTACGGAGCGGTAATTGTGGATCCGAAGGAAGGATGGCCGTCCGGAGAGGCGCAGGAAATCACGCTGGTTCAGAGCGAGTTTTACGGCACGCCCCGCCCGAACGGACGCATCATTCCCGATCACACCAAGATGCTGGAAGGGCACCCCGACTTCGTGGTTTTTAACGGCGAACTGAACAAGAGCGGCGCCGAGCATCCGATTCCGATCAAAGTGGGAAAGCCGGTGCGAGTGTTCTTCGTCAACGCCGGACCGAACCTTACCTCAACCTTCCACGTTGCCGGAGTCATCTTCAGCACAGTCTATCAAGGCGGCAATCCGGCCAACCCGCTTCACGGGATCGACAACCTCGGAGTCGGTCCCAGTGCCGGGGCGGTATTCGAGTTCAAAGTCAGCGCGCCGGGTGACTATCGATTCATGGATCTCGATCGGGCGCATCAATACAACGGCGCCATGGGGATCTTCCACGCCGAACCGTAGGCGCCGAGCCGATGGCGGCGCGGACGAATTGGACCGGAGGTCCACAATGGGTGCACTCAAGGCAGGGAACCGAACGGCCGGCGAAGTTGTCGTGACTGTCGCCGCATGCCTCTGCATCATGCTGATGAGCACCGCTGCCAGTCTGTACGCCGCAGGCTCATCCGAAATCCGCCCCGCCGGCGGCAGGATCACGGGCGTCGTCCAGGTTGAAGGAGCGCTGCCGAAACTCGAGCCCCTGAAAATCATCAAGGACAAAGACGTGTGCCAGAACGTGCCAAACGAGAGCCTCCTGGTTGGTGGCGCCGAGCATGGCTTGCAAAACGCTGTAGTAACCCTGGAAGGAGCGCCAAAAGAAGTATCCTCGGCTGTGAGGCCTGCCTACGCCGTTTTCAGGCTTACCAATCTGGGATGCCGTTTCGTCCCGCACGTGCTGGTGATGCAATCCCACGATGAACTGGAGATCAGCAACGCTGACCCGATTCTACACACAGCGAGGGCGCTCCCGGCCCAGGTCGACATTGGCCTTTACCCCGGCAGAGCCGTGCGGAAAGAAATCGGAGCGCCTGCGCCAGGACCAGTGGCGATCAGTTGCGAAATTCATCCGTGGATGCGGGCGTACGTCTACCTCGCCGACAATCAATACTACGCAGTGACAGACCTGCACGGGGAGTATGAGATCGATAACGTCCCGCCGGGGAAGTACCGGGTCAAAATTTGGCACGAACTTCTGGGTACGGAGGTCGGCACAGTTGCAGTGACGGCTGGCAAGACCACCGAATTCAATTTCAAGTTCGATTCCGGAAAGACCGCGTCGCGCTAAAACAGCGCGCCGGGCCGGCCGCGCCCGGCGTCTTCGAGCGCTTAGACGTTCCACAAAAATGCAGCGGCCGGAGTGGTGTCACTCCGGCCGCCGCATTTCAACTCCACCTGAACAGACACCGAAACCTCAACGAGGTTTCGGACTTCCCGTCCTATCAGAAAGGAAGCGCGAGCGCCCCCCTCGGGTTCGCCGACCATTCGCGCTGAAATAGTTCATCCTGACGAATGCGTGAATTTAAGATTGTGCTCTGAACGGGGGGGTGCGCCTGAACGCTCCGCTTCTTACCTTTCGTGCGGATGGTGCCGCAACGGATTAACCAAATGAGAATACTTCGATTGTCGGGGATGCGTATGCAGCGATGCGATGTCGGGACGTGGCAGCAGTTCCTTGCTTCCAAAGGGCTCTTCGATCGTCCAGTTACCGGCGACTTCGACGATGCGACGGAAGAACCAACGATGGAGTACCAGCGAAGAGAGCATCTTGACGAGGATGGCGTGGTCGGTAGAGCAACCCTAGCCCGCGCCAGCCGAGATGGGTTTCATTCCTCCCCGGGATTCCGGAGGAGGGGATCATTACGCGTTCGTCGGTCACGTTCAGTTGTCGGCCGACGCGCGGAGTCTTCTGAAGGCTATCGCTGGGGACTACTACATAAGAACGTGCGGTAGGTTGGAGATTCTCAGCGGAACTCGGGCGCCGAAGGAACAGGCGCGTGCGATGTGGGCAAACATATACTATGGAAGGAATCGCGAGACTCAGTACAGAGATCGAGACGCTTACAATGAGATAATGACTGCTTACCAGAATCGACGCCGTATGGGGGCGAGTGAAGACGACACGATCGCCGCGATGACCCGCGTAGTTGAAGAGCAAGTATCGAGAGGCCAATATATTTCATTACATCTTCGAGGTGAGGCTGTTGACGTGAGGAGCCGCACGATGTTGCCCGCGCAGCGCAAAGCGTTTGAAGAAGCCGTCCAACGCGTGCTGGGCCACGGTCCACTTGAGGAAGAAGACCACTATCACGTACAATTCTAAAAGTAGCACATCGCTCGTGGCAGGCTTCTGGCTTCGATTCGGCGCGCCCGTGATGCTTAGCTTCGTTTGGATCGGGCTGTCATTCGCGCAGGTTCCCGAAACGGCGCTCACACTTATGCCGACTGCCGGGCGGCGCCGAGCTGGACCGGTGGTCGAGCAGAAATCGCTAAAGTGTCCAACCGAAACGCTGTATCGCGGCGACATGCTGACGGTGGAATTATTGAAGCCGCACGACGGCTATCAGTTCATGATCCTGGATCCTGATCTGGCGACGGGACGGATGCTTTCATTCAAGCCGGTGCCGAAAGACCGGATCGCCCCCGCAATTCCACCCGATACGTTCGCAAAGCTTAAACGCGTCAGCATTCGCACTAGCGAGGCGCAAGGCCCATTGGCGGTTTCGCGCTATGGAGACGATGATCCGCACGCGTTGGCGCCAGTTGGACCGATCTTTACGAAGACCGGCGACTATGAAGTGGCCTTGGGCACCAAACTCAACTACGACGCTGGAGACGGAGCTGAAGAACCGATCTTTGATGACTTCGACGCATGTTGGGTTCACTATGTGAATCGTCCGAGGACGAAACATGCAGTGGGGAATACTGAGCGATAGTTAGATGGATCGCTGTCCTGTAGACCCAATGCGCCATAGAACTCTGCGCGCGCGAGGCGTGGCGGGCCGGCCGCGCCCGGCGTCTTCGAGCACTTAGACGTTCCACAAAAATGCAGCGGCCGGAGTGGTGTCACTCCGGCCGCCGTTTCGTCAGTCAATTTTACGTGCGATTCGCGGCTAACCCTTCAGGAACTTGCGGACCGCGCCGACGAATTGTTCTTGCTGTTCGTACATCAGCATGTGGCCGGCCTTCTTGATCGTCTCGAGCTTGGTGTTCTTGATACGGCTGCTGAATTCTTTCGCATAGGCCAGTGGAATCAACTTGTCGTTCTCGCCCCACAGCAGCAGCGTGGGCGCCTTGATCCGATAGGCGCGTTTCTTGAGTCCGCGATCGGGAATCGGCCACAGAAATTTGCTGGCCGTTGCAAGTCGCTTCACCCGCTCGACGTACATGGTCTCGAGCGCTTTGAAGTCTTCGGGAATCGCCGTCATCAGCATCGCGGCCGGCGATTTCGGATCGTAGAAGAGCAGGTTAGCGATCTCGGTCAACTGCGCGGCGAACAGATCGGGTATCGGCAGCTCGTCGATCCAGAAACCGGCTGGTGAAACCAGCACCAGCTTCTTCGCGCGATGGATGTCGAACGCGGCGACCTCCGCCGCGAGCATCCCACCCATCGAATGGCCCACGATGTTGGCAGTCGGGATGCCCAGCTCGTCCATCAGCTCGTGAAAGAACAGGACGGCGTCTGCGATGTCGTCGATATGCTCGCTGCCGGTCGATTCGCCATAGCCCGGGAACTGCGGCGCGAAGACCTTGAAGTCCTTGCCCAGCTCCTCGAGGAACGGCTCGACCGGCATCAGGCCGCCGGCGCCGTGCAGGAACAGCAGCGGCTCGCCGCCGCTTCCATAGGTCTGCATCTCGAGCGAGAACTTTCCGTTTAACAGTTTTACAGTCGTGTTCATTTCGCGCTGCGGGCCTCCGTTGAAGCTCCGGCGGATCCGCGAGCCTTGCCGTTAACTTCAGTCTTCTGGAAATGCACCGGTGCCGGCATCGCGAAATCGGCGGCCGGGAGGTCGCGCTTGGGCGACCACTTGTCTTCCCAATCGGACCACAGGTCCCGCATGTAAGGCATAACCTCAGTGGCGAACAGGCTGGTGCTCTTGCGCACCAGTTCCGGCGGCATCGAGCCGAGCTGCATCAGCATCATTAGATGCCCGCAGTTGAGCGACTTCATCGCCTCGCGCAGGCGCTCGCGCACAGTCTTGGGCGAGCCCGCGATCACGTAGCCCTGATCGACGAAGTCCTTCCACTTCAGGCCTTCGCGCCGCAGCGCGGCCTGCTCGCCAACCTGGCCCAGGATGCCGGCCTTGATGGTTTTGACGGTGCGGTAGCCGGGGGCGTCGGCGAAGCCGTTATAGACGTGGAGGCAGCGGTTGTAGAAGTAGTCCATGTGCGGAGCGTAGTCCTTCTCCGCCTGCTCGTCGGTCTCGGACACGGCGACGACCTGCGCGAATCCCAGGCTGAAGGGATTGAGCGGCTTGTTCTTCTTCGCCATCACCTCCCAGTAGCCGTCGGCGACCTTCTTGCCGGCGATGTAGCCGAAGTAGGACAGGAAGCTGTACTGATAGCCGTGATCGGCGCAGAAGTCGTAGGTCTCGACCGAGCCGCCGCCGGGAATCCAGATTGGCGGATGCGGCTGTTGCAGCGGTCTGGGCCACAGGTTTACGTAGCGCAGTTTGGTGTACTTGCCGTTGAAGGAAAACATGTCCTTTTCCTTCCAGGCCTTGATGATCAGGTCGTGCGCCTCGTAGTACTTCTCGCGCAGCGTGGCCGGAACTTCGCCGTAGCAGAAGTTGGTGTCCATCGAGGTGCCGACCGGGAACCCGGCGATAAGGCGGCCGCCGGAAATCACGTCGAGCATCGCGAATTCCTCGGCGACGCGAATCGGCGGATTGTACAGCGCGATCGAGTTGCCCAGCACGACCAGGTTCGCGTTCCTGGTGCGGCGCGTCAACGCGGCGGCCATGATGTTCGGCGAGGGCATCATGCCGTACGCGTTCTGATGATGCTCGTTGACGCCCAGCCCGTCGAAGCCCATCGCGTCGGCGTACTCGAGCTGATCAAGGTAGTCGTTGTACAGCCGATGCCCGACTTTCGGATCGTAAAGGTCGCGCGGGATATCAACCCACACGCTGTGGTACTTTTCCTTGAAGTCTTCCGGCAGGAACCGGTAGGGCATCAGATGGAACCAGGTAAATTTCATCGACCTTTCTCCTTTTCCCGCACTCCCGGCGCTAACGCGCGAGCGGCGGTGCGGCGATCTCTTGCGAGTCTTGAATTTTGCTATTTCGTGCGCGGGACGTGCGGACCGCGCGGGCGGATTTTTTCGACGCCGCAGTGCGGGCTCTGCGGGCGCTTCGATGCGCCGCGGTCAACTGCGAGGCGGCCAGATGCGACTCGAGCGCCTCGTCGAGGAAGTGCTCGGGGTTGAGTCCGGTAACACCGCGGAAGAAGTTGTCGTCACCCATCAGCATGAACGCGCCGTTCATGCTGGCCCAGATGACGGCGGCGGTTTTTTTTGGGCCCATCGAATTGGCGATTACGCCGCCCTCGAACGCACGGCGAACGGTGCGCTCCCAGAGTCCGAAGACCTCATGGCTGAGATCCATCACGCGCTGAAAGTTGCGCAGCTCGGAAGGCCTTTTCAGCCGCTTTTGCAACTGCGCGTACACCACCGAGTGCTGCGACAGGAAAAGCTCGCGCGACTCACGCAGGTAGTCGAGATAGGCCGCGGCAACCGTCTTGAGTTCATCGAGCGGGTCCAGCCGGCGCGCGAAAATATCGAGATAGCGCTGGCGCACCTGTTCGGCGCGCTCGGCGATGAGGCTTAAGTACAAGTCGTCGCGCGACGCGAAGTAGAGGTAGATTGTGCCGACGGCGACTTCGGCATCGCGCGCAACCATCTCGATAGTCGCGCCCTCCAGCCCATGCCTGGCAAATACTTTTGCGGCCGCACCGAGGATTGCCTGCCCGCGTGCCAGGCGTTCGCGGCGATGGCGTTCCTGCACACTCATCGTTGTATCCCGCGCGGATGCAGCGGTTTCAATGAATCTAGATTCATATTCTGAGGTAAACCTCATAGCGCGATGTAATTTAACTGTCAAACCCCAAGTTGGAATGCGGGGCTCGCGCCCCGCACCCCCGGCAGGGCCCAGCCCTGCACCCGGTGGAGGGAAACGGACCCGATGCGGCCGCAGCGGCCTGTTAGGAAGGTTGGGCGCGAGGACGCGAAAAAGATGGTGATCGAGTGCGTCGCTTCTTGCGTCATTCCGAGCGAGCGCATCGGCTCCGTGTGTCATTTTGAGCGGAGCCTGACGGAGCGAAGAATCCCAGCGCGCGATCTTACGCGCGTTCCGGTTGACTCTGCGTGCAGGCCGCGTAGTGTTCAATGAGATTCGCGCGGGGAAGCCGGTGAAACGCCGGCGCTGCCCCGCAACTGTAAACTGGGCGCCACGACCGCGTCCATCAAGCCAGGTGACCGCGCGAATCGAGGGAGCCGCAATGCACCTTCGCGGGCGAGGGAGGCTTCAGGAGAGTCACGTCGTGCCGCCGCGGATTCGCGCGGCATCGTCCGGTCGCTCCTGGCCACTTCAATTGGCGAAGTCGCGGTCAGGCGACATTGGACCACGGACAATTCAAATACGAATCGCTTCACTGTGATGAGCGTGACGCGGGCCGTGGGCAGCCGCATCTCGCGGCGTTGTGCGCGTCGGTTATCGTGCATGCGGCGCTGCTTGCGGCGATCGTGTTTATCGCGCGTCCAATTGCGCAGCCGAACGGTGACTTGGTGCTCGCGTATCTTGTTGAAGTGGGTGACAGCTCTGCCGGCGGCGGAGCGAGAAGTGCGAAGCGAGGCGTGAACGCTCCGGCGCGCGTCAGCGGAAAGTTGGCGGCGAAAGCACGCGCGACGCCGCGGGCCGAAATCCGCCACGAAGTCGAGCCTACGGGCGCCGAAGTCGCGAGTATCGCACCCGTCGCCACGAGTTCTGCTGTACAGGCGATACGTTCGTCACCGGCGCGCGACGCCGCGGGAGACGGAAAGTCGCCGCGGGCCGGCACTGGTTCCGCGGACTCGAATAGTTCGACCGGCGCGGGAATCGGCGGTGCGGACGGTACGGGTGGCGACGGCGTTGGCGACGGCAGCTCGCTGGCGCACGCCGACTACGCAAAAAATCCGCCGCCCGCATATCCGACCGCCGCACGCCGCCGCGCAGAACAGGGTATCGTGACGATTCACGTGCTGGTCGGCGCCGACGGCAGCGTCGAGCGGGCCGAGCTAGCCGAGAGTTCGGGGTATGACTTACTGGACGACGCGGCGCTGCACGCTGTCCGCGCGAAGTGGCGATTTGTCCCGGCCCGCAGCGGTGGCGTCACGGTCGAAAGCTGGGTGCTGGTTCCAATCCGCTTCGCCCTGACCGAGGCCAGCGCCGGCCGCTGAGCGGGCCAATACCGCGCCCGCGCGCATCGCTTGCGCGTCTCGGAAATCGTGCTAATCCACAAGCAGCGTGATATAAGGCCAATCCGAAGAGGAGGTGAGGGCGGTATGGCATCAAAACCATCTACTACTACTCTGGCGATGGCGGGGCTGCTGGCTCTGGCATTGCTGACGCCCGGTCGCGCAAGGGCGATCGAAGTCAAAAAGTCTCTCTTCAATAACGCCGGTCCGAGTGGGCCGAGCGCGCCGGGCCCGGCCAAGGAGAATCCGATTCCCGCGGCGCAGCGTCAGCAGTTGTCCGAAACGGTGGCGAACGAGTCCGACAGCTTTCTCAGTGAGGAGAGCGAGAAGAAGTCGTCGGGCAAGCCGTACGTCGATCTCGAGCACGCGAAGTTTCTGTATATGCCGACGATGAAGGAAGGGAAGTGGACCGTGAGCGCCAAGCTGCAGGCGGCGGAATATACGCCGTCCAAGAGCGGCGAGGGCAAGGGCAAGGCGACCGGCAAGCAGAAGGTGCTGGTGTTCAACTATCGTCTAGATGGCGGCAAGTGGACGGAAGTCGAGCCGCCGAAGTGGCAGGACGTCGACGCGAGCGGCAATCCGGTCGCCGCCGCTCCCGGCGCCGCCGCAGCCGCGGCGCCGACGAAGAAAAAGTAGGCGGACGCCGAAACAGCCGCCGGTACTGATACTCGGACAGCGGCGGACTCCGGCTCGCGAATTCGCGGGCCGCGTCGCGCTGCAAGCATCGCGAAACAGAAATCCAAATTGTGAAACAAAAAATCCAGGCTGATTTGAAGGCCGCGATGAAAAGCGGCGACAAGCTGCGCACGATGACGCTGCGCGGAGTGATGACGGAGATTTCGAGGCTCGAAAAAGCCGAGAAGCGGGCGCCCAACACCGAAGCGACCACGGACGAGATTCTGCAAATCTTCAAACGCGAACGGGCCAAGCGCGAAGAGTCGCTCGAGTTCGCGCGCAAGGCGGCGCGCGTCGATTTGATCGAGCAGAATGAGATTGAAGCGAGGATTCTCGAGTCGTATCTGCCCGCGACGGCATCGGCCGACCAAGTGCGTGCTGAAATTGCGGCGGCGATGGCGGGTGGCGCGTCGCAGATGGGCGCCATCATGAAGGCCCTGCGCGAAAAGTTCGGCGCCAGGCTGGACGGCAAGACAGCCAGCGAACTCGCGAAGGAAGCGCTCGCGAAGAAATAGCCGGCCGCGCGATTTTTGATTTCACATATTGACTGCATATCGCGCGGTACTATGATCGGTATGCCGACCGTGCCGCGAGGGAAGACGGCCGCCCTAAACCAGCGGTCGCTGACGTCCGACACGGCGGCGTAAACATATCCGGGCCCTGGCGCTGAAAGTTTCGGCGCATCGCCCGAGCGAAGACGGGGACACCCCGTGTTCGTCAGACCGAATATCCGGTCAGGCAAACACGGGGTTAATTCGTTTGCGGGCGCGGGATTCGGCGGCTGGAGGAAAAAAAATGGCAGAGCAAAAACAGAATATTTCGCGATACGTCGAACAGCTTGCCAACCGCGAGACGTTGCTCGGCGCGTGGACTGAGTTGCAGAAAGCGGGCGACGACGCGCTGCCGGAAATCCGCGCCGGTCTGTCGCATCCCGAGTGGCGAGTGCGGCAGCGGTGCGCGATGTTTCTCGACCACAATTGGGACGTCGAATCGCTGCGGCGCCTGGTGCTGACGCTGCACGATCCGAAGCTGAAGGTTCGCAAGGCGGCGGTGCATTCGCTCGGATGCGACCGATGCAAGAACGGTGAGAATCCGATCGACGCGGTGCCGTTGCTTGCCGAAAGGCTGCGCGAGGATAAGAGCATCAAGGTGCGCCGTACCGCGGCGCTGACGCTGGCGATTCAAAAGCCGCAACGGCGCATCGCCAAAATATTCCGCTGCATCCTGCGCGACGAGACCGATCCGAAGCTGCGCTCGTGGGCGACCTGGGGCCTCAAGCGCTACGCGGAGTCGCAGACCGCGGCGGCGGCCGAGCAACGATAGGCGATCGATTGTATGCGGGGCTCGCGGCACTCTAAGTCTCCCTCGACTACGCGTTCGCTCCGCCTCGGGTACGCCTGCGGCGTTGCGCTCGGAAGCGCCCGCTTCGCGTCTTCGCGCCTATAGTTCTAACAGGCCGTTGCGGCCGCATCCTGTTTTTCTTTTCCTACACCGGGTGCAGGGCAGTGCCCTGCCGGGGGTGCGGGGCGCGAGCCCCGCATACAATTGCGCGCGGGTGCGCCGGCGCGGGAAATCGGGTTGACGAAATCACACGATTCCTTGTAGCACTTTGGCCGTAATCCCGAGACCAAAATCCGAGGTACAGCTAACATGGCAGATGGAAAGGCGGTTCCGTTTCGTATCGCAGTGCCCGACGCGGTGATTGCCGACCTCAAGGAGCGGCTGACGCGCACACGATTTCCCGACGCGGTGCCCGATACTGGGTGGGAGTATGGAGCGAATCTCGCCTACGTAATGGAACTGGTTGAGTACTGGAGGACAAAATACGACTGGCGCGCCAATGAGCGCGAGATCAACCGCTTCGCGCACTTCAAAGCTGACATCGACGGGCTGGGAATCCATTTCATCCACGAGAAAGGCAAGGGACCGAATCCCAAGCCGCTGGTGCTGATTCACGGATGGCCAGGATCGATCTACGAGTTCATGAAGATTATCCCGATGCTCACCGATCCGGCGGCGCACGGCGGCGACGCGAAGGATTCGTTCACCGTGATAGCGCCGTCGCTGCCGGGCTACGGATTTTCGGATCACGCGCGTGCCCGTGCGATGAATATCCAGGCGATGGCCGATATTTTTCACAAGCTGATAACGCAGGTGCTCGGCTACAATCGCTACGCGGTGCAGGGCGGCGACTGGGGCGCGGCGATAACGTCGCGAATCGGCGAGGTGCACGCCGCCAGCGTGTACGGGATTCATCTCAACATGATTGCGGTCGGCCCGGCCGAGGGCCGCAATGCTCCCGAGTTAACGGCGGAAGAGAAAGTTTTCCTGGCTGACTTGGAAAAATTCCGCACCCATGAGACCGGCTACCAGTGGATTCAGGGCACCAAGCCGCAGACGCTGGCATACGGATTGAACGACTCGCCGGCCGGACTGTGCGCGTGGATCGTCGAGAAGTTCCGCACCTGGAGCGACTGTCACGGCGAGCTGGAGAAAAGTTTCACCCGCGACGAGTTGCTGACGAACGTGATGATCTACTGGATCACGCAGTCGATAAATTCTTCGACGCGGCTCTACTACGAAGCGCGGCACCATCCGTGGCGGCTCAAGCCGGGCACTCGAATCGAGGCGCCGACGGCGTTTGCGTTGTTTCCCGCCGAACTCGTGCGCCCACCACGACATTGGGCCGAGCGTGCGTACAATATCCAGCGCTGGACCGTGATGCCCAAGGGCGGGCATTTTGCGGCGATGGAAGAACCGGGGCTGCTCGCTGCCGACGTGCGGGAGTTTTTCAAAGGTCAGCAATAGCGCGGAGAGAATTGATTGTACGCGGGGCTCGCGGCACTCTAAGTCTCCCTCGACTACGCGTTCGCTCCGTCTCGGGTAGTGCCACTGGCACATGCCTGCGCCGATGCGCTCGGAAGCGCCCGCTTCGCGTCTTCGCGCCTAAAGTTCTAACAGGCCGTTGCGGCCGCATCCTATTTTTCTTTTCCTACACCGGGTGCAGGGCAGTGCCCTGCCGGGGTGCGGGGCGCGAGCCCCGCATACCATCGTTTTTCGCTCTTATTCCGACATCGCGGCGGGGTCGTCGAACTTGACCAGGTCCGTGTAGAGTTTTTCGATCTCGCGGCCGAGGCGTTCGTAGCGCGCGATCAATTCGTCCGCGTCCTTGCGCGCGAGATAGAAATTCGGATCGTCCATCTCGGTTGAGAGCGCCGCGCGTTCGGTTTCCTTCTGCTCGATTTGCGCTTCGACCTGTTTGCGCTGCTTTGCGATGCGCTCGCGCCTGCGATTCGCGTCGCGATCGTCTTTCGAGAGTTCCGTGTTCGGCGCGACGACTTTCGCATCGCTTTTATCGACAGGTACTACTTTGCCGTTAACGCTGTTGCCGCGCGTGTCGCGCAGATGCACGTGACCGCTGCGCGCAGGCGTTGACGGCGGCGTCGCCACATTCTCCATCGCCTCTTTCTTGGCGAGGTATTCGTCGTAGTTGCCGAGGTAGCGGGTGGCGTGACCCTGTCCGACTTCGAGCACCTCGGTCACGAGTTCGTTCAGGATAAAGCGGTCGTGGCTGACGATAATCACGGTGCCGGGAAAGCGGCGCAGTGCGTCGAGCAGGCTGTCTTTCGCGACGATGTCCAGATTGTTGGTGGGCTCGTCGAGCAACAGGCAGTTGCTCGGCCGCGCGAGCACTTTGGCAAGAGCGAGGCGCGCGCGCTCGCCGCCCGACAGCACGCCGACGCGCTTGTACACGTCGTCGCCGGAAAACAGCATCGCGCCCAGAAGCGAGCGAAGCTCACCCATGGTGCGGCCCGCGGCGCTGTCGCCGAGCTCGTCGAGCACGGTCTTCTCGTAGTTCAGCGACTCGGCGAGATTTTGCGCGAAGTAACCAGCGTGCACGCTGGGTCCGACGAATCGCTCGCCGCCGGTCATCTTTTCGATGCCCGCCAGCAGCTTCATCATCGTGGATTTTCCCGAGCCGTTGGGGCCGACCAGCGCGATGCGTGCGGCACGCTCGATCGTCAGATCGACGCCGTCGTAAACGGTCAGCGAGCCGTAGCGTTTGACCGCGCCCTTGAGTTCAAAGACGCGCCGGGTGCTGCGCTCGCATTTCGGAAACGAGATCGCAGGTGGTTTTTGCGACCCTTCGGGGGGCTCGAGGCGTTCGAGTTTTTCGAGCTGCTTGATGCGGCTTTGAACGAGGCGCGCCTTGCTTGCCTGATAGCGGAAGCGGCTGACGAAATTTTCGATGTGCGCGATTTCCTCGCGCTGCTTTTCGTACGCGGCCATCTCGAGTGCGAAGCGTTCCTCGCGCGCGACCAGGTAGCGCGAGTAGCCGCCGACATATTCGGTGAGGCGCCCGCGCGAGACCTCGACCGTGCGCGTGGTCACGCGATCCAGAAAGTAGCGGTCGTGCGAGACCAGGATGATGCCGCCCGGGTAGGCGCAGAGAAAATCCTCGAGCCAGTTGCGCGCCTCGATGTCCAGATGATTGGTCGGCTCGTCGAGCATCATGAACTCAGGTGCGTCGAGCAGCAGCTTTGCGAGCGCGATGCGCATCCGGATGCCGCCGGAAAACTCCGCCACGTCGCGCGACAAATCGTCGGCGGCGAAGCCCAGCCCGAACAGCACCGCGGTGGCGCGGCTTTCCGCGCTGTAAAAATCGTGGCGTTCGAGTTCGGTCAGCACGTTGCCCAATTCCTCGAGCGCGCCGTCGTGGATCGGTCCGGAATGCTCGCGGGTAAGAATCTGCTCGACTTCCTTGCGCCGCACGTCGAGCGCCTGCATCCGGTCGAGCGCCGCCAGAGTCTCGCGCAGCACGGAGCGTCCGCCCATTTCGGGCGCGTCCTGCGCCAGGTATCCGACCCGGGTGCGCTGCGGCCGCGTGATGCGGCCCGAATCGGGGGGTATCACTTCGGCTATCATCTTGAGCAGCGTGGACTTGCCGGCGCCGTTGAGCCCGACCAGACCGACCCGCCCGTCGTCGTTCATCGACCAGCTGACGCCGTCCAGAATCTTGCGGTCCCCGTAGGACTTGGAGAGGTTGTCGAGACTAAGCATGGCAAAAAAGTAATCCTACCAGCGGTGCGCGAGGCTCGAAAGTGACCCCCCGCGCGCGGCCGTGGTTGCGGGTCTTCACAGCAACCCGCCAATCTGTTAGTAAATGTTACACTATGGCTAAATTCGCCCCGGGATATCCGCTGCCCAGGAGTGCAGACGAGTTCGAAAGACTCTGTCTGAAGCTGCTGCGGCGTCACTGGCAGCTTCCCCAACTCGAGCGCTACCGCGACCCGGAACGCGCCGAAAAGGGGATTAACCTCGTCGAGATCAGCGGACGGCCACGGCTGGCCGCGGTCAAGTGCGAGCTGCGCGACGCGCGGTCGGAACTGTCCGTCGCCGAGATCAAGGATGCCGTCGAGCGGGCCGCGAGCCTGAAGCTTCCAATCGGGCGCTTCGTGATCGCGACCACGGGTTCCAAGCCCGACGGCCTGCAGCGCTCGCTGTTCGACCTCAATCGTGCGAACCGTGCCGGCACGATTTCCGCAATCGAGGTCCTGACCTGGGACGATATCGAGCAGCTGCTGGACGAGTATCCGCAGATTCTGACCGAGTTTGGCACCGCCGCCAAGCGCCAGGCCCTGACGCGCGCCGACGCGGTGGTGCATCTGGAGGCGCGCTGTGAGCCCGCGGCGGCGGGACCGTCCGATGCACTGGGAGAGGAGATCTCGGCCGCCGCGGCTTTTCTTGAAAGCCGCCAGCATCAATTGGCCAGGCTCGCGCTGCTGCGACTGCGCGAACAGAAGTGGAGCACGCTTTCGAACGCGCACAAGTTCCGGGTGCTGTCGTATCTTGGCGCGGCGTGGTTGAAGGAAGGCGAGCGGCGCAAGGCGGCGATGCTGTTCATCGCGGCCAAGTCGTTGCAGGCCGACGATGAAAACGCCTGCACCAATGAGGCGCTGGCGCATGAATTGCTCGGCGAGCGCGATCGCGCATTTGCGCTGGCGGACAAACTGCGGATGCAGTTTCCGAGCAGCGGCCGCGCCGTTGCGCTGTGGCTGAACAATGCGCCGCGAACGCTCGATGCGAAAGCGCTCGAGGAAAGTGTGGCGCCCGAACTCTCCTCCGATCCCGAAGTGGCGGTCGTGATGGCGCGGCGCGCGCTGCTCGACGGGCATTTCGATCGCGCGGAGCGCTACGCGCGCCTGGCGAGCGCAGCGTTGCCGAACAATTCCGTTCCGTGGCTGGTGCTCGGCCAGGCGATTTTGCTCGGCGAGCTCGAAGCGGGCGGCGCCGGCGCCACCGAAACGCCGCCGCACAACGACGAGAGCCGCGTGCGCGAAGCCGAAGGATGCTTCACGCAGGCGCTGACGCTGGCGCAGACCGAGGGCTCGGCAGCGGGCGAAGTACAGTCGCTCATCGGCCGCGCGCAGGCGCGGATTGCGCTGCGCGATACCGACGGCGCCGGCAAGGATATCGAGCAGGCGCACGGCCTGGAGCGTGAGGACGCCAACGGCCTGTGCGAGTACGGAATCGTGCTGCGCTCGCGCGGCAGTCTGAACGAGGCGATCGAAGTGCTGCGCCGCGCCGCCGCCGTTGGCGGTCGCGACGACACCGAATATCACCTGGCGGTCACGCTGCGTGAGCGCGACCAACCGGGCGACTTGCAGGAAGCGGTCGAACTGCTGATGCGCGCGATTGCACGTCCCGAATCGATTCCGGGCGGCGACTTCCCGTTCGCCGTCGCATGCGCAGTGGATGCGTTGGCGTCGATGGAGCGTTATCACGAGGCGGACTCGCTGCTGAGCGCGATTGCCGACGGGCGCCTGCCGAAAGTTACGCTGCTGACGCTGCGCGCCAGCCTGCGCCTGGCGCAGGGCAAGTTCGGCGAGGCCTCGAAGTCTGCCGACGACGCTTTGGCCGCGCTCGCGCCCGACACTTCGCCCGACAATCGGCGCAAACTCGCGGCGCTGCTGCATGACCTTGGACGTTACAACGCGGCGCTGCCGCTGTGGCAGGCGCTCGCGCCGGTGGGCAGCGCCGGCACCGACACGCGCCGGCTGTTCGATTGCGCGACCCGTCTCGGCCGCGAAGATATCGTGACCGATCTGAGCCGCCAGCTTCATCTCGAGGAACCGGCCGAGAACTCCGATCCGCTGGCTAATCTCGACAAGCTCGAGCGCAACGATCCCGAGGCAGCGCTCGCCGCGATCGAAAACTATCTGCGGGAGCATCCCGAGGATCGCGTGATGAAGCTGCGTCGCTCGATCGTAGCGGCGCGTTTGGGGAAGGTGGACCTGGTCGTCGCCGATCCGAATGCGATGCCGTCGCCGCGCGAGATTGCGCCGGCACTCGGCCGCGCCGCAGTGCAGTTCATGCGTGACGGCGGACGCGCCAACGAAGCGCTCGCCTACGCTTACGAACTGCTGCACCGCCAGGCTGGCAACGTCGATTCGCATCGCGCGTATCTGACTGCATTGGGACCGGTCGGCCCGATGCCGCACGTGCCGGACTTCGACACGGCGATGCCGGGGACCGCGGTTTCATTTATCGAGGAAAATTCCACCGCCGAGCGATGGATCGTGCTCGAGGACGCGAGCGATGCCGATGAAGCGCTCGACGAATACGGCCCGCAGCATCCGATGACTCGCGCGCTGAAAGGCAAGAAGGCGGGCGATAAGTTCCAATTGCCGGAGGGACGCTTCAGCCGGCGCAACGCCACCGTCAAGCAGATGATCAGCAAGTACTCGTGGCGCTACATGGACTGCCTGCTCAACTGGCAGGCGCGCTTTCCGGGCCAGCCGGAAATTGAGGCGACGCAGGCGCGCGCGGAAGTTATTCCGTGGAGCGAGATGCAGGACGGCTTCGAGCCATTTTTCGATTTGACCGCGGCGAACGGGAACGGCAATGTTCACAGCGTCGGCAACGGGACCGGCAAACGCGAGGACGCGCTCAAACTTGCCGAACGCACTTACTCGACCAAGCCGGTGCCGATTCATGCCGTGGCGGAGCGGATCAACCTGAACGATCTCCAGACGGTATTCGTCCTGGCGCAGCGGCCCGAGGCGCCTATCAAATGCTGCACGGGCTCTGCGGAAGAGCTGGCAGTGGCTCTGGGAGCCTTTGAGCGCGCTAACGCCGTGGTGCTCGATCTCACCGCGATTGCCACGCTGTGCATGCTCGGCCGGCTCTCGCTGCTGGCGACATGGCCGAAGCAATTCGTAATTTCGCAGGCAACGCTGGCCGAACTGCGCCGCCTGGCATTCGAAGACACGTTGCTGCGCCTGCCGCCGGGATTCTCGGCATCGATCACCGGCAACGCCAACGACGGCAAACGCGCGGACATCCAGTTGAAGGGACTTGCCGACGCACTGCAGTCGGTCTGCCGCGTGCGCGACGGCGCGGTGCTGGCCGCAATCGAACCCGAGCGTCGCGATCGGCTCATCGGTTTCTTTGGCCGTCATGGCGCCGAGAGTATCGTCACGGCGTCGCTGCCGGGGCACGTGCTCTGGACCGACGATCGGATTCTTGCCGATCTGGCGAAGACCGAATTCGGCGTGCGCCGGGTGTGGACCGAAGCCGCGCTGCAGGCGCGGGCGAAGGCCGGCAACCTGGATCCCGCGGAGCTGGCGACGGCCAGCACCAAGCTCGCCGGGTGGGGATACTCGTTTACCACGCCCAGCGTCGAGACGTTGATGCGTGCGGGATCGGTTGCGGTCTGGAATCCGGACCAGTTCCCGCTCAAGCAGGCGCTCGATTCCTTTGCCAGCGACACGATGACGCTGGCCGACACGATGCGGCTGGGCACGGAATTGATCGTCAAGCTTTACAACGACCCGTATTTGCGCGGGCAGCGGCGAACCGTGACCTCGCGGCTGCTGGATCGGCTGGCGCTGCGCGCGGGCGGACGCGAAGTAATCGAAACACTGCCGCGGTCGCTGCCGATTCGCTTCGGGCTGGATCTGATTCGAGCGCGCGAGCTCAGCGACGTGGTGCGCGGCTGGACGGCGCAGAGCGAAATGCAATTGAGTGCCTGATTGATAGACCGAATCGATCGATAGCTGCGCGGTGGCGCCGAATTTCCGGCGCCGCCGGCGCGGCATTGCCCGTTAAATGCATTCGCAGTTACGTTCCGGACTTCCGCAATTGCGCGGGAGGCTGGATTTTCCCGATGCGGAAATTCGCCGCCGGATACGCGTGCCGGGCCGCATCGTGTCTGCCCCCGCAATCGAGTAAAATTCAGCTTCAGCCAACGGGCCATGAGCAGAGGAGGAATTCACGATGGCGGCACTCGCGGAGGGGGACCGAATCGTCCTGATCGACCGTCGCTTGTTCAAGGACGACAACACGCGCATCTTCGTGGGCGTCATCGAGGAGACGGAAGGCACGCTGGTGCGCGCGCGCGGCTTCGTCTTTCACGTGAGTTCCTACGAAGTGGCGGGGCAGGAACGCCGCGGTGAGGAACGCGTGCGAATTTTCTCGATGGGCGCCGGCGATATCGTGTATCGGCTGCCGGCCGGACAGGATATCTCGCGCCTGATGCTCAAGCGCTCGCCCAAGTCGATGACGCTGAGCGACGGGCAATACGCGATGGATCTCAGCGACTTCCTGCTGCGCGCGTAGCGCTGCCGCTACAGGCGTTCGACGAATTCGATGATCGCGGACGCAGTGTCGCCGGGGTTGTCGAGCGGCACGTGATGGTACGCGTGCGGAATTTCTTTGTACACGGAGCCGCGGATCTTCCGATTCATCCGCTTCACGTGCGATGAACTGACCAGTGCGCTTTGATCGCCGCGCAGCAGCAGCGTCGGCATCGATATATTTTTGAGCTTCGGCCGCGTCATCCGTGCGCCGGGTTTCCGCCACGCGCGAGTTTCAGGATCGAAGCGGAACGCCCACCTTCCGTTGGGCAACTGCTCTGCGCCGTGCAGCGCGAGCCGTTCCAATTCCAGCCGCGTCAGATTGGTCCCGGGTGGCGACAGTCGAAATTTCTTGATTACGTCGGACGCTGTGCGCAGCTCGGGGCGCTTGCCGCCTTGCGAGCGCCGGCGCCATCGCCACATCAAGCGCCGCAACAGCGGCGGCGGTCCGTGCGGCGCGTCCACGATGATCAACGCCTCGAGCATCTCCGGGTGCGTCACTGCGACCCATTGCGCAACCGCGCCGCCCATCGAATGCCCCACCAGCACCACTCGCGTGCGCAGGCTCTCGATAAGCCCGTGGACGTCATTTAGATACGCGGGCGGGCCGTAATGCGGTGGCACCGCCCATTGGCTGCGGCCATGGCCGCGAAAATCGAGTGCCAGCACGCGGCCATACGGCGTAAGCAGCGGCGCGACACTGTCCCACCAGTGCGCATGCGCGGCGCCGCCGTGCAGCAAGACGAAAGTTCGTTTGTCCGAATCGCCGCCCCAGTCCAGGTAGTGCAGCTTTAGCCCTTCAACCTCGACGTGCCGGTGAGTCGGCTCCGGATTTACGGTAGCCGCTGGTTCAGGTGTCATCGCCCTTAAATGTAATCGACGAATGAACGCGAGCATAGAATTCCGCGCAGGCAAACGCGCCGCAGTGGCCGTGTATTAGTCCGCTGGATGCGCGGCGTCGCGGCGTGGTAACAACCCAGCATTAGTTCGTTTATCTCGACAGGAGTTTTGCGATGAGCCTGAGGCTGGAGAACAAATGTGCTCTAATCACCGGCGGCGCCAGCGGAATCGGGCCGCTATTACAGCGGATCGATTCTGCATCCCGACGGCGGAATCGTGATGCAATAGAGTTGCTGGTCGCTTGGTGTCGAGACAGAACTTGATTCGCAACTGTTGGGTGACAGCCGCGCAAGGCGCGATCGTCGCGCTAGTCGCGGTGCTGTTCGTCGCGGCGCCGATGCGCACTCGGGCAATCGCGCAGGAGTCCGGCGCGCCCGCGGCGACGGCGACGCGCACGCCGATGGCGATGCCGGTGATTCCGCAGATTATTTTGCAGCCCATGCCCGGCTACGGTCCCGCGCCGCTGACCGTCGGCTTCATTGTCGCGAGCGGCAACGAGTCCGGCGCGCAACTGCAATCGTTCAGGTGGAATTTCGGCGACGGCCATGTCTCGACGATGCCGCCGATTGCGTTGTTCCACACCTATACGGTGCCGGGTAGTTACGTTGTGACGGTGACGGCGACCACCACCGAGGGTCATCAGGCGTCGTCGTTCGCCGGAGTGATCGTGACTCAGCCCACGCATTAGCAGGTTCGACGCGCGTGGGTCTGCGTGTAACCATTTCGCATCGCGCACGATAGCTACCGTAGCCGCACTTAGTTAGCGTGGTGACTTGACAGCTGTCATCGCGGGATCCACGGGTCGCGCCGCAGTCGCGCGCATTTCATGCCCGATAGATGCCTGTCACGACCGCATTTTTCCAGGGATGCGCGCAGACCTGGTGTCCTAGTTCTGCAGTGTGGCTCTCGCCCAACAAACCGATCTTTGAACAGGAAAATAAAGAAAATGAAATCTCTAAGTGTATGGATTTCCGCAGCCGCAATCGGCGTGGCCGTTGGCGTTGCAGGCAGTGCATGGTCTCAAACCTCGACGGAATCAAGCAGCACGGTCACGACCGTTCCGGCGGCGCCAAGCGTGACAAGCAGCACGGTGACGAAGGAGACGACAGTCAATTCGCCGGCCGTGGTGGTCAGTCCTCCGTCTTCGACCACGAGTGAAACCACTACGAGTAATTCAAACTCGTCGAACGATTCGGATTCGTCGATGCAGGAGAAGTCGAAGAGCAAGACGACCTCTGGACCGTACGGAACGACGCATTCCGAGAGTAGCGAGAAATCATCGTCTGGCGACTGACGTCTGCTTAATACAGCCACCGGGGAAACAGGTCCGCCTGTTCCCCGAAGTCCATCGCCAAGGTGGGTCGCCAGCGCATGCGGCGCAGCGCCCGCCGGCGTTATGGCGGCTAGTTGGGGAGCATCTCGATCTTGCCGGTGTCGAGATCGTAAACGCCGCCGACAATTTTGAGCTCGCCAGATTTAACCATCGCCGACAATTCCCCGGACGTAGCGAGCTTTTTCATCACCAGCTTCACGTTCTCGCGCACTGCATTTTCGACCGGGTCGCCCGGCGCACCCTTCGACGCTTCGACCGCCGGCCAAAGCTCGGTGAGCATCGGGCCTACATCGCCCGGCTCTTCATGCCCTTCGACCGCCGCGATCACCGCGCCGCATCGCCGATGCCCCAGTATCATCACCACGCGCACCCCAAGATGCTTAACTGAGTAGTCCAGACTTTCGATCACGACCTGGTCTGCCACGTTGCCCGCGACACGGACCACGAAAATGTCGCCGAGGCCGCGGTCGAAGACGACTTCGGGCCCGGTCCGCGAATCTGAACACGCGAGCACCGCTGCGAACGGATGCTGTCCCTTGGCGATTTCAACGCGGCGGGCTGGAGTCTGATACGGATGCTCCATTTTGCCGGCGATAAAGCGCTGATTGCCTTCCAGCAGGAGCTTGAGCGCCTGTTCCGCGCTCATCGCGGGCGCGTGTTCGTCCGCGACCGCCGCGCGAACCGAAATCAGCAGCATCGCAAGTGCCACGACCGTCAAGATCCCGCGGTTTCTACGCATCGTTCGCTCTCCTCGAATTCGCAGCGCGCGCGCCAATACGCCGCGCCATTGACACATTCCGTGAAGCGCCAGTATTGAGGATCGGAATGATTGCGACAAACAAAATTCGACTGGCGATCGCGCTCGGAGCTGCCGCGCTCGGAATCACCGTGTTTGCCGCGTCGGGATGCTCCAGCGACGCGCTCGAGGCCAACCAACAGCTCGTTCAACAGCAGCAAGGTCAGATCGAAGAGCAGCAGCGCGAGATTTCGCAGCTCCAGAGCGCCGTGAACGCATCGCAGGCGCCGAGCGTCAGCGTTGCGCAGGGCGGATGCGACAAGACGGTCGAGCAGACGGCGTCGCAGCGCGGCGGAGAACGCTTTGCCAGCGGCGACTTTGCCAAGGCGCTCGGCTACTACCAGGACGCGTTGATCGCATGCCCCACCGACGATCGCGCCGAGATCAACGTCGCGCGCACCTACGAGGCGATGGGCAACAAGCAACAGGCGATCAATCACTATCGGGTCGCCGCGAACCGCAACTCGACCACCGTTTCCGACGCGCAGGACGAAGCCAAAGCCGCGCTCCTGCGTCTCCAGGCATCGCGAATCTAACCCGGAGGAGCCGCGTCGCGAGCGGGCGGGAATATGAATCGAGATGCGGGGCTCGCGCCCCGCGCCCCCGGCAGGGCACAGCCCTGCACCCGGTGTAGGAAAAAAAGATGCGGGCTACGCCCTGTTAGGAAGTTTGGGCGCGAAGACTCGCAGCGGGCGCGAGTTGCGAGCGCAACGCGATAAGCGCTCCCGCGGCGGAGCAAACGCGCAGTTGAGGGAAATCGGAAAGATGCGGGGCTCGCGCGCGAGGTTCCTTCAGAGCATCCGTACCGATAGATTCGAGGTTGGAGCTCATCTCGATCCGGCTCCGAACCCGATGGACGCCACTCGTGAATCAACCAAGTCGAATGGCAGCCAGCCGCGGCGAATAGGTATTCTGACCGCCGGCGGCGATGCGCCCGGCATGAATGCCGCCATTCGTGCGGTCGTGCGCGCAGCGGCGCTCGCGAATATCGAAGTGGTCGGCTTCCGGCGCGGTTACGAGGGGTTGATTCGCGACCTTGCCGAGCCGCTATCGGGACGCTCGGTCGCCAATATCGTCCAGCGCGGCGGCACTTTCCTGGAAACGTCGCGCTCCGACGAGTTCCGCACGTCGGCGGCGCGTGGATTGGCCGCGCGGAACCTGGTCCGCCACGATATCGGCGCACTGATCGTCGTCGGCGGCGAAGGCTCGATGATTGGGGCAACGATTTTCTCCGGCGAGACCGGTGTGCCCGCGTTCGTAATCCCCGCGTCAATCGACAACGATATTCGCGGCACCGACTACTCGATTGGTTTCGACACGGCCGTGAACACGGCGCTCGAAGCTATCGACCGGATTCGCGACACCGCATTCGCGTACGAGCGGGTCTTTTGCGTCGAGGTGATGGGGCGCGACTCCGGCTTTATCGCCGTCGCGGTCGCGCTGGGCGGCGGCGCCGAGGTCGTGATCGTGCCGGAAATCCCGCACAGCCTCGACGAAATATGCAACCGCGTCGAGGAGAGCCATCGCCGCGGCAAGCGTTCGTCGATCGTCGTGGTGTCGGAGGGACCGCGCACCGGCGGCGTGACACCGGTCGCCGACGCGCTGACCGCACGCCTGGGTATGCCAGCGCGGGTGGTCGTGCTCGGCCACGTTCAGCGCGGCGGGGCGCCGTCGGGTCGCGACCGTTTGCTGGCGAGCCGGATGGGTGTCGGGGCGGTTCAGGCAATCCTGGATGGCGCGCCGCCCTCGCTGATTGGCGAAGTACGGGGCGAAATCGTTCGCGTTGCGCTAAGCGATGTCGCCGACCGCCGCCGGACTCTCGACCCGGCGCTCATCGACCTGGTCCATCAGCTCTCGACCTGACCGCGCGCCACCCGCGCGCCAGCAGCGGCGGAATATCCGCTCCTCCGATTCGTCAGCACCTGGAAAAAGAGTCGGGTGCATGGGAACCAAGCGGCGCCCTCGATGGTTTACAGGACGAATGGGGACGACTTCATCGCGGTTGATGGAGGTCCGAAGGGGCGCGGTGGGGACGCGCTGTAACGGACGCTAACTCCCCGGCAGGCGTGGCAAATGTCCGAAGGCTTCCAGCTCAGTTCCGATGCGGCGGTCGAAAGATTCGTCGGCCTGAATCAAATCCTACCCAGCCAGTACTATGATCTGTCGGGCGGTCATCGCCTGACTGGCGAGCAGCGCCTGATGCTTGCGTTGATGGCCGACGCGATCAACGTCTATCAACAGGGCGTGCTGTCGCGGAACACGCGCAAGCGCCTGCTGTTCGTCGATGCGGAGCGCTGGATCATGGCGGGTCCGAACGTTCGTCATGCGTTCAGCTTCGACACGGTATGCGACGCGCTCGGAATCAACCCGAGCGTTCTGCGGCGGCGGATGCTCACCTGGAAGCATCAGGTGAGGCGTAACGCCGAACGGCATTCTGCGGCGCCACATCTAAGGTTGAAGACCACGCCGCGCGAAAAGCATATGAGCCATCGCCATCGCGGCAAGTCCGCCGCGTCCGCCCCCGCCTACTAAGCGACTCTTTTAATTTCCGTAGGCTAAGCATTCGGGAATCTGCCGGGGCTGCGGGGCGCGAGCCCCGCTCTCGCGCATCCGCGTGGCGGCGACGCTCAATGCGTCGGCGCGCGTGGAGTGGCTGTGGCGGTGGGTGTCGGCGTCGGGCTGCCGCTGGCGTCGTGCGGGTTCATGAACCCGCCGGCGAGCGAATGTGCGGGTTTCTTCGTCTTGCCGTCGTCGTCGTCGTCATCAGAGTCGGTGTCGTTGTCGTTGGAGTCATCGCCGACCGCCACATCGACCTGAACTGGGTATCCTTCGATCTGCGACGGCAGCTTACGCGTCACGTCGTCGATATTTTCCGGGTCGTCAATTTCAACCAGCAAGCCATTTTCATTATCGTCGCCGACTTCGGCAACGACGCCGGTCACGTGCTGAATTTTCATCAATTCCGCGCGATGGCGATTGGCCACGTCGCCGGCCTTTTTCAAATCTTGCGCTTGCTGCTCGTCATGTTCGGCCGGTTGCTGCGCCCGCGCGACGCGCGCAATTCCCAATGTCAGCGCTATCGAAAAAAACACCGCGCCCGCGATTCTGAAAATCTTCATGCTCCCAAAGTTTCTCGCTTATTTGAGCCGCGTGTACAGCCGTGCCGGATTCTCGTGCAGGATTTTGCGCTGCACGCTCGCGTCGAAGGTTTTGCGCCCCGCGGTCAGGCTCACGGTATTCGGAAAGCGCCCGTCGAAGTGCGGGTAGTCCGACGCATACAGAATGTGTTCCGCGCCAATCGTATTGACCACGAACGGCAGCGCCTCCTCGTCGGGATCGCATGAGATGAAAAAATTCTCGCTCCGAATCACCTCGGACGGCTTGCGCTTGAGAAACGGCACGTATTCGGGCATCAGCTCGTAGTGCTCGTCGAGCCGTTCCATCCAGAACGGCAGCCAGCCGACTCCCGCTTCCAGGAACGCCGCGCGCAGCTTTGGAAAAATGTCGAGCACGCCACCGCCGACGAATGCGGCAATCCCGCGCATCACCTCGAACGGGTTGGTCGCCGAGTGCTGGATGAACAGATTATTGCCCATCTCGAACGTGCCCAATCCATATGGCGGACGCGCCGTGCCGCCGTGGAAGCAGGCCGGCAAATCGGTCTCGACGCACGCCTGCCAAATGGGATGGAACCCGGGATGGTCGAGCAGCTTGTCCTCCATATGTGAGGACAGGTAGATGCCGACGCACCACGGTTCTTTCGCGACGCGGCGAATCTCCGCCGCCGCGTCCTCGGCTGCGCGCATCGGCACAATCGCGACGCCCTTCAGCCGGGTCGGATACGCCGAGCAGTAGTCGGCGAGCCATCGATGGTACCCGCGAATCATCGCGAGCTCGAACTCGACGCTCTTGAGCGCGCAGAAGCTCGAGACCACCGTCGCGAACAGCACCGCGACGTCGATTCCCTCGCGGTCCATGTCCTTGATTCTGACGTGCGGATTCCACCCGCCGCGCATATCGGGCATCTCGCCACGCGGTCTGCGTCCGGTGCGCATCAGCGGCTTTTCCGGATTCGCGATACCCAGCGGACGGCCGGTGTTGAGTTGATGAAAGTAGCCGAAAAAATATTTCGACGGCCGCGTCGCCGCGAGGTTCTTCAGCTCTTCGAGATCCGGCTTGTACTTCGACTCGAGGTACTGGTCGTACAACTCGTTGGGCTCCATCACATGCCCGTCGGCGTCGATAACCTTGATGCCGTTGTACATTCGATTCGACTCTCGCCGCGTGCACAGCCGTGAACGGCGGCGACAGTTTCAACTTATCGCGCATCGCGCGGGCCAAACTCAAGCAACGCCGCATCCGACTCTTTGTACGCATGCCTCAGATGAACTAATTTCTTTACTCTAGACAGCGCGTCGGAAGCGGGGAGCTCGACAATGGAACACGTGATCGCGGAAACCTCGAGCGGCAAAGTTCGCGGCGTTGTAAATCAGGGCGTCAGCATCTTCAAAGGTATTCCGTACGGCGGTCCCGCAGATGGTCCGCGGCGGTTTATGCCGCCGACTAGACCACTGCCGTGGACGGGCGTGCGCGACGCCTTCAGTTACGGGCCGCGCGCGTTTCAGGACGACAACGCATTTGCGATGCCGGCCGAACTGCTCAAGGTGTTCCAGATGGCCGAGCCGCTCCCGATGGACGAGAACTGCCTGGTCCTGAATGTGTGGACGCCTGCCGTCAACGACGGGCGCAAACGGCCGGTGATGTTCTGGTGCCACGGCGGCGCATTCATCGCTGGCAGTGGCTCCTCGCCCTGGTACGACGGCAGTAACCTCGCCCGCAAAGGCGACGTCGTCGTCGTGACGATAAACCATCGGCTCAACGTCTTCGGGTTTCTCCATCTCGACGAACTCGGCGGCGGCGAGGCGTTCGCGTCGTCGGGCAGCGCAGGGATGCTTGATGTCGTCGCGGCGCTTGAATGGGTGCGCGACAATATCGCGAGCTTCGGCGGCGATGCCGGCGCCGTCACGGTCTTCGGCGAGTCGGGTGGCGGCGCCAAGACCAGCGTGCTGATGGCGATGCCGGCGGCGCGCGGTCTGTTCCACAAGGCGATTATTCAGAGCGGTCCGGCGGTGCAGATGGCGTCGCGCGACGATGCGACCGCGACGGCGAAACAGGTGCTGGCGGAACTGGGGCTCAGCGAATCGCAACTCGGCGAACTGCGCCGCGTTCCGGCAGAGCAGCTGAACCGCGCGCAATCCGCGGTGGTCAAAAAGGTCAGCATGATGGCGTTCGCGAATCGGCGGCGGATGGGCTTCAACCCGGTCGTGGACGGAAAGAACCTTCCGGCAGGACCGTTCGAACCCGCGGCGCCGGTTATTTCCGCCGGCATACCTCTGATGATCGGAACCAACAAGGACGAGATGGCGCTGTTCTTCGGCCTCTCTGGTTGGATCGACAAACTGGACGACGCTTCGACACGCGAACGCGCGCGGATGTTCGTCGGCGATCGCGCCGACGCGATTCTCGACTCCTATCGCCGGGCGCGTCCGAAGGATTCGCCGCGCGACCTGATTCTCGCAATCGCGACCGACCAAGCGATGCGGATGCCGTCGCTGGTTATCGCCGATCGCAAAGTCGCGCAACGCGGCGCGCCGGTATTCGTTTACCTGTTTACCTGGGAGACGCCGGTGTTGGGCGGCAGGCTCAAGTCGTCGCACGCACTCGAAATTCCCTTCGTGTTCGACACCCTGCACACGGCGCCATTCACCGGCGATTCTCCTACGCGGTTTGCGCTGTCAGACAGGATGAGCAAAACCTGGATCGCATTCGCGCGATCCGGAAATCCCAACAACGACGCGATCCCGAATTGGCCGGCGTATTCTACCGCGACCCGGCCGACGATGATCTTCGACAACGAATGCCGCGTCGAAAACGATCCTTACGGCGCGGAACGCATCGCCTGGACGCACGGCGCATAGGCGCGCGGGGATCGTTCGAGCCGGTCGCTCGGCCAAGTCCGCGGTTCACGGCGCGGGCCGCGCGCCTTTCGCAGCGTCGGCACTTCGACTAATCATTGCACGCCATGCCGCCTGCCGCTCTGTCCGACGCGCCCGAGCGCTCGATCACGTCCGCCGAGGCCGCGCACACGCTGCTCGCCAGTTTTCTCGGCTGGGCGCTCGACGCCTTCGACTTCTTCGTCCTCGTATTCGTGATGCCCGCTATCGCCCGCGAATTCCATCGCCCGCTCTCGCACATCGCATTCACCATCACCGCCACGCTCGCGCTGCGCCCCGTCGGCGCACTGGTCTTCGGCTGGATCGCCGACCGCTACGGCCGCCGCATCCCGCTGATGATCGACGTGGTCTTCTACTCCGTCGTCGAAGTGCTGAGCGGCCTGGCGCCGAGTTACGGATGGTTCCTGTTTCTGCGCGCGGTTTACGGAATCGCGATGGGCGGCGAGTGGGGCGTCGGCGCGTCGCTCGCGATGGAAGCGGTGTCGCCGCGATGGCGCGGATTTTTCTCGGGCCTGCTGCAGGAGGGCTACGCAGTCGGCTACCTGCTTGCGGCGGCGGCGTTCTTCTTTGTGTTTCCGCATTTCGGATGGCGCGCGATGTTCTTCATCGGCGGCGCGCCCGCGCTGCTGACTGTCTATATCCGCACCAAAGTGCCCGAGTCCGAAGCGTGGGCGCGCACCCGGCCCGACATGGCACAGATTCGCCACGCGATTCGCGACAACCTGCGCCTGTTCCTCTACCTGTGCCTCCTGATGACCGCGATGAACTTCGTGTCGCACGGCACGCAGGATATGTATCCGACGTTTCTCGAAAAAGCGCGCGGGCTGGACACCCGCACCGTCGCGACCATCGCGCTCATCTATAACGTCGGCGCGCTGCTCGGCGGCCTGACCTTCGGCTTTCTGTCCGACCGGATCGGGCGGCGGCGTGCGATGGCGACCGCGGTCGTCTGCGCCGGCTTGGTCATCCCGCTCTGGATTTATCCGAGCACGCTGGTTGTGCTGACGATCGGCGCGTTCGTTATGCAGTTTATGGTGCAGGGCGCATGGGGCGTAATCCCCGCGCATCTGACGGAACTGTCGCCGCCCGAAGTGCGCGGACTGTTCTCGGGACTCGCGTATCAGACCGGCGTGCTGCTCGCGTCAGGCGCGGCAGTCAGTCAGGCGGTGCTTGCGCAGCGCTACGGTTATCCGGCGACGCTGGCGGGAGTCGCGGCTCTGGTGATGGTGACGGCGGCGGTCGTGATAATGCTCGGCAGCGAGCGCCTGGGCCGCAACCTGGACTCCGCGGCGTGATCGCTCGCCCACCGTTCTGCTCTCCACACCCGCCGATCGCTTCGCTTCTTATCAAGACGGGAAGTCGGAAACCCTTTTTCACCCGTCGCTTCGCGATGAGGTTTCGGGAATCTGCGCCTTGCTCGCCTCGCTGCGCGGCCCTCGCGATTCTTGCCGAACAGTGCGATATATTTCTCGATCCCAGCAAGGAGTTTCATTTTGAAGAATCCATTCAGTGTCGAAGGTAAAGTAACGATCGTGACCGGCGGCGGTACCGGTATCGGAGAGTCGATCGCCAAGGAATTCGCGGCGCGCGGTGCGCCGGTGCTTATAGCCAGCCGCAAGGTCGAGAACCTGGAAAGAGTGCGCGACGAAATCCGGCATGCCGGCGGGAAGTGCGAGATGACGCCGGTCGATGTCCGCGACGCCGAGCAATGCGACAAGATGGTGGCCGAGGCGGTCAAGCAATTCGGCCGTGTTGACGTGCTGATCAACAATCACGGCGCCAGTATCACCACCCCGACGCTGAATCTTTCGCCCAACGGATGGCGCGCGGTGGTGGGAATCAACCTCGACGGCGTGTTTTTCTGCTCGAAGTCGGCGGCCCGCCAGCTTATCGAACAGAAGAGCGGCGGCTCGATTATCAATATTTCGTCGACGGCGGGAGTACACGGATCGCCGACGATGCTCCCGTACGGCGCGGCAAAGGCGGGCGTTATCAACCTGACGGTCTCGCACGCCGGCGAATGGGGCTCGAAGGGAATCCGCGTCAACTGTATCGCGCCGGGGCCTATCGACACCGAAGGGGCGGCGCCACGCGTATGGCCAAATCCGAAGGTCAAGGAGATGGTGGCGCGGTCGCGCGCGCTCGGGCGATTCGGACGGGTCGAGGAAATCGCGTTTCCGTGCCTGTTCCTGGCGTCGGAGGCTGCGAGCTACATCACGGGCGCATTGCTGATTGTTGACGGCGGCGACGCACCCCGCGCCGCCGAGTAGCCGACTAAATTCGGCTCAACAAGGAGAAAGTCAAGCTATTCGTCGAGCGCTCTCTGCGGGCTTGGGCTTTTCGAATTGTTCGCCGCAGCGGCAACATTCGAGCGTCACTTTCGGTGCCCGATGGGGTAGCCCCAGCGAATCGTACGGCATTTCAGATTCCCAATCGACTTCGGGTTCGCCAAATTCCTTGGGGCTGCCGGAAGGCTCCCATTCGGTTACTCGATGCATCACGACGCACAGTGACAGCTCGTTGATATTGCCGTATCCGCATTTTGGGCAAACAAAAATATTCATTGTCGTCCGAAAAGTTGGTCGTATTTTCTTGATACTCTAATCAGAAGTGCACCGTAGGCCATTGCCGTAGCAGCTTCATCCACCCACTCAAATGGGAAGGGTTCCGCGTTGGTTGCTCGATAGCGAAGAATTAAGAACTCATCGAATGCGGGCTTGGCTTCGCGCTCAAGCCGCTCCCCGGCCTTCTCGGCTTCCTTTACTGGATGTGGCTCCAATGATGTGCCCTTGGTGTCATATTCCTTTTCCCCGTCGAACGAGTGATAGCGCGCCGCCCAGTTGATCCCGACGATGCCAACGCATATCGGCGTTCCGCCACCAGTTTTGAATTCCGCGACTTGGCCTATGAGATCTCTCTTGACGCGGTCAAACTGCTTTATCATCGACTTGGCGAGGACTTTTACTTTCGTGCCAATTTCGACGGTCGCTATATGACCTCTTGGTACTTGAAAACCCTGATCTACAATCAATTTGGTTCCAGGAACTCGCTCGCCGAGCGTGCCGTCGCCTCTTCTCGCCTTTATGCCTACGCGCTCATTCCGTGAGTTCAGCGCGACCTCGCCGCTTTTGATTCTGCTTACGAGAGTTCTGGATGTGCGCAGTTGAAAGAGGTCTTCATAAAGAAATTGCGCGATTCGATCGCCAACCGAGGAATCGCGGTGCAGATATGGTTTACCTTCGAAAGCGCGCCTGAATGCCTCGAGCAAACGGTATTCCAAGTTCAGCGGCTCCCTCGTCAGAAGCCCTCGCGGGAGATATCCAGGTTGGTAGCGCAGATGTATCGCGGTTTGGCGATCTCTGTCACAAGCCGATTATGAGCCAAGCGAAGATATTTCGGCTCGACATCGACGCCGACTGAGTTTCGACCGGTGTTTATTGCCGCGAGGCAGGTTGTGCCCGTTCCTACGAACGGATCGAGCACAATATCACCGGCGAACGAGAACATCCGAATCAGTCGCTCGGCTAGAGTTGCGGGAAACGGTGCTGGATGACCCGCGCGCGTCGATGCGCCCTGGATGTCGGTCCAGATAGACCTGAACCAAGCCTTCATTTCATCCCTGTCAGCATCGAAAGCGCCTTTTGGAGGGTAGTAACCGACCGGTATCCCCCCGGTTTACGGAAAAACAGAAGATGCTCGATCTCGTTCCTGACGACCGCTCCGGGCTGAAATGGTTTTCCATAAAAGCCGGCGCCGTTGCCTTGAGCCTCGGTAACGCCATTTCCAATTTTGTGCCAGAGAATCGGAGTGAGGCAGTCAAGTCCGAGTTTTCTGGATCGCACTTGAATGTCTGCATGGAGCGGCATTACGTAGTGTCGGCCGCTCTTCTTGCGTGGAACGCAGACGTCGCCAACAACGCAGCAAATTCGTCCGCCCGGTACGAGGAGTCTTAAGCACTCACGCCAAACTTTATCGAGCTCATCTAGGAACTGGTCGTAGTCCTGAACGTCTCCAAGCTGACCATCAGACTTATGGTATTCTTTCAGCACCCAGTACGGGGGCGACGTCACAACCAAGTGAATCGTGCCACTCGGAATCCACGACAGATCTCGTGCATCTCCTAGGCGCAGGCAATGGCGGGTCGCGTCGAATGGCTTCGGCCAAGCGTTGCGCCTCAGCGCGCGATTCACTTCAAGGAGGTTCGCGAGTCCTGCCGTGGTGTTATCGCGCTCGAGTAAAAATTGCGTCCGATCTACCAGCTCCACTTCCACTTTTTCTGCCATGACGCCCTTAATGTTTATATCCACTGTGTGCAGCCGCCGCCAGCAGGCAGGTCAAGCAAATCCGTCGTGCTGCGCCCCCTGCGCTTGTCGGCGGGCGGCGCGCCGTGGTACGGCATTTTCTCCGGTGCCTGAATTGATCTTGCGAGCGGACGCGATGGTAGCGGACTTGATCGGCAGCGCTCCGGCAGTCCGAATATGGAGAGGATGAATCAAAATGGCCGACAAAAGTGCCGTCGGTAAAACCGGCAAACCATTCACGATGCACGTCGATTGGAGCAAGGTTCGCGAGTTCGCCCGCGCAATCAAGGATCCCAATCCGCTCTACTTCGACCAGGCGCTGGCGAAGAAGGAACTCGGCGGGGTTCCCGTTCCCGTCACCTTTCTGCAGACCAGCGCGTTCTGGACCGACGAAACCTCGAGCCCCGGCTTCGGCGGCTTCGACTTGCGGCGTATCCTGCACGGCGAGCAGGAATTCGAATTCTTCAAGCCGATCTTCGTCGGCGACACGCTGACCGGCGTCACCAAAGTAGCGGACGTGCTCGAGAAACAAGGAGGCCGTGGCGGCAAGATGACGCTGCTGATCACTGAAACCGAATACACCAACCAAAAGGGCGAGAAAGTCGCCCTCGCGCGTGCGACGCTGATCGAAACCGGCCAGGCGGTAAAGGCCTAGGCGCGCCTTCGAGTCACTTTTCAATTGGAGAAATATCATGGCAGCAAAATTGAAATTCGAATCCGTTAAAGTCGGCGACGAGATTCCCAAGTTCGAAGTCAAGGGAGTTACCCGCCCGGATTTCGTTCGCTACGCGGGCGCATCGGGCGACTTCGTGCCGCTGCATTACGATCAGACCTTCGTCGAGGCCGCCGGTATCCCAACTGTCTTCGCGCAGGGGATGTACACCGCGGGGCTGCTTTCGAAGGCGCTGACCGACTACGTGGGAATCGGCAACGTGCGCCGCTTCCAAGTCCGGTTCGCGACGCGCGTATGGCCCGGCGACGTCGTCATCTGCACCGGCAAGGTGACCAACAAGGTCGAGAAGAACGGCGAGAAGCAAATCGAGGGCGAGCTTAGCGTGCTCAACCAGAAAGGCGAGCCGGCAATCAAGGGAAGCTTCCGCGCCGCCTGCGCATAGGCGAGCGCATAGCTGGCAGACCGCGGGTTATCGACGAAATGTCGATGAAATGCCGATGCGGGGCTCGCGGCATTTTCAATTTCCCTCGACTCCGCGGTCGCTCCGCCTCGGGTACGGCTGCGCCGTGGCGCTCGGAAGCGCCCGTTTCGCGTCTTCCCGCCCCCGGCAGGGCACAGCCCTGCACCAGGTGTAGGACAAGAAAAAACAAGATGCGGGCTTCGCCCTGTTAGAAGTTTTGGCGCGAAGACGCGAAGCAGGCGTCCGAACAAAGGACGGGATTGTTTGATCTTTCCCGGAGAAATGAGAGAGCGAAGACCGCTCCCGCGGGATTCGCGATTCTCTTGATTCTTACCAGACGGGAAGTCCGAAACCCAGATTGGGTTTCGGGTGTCTTCTCTTCAAGAATCCTGCCCTGTGGATGGAATTGTTCAATAGTTGTGGATAGATAGCGCGCAATTTGCGGCGGCCGCTTGATAAGCATGGCAGAATGCGGCAAAGAGGACGGATAAGTTTTGCTGTTGGACGGGCGTGCCGCTATCGCAGTCCGCCCCGGAGGCGCAACATAGTTCTCGATGGGTGAACCGCGCTACGTAATTATCCACGGACACTTCTATCAACCTCCGCGTGAGAGTCCGTGGACGGGTTTGATCGGCCCCGAACATGGCGCCGCACCGTTTCAGAACTGGAACGAGCGGATTCTCTCCGAATGTTACACCGCCAACGCGCATGCGCATGCGATGGAAGGGCCGGTGGTGCATGTTCGAAATAACTACGAAACGCTGAACTTCGACTTCGGGCCGACGCTGGCGGGTTGGCTGCAAGTGCATGGCAAGGCGGCGTATCGTGCGATGACGCGCGGCGATGCGCTCTCGGCCGAGCGCCACGGTGGACGCGGCAACGCAATCGCGCAGCCGTACAATCATTCGATATTGCCGCTGCTGCCGGCGCGCGACCGCGAATTGCAGATAGCGTGGGGCGTCGAGGATTTTGTTCTGCGCTTCGGTCGCAAGCCGGCCGGGATGTGGCTGCCCGAGTGTGCTGCCGACGACGACACGCTGGCGTCGGTCGCCGCCGCGGGTATCAAATTTATTATCCTCGGACCGGACCAGGGAAAATGGCGCGGACCGAAGGCTGATTCGCGCTCGGCGGGACCGTTCACGTGGAAGAGCGGTGACTTCGAGCTCGCCGTCTTCAGGTACGACCGCGAATTGTCCGCGACCGCGTCCTTCGGCGACGGACTGGCCGACGGCGCGCGGCTTGCGGAATGGATCGCCGTGACCGCGCTCGGCCTCGAAGAGGGCGCGGCCCTGATGCTCGCGACGGACGGCGAAACGTTTGGACATCACAACAAACATGGCGCCGCCGAACTGGCGCGCGCGCTGATACTGCTCGAGCGCCGCGACGGCGTGGTGCTCACCAACTGCGCCGACTATCTGGCGACGCATCCCGCGGCCGGGACGTTCGAGATGACGTCGACGACCTCGTGGAGCTGTCCGCACGGGGTCGAGCGTTGGCGCTCGAATTGCGGATGCCGTTTTGATCCAAATACCTCGCAGGAATGGCGCGGGCCGTTCCGCGCGGCGATGGACTTTGTGAAGAATCACGCCGAGATCACCTACGACCGTTTTGCGCCGGCGCTCGTGAAGGAACATCATGCGGCGCTGCGCGACGGTATCCGGCTGCTGATCGATGCGAATCCGGCGATTCACGACGAATTCTTCCGGCGCTACAAAGTCGGGGACCCGGGCTATCGCGAGACGCTGCTTCGGATGTTCGAGATGGTCCGGGCGGGGCAGGCGGCGCTGACCAGTTGCGCGTGGTTCTTCGACGACTTCGGCGGGCTGGAGGGGCGGGTCGTGCTCAGGTGGGCCGCGCGCGCGGTCGAGTTGGCGGCGGAGCATTCGGCGAGCATCGAAAATGAGCTGCTCGAACGCCTGCGCGATATCCATTCGAACCGGCGCGAGAATGGCGACGCGGCGACTCTGTACCTGAGCCTGAAAACGCGCGAAGCTCGCGGTCGCGTGTAATCCAGACTAGTTCGCCGGGTACGATCGCGATGGCCTCCAACGAAGCGACTAATATCGAATCGACGCTGAACGAAGCGCGCAAATTTCCACCGCCCGCCGAGTTCAGCGCGCATGCATGGGTGAAGAGCCAGGCCGAGTACGAGGAGTTGTGGCGGCAGGCCGCCGACGATCCGGAAACTTTTTGGGCCGAATGCGCGCGCAACCTGCATTGGTTCAAGCCGTTTAACAAAACGCTCGAGTGGAATTTTCCATTCGCGAAATGGTTTCTCGGCGGCACGATCAACGCCGCGTACAACTGCCTCGACCGCCATCTCGAGGGCCCGCGCCGCAACAAGGCCGCGCTGATTTGGGAGGGCGAACCCGGCGACTCGCGCGTGCTCACCTACCAGATGCTCGCGGACGAAGTTGCGCGATGCGCCAACGCGCTGAAGAGCCTGGGCGTGAAGGACGGGGACCGCGTGGCGATCTACATGCCGCTGGTGCCCGAGGCGGCGATTGCGATGCTGGCGTGCGCGCGAATCGGCGCGATTCATTCTGTCGTGTTCGCCGGATTCTCGTCGGAGGCGCTGGCCGACCGGATCAACGACGCGGAAGCGAAGGTCTGTATCACGGCGGACGGTGGATGGCGCCGCGGACAGGTCGTCGAGCTCAAGAAGAACGTCGATGAAGCGCTGAAGAAGTGCCCGTCGATCCAAAAGGTCGTGGTGCTGAAGCGTGTCGGCAACAAGGTCGCGATGCGCAAGTCCCGCGATCTGTGGTGGGACGAACTCGTATCCGCGCAAAGCAGCAAGTGCGAGGCCGCGCAGCTCGACGCCGAGCATCCGCTGTACACGCTCTACACTTCGGGCACCACCGGCAAGCCCAAAGGCGTCGTGCATACTACCGGGGGGTATCTGACGCACACGCTGATGACGATGAAGTGGGTGTTCGATCTCAAGGAGGACGACATTTTCTGGTGCACCGCGGATATCGGCTGGGTGACCGGGCACAGCTACACCGTTTACGGGCCGCTCGCCGCGGGTGCGACGGTCGTGATGTACGAAGGCGCGCCGAACTTTCCCGAGAACGATCGGTTCTGGCAGATAATCGACAAGTACAAGGTCAGCATCTTCTACACCGCGCCCACCGCGATTCGCACCTTCATCAAATGGGGCGACTCATGGGTGAAGAAACACGACCTGTCCAGTCTGCGGCTGCTCGGCACGGTCGGCGAACCGATNNGGTGGCAGACGGAGACGGGCGGAATAATGATCAGCCCCATGCCGGGTGCGATTGCGGCCAAGCCCGGCTCCGCAACGCGTCCGCTTCCCGGAATCGCAGCCGACGTCGTTACGCGCGACGGAGTGAGCGTCGCCGTCAATCAGGGCGGGCTGCTTGTCGTGCGACGTCCGTGGCCCGGAATGCTGCGGACGATTTATCGCGACCCCGAGCGCTACAAGAGCCAGTACTTTGTGCAGATCGACGGCGTGTATTTCACCGGCGACGGCGCGCG
>PLYT01000030.1 GCA_003153475.1 Betaproteobacteria bacterium | reverse complement strand
AGTGCTACCAGGTCGTCAAGACGGAGTTCGATCGGCTCCTGCCCTACATCGCCAAGTGACGCCCGCCGCCCATTGAGGCGGAAGTGCTCGATCCAGCCTGCAGCGGCCCGCCTGAATCAATTTGCGGGCCGTGCTGGGGGTTAGATCGCGACGCGATCGGCGCAGATCAAACTCTGGGTTCGCCTTGCGCGTTGACCCAGATCGTAGTACCCGGTGGCGTCGTCATTTGCACGCGATGCTCATAGCCGCCGTAGGTGTATGTAACATCCCAATAGTCCAGGGTCGCTGAAGTGGGTACGTATTCGCATCGCTGCACGTTCTGCGTGTAAACCGGACCGTCCGAGCCGCGGCCAACGTTCGCGCCAACCGCCGCACCACCGACGACTCCGATACCAGTAGCGATATCCTGCCCACGGCCGCCGCCAATCTGGTGGCCGAGGATGCCGCCGATCACGCCGCCGATGATTGCGCCCGGAATGTTGACGCCGGAGGGGCCTCCCACCCGCTCGCGATCCACCCAACAGCGTTGCTGCGGCGGGCCGACCACGGCACGGACGTAAGTCACATTCGCCTCGTACAGTGGCTCGTTCGGACGCCTGCGGTAGTCGTAGGCGGGAGGCGCGTAGGCGTCGGCGCGCAATTGCATCGAAGAGGCAACGCGCTGCGCCTCTTCAGCTTGGGCCTGCGCTGCAGTCGCCTGGACCTGCGCCGACTCCGCTTGGCGCTGGCTCAAATTCGCCGTCGACTGCGCGTCGTTCGCCCTCCGCTGGACCATAAGCGCTGCTTGCTCACTTCGTGTTCGCGCCGCGTCTTGCGCGAAGGCCGCGCGCTGGCTTGCAAGCGTTGCGAGCTGGTGCACCTCGCCGAGTCGGCCGCCGCGGGCGGCCAGATCATCCGCTTGACGCAGTGTCGCAACGGCCTGATCGAGTTCTGCAGGAGCGTAAGACGCCACTTGCGGGTTATCGCGCGCAGCATTGACGGATACTCGCGCGTCTTCCATCACACCGTCCCTCTCGGGAATGGAAGCGCAGCCTGCCGCTGCCAGCACCGCAAGCACAAGAACGGATTTTGCCGAATTCTTTAACATGGTCGCCTTCCACCGAGAGCGCCCTGGAGCAGCGCGAAATGAGTCTTTAGACACATTGCCCTTGACGCCCCCACAAATAAGCGGGAACGCCTAGGGCAAAACGCCGCGAGCCGCGAAGCTGCTGCCGCAAGTGGCCGTGTCGCTAATACGGATCTGAGAATGCTCGTCGGCCACCGGATCGTCTGTGCGGTGCCGAACGGAATGTGAACTTACTTCAGCCAGCCTTAAGCAGAATCAACGCAGGCGTTTGACGATCAGGACGTAACGGCGACGCGCCCGCGGGGCCTCGGCCCCAATGCCAGATGCACGTCAGCCGCTGCTCCCTCGAATGCTGTAACCGTCGTCGCGGTGACTCCCAGCCAGAGCATATGGGAGACTTCCCGGGTTACGGCCCGATCGAAAATGTCGCGTACGGTGTCTGCCGAGGCTAGCGCCAAGGCCTGGCGCAATACAGCACACGCATGCGCCGCCGCCTCAACGCCAACCTGGATTTGCTCGTTTGTCTCGGGTTGCCTCATTTTTGCAGCCGTCTTTGGTAGGATCGCGAAGTATGACCGGCTGCCCGGGGCTCGTATGTGCGTCAGCCCGCATTCGCGGGCATGCGTTCGCTCGTGGCCATTGGCGGTACCGTGGATAGGCGTTTCCGATGAAATCGCCCCGATCGACCCAGTCGGCGAATTTCGCTCCGGCGCCATCGCCCTGGAGCCCGCTGCAGAACGCGCTCTTTCGCAGCATGTGGATCGCGACCATCGTCTCGAACGTCGGTACCTGGATGCAGGACGTTGGCGCCGGGTGGCTGATGACTTCGCTTTCGTCTTCGCCCTCCCTGGTAGCGCTGATCGAAGCGGCGGACAGCATTCCGGTGATGCTGCTCGCGCTGCCTGCGGGGGCGCTCGCCGACATCGTCGATCGCCGACGCCTGCTGATCGCCATTCAGATCTACCTGCTGGTCGTGGCCGGCGCGCTGGGCATTCTCGCTGTGCTCGTACGCTGGAAGCGGGAGCATCACAAGAGCGCGCTCCCTGCCGAGCGGTTTTTCAGCGCCATGCGGGTCGGGATGCGCTTTGTCATGCACACCCGTGCGTTGCAGACGGTGCTCGTCCGGGGCATCGCGTTTTTCGTCTTTGCCAGCGCAACCTGGTCGCTGTTTCCGCTGATCGTGCGCCGCGAGCTCGGGCGCGGACCGGAAGTCTACGGCTTGCTGCTCACCTGCATCGGCGTCGGCGCCGTCGCCGGGGCGTTGTTGCTGCCGCGCGTGCGGGCGAGGGTCTCGCGCGACACCCTGGTTGCCGGCGCGAGCGCGCTCTACGCCGTGGCCGCTCTGGCGCTGGCGTATGTGCAGAATATCGGCTTGCTGGCGATTGCGATGCTCGCGACCGGGGTGGCGTGGATTTCCATTCTTTCCGCGCTGCAGGTTGCCGCGCAGATGACGTTGCCGCCATGGGTGCGGGCACGGGGCCTGGCCGCGTTCGTCGTCGTCTTCATGGGCGGAATGGCGCTGGGCAGCATTCTGTGGGGACAGGTTGCGACGAGGATAGGCATTCCTGCGGCGCTGACGGTGGCAGCGGCCGGCATGTTGGTGGCGATTGCATTGACCCTCGGCTTCAAGCTCGGCCATCACGAAGTGCTCAATTTCACGCCGACGATGGATTGGGCGCCGCCGCTCCTCGCCGAAACGCCGGAACTTGACAGCGGCCCGGTGCTGGTGACGATCGCCTATCGAATTCGTCCCGACAAGCGCGCGGAATTTGTCACGGCAATGCAGGAAGTGGGCGAAATGCGCCGCCGCAACGGCGCCTATTTCTGGCAGCTCTTTCACGATACCGGCCACCCTGCGCGCTTTGTCGAATGCTTCACGGACGAGTCCTGGCTCGAGCACCTGCGCCAGCACGAGCGGGTCAGCGTTGCCGATCGGGAGATCCAGCGCCGCGCCAAGCAGTATCTGGTCGAAGGAGAAACGACCACATCCTCGCACTGGCTCGCGGAACCCGGCTCCTGACCGCCGGCGCCGGCGATCGGCGGGCAGAGTGCGCTCCACCGCCAGCCATTTTTGCTACTGGCACGTCGTGCCCGGCGGGGCAAAGACCTCCCGCGTGATCGCCTTGGTTTGCGTCACGCCGTTCACGGTGTAGGTAAACGTTCCGGTATTGCCGTCGAGAAAATCGAATGTGGCCGTGCCGACGATGCTGCCTTGGGCGCTGCCCGGCGTTCCGAGCGGAGGAAAGGGGACCGCATTGAACGGCGGCCCCGTGGTGGCGCGGTAAAGCTGTCCGGCGTAGCTCGCCGGGGCCGTCTTGTTCGCAGCCACGACCAGCCACATCGGCGAACGATCCAGATCGTAGGTGAACCAGGTCGCGACGATTGTGTCTGCCTCGTGAACGAGATTGATTCCCCACCCTGCTTCGGACGCGGCCGGAGCGCTCCACCACAGGTCCTGGTAATTGGTCGCAAGCGCCGGGTTGGCCTGCCCGACCGACGTGCAGTTCGGCAAGAGGCCGAAAGTCTCGCGCGTGATCGCCTTGGTTTGACTGATGCCGTTGACCGTGTAGGCGAACAAGCCGTTGTTGGCGTCGCTGAAGGTCAACGTGCCGCTGCCGACCGCGGCGCCGGTCGCGCCGCCGGCACTGCCTATCGGTGGAAACGGGACGGCGTCGAACGGCGGTCCGGTCGCTTGAAACAGCGTTCCGGCGAACGTATCGGACGCTGTCCTATTCGCGCTCATTACCAGCCACCACGGCTTGCCCATGAGGTCGTACGTAAACCACGAGGTGAAAATCGTGTCGCCCTGCTGTGCGAGATTAATGCCCCACCCGGCCTCGGACCCCGCGGGCGAATTCCACCACAGGCCCTCATGGCTTGCAGGCGGGGAGGCGGTCGTTCCGACGCCCGACACCTGAAGAATCGCCAGCGACGAAAGCTCCGGCGCATCGACCACTAGGTTCGCCAGTCGCTGCCCGGTTTGCTCTGGGGTGAAGTAAAGCGAAAGCTGGCACGACTTGCCGGCGGCAATCGTGACACCTACGCCGCAGGTCTCTTCCGAGCCGGAGAAGTCATAAACGGCAGGACCGTTAAGGATGATGGCGCTGGGCGTCAGTGTCGCCGGGCCAAGGTTCTTGAGCGCCACGACGAGCGCCGACGACTGGGTTCCTACCAGCTGCTCGCCGAAATCCGCACTCGGCGGAACGAAATTGAGCGTCGCGGTTCCAGCCTGCTGGTCGACGCCGCGACCGTAAAACGTGAGCAGTTGAGTGGGCGAGTCGCTCGAGTTGTTGAGCCAAATTCCGCCGGACGTCTGGCCCACGGCGAAGGGCGAGAACAGCACGCTGATCGTGCATTTGCTGCCTGCGGACAGCGATAAGCCCGTCGAGCAGGTCGTCGTCGGATGGAATGCCGCGCCCGTCGCCGGATCGACATGCACGTCGGTGAATGACCATGACTCGCTGCCGCAGTTGGTAACGGTCGCGCTCATCGTGGTGTTCGTTCCGACCGTCTGGTTGCCGAAGGTCAGCACGTCGGCGCTGAGGCAAAACCTCCCCTGCGCGTGCACGTCCAGCGCCGCGCCGATTATCAGCAGGAGGAAAACGAAGGTACGCAACACGCCATCTTAGCGCCGCCCCCTCACCGCCGGCGCCATCGAGCAATTAGAGTATGTCTAAACCTTACGCCGGCGTGCATGAGCCGAGTATCGGCTTGGGTCCGACGATGATGTGGGAATGCATTCCCCTCCGCGGCTACGGGAAACGCCGGAGCTCCAGGGCACCTTCCAAAGTCCTTTCTTTTCTTGTGACCATCGACCCATCCCATTGCGGCAATGGGTGGCCCAGCGTGAATTGCGTCGTCGTGCGAGAGCGCCGGAGCCACGACGCCCTGTAACCGCGCTAGCCGAACCTCCTAACGCGCGGCGTCTCGCCGCGCGACATCGATGTCCAGATACTTCCAGTAGGTCGAGAACACCTGCGGGCTGAAGCCCAGAAGCCAGGGTTGAACGAAATCGTTCTCCAGCCGGAAGATCGTCGGCAGCTCCGGCATGTAAGTGCGGGCGAGCTCGGTCATTTTCCTGGCAGCGGCGATTTGTTCGGCGTCGCTTTCGCTGCGCAGGAACTTCTCGGCGGCGCGGTCGTACTCGTCCAGCCGGAACTGCGAGACATTGACCCGCTGCGGCTCCTTGCTATAGAGCTGGCGCAACTCGACGTGGCCCGACGGCGAGCCGCCGAAGCCGCCGAAGTACATCTGGAATTGGCCCTTTTCCAGTTCCTTGATCGCGTCCTGGAACGGCGTCAGCCGGTAGTCCATGCGAATGCCGACCGCGTCCATATCCCTTTTGGTCAGCGTCTGGATCTCGCGCGAGACGGGGCTTGAGCGCAACGTCAGCATCAGCGTCAAAGGCTTTCCATCCGGCGTTTTGCGGTACCCGTCGGCGCCCTTGGCATAACCGAAGCGATCCAGTAAAGCCTTGGCCGTTGCCGGATCGTATCGGGGCTTCGAGTTGAGCGTTGCGTCGTGTCCGCCTACGCCCGGCGGCACCATCTGATCCGCCGGCAGCGCGTGGCCGGCGTATACCACCTTGACGAGCGTATCGACGTCGAGCGCATAGGCAAATGCGCGGCGCAGCGCGATGCGATCGTCGCTCATGCCGCCGACGACCGGATCGGTCACGTTGAAATAGAACGAGAACAGGTAAGGCTCCGGGTAGACGCGCCGCGTAATTCCTCGCCGTGCGTATTCAGGCTTGAGTGCGCCGTCGGCGAGGAGTCTGTTGGCGACTTCGCCTCTGACGACGATGTAATCGAGGCCGCCCTGTTCGAATTGCAGCACGCGCGGCAGGTCCTCGTCGATGATGCTGACCTCGACGCGACCGATTTGCGGCAAGGTCTTTCCCTGCATGCTGCGAACCAGTGCCGCCTGCGCCGGATCGCTGCTCTCGGGAAAGCGCACGTGCCGGTACGCGGGATTGGCATCGAAGACGATGCGCGATCCGCGTTTCCATTCCCGCAGGCGAAACGGACCGGTTCCTACCGCCCGGGTGCGAATGTCGCCGCCGGCGGCTTCGACGACTTCGCGGGCGGCCGCGCCGACAAATCCGAGGATGTCGCGGATGGTCGGATAGTTCGGCTCGGTGAGCTTGAGCTGAATCGTATAGCGATCGAGCGCGCGCGCGCCTTCGATCGGTCGATCGTAATCGAACTTGCCGCTCTTGCGCGCGGCATCGACGACCGGTCGCGCGCCGATGATGAGATCGGATACCGGGGCGCCGCCTCGGCGCAGATTGGGGTCCAGCCACCTTTTGTACGAGTAGACGTAGTCCTGGGCGACGAGCTCGCGGGCGTTGCCCTTGAACGCAGGATCATCGGTGAAGAATATTCCCGCCTTGAGCCGAATGGTCCACGTCCTGCCCTGGTCCGTGATCGAAACCGGTCCTGCGGCGGTAAGCGGCGATAGTTTCGGTGGTGAAGCCAGGTAGTCCCACTCGTACAACGGCTCGAATACGGCCATCACGATCTCGAACGACGGATCGTCGGCGTATTGCTGCGGATCGAGCGTGTCGATGTCCGGGGAGGCCACGCGCAATATCTTGGTCGCGTCGGCCGCCGCGGCGATGCAGCAGAACCCCAGCAGAAGCGCGCACAGATGCCGGGCGATCAGCAGCATTGAAGCCTCCGCGCGCCGTACCTGCCCTGGCGTCCGTGTTCGGAAAGCCAGACAGAGGGCGCTAATCCGATCCGCGTCGATTATGCATCAAACGACGTGGCCGATTGAGCGGGCTGATCAATGCGAGCGCGATGCGGCAGCGTCGACGCGGGCGCGCGGGCGCCCTGCGTCGCCTTTCGCCTCGTGTTCGGGCGCAACGGCCCAGACGTCGAGCAGCACGTCGCGCAGCGCCGCAAGCAGCGGATCGGCGTCGCGATCGGCAGCATGGACGAGCCAGAGCTGCGTCGTCACGACGGCGCCCGGCCAGATCGCCGCGCGCCTGGCATCGGCCATCGGCGCGACGATGTCGCCGCGAATCAGGCTCGCGCCGACTCCCGACTCGACCAGGTTGACGATCAACGACTCATTGTCGGCTTCGATGATGCGCTGCGGATGTGCGCGACCGTCGAAGAGCTCGGTGACCAGCTGCCGATGCGAGCTCGGTTCGGGCGCCACGATCCAAGGCCGGTCGGCGAGCGCATCCCATGACGCGCCGGCGAGCTCGCCCGCCCATGCAAGCGGCATGGCGACCCGATAGCAAATATCGCGCAGCGGAATCGAGCGGAGATCGGCGGCCGGAAGCGCGCCGAAATAAAAACTCGCATCGAGAGTTTGCTCAGTAACGCGCGTCAAGGCATCACTCGACAAGACCTGGTGCAGCTCCAGCTCGATTTGCGGGTAACGATCGAGCGCGCGCACCAAGAGATCGCCGACGCGAAGCACGACCGGGTCCAGCACCGTCCCGAGCTTGAGGCGGCCAGTCGGCCGCCCGCGCAACTCCTGCGCCGAATGTTGCAGATGCTGCACGGCGCCGATGATCTGCTCGGCCTCGGACAGCAGCTGGCGACCCGACTGCGTCAAGTCCATGCCGGAAGAAGTCCGCTCGAACAAGCTGACGCCGAACTGCTCCTCCAGCGCCTTGATGTGGCCGGAGATCGCCGGTTGGCTCAAATGCAGCGCCTCGGCCGCACGGGTGAGGTGGGCAAAGCGGGCGACGGTCACAAAGGAGCGCAGCTGATTGAGGTCCATGACGTTCCTTGTACAACCCACGGAGGCGATCGGAAGAGTCGAAGTATTGCGGTGCACCATGATTCTATTGGTCTTTGGCCGGGCTGATGGCATCCATTCGAACATATGATTGGATCGGGGCCGCCGTGCGCAGTATAACTAAATGCTGCTCCCGCTGCGGCGCCATCAAGAGTTTATTAATTAGCGACTTAAACATCGGATCGGGCCATGAAGACCATTGCAGATGTCCTGAATCTTGCCGGTGTCGCCATCCACAGCACCCCGCATGGCGAAGCTAATCGGCCTCACCCCTGCGATCGATTATACCGTCGATATGCTGCAGCGCACAACGCAGCCCCCGGCTGATTTTACCTAGGAGATCCCGATGCACGAGATATACATGCTCGCCGTCCTGTTCAACGCGTCGCGGCACCGAACGGGCGAGCGAACGCCCGACGAACGCCGGCGCGACGAGCAGGCTTTCTATGACCGCTACAGCGGAGATCGCCCGCGGTTCAAACGCTATGCCAAGGTTCCGGTCGTGCTTGTCACATTCGCCGCCGTAATGGGACTCACGCACATGTTGTTACGTTGAGACACACAATCGCGCCGCCCGTTACTCTTCGCCGTGTGATTGATTTAGTGGGTCCGGCCCCCCATTGTCAGCAGCCCGAGATCGTAGGCTAATGAATTAGTTAGATTATTATCATAATATAGGCGGCAGGTTGCCATCGCCCGGCGTTTTGCTGCCGGCTAACTCAGCTACAGTGTATGCCACAACTATGTATACAGCAGCTGCAATTTTGGATTACATTGCAGCAGACGATATGCCAATGGCAAGTGAGCCGACATGAGGATCCGTACGCTGGTTTCGAATCAGCTCTATTTCGGTCTGGACCCATTGCATTTGCGCCGAGGCGCAGCGCGCACCGTTTCCCGCATTTTCGGACTGTCTCCTGAGCGTGCCCTGGTAAACGCGCAAAGCCTGGCTGAAGACTTCCGATTGGACGAGGCCTCGGGCGACGCGCTCGTTCACGCCCTCGCCGCCGAGGGATTGCTGCAGGAGGAGGCGGGGAGCCCGGGCAATTATCACTTGACGCTGCGCTTCCACGAGTTCGCGCAAGCGCGCGTGACCGCACCACTGGATCGGACACAAGCCAGGCAGCTGATCGACAGGGCGTGCCAACTGACCGTCCGTATCAACGCCGATCGCACCTGGAACCCGATGATGATCGACATGATGGCAGTCTCCGGCAGCTACATGAGCCGCAGCGATGACATCTCCAATCTCAAATTGTGGCCGGTCGTGAAAGCGCGTGCTGAGGTGCGGCCCCGGCGTTTTGGGCCACCGATGACCAAAGCCGAGGGTTCGTCCGAAATCCGCGCCGCGCTGCGGGCGCTAAGCCCCTTCATCCTGGTTCACCTCGTCACCGATACGGCAGCGGTAGAGCGGCCCTTCAGCGTGCCGTTCCGGGCTTACGACGACATGATCGCGTCCTCGGTAGCCTCGGCAAGGCTTCTCGCTTGGAGCTCGTCGCTTCGGCGGCAGCTTACCGGACGCTAAACGCCCCTCGAGTTCACGCCAGCCGGCGTTCCCTCTATGCTGTCGCTGTGCCGGGTGATCCGGCGCGCGAGAGAAAACGCCGATGCCTGTCGACTATCGCCTGCTTCGCTCATGGCTGTTCGTGCCCGGCGATTCGGAGCGCAAACTGGCCAGGAGCTGGACCGCGGGCGCCGACGCACTGATCGTCGATCTCGAGGATGCGGTCGCCGGCGAGCGCAAGGCCATCGCACGCGACATGGCGGCCGACGCGATTGCGGCTGCCGCGCGCGGCAAAACGCTCGTCTCCATCCGTATCAACGCCATCGATAGCGGTCTTGCCGACGACGATATCGCGCGGACGTTTCGCTGCCGGCCCGATGCCTACGTGCTGCCCAAGGCGAGCGATCCCGCCGACATACGGCGCGTGTCGGCGCAGCTCGCGATCCTGGAAGGAACGGCGGGAATGCGCATCGGAGCGACTGCGATCGTGCCCATCGTGACCGAGCATCCGCGCGCCATTCCGCGCCTGGAATCGCTGTGCGGCGCGGACCCGCGAGTTGTTGCGATCATGTGCGGCAACGAAGACCTGGCCGCCGCCATCGGCGCCCGCCGGGTCAAGGATGAGTCCGGCGCCATGCTCGAAGTGTTTCGTGTCGTGCGTGCGCTCGCGCTTCTGGCCGGCAGTGCTGCCGGCATCGGCGTCATCGATTCGCCGGTTGTCGAGCTCGCTGCCACCGAGGTATTGGAACGCGAAAGCGCCGAGGCCGCGGCGATGGGCTATACGGGGAAGCTGGCGATCCATCCGGCGCAGGTCGCGCCGGTCAATGCCGCGTTCCTGCCGACGGCGCCGGAGATCGAGCAGGCGCAATCGCTGCTCGAGGCGGCGCAGGGGCACGACGGCGCCTTTCGTTTCCAGGACAGGATGGTCGATGTCCCTCATGTGCGGCGGGCCGAGCGCATCCTGGCGCTGGCGCGCGCGCACGCCATGGCCTGACCGCGAAGCAGATCAACACCGTGGCAACTGACGCGGCGGCAGTGTTCGTGACTGCCGCGTGCGGCAGGCTCGGGCGCCTCGCGCCTGACGTATGATGGCGCACCGCTTCACTGCGGCGCGTCGGCGCCGATCAAAAACAATGCACATCGCGCCGGAGTCCCGGACCGAAATCGTTCGCCCGCATCGCATGTTCGGCATGTTCGAAATCGCAGTGCTGCTGAAGGGGATCAACGGCATGGTCGAGCTGGTCGGCGGGATGCTGGCGCTGTTCGTGCCGCTGCGGACGGTCAACCAGGTGGTGCTCTGGCTGACGGCGTCGCAAATCGAAGATGACCCCAACGACTGGCTTGCCAACACGCTCATTCATGCGGCCGAGAAACTGTCGATGGGAGCCAAGCTCTACGCCAGCTTTTACCTGCTGGCGCACGGCTGCGTGAAGATCTTTCTCGTCTATTCGCTATGGCGCGAAAAAATCTGGGCGTTTCCGGCCGCGCTGTCGCTGATGGGTCTGCTGGTCTGCTATTCGCTTTACCGCTACACCCATACCCACGCGACGGCGTTGCTGGTCTTTGGCGCGATCGACCTCGTCATCATGTGGTTCATCTGGCGCGAATATCTGATAAGGCAGCGGACGATCAGAAAAAGCTCGCCGGCCTGACCGCGGCCGGCGAGTTTTCAACAGCTCAATTCCGTCGGTAGCCGGAACGTCAACGTAGGGCGACGTGCCGGCAGCTGCCGCGTTGGGTGTCAGCGCTCCCAGCGCCCCGGCTCATAGCGATAGCGGCCGCCGTGTTCGGCCCAGCGGTCCGGGACCCAGTGTTGGCCGCGGCGTTCGCGGACGAAGTGGCCCGCACGCCAGACGTGGCGGTGATGACCGCCGTCCCACGCCCAGAAACCAGGCGCCCAGACAAAGCCTACGCGCGGTGGCGGCACTAGTTCGTAACGCGGTGCCGGCGGCGCGATGTTGATGTCCAGGTCGACTCGGGCCTGGGACGCCAGCGGCAGCGCCAGCGATGCTGCGGCCAAGGCGACGACGAGTAGTTTGCGTTGTGCAAGCACGATCAAGCTCCTTTTGCGTCAATGATGCTGGTTCATGCTGCCGTGGCGAGCTTTCGCTGGCTATCGGACGGGCGCGCTTTTGCCTGTAGGTGCGGCGCTCTTTCGAGGTAGGAGAAGCGCCGACACTCAGCCGGTTCCGCACGGGCTGCGCAGAGTGCCTCGGTGCCGATGGCGGTGAGCGACGCCCGTTCGGGTCATCCGGTCACGCGCTGGCAATCGGTCAGCGTCATCGCACCGCTGTGTGCGCTTGCGGGAAGCTGCGCGACGATTGCAATGCTTTTCGAAGGTGAGGCGGAGGCGTTTCTGTCGCGCGAAGGGTGACCTACGTTGCCGTGGATGCCGGCGGCGTACTTCGCGAGTCGGCGGTTGTGGCGCCGACACAACGATGATGGGCGAGTTGTCCTGCACAACTTCGACGTCAGGACCCGGCATACCCGGTTTGACACCCAGGGCGCGACAAGGACAACGCCGGCGGCGTGCAGCGCGGCCCTTGGGTGGATGCGCGCTACAACCGTCGCGCTGGGGGCAGCCAAAGTAGAGGGCGGCCGGGCTGGTTGTCAGACGGCGACGCGCTTGCGGGCTGGCCTTGTCTATACTGCGCCATGCCCGCGCGCTGCTCCCCTTGAGACTCCGCCGCGATCTTCAATTCGCCTGCGTTGTCGCGGCCTTCAGCGCTTCCGCATTTGCCGCAGTTGGTGTCAATAAAAGCTTTACGCCGAATTCAGTCGTCGCCGGCCAGGCTTCGACGCTGACCATCGTTCTGCTCAATCCGAATCCGGCGCCCGCCACGGGCGTCGCGCTGACCGATACACTGCCGAACGGCGTCGTCGTTGCCAATCCGCTGACAGTCGCCAGCAACACTTGCAGCTTCACGGTGAATGCGACGCCTGGTACGCGGCCGATCGCGCTCACTGGCGGAACGATCCCGGCGATCAGTGCCGGCGTGCCCGGACAATGCCAGCTCACGATCGACGTTGTGTCGTCGACGCCGAACACCTATCTCAATACCATCGCGGCCAAAGCCGTGTCGTCGTCGCAGGGCAACAATGCGCAAGACGCGCAGGCGACGCTCGTCGTGTCGAAACCGGCGAACATCACCGCAACCAAGGCATTCCTGCCGGCCAACGTGCACGGCGGCGGATCGGGCTCGACGCTGACGATTACGCTGACCAATCCGAATCCGATTCCGCTGACCAACGCGGCGCTGACCGATTCGCTGCCGGCCGCGATCACCATCGCCGCCACGCCCAACGCGACAACGACATGCGGGGCCGGGACGGCGACACCGAGCCCGGCAGCAAGCAATCCGGCAACGATCGCGCTGTCGGGTGGCACGATCCCGGCGAACGGGTCATGCACGATGACCGTCGACGTCGTCGCACGCAACCCCAACGCGCTCACCAACGGCAACCAGACCAATACGATCGCCGCCGGTGCCTTGACGACGACCGAGGGCGCCACCAGTCCGGCGATCACCGCCAACATCAACGTGCAGACCGGCGCGCAGGTCACCAAGGCATTCGCGCCGACGCCGGTTGCACCGAACGGCGCGTCCAGTCTGACGATCACCGTCACCAACTTCAATTCCTCGATGCTCACGCCGATCGCGTTCACCGACACCCTGCCGGTGACGATCCAGGCGACTGCGCTGCCGGTGAGCAGCTGCGGCGGCACGATCGACACCGTGCCTGCGCAACCGGCGTCGCCGCCATACACGGCGTTCACGCTGGCGGGTGGCAGCCTCGCCGGCGTCGTTGGGCCGGGACCTGGCACGACCACTTGCACGATCACGGCCCCGGTCACGGCGAGCGCGTCCGGCACCAATACGATTCCAGCCGGCAACTATGGCGGCGTAGCGATTGCCGCGGCGAGCGGGACACTGTCGGTCAGCGCGATCACCGGCAGCAAGTCGTTTTCGACGCCGGCGCTGCAGACCGGCTCGGCGACGATGACGATCACGCTCAACAACCTGACAGCTGTCGACGCGACGATCACGTCGCTGCGGGACGATCTTACGACCATGGGGGCCGGCTTCACCGTGCAAAGCGGTGCGACGCCGGGTGGCACCTGCGGCGTGACGCTCACTTCGGCCACCCCGGGCACATTGATCACGACCACCGGCGGCTTTATCGCGGCCAACAGCAGCTGCACGATCATCCTGCCGCTCGACATTTCGCCGACCGCGGCCACCGGCAACCGCACCGATACGATCGCAATCGCGAACAACGCCGTCAATGGCGTGCACACGACCACAGGCAACAACGCCGTCACGATCACCGGGGTGGTCAACGTCCAGCGGGCGCTGACGGTGACCAAGGCGTTCAACCCTGCCAGCGTCCAGGGGGGAACCGCATCGCGGCTGACGGTCACGATGACGCCGACGGTCGCGCTTACCGGCGCAGGATTCGTCGACGACCTGACGACGATGGGGGCGGGCTTCACGCTGCTCTCTAGCGGCCCGGGTCCGAACCCGGTGGCGACCAACTGCGGTGGCGGCACGGTCACGGCGAACCCGGGTGCGACCAGCTTTTCGCTTGCCGGCGGCGTGCTGGCCGCGGGCGTGCCCTGCACGGTCGCGGTCAACGTGGCGACGCCGGTGGCGACGGGAGTGTTCACCAACCGCATCCTCGCCGCCAACATGACGACCACGCAAGGTGTCACGACTGCCGACGTGACCGCGAACCTGACGCTGGTCTCGACGTCGGTGACGGTGAACAAGTCGTTCAGTCCCACAACCGTCGCCGTCGGTGCGCCGAATTTCTCCACCCTTTCGATCCAGATTCGCAACAACAATGCCGGGGCGATCGCGCTGACCGGCGTCAGCCTCACCGACCTGTTGCCACTCGGGATGGCGATTTTCACCACGCCGTCGGCAAGTTTTACCGGCTCGGGTTGCAGCGGCGCCACGATCACCGCGCCGGCCGGCGCGACGCAGATCAGCCTGTCGGGAGCCAGCGTCAATGCCAACTCGATTTGCACGCTGTCGGTCCGCGTCGTGGCCAACATCGCCGGCAATCTGATCGACACGATCCCGGCGGCGGCGATCACCAGCACGCAAGGCGTTACGAATCCGCTGCAGGGAACCGCCACACTGGCGGCGACCGGCACCGTCAATCTGACGATCACCAAGACCGACGGGGTCGCATCGGTCGTGCCCGGCGGCGGCACGACCTACACGATCGGCGTATCGAACGCGGGGCCGGGCGATGTCACCGGGCTGGGTGTCAACGACACGCCGCCGGCAGGCATGAGCTTTACTTCGTGGACCTGCGCGGCGACCACCGGTTCGGTGTGCCCTGCGAGCGGCAGCGGACCGATCGCCGCCAACGTGACCGTTCTTGTCGGCGGCTCGATGACGTTCACCGTCGATGCGGCGATTGCGTCCGACGCTACAGGCAGCATCACCAATACCGCGAGCCTGGCCGTCCCCGGCTCGGTGATCGACACCAACCCGGTCACGTCGGCGAACGACACGGATACGCTGATGCCGCAGGCGGACCTTGCGATTACCAAGACCGACGGCGTCGGCAGCGCGACACCGGGCGGGTCGACCACCTATACGATCGTGGCGACCAACAACGGGCCGAGCGATGTCGTCGGAGCAACGGTTGTCGACGTCCTCCCCGCCGCGGTGACCGGCGCCACCTTCACCGCCGTCGGCACCGGGGGCGCAGCGGGCTTCAGCCCCAGCGGCAGCGGCGACATCAACGAGACGATCGATCTCCCAGCGGGCGCGACAGTGACCTACACGGTCATCGCCGACATTTCGTCGGGCGCCTCCGGAAACCTGGTCAATACCGCAACGATTGCGGCTCCCGTCGGCGTGACCGATACGAATGCCGCCAATGACAGCGCGACCGATATCGACACGCTGGCTCCGCAAGTGGCGCTTGTCGTGGTCAAGACCGACGGCAGTGCAAGCTATACGCCGGGGGGCACCGCGACGTACACCGTCACGGTCACCGCCGCTGGCGCCAGCGACGCCGACGACGTCACGGTCAGCGACCTTCTGCCCGCCGGCGTGACACTGACGGCAAGCGCTTCCTGCGTCGCCAACGGGGTCTCGGCCTGCGGCACGCTGACGGGAAGCATCGGCGAGACCAGTTTCGGCACGAGCGGCGCGCAGATCGCCGCCGGCATGGGTAACGCGCTGGTGTTTACGCTGCCGGTCGCGTTTGCGCCGAATATGGTCGCCAATCCCCTGGTCAACACTGCGTCGGCGCTCGATGTCGCCACCGGCGCGACGGCGTCGGGCGCGGATAGCGACACGCTGGCGCCGCAAGTGAGCCTCGCGGTCATCAAGAGCGACGGCAGCTCGACCTACACGCCGGGCGGGACCGCGACCTATACGGTTACGATCAGTAACGGCGGCCTGTCGAATGCGACCAATGTCACCGTCACCGATCCTCTGCCGGCCGGTCTGACGCTCACTGCCAACGCTACCTGTGTCGCGAACGGTACGGCGAGCTGCGGCACCGTGACAGGGACGAGCGGGCAGACGAGCTTCGGTGCAACCAGCGCCGCGATCGCGGCCGGCCCGGGCAACTCGCTGGTGCTCACCGCGCCCGTCGCGTTCGCGGCAGCGATGACGACAGATCCTCTCGACAACACCGCGACCGCGACCGACGTGCTTTCGGGCGCGACCGGTGCCGGAACCGACAGCGATGCTCTTGCCCGGGAGGTGTCGCTGGCGGTCACCAAGACCGACGGTAGCGGGACCTATACACCGGGCGGAACCGCGACCTACACGATCACCGTCGCTAACACGGGCTTGTCCGACGCAATGAACGTGACCGTCAGCGACGCACTGCCCGCCGGCGTCACGCTCAGCGCTGACGCAAGCTGCGTGGCCGGCGGCAACGCGGATTGCGGGGCGGTCACCGGCAGCACAGGCCAGTCGAGCCTCGGTGCCACTGGGGCAAGCATCGCCGCAGGAAGCGGCAATTCACTGGTGTTCACTGCGCCGGTGGTCTTTGCATCGGGTCTGGCGGACGATCCGCTGATCAACGCGGCAACCGCATTCGACATTCCCTCCGGCGCGAGCGGCAGCGGCTTCGACAGCGACGTCCGCGCCGCGCAGGCCGTGCTCAACGTCACCAAGACCGACGGCAGCACAACCTATATGCCGGGCGGCAGCGCGACGTATACGATCGTCGTGACCAACGACGGGCCGTCCGACGCGCTGAATACAACGATAGCCGATCCGTTGCCGACCGGAGTGACCCTCGCGGCGAACGCGACCTGCGCGGCTGCCCGTACCGCGAGCTGCGGCACGGTCACCGGCAGCGCAGGACAGTCGAGCTTCGGCGCAACCGGCGCGCAGATCGCGGCAGGCGCCGGCAACGCGCTCACGTTCGCCGCGCCGGTCGGGTATGCGCCGAACATGACGGCGAATCCGCTGATCAACACCGTGACGGTGACCGACCCCGCGGCGCCGTTGCCGGCGACGTCCTCCGACAGCGACGCACTTTCGGAGATCGTCGATCTTCGCATCACCAAGACCGACGGCGTCACGACCGCTATTCCCGGACAGGCAGTGAGTTACACGATCGTCGTTTCCAACGCCGGTCCCGGCGACGCGATCGGCGCGACCGTCAGCGATACGCTGCCCGCCGTTGTCGGCAGTGCGACCTGGACGTGTGCGGCGAGCGGCGGCAGTTGCAGTGCGTCGGGATCGGGAAGCATCAATGACACAGTGAACGTGCCGGTCGGCGCGACACTGACCTACACGATGGTTGCCACCGTCGCCTCGGGGGCAACCGGCACCCTGGTCAACACCGCTTCTGTGGCGGCGCCTGCGGGGACGACCGATGCGAACCCGGCCGACAACAGCGCCACCGACACCGATGTGCTGACCCCGACCGCCGATCTGGGCATCACCAAGACCGACGGAAGTGCCAGCTATTCGCCGGGTTTGCCGGTGACTTATACGATCGTGGCGAGCAACGCCGGGCCAAGCGGTGTCACTGGAGCGATGGTCGCCGACACGCTGCCGGCCGCTATCGTGGGATCGACCTGGACTTGTTCCGGCGCCGGCGGCGGCGCTTGCCCGGCGTCCGGGTCGGGCGACATCGCGGCCTCGGTCAACCTGCCGGCCGGGGGCAGCGTGACCTTCTTGCTGACCGGCACCGTTGCGCCGGCGGCCACGGGCAGCCTGGTCAACACCGCGACAGTCGGTGCGCCGCTGGGTGTGACCGATCCGAATCCGGCCAACAACAGCGCGACCGACACCGATACTCCGGGATCGTCGGTGACGCTGCTGTTGACCAAGACGGACGGCAGCGCCACTTACACGCCCGGCGGGACGGCGATCTATACGATTACCCTCGCCAACGCCGGGCCGTCCAGCGCGGGCTCGATCACGATGACCGACAGCCTTCCTTCCGGTGTCGTCCTGACCGGCAGCGCGACATGCACGGCAACCGGGACTGCAAGCTGCGGCACGATCACCGGCGCGGCAGGCGGGACCATCGTTACGGCGACCGGTGCGACGATCGCGGCCGGCGCGGGCAACGGTCTGGTGATCAGATTGCCGGTGCAGTTTCCGCTGCTCTCGACACCCGCGCACCTGGTCAACACTGTCACCGCCAGCGATCCTGCAAGCCTGTCCGTCGCATCGGCGTCCGACGACGATGCGCTCAGCACTGGCGCCGTGGTCGCGGTCCCCGTCGACCGAAACTGGGCATTAGCCCTTCTGGCGCTCGCGCTGCTATGTGCCGGGCTCTCGATCCTGGCACGCGCGAGACGACCCCGCCAGCGCTAGCGGGACGACTACCAGCGGGCGATCCGTCCAAGTACATAGCCCGCTGCGAGCGCACCGAATACGGTGGTCAGCGGGCGCGCGCGGATCGAATTGCACGCAGCTTCAGTCATTGCGCCCTGCGCGCGACGGGCCTTCTCCGGCACGCGGCTCGCCCAATCGGCAGCGGTCGACGCCTTGTCCGCAGCCGTATTGACGGCGCGATGGGCCGAGTCGCTGGCCAGTCCGACACCGGACACCGCCTTGTCGGCGACGCGGTCCACGCTTTGGTGCGCCTGCTGCGCGGCATGTTCGATCGTCGGGTTGCTGTACGAGCCTGGTCGCAGTTGAGTCTCTTCCATTATCAGCTCCTCATCGGTGAGTCCACGCGAAATACTAACTAGTCGCCGGCGCCGCCAAGGCTGCTCCGACGTTCCTGTTCGGCACGTCAACTATCGCCTCCCGCACTGCCTCACGGTATCAGTGGTCGTCCGATTCGGATGTAGGAATCTCGCATGCTAGGATTGCCGCCGGATCGCGAGCGCGAAAGCAACCGGAGCACCTAGCGATGAATCGATTGGACTTCGAAGGCCGGGTCGCGGTCGTCACCGGCGGGGCGACCGGCATCGGATTCGCGGTTGCGCAACGGCTTACGGCGAGCGGTGGACGCGTCAGCCTGTGGGATCGCGATTCGAACGCGCTGGCGCGGGCCGCGGCGAGCCTCGGACAGGGCGCGGATACGCGGCAGGTCGATGTCGCCGACGCCGACGCTGTCGGCGACGCTGCGCAGGCGACGCTGTCGACGCTGGAACGCATCGACGCCCTGGTCTGCTCGGCGGGGATCACCGGCCCGAACACGACGACTTGGGAATATCCGGTCGATGCCTGGCGCCAGGTGATCGACGTCAACCTAAACGGCGTTTTCCACTGCAACCGGGCGCTCGTTCCAGCGATGCTCGCGCGGGACTACGGACGCATCGTCAACATTGCCTCGGTGGCCGGCAAGGAAGGCAATCCCAACGCGAGCGCCTACAGCGCGTCGAAGGCTGCGGTCATCGGCCTGACCAAGTCGCTGGGCAAGGAACTCGCGAAATCCGGCGTGCGCGTCAACTGCGTGACCCCCGCGGCGGTCAAGACGGCGATCTTCGATCAAATGACGCAGCAGCACATCGATTTCATGCTGTCGAAGATTCCGTTGGGGCGCTTCGGGACGGTCGACGAGATTGCGGCGCTGGTCGCCTGGCTTTGCACCGCCGATTGCTCGTTCTCGACCGGCGCGGTGTTCGACCTGTCGGGGGGCCGCGCGACCTACTGACCGCGCGCGCTACCGTTGCCCAAAGGCGCGCGCGGTCCCGCGCCCTACGGCCGCACCGCCAGCATGATCTTGCCGATGTGAGCGCTGGATTCCATCAGCCGATGCGCCGCCGCCGCTTCGGCCAATGGAAAGACGCGATGGATGACCGGCTTCAGCTTGCGCGCGGCAAACAGCGGCCAGACGTGCTCGCGCAGCGAGCGCGCAAGCGCCGCCTTCCTTGCGGCCGGGCTTGCGCGCAAGGTCGAGCCGGTGATCGTCAGCCGCTTCATCATGATGTGGCGCCAGTCGACGATGACGCGGCTGCCCTGCAGAAACGCGATGATCGCCATCCTGCCTTCCAGCGCCAGTGATTTCAGATTCTTCTCGATGTAATCGCCGCCGACCATATCGAGGATGACGTCGACGCCGCGCTTGGAGGTAATCGCGGCGACTTCGACGGCAAAATCCTGCTGCCGGTAGTTGATCGCGTGGTCGGCGCCGATCGCCTTGCAGAACGCCGCCTTGTCGTCGCTGCCGACGGTCGTGATCGTGATGGCACCGATCGCGTGCGCGAGCTGGATCGCCGCCAAGCCGATGCCACCCGATCCGCCGTGGATCAACACTGTTTCGCCGGCCTTCAGATAAACCCGGTCGAACAGGTTGTTCCAGACGGTGAAATAATTTTCCGGCAGGCTCGCCGCTTCGAGTGCGGACAGGCCGTCGGGATAGGGCAGGCAGCACGCCGCCGGCGCCGCGCAATATTCGGCATAACCGCCGCCCGGCGTCAGCGCGCAGACTCGATCGCCCAGGCGCCATTCGGCGACGTCGTCGCCCAGCGCGACGATCGTGCCGGCCACTTCCAGCCCGATGACCGGCGATGCATCGGCCGGCGGTGGATAGTTGCCCGCGCGCTGGATGCAGTCGGGCCGGTTGACGCCGGCGTAGGCGACTTCGATCAGCACGTCGCCCTGCTTCGGGGCGGGTGTGGCCATCTCGGCCAGCGTCAGGACCTCGGGCGGCCCGGGCTCGCGGGCCATGACGTAGTGCATGAGGGACGGAATCGCGGCGGGCATCGCTAAAGGCGCAGGCGCTGGTCGAACGGGCGATCATTGTAGCCCGGGCTTCGTGTTTCTCCGCGCCGGACATCCGGGCTACACTTGGGCGTTATTCGCACCGATACGCGCATGAAAAAGTTCGTCGCGCTCCTTGTCGTCCTCGCCGTGGTTATCGGCGCGGCGTGGATCGCGTTTGCCGCCGACTACAGCGACGGCTACCGCGTCGGGCAGGTCATCAAGCTCTCACGCTCGGGCTACGTGTTCAAGACTTGGGAGGGAACGCTGGACTTCGGTTTCCTGCAGCAGGATCCGACCTTGGGGACCGCCACCCGGCTGTGGGATTTCAGCGTCCGCGACGGCGATGACGCGGTGCGCAAGGCCATCGACGATGCGATCGCAGTCAACGCGAAGGTGAAGCTTTTCTACCACGAGAAATATTTCCGCTGGTCTTTTTTCGGCGACACCAAGCATTTCGTCTACAAGCTCGAGCGCGTAGGCTAGCGTTGCCAAGGGTCGCTGCGTGAACGTGGCGCAGGTGGCCGCCGTAACACGATACGACGGCGATCCACCCGGAACGTTTCTTGCTGCCCTTATCTCAGGCGAGCGTGTTTGTGCGCTTTTTACAGGAGATAAGCGATGGCGCAAATGCAAGGTTCAACGGGATCGGCAAGCTACAACAGATGCGCGCACCGGGGCTGCATGTGCGATGTCGCTCCCGGCAAGAAGTATTGCTCGGAGTATTGCGAGCAAAACACCGGGAGCAAGTCGGCGTCGCCGGGCGGCTGCGGTTGTGGCCACTCCGCATGCAAGCGCGGCTGATCAGCGGGCGACGCAGGCCGGTGGCGCCAGCGCGTGCGCCGGCAACTATTGCTGCCGCTTGTAAGGTTTACGCGATCCCGATTCGATGTGAAGGAGAAACCGATGCCTGAACGAAAGACGATGGAACGCGCTGCCGAAGACAAGCGCGAAGGAAAGTCGCCGAGCACGCAGGCCGGCGAGTTTGTCCGCGAGGAAATGGAGCACGTGCGCGAAGGCAAGCATGGCGCACGGTCGGCGAAGCAGGCAATTGCCATCGGCTTGTCGAAGGCGCGCCGCGCGGGGGTTGCGCTCAAGCCGCCCGCCAAGGGAAAAGCGCCTGCAAAGACTCGCCGCAGCGCGAAGCTGGCCAATGCCGCCGGCGCGCGCAAGACGGCCAGCGTTTCGGCACGACGATCGAGGGCGACGACGAACGCCCTGAAACGCGAAGGCAGCAGTGCCGCAAGCCCGACTGCACTGTCGCGGCACGCGAAGGCGGCGGCCAGGAAACGCGGTCCCGCGGCGCGCTCGGCCGCGGCCCGAAAGGCAGCGCGCACGCGTTCGCGAAAGGTCTGACCGTCTCGGGTCGCGGCCTTTCGCTGGGCGCGATTGCAAAGAGCGCCCAAACTATCGATCGGCAGGCGCCGCCTTTCGCTTGCGCTGCCGCACGCCCAGCGCGCTGATTGCCGCGAGCGCAGCGGCGCCTGCCGCGGCAGCGAACACGGCGCGTGCGCCGTGGCCTTCGACGATCCTGCCACCCAAGGCATGGCCGGCACCGAGACCGCCAACCAGGAAGGTCGTCGACCACGTGAATGCCTCGGTCGCATAGCGCGACGGCGCGTTGGCGCTGATCAGGAGCATCACCACCGTCAGCGCCGGGGCGATGCCGATGCCGGCGACCAGCGCGAGCGCCGCAAGCAGCCACGGCGACGTCGTCAGCGTATGCGCTGCCAGAGGCAGCACCACCAGAAGAAGCAATCGGGGCAGCTGCCGCTCGACCGGCATATCGAGGTGCACTCCGCCGTAAAGCAGCCCGCCGGTGCCGCTGCCGATTGAATTGACGGCGATCAGGATGCCCGCGAACGCCGGCATCGCGGCAGCGGTCGCGAAGCCGGCGTAGCCGATCTCCAGCAGGCCCAGCGAAAACAACAGCAGGAACGTCACCGCATAAACGGCCAGCAGACGCGGATCGGCAAGCGGTCCGAGCAGACGCCGCTCGACGCCGGGCTGGTGACGCCAGTATTTCAGCGCCGGGGACAGCGCGAATACCGGAACGGCGAGCGCGACCAGGAGGAAAGCGGCGGTGAACGCGACGCGCGGCGAGGCGACAGCCAGCAGCACGGCGACCAGCACCGGGCCCAGCGTGAAGGCGAGCTCGATCAATACGGCATCGAGGGCGAAGGCGGTTTTGCGCTCGCCCGGATCGTCGAAGCGATAGCGCCAAACCGTGCGCGTCAAGACCGTGATCGGCGGCGCGAAGGCGCCTGCGATCGCGGCGGCGGCGACGAGGGCCGCGAGTGGCAGCGCCAGCCTTTCCGCCAGCAATATGAAGACCAGCGCCGACGGGCAGACGATGCCGGTGACGAGCATCACGGCCCGCGGCCCGCGGCGATCGATGATGCGGCCCAGCGCGGGGGCAGCGATCGCCGACGCCGCGAGATCGACGCCGACGGTCAGGCCGGCCTGTGCGAACGATCCGGTCAGTGCGCGCACGTGCATCAGCATCGCCAGCGTGAGACTGGCTATCGGCAGCCGTGTTATCAGTGCGGTCGCGAGCAACCATGCGACGTCCGGCAGGCGCAGAAATGACCTGTAGCGACCTATGATGTCGTCGAGCATCGAGGGAAAGTGCGCGCCGTGCCGCCGACGCGCTGGAAGTCGCTTAGTAGACGACGGTTACGTTCTCCGGCGCCAGCCAATCGCGCAAGCCGGCGAGCAGGTGTTCGTCCAGGTTGACCCGCCAATCGCTGCCGAGCTCGATGTCGCCTCCGCTCGCATGGTTGGAGTAATTGATCGTCACCGGACAATGGCCGCGGCGAAAAGGCTCGATCAGATCGAACAGACGCTGTGCCGAGCTCGAGCCGTTGCACGAAAGACGCAGCGCGCGCGCCCACTTCCGGCGCGCGCCGGCCAGGTCGTAGACGGCGTCGGCGATGATGCGCAAACCCTGGACCTGGCCGTCGTCGCCGACGCGCTGCTGCACCTTGACCTCGGCAACCAGCACCGCGTCCTCGCGCAGCAGATGGCGATTGGCATCGAAGGTTTCGTTGAAGATGACGATCTCCGGCTGATCGCGGCCATCGTCGAGAGTGACGAAGGCCATCTTGCCGCGGCGCGAGGTCTGCGTGCGCAACTGCACGACGATGCCGGCGATGCGAACCGGCGTCTGTGTGGGCTTCAGCGCGCCCAGCGGCTGCTGTATCAGCAGGGAGAGCTCGGCCGCGTGTGCATGGTACGGATGTCCCGATAGATAGAAGCCGAGGCTCGCCTTTTCCTGCGCCAGCCGCTCGGCCTCCGACCACTCGCGTGCGGCGATCAATGCCGGCGCGGCCTCTCCCTCGCCGCTTTCTTCACCGAACAGTGACACTTGCGAGGCCGCGCGCTCGGCTCGTTCGCCGTGGTCGAGCGCGGCGCCGACCGACGCCAGCAGACTTGCGCGCCTCGCGTCGATGGCATCGAATGCACCGGCGCGGATCAGCGCCTCGACCGCGCGTCGATTGACGCTGCGTTTGTCGACCCGGCGGCAGAAATCGAACAGGTCGGTAAACGGACGCTCGGTGCGCGCCGTCACGATGGCCTCGATCGCGCTCCTGCCCGTGCCCTTGATGCCGCCCAGGCCGTAGCGGATGTGCTCGCCGTCGACCGGCTCGAAACGGTAATTCGACGCGTTGACGTCCGGCGGCAATATCGACAGCCCGAGCGCTGTCGCATCGTCGTAGAACTGGCGCAGCTTGTCGGTGTCGTCCATCATTGCCGACAGGTTGGCGGCCATGAACGCCGCCGGGTGGTGCGCCTTGAAGTACGCGGTCTGGTAGGCGATCAGCGCGTATGCGGCGGCATGCGANNTGAAGCCGTAGCCGGCGAACTTTTCCATCAGGTCGAAAAGCTGCGTCGCCTTGGCCGAAGTCAGGCCCCGGTCGATCGCGCCGGCAGTGAAGCCCTGTCGATGCTTGGCCATTTCGTCGGGAAGCTTTTTACCCATCGCGCGGCGCAGCAGGTCCGCGGCGCCGAGCGTATAGCCCCCGATGACCTGCGCGATCTGCATCACCTGCTCCTGGTAGACCATCACGCCGTGCGTCGGCGCCAGGATCGGCTCGAGCCGGGGATCGACGTACTCGAAGCGCTCGGCTCCCTGCTTGCGCCGCACGTAGTCGGGAATGAGCTCCATCGGACCCGGACGATAGAGGGCGACCAGCGCGATCACGTCGTCGAAGCGCTTCGGCGGGGCCTGCAGCAGCAGCTCGCGCATGCCGCGCGATTCGAACTGGAACACCGCCGTCGTGTTGCCGCTGCGGAAAATGTCATAAGCGCGCGGGTCGTCCAGCGGCAGCGTATCGAGCGTCAGCGTCGACGCGGGATCGAGCATGCGGATATAACGCAGCGTCCAGTCGAGTATCGTCAGCGTCGTCAGCCCCAGGAAGTCGAACTTGACCAGCCCGACCAGCTCGACGTCGTCCTTATCGAACTGCGAGACCAGCGCATCGGACCCCGGCTGCGTGTACAGCGGACAGAAATCGGTAAGCTTGCCGGGCGCAATCAGCACGCCGCCGGCGTGCATGCCGACGTTGCGCGGCAGACCTTCGAGCTGCTCGGCAAGGCTCAACAGCTCGCGCACCTCTTCTTCGGCGGCCTCGCGCTCGTTCAACAGCGGCTCGACTTCGCGCGCATAGACGACGTTTGGCGCGGCGTCGCGGCCGCGGCGCTTCAATGTCACCGCGCGCCCGGGCTGGAATGGAATCAGCTTGGCGATGCTATCGCAGAAGCTGTACGGAAGATCCAGCACGCGGCCGACGTCGCGCACCACCGCCTTGGCCGCCATCGTGCCGAACGTCGCGATCTGCGACACCGATTCGGCGCCGTACTTCTGCTTGACGTAGTCGATGACACGGTCGCGCCCGTCCTGGCAGAAATCGATGTCGAAATCCGGCATCGAAACGCGCTCCGGATTCAGGAAGCGCTCGAACAGCAGCGTGTAGCGCAACGGGTCGAGGTCGGTGATGCCCAGGCTGTAGGCGACGAGCGAGCCGGCGCCGGAGCCGCGTCCCGGCCCGACGGGCACGCCGTTGGCCCGCGCCCAGTTGATAAAGTCGGCGACGATCAGAAAGTAGCCGGCATAACCCATCTGGATGATCGTCCTGGCCTCGAATTCGAGCCTTGCTGCGTATTCCGGCTGCTTGCGCACCCGCTCTTCCCGATCGGGATACAGCGCCGCCAGCCGTCGTTCGAGCCCCGCCGCGGCCTTGTCGCGCAGGTGCTGCTCGATGCCGATTCCCGCCGGCGTCGGGAACGCCGGCAGATAGTTCTTGCCCAGCGGAATCGTCAGATTGCAGCGCTGCGCGATCGCGACGCTGTTGGCCAGCGCCTGCGGAATGTCGGCGAACAGTTGCGCCATCTCGGCCTGCGATTTGAAATACTGCTCGGGCGTGAAGCGCCTCGGCCGCCGCGGATCCGCCAACACGTGTCCCTCGGCGATGCACACGCGCGCCTCGTGGGCGCGAAATTCGCCGCGCGTCGCAAATTGCACCGGGTGCGTCGCGACGACCGGCAGCGCCAGCGCGCTCGCGAGGCGCAGCGTCGCCGCGGTCAACGCTTCGTCGTCGGGATGGCCGGCGCGCTGCACTTCGAGATAAAAACGGCCGGGAAAGGCGCCGGCCAATGCGTTCGCCGCGGCGCCGGCCGCCGCGGCATTGCCCTGCGCCAGCGCGTGGCCGATTTCGCCGCTGGCAAAGCCTGACAGCGCGATCAGGCCGTCGGTGCCGTCGCCGAACCATTCGCGCCTCACCTCGGCGCGCCCGCGATGCTGGTTCCCGCGATGCGCGCGGGTCAGCCAGTCGGCGAGTCGCAGATAGCCCGGGCGCGACTGGCAAAGCAGCAGAAGCCGTTGCGGCGCATCGCGCTCGCTTTCGTGCGTGATCCACACGTCGCAACCGATGATCGGCTTGATGCCTCGCGAGCGCGCCGTCTTGTAGAACTTGACCATCCCGAACACGTTAGCCAGATCGGTCAGCGCAAGCGCCGGCATGCGATCGGCCGCGGCCGCGTCTATCGCGTCGTCGATGCGCACCATGCCGTCGACGATCGAATACTCGCTGTGCATGCGCAGATGGATGAACAGCGGGGCAACTGCGGACACGCTCATGAGGTACAATTTTACTCGCTTCCGCTGCCGACCCCGATGATCGCCACTTTGCAAATACCGGTGCGCCGCGCCCTCGTCGCGCTAGCGATCGCCGTCGTTCTCGCTGCGTGCGCGGCGGTCCCGCCGCCGCTGCCCGGCGAACAAGCTGCGCCGCCCGCGGGACCCGGGACCGAGCCTTCGGTGCCGGCCAAGCCGCAGGCGCCGCCGACCAGGAACCCGAATCCGCCGGCCAACGTCAACCTGCAGGGCTTTCCATTGCCATACCGGCAAGGCTACGCCGATGGCTGTGCCAGTATCGGCAGCGTCGAGCACAAGGATCCGGTCCGTTTCAAAAGCGATGGCCAGTACCGCACCGGGTGGCAGGACGGAAACTTCCTGTGCAAGAAGAAATGACGACCGGGCGAACATCGCGGTGACTGGCGCGGCCGATGCCGCCATGACGGCCTCGACATCGCAGTTTCTCGTCGTGCGCGGCCTCAAGTACCACGTACGAACCTGGGGCGATGCTGCGGCGCCGAAGATTTTCATGCTGCACGGGTGGATGGACGTCGGCGCATCGTTCCAGTTTCTGGTCGACGCGCTGACCCGCGACTGGCACGTGCTCGCGCCCGACTGGCGCGGCTTCGGCCAAAGTGCGTGGTGCGCCGACGGCTACTGGTTCGCCGATTACATCGCAGACCTCGATGCGCTGCTCGAGCATTTCACGCCGGACGTGCCGGCGCGCATCGTCGGCCACAGCCTCGGCGGCAATGTCGCCTGCATCTACGCCGGTGTGCGGCCGCAGCGCGTCGCCCGACTGGTATCGCTCGAAGGCTTCGGCATTCCTGCCGAGAAGCCCGAGATCGCACCGGAAAAGCTTTTGAAATGGCTGGACGCGCTCCGCGATCCGCCGTCATTTGCGCCGTATGCAAACCTCGCCGCCGTCGCCGATCGCCTGCAGAAGAACAATCCGCGCATGGCGCGCGACCACGCGGAGTTTCTTGCCGGACACTGGGCCGAAGCGTTGCCTGACGGCAGCGCGCGGCTGCGCTCCGACCCTCGTCACAAGCTGCCGTTTCCGACCGTCTACCGCCCCGACGAGGTGCGCGCGGCCTGGCAGCGGATCAGCGCTCCGGTGCTGTGGGTCGCTGCCGGTGATTCGTTCGTGCCGCGCTGGCTGGGCGAAGATCAGGCGGGGCTCGAGCGGCGAGTCGCGAACTTTCGCGATGGCCGTCTGACGACGATCGCCGACGCCGGGCACATGCTGCACCACGATCAGCCGACACGTGTCGCGGCAGCAATCGAGTCGTTTCTCGCCGGGTGACCCGGTGAGCAAGCGCATCGGCCGCCTGCGCCGCCGATGGGCGCTCGCCGCCGTCGCGTTGATTGCGATCGGAGCTGCGACGTGGTATGCAGCGCACCCTCATGCCGTTCTTGTGCCGACGACGCCTGTCGTCACCGTCTATCCTTCGCAAGAGTTCGCAGTGCTCGGCGCGACCGGTTACGTCGTGGCGCAGCGCAAGGCAGCGGTATCGTCGAAGGTTTCCGGTCGCCTCGAATGGCTGGGTGTGGCCGAAGGTTCGCGCGTCAAGGCGGGCGACGTCATCGCACGCTTGGACGCCCGCGACGTCAAGGTGCAGCAGGACGTTCTGATCCGCGCGCCGTTCGATGGCGTCATCCTGTCCAGGAGCGCGAACGTCGGCGATCTGGTAACGCCGTTTTCGTCGACTGCCGATTCCAAGGCGGCCTTGGTGAGCATGGCCGACCTGAGCACGCTGCAAGTCGAGGCCGACGTTCTCGAATCGAGCCGGTCCAAGGTTCGAGCCGGCCAGCCCTGCGAGATCACGCTCGATGCGTTGCCGGACGCGCGCTTTCTCGGCACCGTCGCGCAAATCATGCCCACGATGGACCGGGCCAAGGCAACAGTGCTGACCAAGGTGCGGTTCGACACGATCGATCCGCGCGTCTTGCCGGAAATGAGCGCCAGGGTTTCGTTTCTGTCGCAGCCCATCACCGCGGAGCAGCAGCAGCCGCTCACCGCGGTGGCTTCCGACGCACTGACGCGGCGCGAAGGCAGGACGGTGCTCTACGTGCTTCGCGGCGACAAGGCGGTGGAAGTTGCAGTGACGCCGGGCCGCAAGCTCGGCGAGCTGACCACGTTCGCCGGCGACGCCAGGAGCGGCGAGCAAGCGGTGCTCGGCTCGCTACCCGAGCTCGGGGCCGATGCGCTGATCAAGCCTGCGCCGCAGGGGCCGGGGCTGCGCGGCGAATGATCGACGTCGACCAACGGATACCGGCGATCTGACGCCGGGCGACGCAGGCGTTTGGGCAGGGCGTCAGCCGCGCGCGTTGCGCGGCACCAATTCGTCGTCGAGCGAGCGGTCGAGCGCGACCTGCTTCGGATGCATCGGGGGCCCCTGGATTTCGCGTTCGGCGTCGTCGATGGCCTTGAGTATGGAATCGCTGCCGATGTCGATCGCGCCGTCGTTCACGGCCTTGGCCCACTCGGCCCGGATCGTTTGTTCCTCCATCATATCGGCGTCGAAATCGGCGAAACGGCGATCCTCGATCGTCGATGCGGCTTTGGCCGCAGCCGGCTGGGACTGGGCCTTTGCGACCTCAGGCGCGGAAGCGGTGCGCTTGGCGTTCGAGGAGCCGCGCGGGAATTCGGGGCCGGGCTCGGTCATCGCGGCGAAGTAACCGGTCTTGCCGACGCTTTTCGACGCAGCTCTGCCGGACACCGAGGGATTGGGTTCGGTGCGTGCGGTCGGCGCGACCCATGCCGGAGGTTCCATTGCGGAGCGGCGGCGCATCGGAACCAGCCATCGCGCGAGTGCGGCGACGACCAGCAGTGCGGCCGCGAGCGGCCACCATGGCGCGACCTGCGGCTCGGCATCGGCCAGCATCAGGTCGCCCTGAGCCGACGACGCGCGAGGCAATCCGGCCGCCGACGCTTCGGGAATGAACGAGCTTCCGCCGCGGCTCGACAGCGTGGTCGCCGGCGCATGTACCGGCTCCGCAGCGACCGTGCTGGGCACCGACACCTGCACTGCGGCGCCGGACGCCGAGGCAGCGAGATGGGTGATGGCCGGGGCGACGGCGGTGGTCGCGGGATTCGTATGGCGTGCGGGCGGCGCCGCTGCAACAGACTTCGTGTCAGCGGCGAGCGGGGCGCGGGCCCAAGTTGCAGCGCCCGTCGACGGCGGATCGAGGAGCACGACGTAGTCGCGGCGGGTGGTTCCGTCGCAGCTGGCTTGAACCGCCAGCCGGACCACCGGGTCGTTGACCGGGCGGGCGGTCGTCACCACCAGCTGAGCCCCGGCCGTGCTGCGATCAATTGTGACTCTGCCCGTCAGTAGCTGCGGTGGCCCGCTGCCTCCGGCGGCGTCGGCAATGACGTGGACGCACGCGGCGGTGAGCGGTTGACCTTCTGCCGATCCGATCGGGACGGCGACTCGCAACGGCTGCCCGAGGGACGATTGCAGGGTGGCGTCGCCGAGCGAAAGGGCGTCCGCGCACGGCGCCGCCAGCAGCGCGAGCGTGCTGGCGATGACGCCAAGTACAGCAGCAAGCAAATTCGAAATGCGCATGACAGCCTCGAGCAAAAAGGGACCGGCACCGGTCGGTTGCCTGGCGACTGCCGACTCGATCCGGTTTTCGCCGTCAATTGAGCAAGTTCCATGCCTCGGGTCACTAAACGAGCGATCGGCACCGCGCCACTGCGGTAAGCTTCCGGGTCGCGCCTGCAGCGCCATCCGCTCGTTTGCCGTGTATCTCTTCGGTTTCGCCTTCGGAAATGCATCGCGCCGTGAAGTGCCAGCGGCACTGGGCGGTGCTGCGATTGTCGGTCTCGGTCTGTTGCGTACAATCGCCGACGCCTGGTGCACGGACGCCACCGCGAGCTCGAGCGCGCTGCTGAAGATCGTCGCACCGGGGGTGGCGTGATGGCGAGATTCGACGCCGCGGCGCTGCGCGCGTATGCGGTTTCGCGATCGCTGTTTCCGCCGCGGGAACTCGAGGCGGCGATCCGCGCGCTGGGCTTCGTCCAGATCGATCCGATCCGCGCGCCGGCGCGTGCGCAGGATCTGGTGCTCCGGCATCGCGTTGCGAACTATCGTAACGGCGATCTTGATCGCCGTTACCCGGATTTGCCCGTGGTCGAGGACTACGTGCACGTCTATGGCGTGCTTCCGCGCGAGACGCGCCGGCTGCTCCACCCGCGCGCCGGCGAGCCACGCTTTCATATCGAAAGCGAGCATCCGCAGCTTCCGCCTCGCGTGCTCGCGCACGTCCGCCTGCACGGCGCGACGCATCCACGCGATCTGGCGCGCGCGTTCGGCACGCAGCGCACCGTCAACGGCTGGGGCGGCCAGTCGGCGGCGACGACGCGCGTCCTCGCGCTGCTGCATTACCGCGGCGTGCTTCGCGTCGCGCGGCGCGTCAATGGCACCCGTGTCTACGATCTGGAGACCGAGGATGCCCGGACCTCGACGCCGGCCGTCCGCGCCACGGGCCTGATACGGCTGCTCGTTCGTCTGTATGCGCCGTTGAGCGACAACAGCCTGAAGTCGCTGGCGAAGATGATCGACACGCGTTCGTTGAGCGCGGAGGCGCGCGCCGCCGCGATCAGTCGCGTCATGCGCAGCGCCTGGGTCGCGAGCGCCACGGTGGACGGCGAGCGCTATTTCTGGCCGGCCGACGAAAATGTACGCTGCGAGCCGCGTGCCGAGGTGCGCCTGCTTGCACCATTCGACCCAGTGGTCTGGGACCGGCGTCGCTTCGAGCGGCTGTGGGACTGGGCGTACCGCTTCGAGGCTTACACGCCAGCGTCCGGGCGCCGGTTCGGGTACTACGCGTTGCCGCTCCTCTGGCGCGATGCAGCGATCGGCTGGGCCAACGTCACCACCCGCGGCGGCAAGCTCGACGTCGAGCTTGCCTTCGCGCGCAAGCGTCCGCGGGATGTCGGCTTTCGCCGCGAGCTCGACGCCGAGCTCGCGCGCTTCGCGGCATTTCTCGACGTCGACGGCGCCTAAAGCGCATGCGGATCGACGCAACCTGGCTGTTCGTCCTCATCTCGGTTATCTGGGGATCGACGTGGCTGGCGATCAAGTATCAGCTCACCGGGGTCGCTCCCGAAGTCGCGGTCGCGTACCGCTTCGCGCTCGCGGCGGCGCTGCTGGCCGCGTGGTCACCGGCCGCTCGCTGCGTTTTTCGCGCCAAAATCACGCCTGTCTGGCTGCGGTCGGCGTAACGCTCTTCGGGCTCAACTACGTCGGCATTTACTGGGCCGAACGTTTTGCGCCTTCCGGCCTGGTCGCGGTGCTGTTCTCGACGATCGTCTTCCTGAACCCGATCGGCATGCGAGTGTTCTTCGGCACACCATTGACCGCGCGGACCTTCGTCGCGGCCGCGATGGGCGTCGCGGGCGTCGCCTTGCTGTTCCTGCCGGAGATCGCGCAGGCGCGCGATGGCGGCGCCGTTTCCTACGGTGTGGCGTTCGGACTCGGCGCGACAGTCATCGCCAGCAGCGGCAACCTGATCGCGCAGCGCAACCAGCGCGCCGGCATACCGACGTTGGCCGGCAACGCGTGGGGCATGGCTTACGGCGCGCTGGTCGCGGCCGTGACGGCGTCAGTCCAGGGCGTCGAGTGGACGTTCGACACCCGGCCGGCGTATCTCGCCTCGCTCGTTTATCTCACCGTGTTCGGCAGCGTCGTCGCATTTGGCGCGTATCTCACCTTGCTTCGGCGGATCGGCGCGGCGCGCGCGGCCTATACGGCGGTGGCGACGCCGGTGATCGCACTGGCGCTATCGACCTTGTTCGAAGGCTACCGCTGGACCTGGGTCGGCGCGCTGGGCGTCGTGCTGGCGATCGCGGGCAACGCGCTGGCGCTGCGTCCGACGAGGGTACGCCAGAAAATCGGCTGACCGGTCGCGAGCGCGACGGTGCTCAGTTCGAGCCGAGGTTGAAGAACTCGCGTTGCCCGCGCATCGCGCCGATGCGGCTGCGCAACAGCTGCAGGTGGCCGGGCTCGTCGACGAAATTGAGGCGCTCGCTGTTGACGATCAGGAGCGGCGCGCCGGCATACTGGTAGAAATAGCGGCTGTACGCGTCGGCCAGGCGCGCTAGGTAATGCTCGGATATCCCCCGCTCGTAACCGACGCCGCGCCGGTGCACGCGCTCGATCAGCGTCGTCACCGGCGCCTGCAGATAGATCACCAGGTCGGGCGTCGGCGTCTGCAGCTTCAGATGCGAATAAACCTTGTCGTAGAGCACGAATTCGTCGTCGGAAAGATTGAGCCGCGCGAACAGCGGATCCTTGTCAAGCAGGAAATCGGCGACCGTATGCCGGGCGAACATGTCGAGCTGTGCCAATCCGCGCAACTGATCGACGCGCTGGAAAAGGAAATTGAGCTGTGTGGGCAGCGCGAAGCGGCGCATGTCCTCGTAGAACCGGGCGAGGAAGGGATTCTCGTCCGGCGCCTCGAGCAAGGTGTCGGCGCCGAGCGAGACCGCAAGCGTTCGGGCGAGGCTGGTCTTGCCCGCGCCGATCGGGCCCTCGACGACGATGTAGCGGCACTTCTCGATATCCATGGGCGGCGATCGCTACAACCGGATATGGCGGCGCGTGCGGGCGATGCGCTGTCCGTGCACCCGGCGCAGCCAGCGGCGCGCCGCACCGCGCCCGGGAATGACCGCCGCCGGCGCGATGTCCAAAAGCGGCCTGAGCACGAATGCCCTTTGGTGCATGCGCGGATGCGGCAGCGTCAACTGTCGATGCCGCAGACGGCGATGGCCGAATAGTAGCAAATCGAGATCGAGCGTTCGCGCGGCGTTGCGCAGTCGTTGCTCCGTCGGCGGCCTGCCGTGGCGTTTTTCGATCGCTCGCATCCGCTTCAGCAGGGCAGGTGCCGCGAGCGACGTAACCAGTGCAGCGACCGCGTTGACGTAGTCGGGCTGCGGACCGTTTGCCCCGAGCGGTGCACTCAGGTAGTTCGGTGAAACGGCGGCCACGCGCGTGCGCGGCAAACGCGCCATTTCTGCGATCGCGCGCGCGACGTGGCGCCGCGGATGGGCGAGGTTGCTGCCGATCCCGACGTAGGCGAGCGAAGCCCCGGGCAAATGCCGGAATCGATGCTGCACTTGGCCCTACTCGGCGCTTTCTTCGCCCTCGGCTGCGGCGCCGGCGCTGGCCTCGTCGGGCGCCGGTTCACGCTTGCGTCCGCGGCTGCGCGATCGACGGCGCTTTTTCGGCGCTTCGTCCGGCTTCAACATCCGCTCGCGCTCGGCGGTGTCAGCGTCCTGGAATTTCGTCCACCAGTCGGCGAGCCCCGCGAGCTCGCCTTGCAATTCGCCGCTTTCGCAGCGCAGAACGAGAAAATCATAGGCGGCGCGAAACCGCGGGTGCTCGAGCAGGCGGAACGGACGCTGGCCGGCGCGCAGCTCGAAGCGCGGCTGCAGCGCCCAGATCTCCTTGATCGTCGCCTCGAAGCGGCGAGGGATCGCCAGGCGCTCGGCCTGCTGCTCGAGCACGCGATCCATCGCATCGAACAGCGCCGGCGTCGGGCGCTCGCCGCGCTGTCGCGCCGCATTCCAGCTGGCCAGTACCTCGTGCCACAGCAACGAGGCGAACAGGAACGCCGGAGTCACCGACTTGCCTTCGCTCACGCGCTGGTCGGTGTTGGCGAGCGCGAGATCGACGAAGCGTTGGCCCAACGGCTGCTCCAAAATCACGTCCAGCAGCGGCAACATGCCATGATGCAGCCCGTGACGGCGCAGGCTCTTGACCGATTCGGCCGCGTGACCCGAGAGCAGGATTTTTTCCATCTCATCGAACAGGCGCGCCGGAGGCACATTGTGGATCAGCGGCGCCAGCACCGGTATCGGCGCCGCGGTCTTTTTCTCGATGCTGATGCCGAGCTTCGCCGCCAGACGCGCGCCGCGCAACATGCGCACCGGGTCCTCGCGGTAGCGCGTGACCGGGTCGCCGATAAGGCGAAGCCGCCGCGCCTTGATGTCGGCCACGCCGCCGACGTAGTCCCAGACTTCCTCCGTCGTCGGATCGAAGTACAGTGCGTTGATCGTGAAGTCGCGCCGGGCCGCGTCCTGCGCCTGCGTGCCGAACACGTTGTCGGACAAGAGCCGCCCGTGCTCGTCGGCGATGTCGTCGCCCGTCTGCCGCGAGCGGAAAGTCGCGACCTCGATTGTCTCCGCGCCGGCGAGCACGTGCACCAGCCGAAACCGCCGGCCGATGATGAATGCCCGGCGAAACAGCGGCTTGATCTGCTCTGGCGTCGCGTTGGTGGCCAGGTCGAAATCCTTGGGTGTGATGCCGAGCAGAAGGTCGCGCACGGCGCCGCCGACGATGAACGCCTTGAACCCCGCCTGCTGCAGCTTGCGCACGACGTCCTGCGCACCGCGGGAGATCTGGGTCCTGCGGACCGGATGCGCACCCGGTCCGTAGATGCGTGGCTCGGCCGCGATACGGCCGGGAACCAGGCGCGCGAGAAGCCGGCGGATCATTGTCCTCGCGATCTCGCGGACCGGTGCGCGGCGCCCAGGTCAAGCCGGCGGGCGCAAGCCGCGGGCGGCGTTCGCATGCATGCGAGTCGAGGGAATGGGGGTGATGCCATCAACGGTTGGGGGCAGTTTGCTACTGCGACGCGGCGAGGCGTCCGAAGCGCCGGAAGAAACGCGCGGCGCCAAGTGCGATCATAGCATGGTGGCGTGGCAGCTCGGATGGAAATCGCGGATAATCAGCAGCTTGTGCTGCCCGCAGCCGCGGGCCGCATCCAGGAGAATCCATGCCCAGCTATCAGCACGTGAAGGTCCCGGCCGGCGGCGCGAAGATCAGCGTCAACAGCGACTATAGCCTGGTCGTCCCGGACCAGCCGATCATCCCCTACATCGAGGGCGACGGCACCGGAGTCGATATCACGCCGGTCATGATCAAGGTCGTCGACGCAGCGGTGGCGAAGGCGTATGGGGGCAAGCGCCGGATTCACTGGATGGAGATCTTCGCCGGCGAAAAATCGACCAAGGTCTACGGCGCCGACGTCTGGTTGCCCGAGGAAACGCTGGCGATCCTCAAGGAGTACGTCGTTTCCATCAAGGGACCGCTGACCACCCCCGTCGGCGGCGGCATCCGTTCTCTCAACGTCGCGATGCGTCAGCAACTCGATCTCTACGTCTGCCTGCGGCCGGTCCGGTATTTCGCAGGCGTGCCGAGCCCGGTCAAAGCGCCGGAAAAGACCAACATGGTGATCTTCCGCGAGAACTCGGAGGACATCTACGCGGGCATCGAATGGGAGGCGGAATCCGACGCCGCGAAAAAGCTGATCAGGTTCCTGATCGACGAAATGGGCGTGAAAAAGATCCGTTTTCCCGCGACGTCGGGCATCGGCATCAAGCCGGTGTCGCGCGAAGGCACGGAGCGTCTGGTGCGCAAGGCGCTCCAGTACACGATCGACAACGACCGCAAGTCGATGACGCTGGTGCACAAGGGCAATATCATGAAGTTCACCGAAGGCGGCTTCCGCGACTGGGGCTACGCGCTGGCGCAGAAGGAGTTCGGGGCGGTCGCCATCGACGGCGGCCCCTGGTGCAAGTTCCGGAACCCGAAGACCGGGCGTGACATCATCGTCAAGGACATGATCGCCGATGCCTTTCTGCAGCAGATTCTGCTCCGCCCGGAGGAATACGACGTCATCGCGACGCTCAATCTCAATGGAGACTACATCTCCGACGCGCTGGCCGCGCAGGTCGGCGGCATCGGCATCGCGCCGGGCGCGAACATGTCGGATTCGGTCGCGATGTTCGAAGCCACGCACGGGACCGCGCCGAAATACGCCGGCAAGGATTACGTCAACCCGGGGTCGGAAATCCTCTCGGCCGAAATGATGCTCGTCCACATGGGCTGGCCCGAGGCGGCGGCGCTGATCGTGTCCAGCCTCGAGAAGGCGATCGCGGACCAGTTTGTGACCTACGACTTCGCCCGCCTGATGCCCGGCTCGACCCAGGTAAGCTGCTCGGGATTCGGCAAGGCGATGATCGACAGGATGTAGCGGGAATAGGGGCCCCGCGCAGCGGGGGATCTGCCCGCGAAGGCGCGCAAGCCAGCGACGCGAGTTGCTGGAGATTCGCGCAGGCGCAACGGGCCGGCGGTCGCGAGTATCCGGTGATGGCCTCCGACAATCGGTTGTTGCACAAATCCAACGCCGCTTTTCCAGTTCGCCGCCGCGAGCTCCCGCGTAGGCCCGCGGCCCTCTCGGGCCGTCCCGCCTGCGATCCGGCGCGCTTGACCCCTGGCGAAAGACTCGCGCACGACGCGCTCGATACCCGATGCGTCACGGCCGATTGGCGCGCACGATTGAACCAGTTGGCGGATGGGCTTGCCTTATGCATGCTTCCGTCGAAGAATGGTAAGCGTGGATTCGACTGAAAGGACTGCGCGTGGGCCAGGCCCGGGTGTCGGCGCCGGAGTTGCCGCCGCGACAGGCGCCTCTTGAAAAACCCGGTGTGCACATCAATCTAGCGATGGCAGCGAAGTCCTGCTCGAGTCGAAGGCGGCGACGTCGTCCGGCGGAAAGCGCGCCGACGGGCGGCCCGGGGTCGCGTCGCCAGTGCAGCGCAGCGGCGACGATCGGTGTCGCGGCGCACATCGTCGGCTAGCGGCTTGCCTCGGGGCGCACGGTGGCAATGCAAGAGCGTGACGACAGCGTCCTCGAGGCCGAGAAGACCCACCTCAAACCCCCGCCGCTGTACAAGGTCATTCTGCTGAACGATGATTACACGCCGATGGACTTTGTCGTCGTCGTGTTGCAGACTGTGTTTGCAATGAACCGCGAAAAGGCGACCCAGGTGATGCTGCAGATCCATCGAGAAGGCATGGGAGTCTGCGGCACTTATACCCGCGAAGTCGCTGCGGCTAAAGTCGATCAGGTTCTTAACATTGCACGCAGACATCAGCATCCGTTGCAGTGTACGATGGAGGAAACGTAGCGTTGGCGGCGGGACGCGCCTGGCGCTCTTGCCGAGATTGAGGCCGGAAAGAAACTATGATTGCGCAGGAACTCGAAGTATCACTACACATGGCTTTTGTCGAAGCTCGGCAGAAGCAGCACGAGTTCATCACGGTCGAGCATCTGCTGCTCGCGATGCTCGACAACCCGTCTGCGGCAGAAGTTCTGAAAGCGTGCGGCGTCGACATCGAAGAGCTGCGCGGCGTCCTGACCGACTTCATCAACGAGCACACCCCGCGCCTGTCGCCGCACTCCGACGCCGACACCCAGCCGACGCAGGGATTCCAGCGTGTGATCCAGCGCGCGATCCTGCACGTGCAATCGTCCGGCAAGAAGGAAGTCACCGGCGCCAACGTCCTGGTGGCCGTGTTCGGCGAAAAGGAATCGCACGCCGTCTACTTCCTTAATCAGCGCGGCGTCACCCGGCTCGACGTCGTCAACTACATCGCGCACGGCATCACCAAGACGCCGCAGAAGGGTCAGGAAAAGCAGGAGCCCGCGAAAGAGGACGCCGAAGGTGAGCAACAACCCGCTGGCGCGCTCGACGCGTACACAGTCGACCTCAATCATCTGGCCAAGATCGGCAAGATCGATCCGCTGATCGGGCGCGAGTACGAGCTCGAGCGCGTCATCCAGGTCCTGTGCCGTCGTCGCAAGAACAATCCGCTGCTGGTCGGCGAGGCCGGCGTCGGCAAGACCGCGATCGCCGAGGGACTCGCGCGCCGCATCAACGACGGCAACGTGCCGGAGATGCTGAAGGACTTCGTCGTCCATTCACTCGACATGGGCGCGCTGCTTGCCGGCACGAAATATCGCGGTGACTTCGAACAGCGTCTGAAGGCGGTACTCAAGCAGCTGACCGAGAATCCGAAGACGATCCTGTTCATCGACGAGATCCATACGATCATCGGCGCCGGAGCGGCCTCCGGCGGCACGCTCGACGCGTCGAACCTGCTCAAGCCCGCGCTGTCGACTGGCGCGCTCAAGTGCATAGGCGCGACGACGTACAACGAATACCGCGTCATCTTCGAAAAGGATCACGCGTTGTCGCGGCGCTTCCAGAAGATCGACGTCCCCGAGCCGTCGATCGCCGAAACGATCGAGATTCTCAAGGGGCTGAAGACGCGGTTCGAGCAGCATCACGGCGTCAAGTACGCGCCGGCCGCATTGACGACCGCGGCCGAGCTCGCGGCGCGCTTCATCAACGACCGGCATCTGCCCGACAAGGCGATCGACGTGATCGACGAAGCCGGTGCGGCGCAAAAGATCCTGCCGAAGTCCAAGCAGAAGAAGGTGATCAACAAGGGTGAGATCGAGGAGATCGTCGCCAAGATCGCGCGCATTCCGGCCAAGAGCGTGAGCTCGGACGATCGCAACGCGCTGAAGACGCTCGACCGCGACTTGAAGAACGTCGTCTTCGGCCAGAACCTGGCGATCGACGCGCTGGTTGCGGCGATCCGCATGGCGCGCTCGGGCCTGGGCAATCCGCGCAAGCCGATCGGCAATTTCCTTTTCTCGGGCCCGACCGGCGTCGGTAAGACCGAGGTTGCGCGCCAGCTCGCGTTCTGCCTGGGCGTCGAGCTGTTGCGCTTCGACATGTCCGAGTACATGGAGCGGCATGCGGTTTCGCGCCTGATCGGCGCGCCGCCCGGTTATATCGGCTTCGATCAGGGCGGGCAGCTGACCGAGGCGATCACCAAGCACCCGTACAGCGTGCTGCTGCTGGATGAAATCGAGAAGGCGCACCCGGACATCTTCAATATCCTGCTGCAGGTGATGGATCACGGCACGCTGACCGACAACAACGGCCGCAAGGCGGATTTCCGCAACGTGATCATCATCATGACGACCAATGCCGGCGCCGACGTGCTGTCGAAGAGCTCGATCGGCTTCACCAGCAACAAGCAGGCCGGCGACGAGATGGAATCGATCAAGCGCATGTTCACGCCGGAATTCCGTAATCGGCTGGATGCGACGATCTCGTTCGCCGCGCTCGACCACGAGGTGATCCTGCGCGTCGTCGACAAGTTCCTGCTCGAGCTCGAGAACCAGCTGCACGAAAAGAAGGTCGAGGCTTCGTTCACGCCGCGCCTGCGGCAGTTCCTGGCGAAAAAGGGATTCGATCCGCAGATGGGTGCGCGCCCGATGGCCCGCCTGATCCAGGACACGATCCGCAAGGCCCTGGCCGACGAGCTCCTGTTTGGGCGGCTGGTCAGCGGCGGCAAGGTGACGATCGACATCGGCAACGACGACAAGGTCACGCTCGAGTTCGACGAATCCAAAGAAGAGGCAGCGCCGGTCGCTTAGATTGCAACCGCTTCGCTGCGAGGAACGGGAGCCCCTTCGGGCTCCCGTTGCTTTTGTTGGGGTTGCCGCGCGGCGATTGAATTCGACAACGAAATCCGCCACGATGCGGCGATGAGGTCGACGTATCTGTCGCGACTCTTCGCCGCTGCATTCGGCGCGTGCGCAGCGTTGACCGCCATGGCTGCAGACAATGAGGCTGCAGACAACGAGGCTGGGCGCGACATCGCAGCCAATTGCTCGACCTGCCACCATGGCGATCGCCGTCGCGGCGCCGCGATTCCCGAACTCGCTGGTATGGACAAGACGACGATCATCGCTGCGCGTAAAGGAGTTTCGCGACGGCAGGCGGCCCTCGACCATCATGCAGCAGCTCGCCAACGGCTATACCGACGCGCAGATCGAAGCGGCCGCTTCGTATCTGGCGGCGCAGAAGCGTTGACGATGGCGCGGGTCGAGAGCCCGGGCCGGCGCGGGGTGCTAGTCGCGGGCGCCGCGTTGTTCGCCTCCACACTCGACGCCCGCGCCAACGGGGCGCCCGCGACGGCGCCCAAGGTCGTCGTCGTCGGCGGCGGCTACGGCGGCGCGACGGCGGCGCGCTATCTGCGCCTGTCGAGCGGCGGCACGATAGCCGTCACGCTGATCGAGCGTGAACTCGCGTTCGTCTCCTGTCCATTGTCGAATCTGGTGATCGGCGGCAGCCGGCAGCTTGCCGACATCACGATCGCCTATGACGGCCTCGAAAAGCTGGGCGTGCGCAGAATCCGCGGCGATGCGGTCGGGATCGATCCTTCGGCGCGGATCGTTCGCCTGGCTCAAGGCGAGTCGCTTCCTTACGACCGGCTGATCCTGGCTCCGGGTGTGGACTTCATCTACGACCGCATTCCGGGGCTTGGCAGCCCGGCTGCGCAGGCGCTGGTGCCGCATGCGTGGAAGGCCGGCTCGCAAACGGTGGCCTTGCGCGCGCGCCTCGAGGCGATGCGCGACGGCGGCGTGTTCGCGATGCACGTGCCCAGGGCGCCGTACCGTTGCCCACCGGCGCCGTATGAGCGCGCCTGCCAGGTTGCCAGCTATTTCGCGCGGCACAAGCCGAAATCGAAGGTGATCATCCTCGACGCGAACGAAGAAGTGCAGTCGAAGAAGGCGCTGTTCCTAGCGGCATGGAGCGGTCGCTACAACGGCTATGTCGAATACCGGCCGAACAGCGAGCTCGTCGACGTCGATCCCGCCAGCTTGACGATCAAACTCGATTTCGAGGATGTGAGCGCCGACGTGATCAACGTGATTCCGCCGCAGCGCGCGGGCTCGATCGCCCGTCAACTCGGCATTGCCAATGCCAACGGCAGCTTCTGCGAGGTCGATTTTCTTTCCTACGAGTCGACGGCGCAGAAGAACATTCACGTGCTGGGCGATGCGATCCAGGTCGCGCCGCTGATGCCCAAGTCCGGTCACATGGCGAACCAGCACGGCAAGGTGTGCGCCGCCGCGGTCGTCGCGCTGTTGCTGGGCAAGGAGATCAATCCGTCGCCGGTGATTGCCAACGCCTGTTACAGCTATATCAGCGACGGGGAAGTCGCGCACATCGCGTCGGTGCATGCCTACGATCGCGCACAGAGAACGATGCTGGTCGTTCCGGGCAGCGGCGGCCTGTCGCCGGCAGCGAACGCGGCCGAGCTGGCCTACGCGGAAGCCTGGGCGCGCAGCATCTGGTTCGACACCTTGGGCTGAAAGGCGGGAGAGGAATGCCGCCGGCCCGATCCGGCGGAAGGTATTTCCATCTGGCGGTTGTCGATTGGCCCGGTTAGCCAGTACTCACAAATTGCGGTTTTGTGTGTAATCAATCAGTTCCCTCATTGCGCACTGCCTTCCCCAGGCAACTCTCAGTGCGCTGCAGCAATCTTTAGCCGTTTTAGCAACCAATTGCTTCCATCATGTGGAATTAGTTTTTAAGATGCTGATTAATTGTAAGATTTATCATACTGCAGCGCGCAAAATCCGCTTGTAATTGGGCCGACCCTTTGCTAACGTCAACTTACGCGCACGGCCGCGGGATTTCAATGTCGGTCGTGGGCAGGGCTTGGTATTCATACCCATCCACGCCCGTCCGGCCGGCCGAACAATCTTCGCCGGCCAGTGCAGTGCGATGTTCCGCGGCTTCAGGCGCGATTCATCGCATGCGCGGTGGCAAGCGTGCAATCGTGCGCAAGTCACCGCGGACCAGGGTTCCGGCAGCGGGGCGCGATGCAAGCGCTTGCCTGGCTGGATCGGCCATGACGAAAGACGATGGGAGCAGTGATGAACTACGATCTCGAAGCGGCAAGACTGAAGAAGGACTGGGCGGAAAATCCGCGCTGGAAAGGAATCATCCGCGGCTACTCCGCCGAGAACGTCGTGCGCCTTCGTGGCTCGATTCACATCGAGCACACGCTTGCGCAGCGCGGCGCCGAAAAACTCTGGAAGCTCGTCAACGAGGAGTCGTTCGTCAACTCGCTGGGTGCGATGACCGGCAACCAGGCGATGCAGCAGGTGAAGGCGGGCCTCAAAGCCATCTACCTGTCGGGTTGGCAGGTCGCAGCCGACGCCAACGTCGCCGGCGAAATGTATCCGGACCAATCGCTGTACCCCGTCAATTCGGTGCCTGTGGTCGTGCGGCGCATCAACGCCACGCTGACCCGTGCCGACCAGATCCAGCAGATGGAGGGCGGCGGCGACATCGACTATTTCGCGCCGATCGTTGCCGATGCCGAAGCGGGCTTCGGCGGCGTGCTCAACGCCTTCGAGCTGATGAAAGCGATGATAGAGGCCGGTGCTGCGGGCGTGCATTTCGAGGACCAGTTGGCGTCGGTCAAGAAGTGTGGCCACATGGGCGGTAAGGTGCTGGTGCCGACGCGCGAAGCGGTCGAGAAGCTCGTCGCCGCGCGGCTGGCCGCCGATTGCATGGGCGTGCCGACACTGATACTGGCGCGCACCGATGCCGAAGCTGCCGACATGGTGACCTCCGACATCGACGAAAACGACAAGCCGTTTTGCACCGGCGAGCGCACGGCCGAGGGATTCTACAAAACCCGCAACGGTCTGGACCAGGCCGTGTCGCGCGGACTAGCCTATGCGCCTTACGCGGACCTGCTCTGGTGCGAGACGGGCAAGCCCGACCTCGAGTTCGCCAAGGCTTTCGCCGACGGCATTCACGCCCGGTTTCCGGGCAAGATGCTGGCCTATAACTGCTCGCCGTCGTTCAATTGGAAGAAAAATCTCGACGACGCGACCATTGCGCGATTCCAGCGCGAGCTCGGTGCGATGGGCTACAAGTTCCAGTTCATCACGCTGGCGGGATTCCACAGCCTGAACTATTCGATGTTCCACCTGGCCCGCGGTTATGCGCGCAACCAGATGAGCGCATTCGTCGAGCTGCAGGAAGCCGAGTTCGCTGCGGTCGACCAGGGATTCACCGCAGTCAAGCACCAGCGTGAGGTGGGCACCGGCTACTTCGACGCGGTCACGCAAACGATCCAGGGCGGAAAATCGTCGACGACTGCGCTCAAGGGCTCGACCGAAGACGAGCAGTTCTTCGAGCGGCCGAAGACCGAATTGTCGGTCGCGAACGGATAGGCGAGCAATCCGGCGTCGCACCGACGGCGCAACGGCGCGGGCTTCGCAGCGGCTCCGCGCCGTTTATCTTATATTGGCGCGATGGCCGATTCGAAGCTGCGTCTGTTCTTCGCGCTATGGCCCGATCCGCACACGCGGGCCGAGCTTGCCGCATTGGCTGAGCGCGTCGCCGGCGAGACCCGCGGCCGCGCGACGTCGCCGGACAACGTCCACCTGACCTTGGCCTTTCTCGGCGCCCGACCACAGGATAGTGTTGCCGAGCTCGCGGCGCTGGCGGGTGCCATCGTGGCGTCTCCGTTCGTGCTTAGCCTCGACCACATCGATTGCTGGCGCAAGAACAGCGTCGCCTGGCTCGGCGCGAGCGAAATCCCGCCGGCGCTCGCCTTGTTACGCAAATCGCTGATCGCCTCGCTCGCCGCACTAGGCATCGTCGACGATGCGCGTCCGTTCGCCGTGCACGTCACGCTCGCACGCAAGGTCACGACGCTGCTGCGCCGCCGTCTGCCATCGCCGATTGCTTGGCCGGTCGACGGACTCGTGCTGGTCGCCTCGGACACCGGGAGCGAAGGTCCGGTGTATCGGGTCCTGGCAAGCCTGCCGTTCAACCGGTAGCACCGGTCCGGCGCGTCAGCCGCCGCGCGCGACCGGGCGCGCGGCATCGGCGACCCATTCACTCCACGAACCGGGATAGAGGCGCGAGCCCAGGAGGCCGGCGATGGTCATCGCCAGCACGTTGTGGCATGCCGTCACGCCGGAACCGCATTGGTGCACGACGTTCGCCGCAGCCGTGGTCCCGAGTTGCGCCGCGAATTCGCGGCGCAGCAGCTCGGCCGACTTGAATGTTCCCTGCGGCGTCAGGTTGGCGGTGTACGGTCGATTGATGGCGCCCGGAATGTGGCCGGCGACCGGATCGAGCGGCTCGATGTCGCCGCGAAAGCGCTCCGGCGCGCGCGCGTCGAGGATCGTCAGCGGACTCGATGCGCGTTCGCTCAAGTTCCGAAGGATAGCCTCGGTCGATACGACCGGCCGTGGGGTCATCGCGACGAAGCTGGCCGGCTCAAAGCTCGGCAGATCGGCGGTCAGCGGTCGCTGTTCGGCGATCCACTTGTCGAGTCCGCCGTCGAGCACCGCAGCCGCATCGTGGCCGAGCCAATGCAGCAACCACCAAAGACGAGACGCCCACATGCCGTTGTTCTGATCGTAGGCGACGACCTGCCTGGACGCATCGATGCCGGCGCGGCTCAAGGTCGCAGACAACGACGCGACGTCGGGCAACGGATGACGGCCGTTGCGTCCGGTCCGCGGGCCGGACAGATCGCGGTCGAGGTGCATGAAGCGCGCACCGGGCAGATGCGAGGCGTGATAGGCCCGCTCACCCGCGTCGACGTCGCTTAAATTGTGGCGGCAATCGACGACCACCAGTGCCGGGTCGGCCAGCTGCCGCGCCAGCGCATCGGTGGAAATCAGCGTCGTATACACCGCGGCGCTTCAGAACAGCTTGTCGGCGACAGTCCAGACTTCGAGCGGGCCCAGGTGCAGCGCTTCGAGCGCAGGCTCCAGGCTGGCGCGATCGCCCACCGCGATCACGACCATCGTCGCCGGATCGAAATAACGCCGCGCCAGCGGCGGCAGATCAGCGGCCCGGACCTGCCGCAATTGCGCCGGCAGCCGGCGGAAATAGTCGAGCGGCAGGCCATAGGCGAATAACTCGCCGAACGAGCTTCCGGTCGCGCTGTTGGTCTCGAACATCGCCGGCAGCGACTGCGTCAGCGAACCCCGAGCGCGCTGCAATTCCTCGGTTGTCAGTGGCGCGGCGCCCGCACGCTTGAGCTGGGCGAGGATCTCCCGGACCGCCGGCACCGCGACGTCGCTTCTTACCGCGGTCCGCACGACGAACGGGCCCGGGCGGCGCCCGTATTCGAAGCGCGAGCCGATGCCGTAGGTGTAGCCCTTTACTTCGCGCAGATCGAGATTGAGCCGGCTGGTGAAGCCGCCGCCGATCGCCTCATTCAGCACTTGCAGCGCCGGGAAATCAGGCGTCGTTCGCACCGTGCCGATCCGGCCTATGCGCAGCTCCGCCTGCGGCGCGCCCGGTTTGTCGACGATCACGACACGCGCGGCGCCGGGCGCGGGCTGTGCTTCAGTGCCGGACGCGGCTGCGACAGGCGCGGCCGTCCACGACCCCCACAGCCGCTCGGCGAGCGGGCGCAGTTCCGCATCGTCGATTGCGCCAACGACGACCAGCGCCGCGTTGTCGGGTCGGAACCAGCGCTGCCAGAATCGACGCAGGTCGGCCTCGGCGATGCGCTGAATCGAAGCTTCGGTGCCCAGGTTACTGCGGCCGTAGGGGTGATCGGGCCCATAGAGTGCGCGCGAAAACGCTACTTCGGCCAGCGTGCCCGCGTCTTCGCGCGCTTCGAGGATCTCCGACAAATGCGCCTTGCGCTGGCGCTCGATTTCCTCCGCGGGAAACGTCGGGTGTTGCGCGATGTCGGCGACCAGTCCCAGCGCCGCTGGAAAATTGCGCGCCAACGCGTCGATTCGCAGCAGCGTGGCGTCTCGCCGCGTCTGTGCCGCGAAGCCTGCGCCGAGCTGCTCGATTTCCTGCGCGATCTGCACGGAGCTCCGCGTCGTCGTACCTTCCTCGAGCATCGCCGCCGTAAAATCCGCCGCCCCCGGGAGCGCCGGATCGTTGGCGGCCAGCCCCGCGTCGACGACGAGCTGCGCGGTGACGATCGGCAGTCCCGGGCGCTGCAGGTGCAGCACCGTCAGGCCATTGGCGAGCTTGAACGACTGCGGCGCGGGCAGGGTCGGCACGACCGCCGGACCGGCCGCTGGCGGCTTGTTGCGCCATGGCTCGTCGGCGTTGATCGACTCGGTCGCGCGCGCGCGGGGCGGTGCCGTCACCGCGGGCTCCGGGTCGAGCTTCTTGGCGCCGCGAACCGCGAAGACGGCCACGCGCGCGTCCTTGCGCAAATGGGCGCGCACGGCGCGCTGCACGGCGGCCGGCGTGACTGCCGCATAGCGTTCGACGTCCTTCGGTAGGTAGCCAGGGTCGCCGGTGTACTGGTTGTACATGTTGAGCGTATCGGCGCGTCCGACGACTTTCTGCAGGTCCTGGTACATCGAGCGCTCGATCTGGTTGCGGGCGCGCTCGACCTCGCCTTCGGTCGGCCCGTCGGCGGCAAAGCGATCGAGCTCGACATCGATCGCGGCCTCGAGCTCCGGGGCCGTGTGCCCCGGTCGGGCGAATGCCTGCACGTCGAATATCGACGTCAGCGCATAGGCGTCCTGCCCGGCGCTGACTTCCTGCGCAAGCTGCAGTTCGTAGACGAGCTTGTTGTACAGTCGGCTCGACTTGCCGCCGGCGAGGATGTGCGCGGCGATCGTGAGCTCGGCATCGTCGGCCTTGAACCGGGGCGGCGTCAGCCATGCCAGATCGACCCGCTCGAGTTCGATCCGGTCAGTGACCGTCTGGCGACGCTCGCCGACGATGGGCGGGGTGACGACGGCCGGCCGAGCCACGTCGGCCCCGCGCCGGAACGAGCCGAAATACTTGGCTACCAGACGCTTCGCCGTCGCGGCGTCGAAATCGCCGACGATGGTCAGCGTCGCATTGTTCGGCCGATAGTAGCGCTTGAAAAAATCGCGCACATCGGTCAGCCGCGCGGACTGGATGTCGGCATGCGAGCCCATGATGTAGGGCCGGTAAGGGTGGCCGACCGGAAACAGGTTCCGGAACACCGCTTCGTCGACGATGCCGTAAGGCTGGTTCTCGATGCGCTCGCGCCGCTCGTTGCGAACGACATCCTGCTGATTCGACAGCGCCTTCTGGTCGAGCGAGTCGAGCAAGTAGCCCATGCGATCGGCGTGGGTCCAGAGCGCGAGCTCGAGCTGGTTCGACGGTACCGTGTCGTAATAGTTGGTGCGATCGAACGAGGTCGACGCGTTCGAGTCGGACGCTCCGGCCGCTTCGAGCAGCTTGTCGGCCAGGCCCCGCGGCACGTGCTTGCTCCCGGTGAACATCATGTGCTCGAACAGGTGCGCGAAGCCGGTGCGGGTCGGCTCCTCGTTCGCTGCACCTACGTGGTACCAGATGTCGACGGTGACCAGCGGCAGCGCGCGATCCTGCGACAGAATGACCTCGAGGCCGTTCGGCAGCCGGTATTTTTCGTAGGGGATCGTCGGCGCGATTTCGGCTGCCGCGAGCGATGCGCTCAGCATCGAAGCGAGTCCGGCGAGGCAGAAGAGTTTGAACATGGGCTACCTTGAAAATGGCGGTTGCCCCGCTTCGGGCAGCGCGCGTTGCGGGTGGATTGTCGGGAACGGCGCGTCGGTGGACCCGACGCGCCGCCGCGATGGCGCCGGTCGACCGGCGACGGCAGCGATGTCAGAGATTCGGCCCGAGCTCGCGCCGCAGGAACTCGTGGAAATGCTGCATCCCGTCTTCCAGCGGCGACTGGTAGGGGCCGACCTCGTTGCGCCCGGCCTTGTACAGCGCACACCGCCCGGCATCCATGCGCTCGGCGATCTCGTCGTCCTCGGCGGCCGTCTCCATGTACGCGGCCTGCTCGGCTTCGACGAACTCCCGCTCGAAAAGCGCGATGTCCTCCGGGTAGTAGAACTCGACCACGTTGGTCGTCCGGTCGACGCCACGCGGAACCAGCGTGCTGACGATCAGCACGTGCGCATACCATTCGATCATGATGTTCGGATAGATCGTCAGCCAGATCGCGCCGTGCGCGGGCATTTCGCCACGGTAATAGTCGAGGACCGCCTTGTGCCAACGCTGGTAGCTCTTGGTGCCCGGCCTCGCCAGGGCGTTGTTGACGCCGACCGTCTGCAGCGAATAGCGGTCGCCGAACTGCCACTTGAGATCGTCGCAGGTCACGAACTGGCCCAGTCCCGGATGGAACGGCTCGACGTGATAGTCCTCCAGGTAGACCTCGATGAACGTCTTCCAGTTGTAGTCGCATTCCTTCGTTTCGATCCGGTCGAGCATGTAGCCTGAGAAATCGAGCGCCTGCCACGCCCGCATCCCGGCCAGATCGGCGGCGACGTCGCGCGCACCGTCGAACAGCAGCCCGTTCCAGCGCTTGAGAGGCGTGCTATGCAGCCTCGTGCAAGGCTGCTCGGCAAAGTGCGGTGCGCCGAGCAGCTTGCCGGACAGGTCGTACGTCCATCGGTGGATTGGACAAACGATGTTCTGCATCGATCCGCGGCCGTCGAGCATGACCGCTTGCCGGTGCCGGCAGATGTTCGACAAAAGCTCCACGCCGCCGGCATTGCGTACCAGCATCTGGGCATTGTCCCGCCAGGCGAGCGTTTGATAGTCGCCCGGGTTCGGGACCATCAGCTCATGCCCGACATACCCGGGCCCGCGCGCGAACAGCAGATCCTGCTCTGCGGCGAAGACCCTGGGATCGCAATACGAAGAAACGGGGGGCTGCGACGCGACCGAAGCCACGTGCAGCCGATCCGCATTAGCGAGATTCGACATCAGCCTACCCTTTTCGTGAACCTGCCAACCCAACAAACAATATAAGAGGCTGCGAAACCGCCCCCCAACCGCTTTGCTAAGTCAGCCCGCTACGAAAGGCTTCGTATCAAGGCTGCGTCGTCAAATGAGCCGATGATTATAGCGAGATTGCCTGAGTCGGGCAAACCCGGATGCGGGACCGGGGTATGCGTTTGCCGGACCCGACAAATCGGGTATTCTTGAACACTTTTCAAGAGCGCACCGCAGTTCAGCGATCGCGGCGCGCATCTCATCCGAATGTCCAAACCCACGTCTGAGACCACCGCCGCGCCGTCGAGTTTCGAATCCGCGATGGCCGAGCTCGAAAATATCGTTTCGACGATGGAGGGCGGACAGTTGCCGCTCGCCGATTCGCTGGCCGCCTACAAGCGCGGAGCGGAATTGCTGCAATACTGCCAGGCAGCCCTGAAGGATGCACAGCAGCAAGTCCAGGTGCTCGAGCGCGGCGTCCTCAAGGCGTTCGCGCCCGACACATCGGCGACCGCCGCGGAAGATGAATCCTGATCTCGCGTGGGAAGTCTGGTCGCGAGAGCGCAGCGAGCGCATCGAGAACGTGCTCGATGGCGCGCTGGCTGTTGCGAGCGGGACGCCGCGCCTGCTGCTGGATGCGATGCGCTATGCGGCGCTGGGCGGCGGCAAGCGGGTGCGCGCGCTGCTGGCATACGCCGGCGGCGAGCTGACCGGTGCCGATCCGGATGACGTCGATGGTCCCGCCGCAGCGGTCGAGCTGATGCACGCCTATTCACTGGTGCATGACGACCTGCCCTGCATGGACGACGATGCCCTGCGCCGCGGCAAGCCGTCGTGCCACGTCGCGTTCGGCGAGGCGATGGCGCTACTCGCCGGCGACGCGCTGCAGACCCTCGCCTTCGAGGTAGTAGTGCGCACGCCGGCGGGCGAGCCCGCCGCGCAGATCACGCTGCTTGCGAAGGCGTCCGGCGCATCGGGCATGGCCGGCGGCCAGGCGATCGATCTTGCGACCGTCGGCGACATGCTTGCGCTGAATGAACTCGAACACATGCATGCACTCAAAACAGGTGCGCTCATCCGGGCGGCGGTTCGCCTCGGCGCCGGCTGCGGCCGGCCGATGCGTGCCGACGAGAACGACGCACTCGACCGTTACTCGTCGGCCATCGGGCTCGGCTTCCAGATTGTCGACGACGTACTCGATGTCGAAGGCACGGCGTTGAGCCTGGGCAAGACCGCGGGCAAGGACGCGGTGCAGCGAAAGACGACTTACGCTTCGCTGCTGGGCCTGTCCGCCGCCAGGGAGCGCATCGAAGCACTGCGTGCCGACGCGCACGCAGCGCTCGGCGGCATGCCCACGGCGCGGCGCCTGATCGAGCTCGCCGACTGGATTTCGTCGCGCACGCACTGATGGCAGCGACGAGAATCGGTCGTCGTCGCATCGCGCGCGAGCGCCTGGCGCGTCCCGGCATGCGTCGGTGATGTTGCTCGAAGCGATCGAAAGCCCCGCGGACCTGCGCAAGCTCGATGCGAGCCAGCTGCCCGCGCTCGCCGCCGAGCTGCGCGCGTTTCTGTTGCAGTCGGTCAGCCAAAGCGGCGGCCATCTGTCGTCCAATCTCGGCACCGTCGAGCTGACGCTGGCGCTGCACTACGTCTATGACACGCCGCACGATCGCCTGGTGTGGGACGTCGGGCATCAGACATACGCGCACAAGGTGCTCACCGGGCGCCGCGGCGGCATGCCCGGCTTGCGGCAATGGGGCGGGATCGCCGGCTTCCCGCGCCGGGACGAAAGCGAGTACGACACGTTCGGCACCGCGCATTCGTCGACGTCGATTTCGGCGGCGCTGGGCATGGCTATCGCGGCCAGGCGCAAAGGTGAGGAGCGCAAGATCGTCGCAGTGATCGGCGACGGCGCGATGAGCGCCGGCATGGCCTTCGAGGCCATGAACAACGCCGGCACGCCCAACGCCGATCTGCTAGTGATCCTCAACGACAACGACATGTCGATCTCGGAGCCGGTCGGCGCGCTGAACAGCTACCTGGCGCGCTTGCTGTCGGGACGCCTCTACAACTATGTGCGCCGCGGCGGCAAGGAAATTCTCGCCAGGGTGCCGCCGGTGCAGGCGCTGGCGCGGCGCTGGGAGGAGCACATGAAGGGCATGGTCCTACCCGGCACGCTGTTCGAGGAATTCGGCTTCAATTACATCGGGCCGATCGACGGGCACGACATTGAGACCTTGCGCAAGACCTTGGTCAACGTCAGGCAGCTCTCGGGGCCGCAGCTGTTGCATGTGATCACGCGCAAAGGGCAGGGCTACGCCAAAGCCGAGGCCGATCCGATTCTCTATCACGGTGTCACCCGCTTCGATCCGGCGCTGGGCATCGTTGCCAAGCCGCCGGCCAAGCCGACCTATACGCAGGTCTTCGGCGACTGGATCTGCGACATGGCGGCGCGCGACTCGCGTCTGGTCGGCATCACGCCGGCAATGCGCGAAGGATCGGGGCTGGTACGCTTTTCGCAGGAGTTTGCCGATCGCTATTTCGACGTCGGCATCGCCGAGCAGCACGCGGTAACGTTCGCGGCGGGACTCGCCTGTGAAGGCATGAAGCCCGTCGTCGCGATCTATTCGACGTTCCTGCAGCGCGCCTATGACCAGCTGATCCACGACGTGGCACTGCAGAACCTGCCGGTGATGTTCGCCATCGATCGCGCCGGGCTGGTCGGCGCCGACGGTCCGACGCACGCCGGCAGCTTCGACCTCTGCTATCTGCGCTGTCTGCCGAACATGACGGTGATGGCGCCCGCCGACGAGAACGAGTGCCGCAGCATGCTCTATACCGCCTACTCGCTGGACACGCCGAGCGCCGTGCGCTATCCGCGCGGCGCCGGACCCGGCGTGACGATCGAGAAGGAAATGCGGGCGCTGCCCATCGGCAAAGGAGAACTGCGCCGCGAGGCCGGACAATCGACCCGACGCATCGCGCTGCTCGCTTTCGGCAGCATGCTGCATCCGGCGCTCGCTGCGGCGGAGGAAATCGACGCCACCGTCGCCAATATGCGCTTCGTCAAGCCGCTCGACGTCGAGCTCTGTGTGGCGCTGGCGCGAACGCACGAATGCCTGGTTACGATCGAGGAAAACGCCGTTGCCGGAGGGGCCGGCAGCGCCGTCGCCGAAACGCTCGCCGCGCACGGCATCGCGGTGCCGCTGTTGCAACTCGGGCTGCCCGATGCCTTCATCGATCACGGTGACCCCGCGCGGCAACTCGCGCAATGCGGTCTCGATGCAAGGGGCATCGTCGCATCGATCCGCTTGCGTTTCGGCATCCAAAAAGATCAGGCGCTTGCGGCGGAGACGGCGAGCCGCCTCACCCCGGCGAAGCCTTAGGGCGTAGCGAGTAGCGCCGCGAATGCCCACGTTGCGCGCGAGGTTGCGCGGTGCGCGCAGTTGGGCACCGTTGCGTTACCGCCGTTCTTGCCAAGCAGCCCGGCCAGACCCGATACTGCGACGATGAATCGTCCTGAAGCACCGCTGATACCCGACGTCCAATCACACCCGGACACGCGGCAGCTCGCGATCGACCGCGTCGGCATACGCAATCTGCGCTATCCGATTCGCTTCGTCGACGGCAGCGATCCACCGGAGCATACGATCGCCCATTGCAGCGCCTACGTCGCTTTGCCGGCGGATCGCAAGGGTACGCACATGTCGCGGCTGGTCGCGGCAATCGACGAGCTCACCGAACCCCTTTCGCTCGCGACGCTTCCGGCTTTCCTCGATACGATGCTGGTCCGGTTGGAAGCCGACGCAGGCCGCATCGATATCGCCTTTCCCTGGTTCATCCGCAAGAGCGCACCGGTGACAGGCGTGCAAAGCAGGATGGACTACGATGTGAGAATCGTCGCCGACGCTGCGCCCGGCAAGCGCTCGCTCGAGGCGACGATCGTCGTGCCGGTGATGAGCCTTTGTCCCAGCTCCAAGGCGATCGCCGACTATGGTGCGCATAACCAGCGTTCGCATCTGACGCTTGCTGTGCGGCCGCGGTCTGGGGCCCGGCTGACACTGGCCGAGCTGATCGCGCTGGCCGAAGCGGAAGCGTCGTGCGAGCTTTATGGACTACTGAAGCGCGCCGACGAGAAGTTCGTCACCGAGCGCGCTTATGACCGTCCCCGGTTCGTCGAGGACCTCGTTCGTGGCATCGCGGCACGGCTGGTCGACGATGCTCGGCTGATCGGCTTCAGCGTCGCGGCGGAAAACTTCGAATCGATTCACAACCATTCGGCCTACGCCGAGATCGTTCGCGGCTAAAGGCGCGAAGCCTGCGGTCGCCCTAGCGCAGCGTCAGGCTGACCTGTGTTTCCGGGTCGGGTTCGCCCGCGCCGGTCTCGACCGCGGTCAGCCTCCCGTTGGCGAACTGCAGCCGGCTCGTCCCGCCGATGCGCCAGCGATAAAGCCACTCCTCGTGCCAGATCCGGTTGGACTTGCTGCGCGTAATGGCGCTGGGGCGGCCCCAGCTCGGCAGGTTCAGCACCTCGTCGTCGGACATGCCCAGCGCGATACTGGTTGGTGCGCCAGAAAACTCGCCCACCGCGAGTTTCCGGCCCGCGCCTCGACGGCGTCGCGGCGGGCCGCGGGCCGGCGCGTTCGCCGGCACGGCTCGCTATCACGATATCGCTGGCGCCGGTGCTGCACGGCGCTGATTGATAGACAGTGCCCTCGGGCGCCGTGCACTCGTGGATGGCTTGCGCGTGTCCGGCAATCGGGCAGCCGACGGCGCAAAAGGTGCTGAAACAGGCGACCAGGGCACGCATGACCAGATCCGGAAGCAGCGGACGATCGACAGCGTGCGCGTCGATCTTCGCAGCCGCCATCAGCCGCGGTCTGATCTTGTTGTAGGAATGTTCCGGGTCAGGGCGACTTTTCGACCGCCGCCCAGTCGCCGCGCCGCTGCGATTCGATGCATGCCTCGATGAACGCCATCGTGTGCGCCCCTTCCTCGATGCGAGGATAGGGCGCGTCGGCGATTGTCTCGCCTAGCGCGCGCGCCATGCGCTCCTGCGCGACCTCGCGGTAGATATTGGCGAAGGCCTCGCGCAGGCCCTCCGGATGGCCGCGCGGCGCGCGGCCCAGGGCAATGATCTCCGCCGGCAGGCCGGGATCGCCGCGACCGATCGCGCGCGCGGGCTCGCCCTGCACGCCAGTCGCAGATAGCTTGCCTCCCGGTGCGACCAGTCGAGCATGCCCTTTTCGCCGTAGACGCGAAGCCGGATGTCGTTCTCTCCGCCGGCCGCAGCCTGCGTGACCGTCAGCGTCCCGCGCGCGCCGCCCTCGAATTCCATCAATGCCGACGTGTAGTCGACGACCTTGCGGCCCGGAACCAGCGCGCCCCAGGTCGGCGGCGACACGGGTGATCGACAGGCCCGACGCAAAGCACGCCAGATGCTGCGCGTGGCAGCCGATCGCGCTCATCACCAGCGCGAGGCCGCTGCGCTGCGAGTCGAGGATCCATGACAGTCGGTTGCTCGACGGGCCGTCCTCGAGCCGGGTCGCAAGTCCGCTCTGGATGTATTCGACCTGGACCAGGCGCAGCGCGCCGAGCACGCCTTCGCGGACCAGGTGCCGGGCGTAGCGAGTCATTGGATACGCGGAATAACCGTGGGCGATGGCGTAGAGCCTGCCGTTTTTCGTCGTCCGCGCGACCAGATCGCGTGCCTGCGCCAAATCGTGCGTGACCGGCTTGTCGCCGACGACGTCGAGCCCGGCGTCCAGCGCCGCTGCAGCGAACGGATAGTGGGTGTCGTTCGGCGTCATGATCGCGACCGCGTCGGCGCCATCCGGGCGACGTTTTTCGCGATCGAGCAACTCGTCGAGATCGCCGTAGCTGCGCCCTGCATCGAAGCCCATCGCGATCCCGCCGTTCCGGGACCGCGCGGCGTCGCTGGAAAACACGCCGCCGACCACGCGCCAGTGGCCGTCGAGCTCGGCGGCAGTACGATGCATCTCTCCGATCCATGCACCGGGTCCGCCGCCGACGATTGCCAGGCGCAACGGACGGCCGAAACGGGTTCGCAAGTCACTCATCGGCGTTCCCTCGATTTGCCGGGCCGGCACTTGCCGCCTTCGTGACGGCGTGCCTCGGCTGCTAGAATGAGGCATTGTAACGGCGCGCGTCGCCGATTCCCCATGCGTCCCGTCGCGATTTTCCGCTTTTCTCCGACCGAAGGACCGGGCCACTTCGGCGAGTGGCTCGATCGCCACGGCGTGCCGCGGCAACTCGTCGCGCTCGATCAGGGAGAAGCAGTTCCCGACGACGCCCGCGCTTTCGCCGGCATCGGCATGATGGGCGGCCCGATGAGCGCGAACGATGACCTCGCGTGGAACGCGCCGTTGCTCTCGCTGCTGCGGCAAGCGGTGGCGGACGATATCCCGGTCATCGGGCATTGCCTGGGCGGGCAGTTGTTCGCCAAGGCGCTGGGAGCATCGGTCTCGCCGACCGCGATCCCCGAAATCGGCTGGGGCGAGGTGACGGTACCGGATCGCGCCGCGAGTGCCTGGTTCGGCGGCCGCGACGTGTTCACGACGTTCCAATGGCACTACGACATTTTCGCGCTGCCGCCCGGTGCGGCGCGGGTGCTGACCAATGCATTCAATCCGCAGCAGGGCTACGCGCTGGGCAAGCACCTCGGCTTCCAGTGCCACATCGAAATGACGCGCGAAATGGTCGAGACCTGGACTCGCGGTGGCGCGGGTGAGCTGCCGTCGCAATCGAACGGCGCCACACAGAGTCGCGACGACATCTTTCGCGATCTCGACGCGCGGCTCGCGGCGCTGTCAGAGGTCGCCGACGACGTCTATGCGCGCTGGGCGACAGGGTTCGTCCGCTGATGCCGGCGATCCGCCCGCTGCCCGATCAGCTGATCAACCAGATCGCCGCCGGTGAAGTCGTCGATCGCCCCGCGGCAGCGCTCAAGGAGATCCTGGAAAACAGCCTCGATGCCGGCGCGCGGCAGATCGATGTCGATCTCGCCGGCGGCGGCATCAAGCTGATACGCGTCGCCGATGACGGAGACGGCATCGCGCGCGAGGATCTGCCGCTGGCGCTGGCGCGGCACGCGACGTCCAAGATTGCGAGCGCGAGCGACCTCGAGGCCATCACGACGCTCGGCTTTCGCGGCGAGGCGCTGGCCAGCATCGCAGCGGTGTCGCGCCTTACGCTGACCTCGCGGCTGCGCGGTAAGGAGCACGCCTGGCGCGTCGAAGTGGACGGTGGCGAGATCGGCGCGACTCAACCCGCGGCGCTCTCGGACGGCACGACGGTGACGGTGCACGAGCTCTATTTCAACACGCCGGCGCGGCGCAAGTTCCTCCGCACCGATGCCACCGAATACGGCCATTGCGAGGAAGCGTTTCGCCGCGCGGCGCTGTCGCATCCGGACACCGGCTTCACCTTGCAGCACAACGGCAGCGTCAAACATCGACTGCTGCCGCAAGGACGTCGTGTCCGAGTCGATGCGCTGCTTGGCGAGGCGTTCGCCGCGCATGCGGCGCCGGTCGACGAGCCCGGCCCGGGTCTCGATCTGGCCGGCTGGGTCGTGCGGCCGGCGTACGCCACGGCGACGCGCGAAGCGCAATACCTGTTCGTCAACGGCCGCTTCGTGCGCGACCGCATCCTGTCGCACGCGCTGCGCGAAGCCTTTCGCGACGTGCTGCATCACGACCGGCAGCCGGCCTATGCGCTGTGGCTTTCGATCGATCCGCGCATCGTCGACGTCAACGTGCACCCGACCAAGAGCGAAGTGCGTTTTCGCGACAGCGGCGCCATGCACCAGTTCGTCCGCCGGGCAGTCGAAAAGGCGCTGGCGGCGACGGCGGCCGAGCAGCCGGCGGTATCGGCGGCCGAGCGCCTGGGCGTGGCTGCCGCGCGGATTCCGCCGATCGCGCGCGCGGGCGAATCGCTTGGCGGCGACTGGCGCGCCGGCATGGCGCCGGCGCAGGCAATGATGAGGCTCGGCACCGCGGAGCCGGCGTCGTTTTATGCGCGACTGTTCGGGCAGCGTACGCCGCCCGCCGACCGACCCGATCTGCCGGACGGCAGCGAGCATCCGCTGGGCTTTGCGCTGGCGCAGCTGCACGGCATCTATGTGCTCGCGCAGAACCGCGACGGGCTGGTCCTGATCGACATGCACGCGGCGCACGAGCGCATCCTGTACGAGCGGCTCAAGACGGCGCTCGATCGCGCGATGCCGATGCAGCCGCTGCTGGTGCCGGCGACTTTTTCCGCCGATCCGCTGGACGTTGCGACCGCCGACGAAAATACGGCGGTCCTGTCCGCGCTCGGGTTCTCGCTGTCGGTGCTGGGCCCGTCGACTCTTGCGGTGCGCGGCGTTCCGGCGCTGCTCGCCGACGCCGATACCGTCGCGCTCGCACGCGCCGTCCTCGCCGACGTTCGCGAATACGGCGGCAGCCGCGTGCTGACCGAGCAGCGCGACGACCTATTGTCGACGATGGCGTGTCACGGCGCGGTGCGCGCGCACCGTTCGTTGAGCGTGCCGGAGATGAACTCGCTGCTGCGCGAAATGGAGGCGACCGAGCGGGCCGGGCAGTGCAACCACGGCCGGCCCACGTGGTATCAGCTGACGCTGGTCGACCTCGATCGCCTGTTCATGCGCGGGCGATGACGCCGGCGGTGTTGCTGATGGGCCCGACCGCCTCGGGCAAGAGCGCGGTCGCGCTGGAGCTCGCGGCTCAGCTGCCGTTGGAAATCGTCAGCGTCGATTCGGCGCAGGTCTATCGCGGCATGGACATCGGGACCGCCAAGCCCGACGGCGCGACGCGCGCTCGCGTAAGACACCATCTGCTCGACCTGATCGATCCCGATCAAGCCTACTCGGCGGCCCAATTTCGCATCGACGCGCTGGCCGCGATCGCCGACATTCGCGCACGCGGTCGGATTCCGCTGCTGGTCGGCGGCACGATGCTTTATTTCAAGGCGCTGCGCGAAGGCCTGTCGGACTTGCCGCCGGCCGACTCGGCGGTCCGGGCGCGCCTCGAAGCGCGCGCGACAGATCAAGGATGGCCGGCGCTGCACGCCGAGCTTGCGCGCATCGATCCGAAGACGGCGGCGCGCCTCGATCCGACCGACAGCCAGCGCATCCAGCGCGCGCTCGAAGTCCACGAATTGTCGGGCCGGCCGATGTCCGCTCTGCAAGGCGCGCGGCAAAGGCCCGTCGACGCGGGCCTCGTTCCGCTGGCGTTGATTCCGCACGATCGGGCGGCGTTGCATCGGCGCATCGCGGCGCGCTTCGATGCGATGCTCGCGTCCGGCCTGGTCGACGAGCTCTCGGGTTTGCGCCATCGTTTCCGGCTCGTCGCATCGATGCCATCGATGCGTTGCGTCGGCTATCGGCAAGCCTGGCAGTTCATCGACGGCGATGGCGACCGCGAGCGACTGCGCGAGCGTGGCGCGGCGGCCACGCGCCAGCTCGCCCGACGGCAATTGACGTGGCTCCGCTCGCTTGAAGTCCAGACCTTCGATGCGGACGCGCCTCGGGTCGCGGCAGACGTTGCCCGCTGGCTAGCTGAGCAGGGGCTCGCCGCCTAACGTCCGTCGCGGCACGCCCGCTTATCGCCGGCTTGCTGCTGTGCAATAATTACAGATTCACGAATCAAGCTTTGCCTTTCTGACGATGACCGCCCGTACCCTTTACGACAAGTTGTGGGACAGCCACGTCGTTCGCAGCGAAAGCGACGGCACCGCGCTGCTCTACATCGATCGCCATCTGGTGCACGAAGTGACGAGCCCGCAGGCGTTCGAGGGCCTGAAGCTCGCCGGGCGCAAGCCGTGGAGAGTCGGATCGATCGTCGCCACCGCCGATCACAATACGCCGACCCAGCATTGGGACCGCGGCATCGAGGACCCGACCTCGCGCGTCCAGGTCGATGCGCTCGACGCCAACATGCGCCAGTACGGCGCGAAGGCGTATTTCCCGTTCCGCGACAAGCGGCAAGGTATCGTTCACGTGATCGGGCCGGAGAACGGGGCGACGCTGCCCGGCATGACCGTCGTCTGCGGCGATTCGCACACCAGCACACACGGCGCGTTCGGCTGCCTTGCCTTCGGCATCGGCACCTCCGAGGTCGAGCACGTGCTGGCAACGCAGTGCCTGCTGACCAAGCAGTCGAAGGCAATGCTGGTCAAGGTCGACGGCACGCTGCCGTTCGGTTGCACGGCCAAGGACGTCGCGCTTGCAGTGATCGGAAAAATAGGCACCGCCGGCGGCAGCGGCTACGCGATCGAGTTCGGCGGCCCGGCGATAGAAGCGCTGTCGATGGAGGGCCGAATGACGGTGTGCAACATGTCGATCGAGGCCGGTGCCCGCGCCGGGATGATCGCCGTCGACGACAAGACGATTGCGTACCTGCGCGGACGGCCGTTCGCGCCTGCCGCCGAGATGTGGGACCGCGCGGCTGCCTACTGGCGGACCCTGGTTTCCGACGCCGATGCGAAATTCGACCGCGTCGTCACCATCGATGCGGCGACGATCGCTCCGCAGGTGACCTGGGGCACGTCGCCGGAAATGGTGACGACGATCGAAGGACGCGTACCCGATCCCGACAAGGAGCGCGATCCGATGCGTCGCGACGGCATCGAGCGCGCGCTCGCCTATATGGGATTGTCGCCGAATACCGCGATGACCGACATCTGTATCGACAAGGTTTTCATCGGGTCGTGCACCAATTCGCGTATCGAGGATCTGCGTGCGGCGGCCGCGGTGGTCAGCGGCCGGCACAAGGCGGACAACGTCAAGGTTGCGATGGTGGTCCCGGGATCCGGCCTGGTGAAAGCGCAGGCCGAGCGCGAGGGGCTCGATCGCGTGTTCACCGCGGCGGGGTTCGAATGGCGCGAGCCCGGCTGCTCGATGTGCCTGGCGATGAACGACGATCGCCTGGAGCCCGGCGAGCGCTGCGCGTCGACGTCGAACCGCAATTTCGAGGGACGCCAGGGCACCGGTGGCCGCACGCATCTGGTCAGTCCGGCGATGGCTGCCGCCGCCGCGATCGCCGGGCATTTCGTCGACGTGCGTCGACTTTCCTAGGAGGCGGGACCCGATGCAGCCGTTTCACATTCTGACGGGGCTGGTGGCGCCACTCGACCGCGCCAACGTCGACACCGACGTGATCATCCCGAAGCAGTTTCTGAAGTCGATCAATCGCTCGGGATTCGGCGCGAATCTGTTCGACGGCTGGCGCTATCTGGACAAAGGCGAGCCCGGAATGAATCATGCCCTGCGCCCCCTCAATCCGGATTTCGCGCTCAACCAGCCGCGCTATCGCGGTGCGCAGATCCTGCTGGCGCGCCGCAATTTCGGCTGCGGCAGCTCGCGCGAGCACGCGCCCTGGGCGCTTGCCGACTACGGCTTTCGCGCGCTGATCGCGCCGTCGTACGCCGATATTTTTTTCAACAACTGCTACAAGAACGGCTTGCTGCCCATCGTGCTCGCCGAAAGCGAGGTCGAGCACCTGTTTCATGACACCGCGGCCTTTCCGGGATTCAGGCTGACGATCGATCTCGAGCGGCAGACGGTGACCACGCAGGATGGCGGCGCCACGTTCAAGTTCGACGTCGAGCCGTTTCGCAAGCACTGCCTGCTCAACGGCCTCGACGAGATCGGCTTGACGTTGACGCACGCCACCGACATCGCCGCGTTCGAAGCCAAGCGAAAAATCGAGCAACCGTGGCTCTTCTGACCGGACGATGGCATGAAGAGACGACGACGGAGCGAAGCGGACCACTAGAAGCTGCTCCTCGCGCTGTTTGCTGTCGCCAACGGGGGCCGCGGTGAAGATCGCGGTCCTTCCCGGCGACGGCATCGGCGTCGAAATCGTCGCCGAGGCGGTGCGGGTGCTCGAGCGATTGCGCTCGGAGGGCCTGGATCTCTCAATCGAGACCGCCCCGATCGGCGGCGCCGGTTACGACGCGGCAAGGCAGCCGTTGCCTGACGCAACACTCGAGCTGGCACGGCGCGCCGATGCGATTCTGCTCGGCGCCGTCGGCGGACCGCGCTACGACACGCTACCGCGCGCGCTCCGGCCCGAGCAGGGCATCCTCGCCATCCGCAAGGCGCTCGGCCTGTTTGCGAACTTGCGTCCCGCCATGCTTTATCCGGAGCTCGCCGGCGCGTCGACGCTCAAGCCCGAGGTGGTCGCCGGGCTCGACCTGATGATAGTGCGCGAGTTGACCGGCGACATTTACTTCGGGCAGCCGCGCGGGCGCCGCAGCAACGCCGCTGGCGAGGCCGAGGGCTTCGACACGATGGTCTACAGCGAGCCGGAGATTCGGCGCATCGCGCAGGTCGGGTTCGAGATCGCCCGGAAGCGCGCCCGGAGGCTCTGCTCGGTCGACAAGGCCAACGTGCTCGATACGTCGATTCTCTGGCGGGAGGTCGTCACCGCGGTCGGCGCCGCGTATCCGGACGTCGAGCTCTCGCACATGTACGTCGACAACGCGGCGATGCAGCTGGTGCGCAACCCCAAGCAGTTCGACGTCATCGTCACCGGCAATATTTTCGGCGACATCCTGTCCGACGAGGCGTCGATGCTCGCCGGCTCGATCGGCATGCTGCCGTCCGCTTCGCTGGATGCGAACGGCAAGGGACTCTACGAGCCGATCCACGGCTCGGCGCCGGACATCGCGGGNNTCGGCGCCGGACATCGCCGGGCAGGACAAGGCCAATCCGCTGGCGACGATCCTGTCGCTGGCGCTGATGTTTCGCCACAGCTTCGGCCGCGCCGACGTCGCCGTTCGCATCGAAGCCGCTGTGCGCCAGGTGCTCGCGCAAGGCTTGCGGACGCGCGACATCGCGCTGCCGGGCGGGCGCACGATCGGTACGCGGGCAATGGGCGACGGCGTGCTCGCCGCGCTGCAATGAGCATCGCCGGCCATCCGGTGGTCGTCCGTCGCGCCGAGCCCGGCGACGCCGAGGCGATACACGCCACCTTCCTCGGTGCCCGGGCGATCGCCGGCACCTTGCAGCTGCCATACCCGTCGGTGGAAATGTGGCGCCGGCGCCTCGCCGAAGGCGTCGGCACCGACTATCTGCTGGTCGCCACCATCGCCGGCGAAGTCGTCGGCAACCTGGGCTTGCGCGGCGCGTCGAAGTCGCCGCGGCGCCGGCACGTCGGCGATATCGGCATGGCGGTCCGCGACGACCGGCAACGGCACGGGGTCGGGACCGCCCTGATGCACGCCGCGATCGAGCTTGCCGATGGCTGGCTCAATTATCAGCGGCTGGAGCTTACCGTCTTTACCGACAACCTCGCGGCGATGGCGCTTTATCGCAAGTTCGGATTCGCGATCGAGGGCACCTGCCGCGCTTACGCGTATCGTAATGGCAGCTATGTCGATGCATATCTGATGGCGCGGCTGTGTCCGACGTTCGCCGTGCCGCCCGGCTGAATCGATGCAGCTGCGAACTCAGCGAAGTAGGATTGCGGCGTCGGCGGACAAGCCGCGCGCTTTGCGGCGCATGCGCCTGCGGAGACCGGAATGATGCGGGTAGGTTTTGTCGGATGGCGCGGCATGGTCGGATCGGTGCTTATTCAGCGCATGCTCGAGGAAAAGGACTTCGACCTGATCGACCCCGTTTTTTTCTCGACCTCGAACGCCGGTGCGCCGGCTCCGAAGATCGGCAAGTCGGGCGGCACGCTCGAGGATGCGACCGACGTACGCGCGCTCTCCGCGCTCGACACCATCGTCACCTGCCAGGGCGGCGAGTGGACCAAGCCGATGCGCGCCAAATTGCGTGCGGCCGGCTGGAACGGTTACTGGATCGACGCGGCGTCCACGTTGCGCATGGCCGACGACGCAGTGATCGTGCTGGACCCGGTGAACAGGGACGTCATCGATGCGGCGCTCGCGCGCGGTGTCCGGAACTACATCGGCGGCAATTGCACGGTCAGCCTGATGATGATGGCCCTCGCGGGCCTGTTCAAGCGCGACCTGATCGAATGGATGACCTGCATGACCTACCAGTCGGCGTCGGGCGCCGGCGCGCAGAACATGCGCGAGCTGCTGCAACAGATGGGGGAGGCGCATCTGGCCGCGAAGGAGCTGCTCGACGATCCGGCGTCGTCGATCCTGGACATCGATCGCGAGGTGGCTGGCATCCTGCGCGACGGACGCTTCCCGATCGAGCACACCGGCGTCCCGCTCGCAGGCAGCCTGATTCCCTGGATCGCGGAAGACATGGGCAACGGCGTATCCAAGGAGGAATGGAAGGGCGGAGCCGAGACCAACAAGATCCTGGGCCGCGAGGCGCAGCCGATACCGATCGAATCGATCTGCGTGCGGGTCGGCGCCATGCGCTGCCACAGCCAGGCGCTGACGATCAAGCTCAGGCGCGACCTGCCGCTGCCCGAGATCGAGCAGATGATCGGCGGCGCTCACGCCTGGGTCAGGGTCGTGCCCAATGAGCGCGAGGCAAGCATGCGCGCGCTCACGCCGGCCGCCGTCACCGGCAAGCTCGAAATTCCGATCGGCCGCCTGCGTAAGCTCGCGATCGGCGCCGGCTATCTGGGTGCCTTTACCGTCGGCGATCAGTTGCTGTGGGGCGCCGCCGAGCCGCTACGCCGAATGCTGCGTATCCTGTTGGCGCGATAAGCGCCGCCTCCGCGGGGTCATGGCTTTGGCTTATGACATGCGCCTCGGCCGGTCGGCTGAACCTCGCGTTTTTGCCCGGTTTTATGCCTCAGCGCTAAGCTCGCACGGCGGCGGGCTGCGGATCGCGACACGCTTACAACAGCCATTGGCGGCCTTCGACGGCCCCGACCATATACAAGAAGTTGTATCCCGCCTGATGAAGGGCGCAACCTGTAGCGCTTGCACGGAATCGAAGGCGATAGGGGACCGGCATTGCCGAACCGGCGCTTTCGGGCAAAAAATCAAGCTAATACCGAGGTTTAGCTTGCACCGCTAACTCCATGATGTTAATTTAGGTCAGCGAATAAGCACACTGAGGTCGGCATGCGAGCAAAACCCTATATCACCTGCGGGCTGTTGGCGGGCGCTCTGACGCTCCCCATGTCGGCATTCGCACTGGGCCTGGGCAAACTCACGGTGCAATCGGGCCTCGGGCAACCGCTGTCCGCAACGATCGAGCTCACGTCCGCTCAAAAGGATGAACTCGATACCTTGCGCGCAAGAATCGCCGATCCCGCCGTGTATCGCGACAACAACGTTCAATATCCGGCGGCGGCTTCGCGTGCGCGCATCGTCGTCGAACAAGCGGCTAATGGCGGACCGTATCTGCGCATCACGACTTCGCAAGCGGTCAACGACGCTTTCCTCGATCTCCTGGTCGAGCTTAACTGGGCAACCGGGCGCGTCGTACGCGACTACACGTTCCTGCTCGATCCGCCGAGCAGCACCGAAACTCAGGCCGTCGAGCCGGTCGCGCCGATTCGCGCGCAGGCCGGTTCCACTGCGCCTTCCCCGGCCGCCAATGCGCGCGCCACGCGCCGTTCCGCCGCCGCGGCCGCACCGGAAGCGGGCGCGCCTGCTGCCGGTTCGAGCTATACGGTCAAGCGCGGCGATACGCTGTCGAAGATCGCCCAGCAGACCAAGCCCGCGGACGTCAGCCTCGAGCAGATGCTGGTCGCGCTGTTCCGCAGCAACGAGAACGCCTTCGGCGAGCGCAACATGAATCGCCTGCGCACCGGGCAGATCGTCAGCGTGCCGCAAGCCGACCAGGTCGCGGCAATACCGCAAAGCGAGGCAACGCAGCTGGTCAAGGTGCAAGCCGCGGACTGGCGTGCGTATCGCGATCGCCTGGCCGCGGCCGCGCCGGCGACCGATACGACCGCTGCAAGGCAATCGGCGAGCGGCAAGATCACGACCGCCGTCGAGGACAAGGCGAGCGCCGCGCAGCCGGGCAAGGATCAGCTGCGTGTCTCACGCGAAACGGGCAAGGGTGCCGCTGCGGGAACGGCCGCGAGCGAAGATCTTGCTGCCAAGGACAAGGCACTGAGCGAAGCGAATGCGCGCGTCGCCGAGCTCGAAAAGACGGTGCGCGATCTGCAGCGCGCGGTCGAGCTCAAGAACCAGACGATGGCATCGCTGCAAGCGAACGCCGAGGCCGCCAAGGGAAATCCGCCTGCGGCTCCGGCAGAGGCGCCCAAGGTCGCCGCGTCGACACCGGCTCCGACGGCAGCCCCGTCCACGCCGGCACCTGCGCCAGCTGCCGTCGCACCGCCGCCGGCATCGAGTGCCGCCGCGCCCGCACCGGAAACCAAGGCGCCCGAATCACCGCCGCCCGAGACCAAGGCGCCGGAAGCCAAGGCTGAGCCGAAGGCCGTCGTGCCGAAGGCGGCTCCGCCGAAGAAGGCGCCGCCGAAGGTCGAGACCTCGTTCATCGACGATCTGTTCGGCAATACGCCGACCTGGGCGATCGGCGGAGGCGCACTGGTGCTGCTGGCGGGAATCGCCGGCATCGTCGCCGCACGCCGGCGCAAGACCACGCGCTTCGAGGACAGCATCATCTCGGGCACTGACATCAAGACGAATACCGTTTTCGGCTCGACCGGCGGCGGCGTCGTCAACACCGGCGACAACTCGCTGGCCAGCGATTTCAGCCGCGAAGGCCTGGGCAACATCGACACCGACGAAGTCGATCCGATCGCCGAAGCCGAGGTCTATCTCGCCTACGGTCGCGACGCGCAGGCGGAAGAGATTCTGAAGGACGCGCTGAAGAAGGATCCGCAGCGGCAGGAGATTTACCTGAAGCTGCTGGAGATCCATTCGCAGCACAACAAGCCGTCCGCGTTCGAGACCGTTGCCAGCGAGCTCTATGCGGTGTCGGGCGGCCAGGGCGAGGTATGGCAGAAGGCGATGGCCCTCGGGCACCAGCTCGATCCGTCGAATCCGCTGTTTACCGAAGCCGGCGGCGCCGCGTTCGCCGCGCCACCGGCGGCGCCCGCGGCAGCGGCTGCCGCCGCCGTGGCCGAAGCTCCGGCCAGCGATACGCAGGTGTTCTCGGTGCCGCCGGAGCTCAAGCCCGAGCCCCGCATGGCGACACCGCTCGACTTTTCGCTCGATGATGATATTTCGCTGGCGCCGAGCTCCGGCGTGGAGCCCAAGACGCCTGCCGCGATACTCGCGGGCGCGGCGCAGGAAGTTGCGAAATCCAGCCGCACCAGCGACGAGTCGGGCTCGATGCCATTCGAGAAGTCTCCGGGCTTCGCCGGCGCCGCGCCCAAGGCCGCCAGCGACAGGTTTGCGCCGTTGCACGACAGCGTCAGTCTGGAGCCCGAATCCGTTCCGAAATTCGACCTCGACTTTCATCTCGACGAGCCGGTGCGCGCTGCGCCGCCGGTCGCGCAACCCAAACCGGCGCCGGTGCCCGAGCGCGCCTTTGCCACCGCGGGCGCGCCTGCACCGCAGCTCGCGCGTCCGGCCGCGGCGATCGAGCTCGACAAGCTCGACCTCGCGTTCGATCCCGACCGCTCGACTTTCGAGGATCCGACGCCGTCGGTGCTCGACGGTCAGTGGCACGATGCCGCCACCAAGCTCGATCTGGCCAAGGCGTATCAGGAAATGGGCGACGTCGAGGGTGCCCGCGAAATCCTGCAGGAAGTGCTGCACGAGGGTGATGACGAGCAGAAGGCCGAGGCCAAGACGCTGCTGTCCAAACTCGCCTAGTCGCCTCGCGCGGACAAAAAGCGGCGGCGCAGGCCGCCGTTTTTTTTGCCGCCGCATCGCGTTTGGTACGCTGATGTCTCGATGACGACGATGGTGCTATTGCATCCGATGAGAATCGCTCTCGGCCTCGAATACGACGGGGCGCCCTTTCACGGCTGGCAGACGCAGGCCGACGGCAGCGGCGTGCAGGATGCCCTCGAGCGCGCGCTGTCCTCGATTGCCGACGCGCCGATCTCGACGGTGGCCGCAGGCCGTACCGATGCCGGCGTCCATGCCACGATCCAGGTCGTGCACTTCGACACCGATGCGCGCCGCGCGGACACCGCGTGGGTTCGCGGCGTCAACGCCTTGCTGCCTTCCTCGGTCGTGGTGCGATGGGCGCTGGTCGTGCCGGCGGAATTCCATGCGCGGTTTGGCGCGACCGGCAGGCACTATGCCTATTTGCTGCTCGATCGGCCGGTGCGCCCCGCGCTGCTCGCCGGTCGCGTCGGCTGGTACCATCGGCCGCTTGGCCTGGATCGGATGCGGGTGGCGGCCGATGCGCTGCTGGGCAGACACGATTTTTCGGCATTCCGCGCCGCCGAGTGCCAGGCGAAAACGGCCACCCGCATGCTCGACCGACTCGATATCGCGCGCGAGGATGACATGATCCGCTTCGACCTCCATGCCGACGCCTTTCTGCAGCACATGGTGCGCAATATCGTCGGCGCGCTGGTCTACGTCGGCAACGGTCGCCATCCGCCGGCATGGATCGCCGAATTGCTGGCCGGCCGCGACCGCGCACGCGCCGCGCCGACGTTCGCCGCCGATGGGCTGTACCTGACCGGCATCGACTATCCGCCGCGCTGGAATCTCCCTTCGACGCGGATGCCGATCCGTGCGTTCGGGGCCTGATCGCGAGGCGCGCACGATGGAGCCCGCCCTGCGAACGCGCGTCAAGATCTGCGGCATCACGCGCGTCGACGATGCGCTGGCCGCGGCAGGCGCCGGCGCCGATGCGATCGGGGTGGTCTTCTGGCCGGGCACGCCGCGCCGGGTCGAATTCGAGCAGGCGCGCGCGATCGCGGCTGCGCTGCCTGCATTCGTCACCCTCGTCGGCCTGTTCGTCGATCCGCAGCCGGCCGCGGTGCGCGCCGCGCTCGATGCGGTAGCGCTCGACGTTCTGCAGTTCCACGGCGACGAGCCCCAGGCGCTGTGCGCGTCGTTCGGACGTCCCTACATCAAGGCCGTTCCGGTGCGGCCGGACATCGATTTGCTACAATACGCGTCGCGCTATCCCGATGCGCGGGGCATGTTGTTCGACGCGTTCGAGCCCGGCGGGATGCCGGGCGGCACGGGCAGGGCGTTCGACTGGCAGGCCTTGGCAATGCGGCTCGACGCGGGTCTCGCGCAAGCGCTGGTACTGTCGGGCGGGCTCACGCCGCACAACGTGGGCAGCGCGATCCGCGCCTTGCACCCGTGGGCGGTCGATGTGTCGAGCGGCGTCGAGGCGACTGGCGATGACGGCAGACCGCACAGAGGCATCAAGGACCCGGCGAAGATCGCCGCGTTCATCCGAGGAGTGCGTGATGCAGATGGCTGACGTACCGTACGCCCTTCCCGACGAGCGCGGACACTTCGGGCCCTATGGCGGCGTGTTCGTCGCCGAGACCCTGATCCATGCGCTCGACGAGTTGCGCGAGCAATATGCGCGCTATCGAGCCGATCCCGAGTTCGTCGCCGAGTTCGAATACGAGCTCAAGCATTACGTCGGCCGGCCGAGCCCGGTCTATCACGCCAGCAGATGGTCCGAAAGGCTTGGCGGCGCGCAGCTGTATTTCAAGCGCGAGGACCTCAACCACACCGGCGCGCACAAGATCAACAATTGCATCGGCCAGGCGCTGCTGGCGCGGCGCATGGGCAAGCGTCGCATCATCGCCGAGACGGGTGCCGGCCAGCACGGCGTGGCGGCGGCGACGGTCGCCGCGCGCTTCGGCATGCAATGCGTCGTGTACATGGGATCGGAAGACGTCAGCCGCCAGGCGCAGAACGTGTTCCGGATGAAGCTCCTGGGCGCCGAGTTGGTACCGGTCGAGTCGGGCTCGAAGACGCTCAAGGATGCGCTGAACGAGGCGATGCGCGACTGGGTCACCCACGTCGAAGACACGTTCTACATCATCGGCACCGTTGCGGGCCCGCATCCGTATCCGATGATGGTGCGTGATTTCCAGACGGTGATCGGCCGCGAGTGCCTGACGCAAATGCCGGAAATGATCGGTCGCCAGCCTGACGCGATCATCGCCTGCGTCGGCGGCGGCTCCAATGCGATAGGCATCTTCCACCCGTATATTCCGTACGACCGGGTCAGGCTGATCGGCGTCGAGGCTGCCGGCGACGGCATCGCCACCGGCCGGCATGCGGCCTCGCTGACGGCCGGACGGCCCGGCGTGCTGCACGGCAATCGCACTTATCTTCTGCAGGACGCGAACGGCCAGATCACGGAGACGCATTCGGTATCGGCAGGGCTCGACTATCCGGGCGTCGGACCCGAGCATGCGTGGCTCAAGGACACCGGCCGCGCCGAATACGTGACGGTGACCGACGACGAGGCGCTGGCGGCGTTTCACGATTGCTGTCGCATCGAAGGCATCATTCCCGCGCTCGAATCGTGTCATGCGCTCGCCCATGCGGCGCGGCTGGCGGTGACGCTGCCGCGCGACAAGGTGCTGCTGGTCAACCTCTCGGGTCGCGGCGACAAAGACATGAACACCGTCGCCGAGCGTGCCGGGCTGCACTTCTATTGTCGGCCCGCGTGCGATCCATCGCGGCGCTAGGGCAAGCCGACATCCAAGCCTTGGCGAATCGCATCGATGCGACTTTCGCGACGCTGCGCGCAGCCGGCCGCACCGCGCTGATTCCGTACGTAACCGCCGGCGATCCGTCGCCCGCGGTGACGCCATTGCTGCTGCATGCCCTGGTCGGCGCCGGCGCCGACGTGCTCGAGCTGGGCGTGCCGTTTTCCGATCCGATGGCCGATGGCCCGGTCATCCAGCGCGCGTCGGAGCGCGCGCTGGCGCAAGGCGTGGGCTTGCGCGACGTGCTGACCATCGTCGCCGCGTTTCGACAGCGCGACTCCACGACGCCGATCGTGCTGATGGGCTATGCCAATCCGATCGAGGCGATGGGCGCCGAAGCGTTTGCCGAGCGGGCGAAATCGGCCGGCGTCGATGGCGTCATCGTCGTCGATTATCCGCCCGAGGAGGCGCGCGAATTCGCCGCACTGCTGGTCGAACGCGGGCTCGCGCCGATATTCCTGTTGTCGCCGACGACGCCTACCGCGCGAATGTCGCTGGTCGCCGACATGGCGCGAGGCTACGTTTACTACGTCTCGCTCAAGGGTGTCACCGGCGCCGGCCATCTCGACACCGCCGCCGTCGCCGCAAGGCTCGCGGAAATACGAAGACACGTCAGCTTGCCGGTCGGCGTCGGCTTCGGCATTCGCGACGCGGCCAGCGCGCAGGCGATCGCGGCGCACGCCGACGCCGTCGTCATCGGCAGCCGCATCATCGAGGAGATCGAGGGGGGACCAGCGGACGAGGCGCCCGCGCGCGCCGCTGCCTGGTTGGCTACAATACGCGCGGCCATGGACGAAGTCGCCAAGCGAGCGGCCTGACGGGACTTAGGGATACCGTATGAGTTGGCTGCAGAAGCTTTTACCGCCGCGCATCAAGGCAACGCCTGGAACGGGCAGGAAGTCGATGCCTGAAGGGCTGTGGGTCAAATGCGTTTCGTGCGAAGCCGTGCTGTATCGAACGGATCTCGAGAAGAACCTCAACGTCTGTCCCAAGTGCAATTACCACGCGCGCCTGAGCGCGCGCGAGCGCGTCGACCAGCTGCTCGACGCGGAAGGACGCTACGAGATCGGGTCCGAAGTGCTCCCGATCGACAGCCTGAAATTCAAGGATACGCGCAAGTATCCGGAGCGTCTGTCTGCGGCGCTCGAGGAAACCGGCGAAACCGACGCGCTGGTCGTCATGCAAGGCAGCATAAAATCGACGCCGCTGGTGCTCGCGGTGTTCGAGTTCGACTTCATGGGCGGGTCGATGGGCTCGGTCGTCGGCGAGCGTTTTGTTCGCGGCGTGCGGGTGGCGTACGACAATCGCGTCCCGTTCGTCTGCATCACGTCGAGCGGCGGAGCACGCATGCAGGAAGGCGTCAGCTCGCTGTTCCAGATGGCCAAGACGACAGCGGTCTTGCAGGAGTTGTCGAAGGCAAAGCTGCCGTTTGTTTCGATACTGACCGATCCGACGATGGGTGGCGTGTCGGCGAGCTTCGCGATGATAGGCGACATCGTCATTGCGGAGCCGGGCGCCCTGATCGGCTTCGCCGGCCCGCGCGTGATCGAGCAGACGGTCCGCGAAAAACTGCCGGAAGGATTCCAGCGCGCCGAGTTTCTGCTGGAAAAAGGCGCGATCGACATGATTGTCGATCGCCGCCAGTTGAAAGACGAACTGCCAAAGCTGCTGACCCTGTTGCAGCGGCAGCCGCTGCCGACCGGCTGACGCGCCATCCCGGCGCATTCAGCGCCGTCGTCCCGTGAGCCCGCCCTCCACACTCGCCGAGTGGCTCGCGTATCTCGAAACGCTGCACCCCAAGTCGATTGCGCTGGGGCTGGAGCGCGTTTCCGATGTGGCTTCCCGACTCGATGTCGCCCCCGCTTGTCCGGTCGTCACCGTCGCCGGGACCAACGGCAAGGGCTCGACCTGTTCGCTGCTCGAGCACATGCTGCGCGCCGACGGCTACCGGGTCGCGCTGTACACGTCGCCGCACCTCTTGCGCTACAACGAGCGCGTGCGCGTCACCGGCGCCGAAGCAAGCGATGCCGCGCTGTGCGAAGCTTTTGCTGCCGTCGAGGCTGCCCGCGGCGGGACGCCGCTCACCTATTTCGAGTTCGGCACGCTGGGCGCGCTGTGGCTGTTCGCCAGGCAGCCGCTCGACGCGCTGATCCTCGAGGTCGGACTCGGCGGACGTCTCGACGCGGTCAACGTCGTCGACCCCGACGTCGCAGTGGTCACGACGATCGCGATCGATCACGTCGACTATCTCGGTCCCACGCGGGAGGACATCGGCCGCGAAAAAGCGGGCATCTTCCGCCCGGACAAGCCGGCGGTCTGCGCCGACCGCGATCCGCCCGCGTCGCTTATCGAGTACGCAGCAACAATCGGCGCGAGACTCACGCGCATCGGCCGCGACTACGGTTATGACGCCCAAGGCACGCAATGGGATTACTGGGGGCCGGGCGGAGCGCGGCACGGCCTGCCCTATCCGGCGCTGCGCGGCAACTATCAACTCGCCAACGCGTCGACCGCGCTCTGCGCGGCCGATGCCTTGCGCGATCGGCTTCCATTGTCGATGGGCGCGGTGCGCGCCGCGCTGGTCGGGATCGAGTTGCCGGGCCGCTTTCAGGTGCTTGCCGGCCGGCCGATCACCGTGCTCGACGTCGCGCACAATCCGCAGGCGGCGCACGCGTTCGCCGACAATCTGGGTGCGATGGGCTTTCATCCGAGGACGATCGCCGTTTTCGGTATCCTTGCGGACAAGGACATCGATGCGGTGATCGCACCGCTGCTCCCGCGCGTCGATCGCTGGGAGGTGACCGCGCTTCCGCCTCCGCGCGGGGCAAGCTCCGCGATGCTGAAGCAGCGTTTGCAGGACGCCGGCGTCGCGGCCGGCGCAGTGCGCGAATACACCGATCCTTTGGCCGCGTATCGCGCCGCTCGCGATGATGCCGCGGAAGCTGATAGAATTATCGTTTTCGGATCGTTTCTCACCGTCGCGGCGGTACTGGCGGCGAAGGAGCGAGCCGCTCCGGCCAGGGATGCACGATGAATCGCCGCCGCCGACCAACGCCAGAGGCACGAGCGCTTTCGCGCCAAGCCGCCGCGCCGGTCAGCTTGATTCAACCCTGTCCAGCCCCAACTGAGTCGAATGGCGACCCGTCCCGAGATTGCCGATCCCGCAGTCGATGAACTCAAGCGGCGTGCACGCCGCCGGTTGGTGGGTGCGGTCGTGCTTGCGCTGGCGGCCGCGGTCGTGCTGCCGATGCTGCTGGAAAGCGATCCCAAGCCGTTGGGCAACGACGTGTCGATCCAGATCCCGCCAATCGATCAGGGCAAATTCGTGACGTCCCTGCCGCCCGACAAAGGCGGCAAGCCCAATGCCCCGGCCGACACACCGCCTGCCGCGCCACCGGCAAGCGGCGCGCCGGCGCCCGACCCCACGCTGGCCGCGGCCGAGCAGCGCGTCCTCGGCCAGTCGGGTGCGAGCCGCCAACCGGCGATCATGTCGTCCGCGCCCGAGGCGATGCGGCCGTCGACTCCGGTCGCCGCGGCTGCCGGCGCCACCCCAGCGGCGCCGCGAACCGAATCGGCACCGACAGCTGGCGGCACGTTGTTCGTGCAGGTAGCAGCACTCGCCGATAGCAAGGCCGCGGCCGACTTGGCCGCGAAGCTCGTCGCCGCCGGCTTCCCGGCCCATGTCGAGCCCATCGCCACCCGCCAGGGACCGGTGCAGCGTGTGCGCGTCGGCGCTTACCCGTCGCGCGAAGCGGCCGATATCGCGCTCGCCAACATCAAGGCCGCGGGCTACGGCAACGCGATCGTCACCGCGCAATGACCGCATTCGACTTCATCGTCATCGGCATCGTCGGCCTGTCGACCGTGTTCGCCTTCGCGCGCGGCTTTGTACGCGTCGTGATTTCGCTGGTGGCCTGGGTGGTTGCGCTGGTCGCCGCCTTCCAATATGCCGACACGCTTGCCGCGTGGCTGGCGGCACTGGGCGGGGAGCCGCGCGTGCGCTACATCGGCGCCTTCGTGCTGATCGTCGTCGTCGTGTTGCTCTTCGGCGCGCTGCTCGGCTGGCTGCTTTCGCGCCTGGTACGCGCGGTCGGCTTGGGCTTTGTTGACCGGACGCTGGGTGCCGTGCTGGGTTTCGCGCGCGGGCTGCTGATCGTCGTGGTCGGCGTGCTGATCGCGGGGCTCACGACCTTGCCGCAGCAGGAGTGGTGGCGCCGCGCGACGTTCGCGCCGGCGCTGGTCGATGCGGCATTGAGCTTCAGGCCCTGGCTGCCGCGCGCCTGGGCCGAGCAGCTCGCCTTTCCGCGCGCGGAGCGGAAACCCGCGAAGTCGGTCGTCCAGGCGGGAGCAAGCTAGTGCCCTGCCCCGTAAATTCGCTCGATAGTTCGCGGCGCTCATTTGCCAATGCGCGCGTGCCATGCGGCGTTGCGCGGCCTCACCGTACCGCGAGGTACGCCATCGGCCGCGCGCCTTGCCTGGCACCCGATTTCATCCGCTCCTTTATCTTCGGAATTTACGGGGCAGGACACTAACATGTGCGGAATCATCGGGGCGGTCACGCATACGCCCGTCAACCAGCTTCTGTACGACGGGCTGCTGCTGCTGCAGCACCGCGGCCAGGATGCGGCCGGCATCGTGACCAGCGAAGGCCCGATCTTCCACATGTACAAGGGACCCGGATACGTGCGCGACGTCTTCCGCACGCGCAACATGCGCGACCTGATGGGCAATACCGGCATCGGCCATTGCCGTTACCCGACGGCCGGCTCCGCCTCGTCGGATCTGGAGTCGCAGCCGTTCTACGTCAACTCCCCGTTCGGCATCACGCTCGCGCACAACGGCAACCTGACCAACAGCGAGGCGCTCAAGCGCGAGCTGTTCCAGCTCGACTTTCGTCACGTCAATACCAATTCGGATTCCGAGGTCCTGCTCAACGTGCTCGCGCTGGAGCTCGAGCGCGCGGCGCATCATGCGAAGCTCGACGCCAACGCGATCTTCGCCGCGGTCGCCGCCGTGCACAAGCGCTGCCAGGGCGCGTATGCGATCGTCGCGATGATCGCCGGCTACGGCTTGCTCGCCTTTCGCGACCCATTCGGCATTCGGCCGCTGATCATCGGTGTCAACGAATCGATGGGCGGCACCGAGTATGTCGTCGCCAGCGAGTCCGTCGCGCTCGAGGCACTGGGCTTTTCGGTGCTGCGCGACGTGGCGCCGGGCGAGGCGATCTACGTCGACCAGACCGGAAAGTTTCACGCGCGTCAGTGCGCGGAGAATCCGCAACTGATGCCCTGCATCTTCGAGTTCGTCTATCTGGCGCGGCCGGACTCGGTGATCGACGGCGCGTCGGTCTACGAATCGAGGCTGCGCATGGGCGGCGAGCTGGCCAAGAAGATCCTCGGCATGCCCGAGGCGCAGGACATCGACGTCGTCATACCGATTCCCGACTCCAGCCGGCCCTCGGCGCTGGAGCTTGCCAATTCGCTGGGCCTCAAATACCGCGAGGGCTTCGTCAAGAATCGCTACATCGGCCGCACATTCATCATGCCCGGGCAGGCGATCCGCCGTAAGTCGGTTCGCCAGAAGTTGAATCCGATGGGGATCGAATTCAAGGACAAAGTCGTGCTGCTGGTTGACGACTCGATCGTGCGCGGGACGACCAGCCGGGAGATCGTGCAGATGGCGCGCGAGGCCGGTGCGCGCAAGGTCTACTTCGCTTCGGCCAGTCCGCCGGTGCGCTATCCCAACGTCTACGGCATCGACATGTCCACCGCGCGCGAGCTGGTGGCGACCGGACGCACCGAAGCCGAGATCGCCAACGAAATCGGCGCCGATCTGCTCATCTACCAGGACCTCGAAGCGATGAAGCGCGCGGTGCGGGGCGCCAATCCGCGACTCAAGGAATTCGAGGCGTCGTGCTTCGACGGTTATTACGTGACCGGGGACGTCACCGCCGATTACCTGTCGCACCTCGCGCGCGAGCGCGACGAAACGCGCGGCGAGACCGAAGAGTCGCTGCTCGCTGCCGGCTGAACGGGCATTGACTCATCCGCCGTTTGCGGCGATACTCATCTTCAGCGCCGATTTGAATCGGAGTTGCCGGCAACGGCGGCTCCGCAGCTTGCGGGCGCTATACAAATCCAGCTAAAGCGAGGCGACGAATCGATCCGGGGCCCGTTTAGCGCAAGCTGACGGGCCTTTTTGCTGGAGCGATCCGATGTCGCGCAAGACCGGCTTCACCACGTCGATTCTGCATGCCGACCGCGAGTCCGCCGTCGAGCATGGCGCCCTCCATAAGCCCTTGCACCTGTCGGTCGCCTACGGTTACCGCGATGCGCGCGAGCTGGCCGCGGTCTTCCAGGGGCGCGCGCAAGGGTACGTGTACGGGCGGCAGGGCAATCCGACCACCGCCGCGCTCGAGGAAAAAGTCAATCGGATGGAAGACGGCATCGCGACCGTGTGCTTCGGCACCGGTATGGCCGCGATCGGCGCCATTCTGCTCGCGCTGCTGCGCGAAGACGACCACGTCGTCTCCAGCGCCTTCCTGTTCGGCAACACCAACAGCATGTTCAACACGCTGGCCGTACACGGCGACCGGGTCAGTTTTGTCGATGCGACCAGCGTCGACGCCGTCGCGGCGGCGTTGACGCCGCGCACGCGAATGGTCTTTGTCGAGACGATCGCCAATCCGCGGACGCAGATCGCCGATCTCGCCAGGATCGGCGAGCTTTGCGCGGCGCGCGGCATCGTGTACGTCGTCGACAATACGATGACTTCGCCGTACCTTTTCCGCCCGAAGACGGTGAAGGCCGCACTGGTGGTCAATGCGCTGACCAAGTACATCGGCGGTCACGGCAACGCGCTCGGTGGCAGCGTCACCGACACCGGCGCCTTCGACTGGACACGCTACCCCAACGTCTATGACGACTACAAGGGTCCGAAGCCCGAACTCTGGGGGATCACGCAGATCCGGAAAAAGGGCCTGCGCGACTGGGGCGGCACGCTGGCCGCCGAGCAGGCGCACCACCTCGCCGTCGGCGCGGAGACGCTCGCCTTGCGCCTGGAGCGGCAATGCGCGAATGCGCTCGCGCTGGCGCGCTTTCTCGAAGCGCGATCCAAGGTTCGCGCCGTCTACTACCCGGGATTGGCCTCGCATCCGCAGCACCGATTGGCGGGCGAGCTTTTCGCCGGCTACGGCGCGCTGCTGTCGTTCGAGCTCGATCCGGCGATCGATTGTTTCGATTTCCTCAATCGCCTGCGCTGCGTCGTGCTGTCGTCGAACCTCGGCGACAACCGGACGCTGGCCATTCCGGTGGCGCACACGATCTTTCACGAGATGGGCGCGGAGCGGCGCGCGAGCATGGGCATCGCTGACTCGCTGATACGTATTTCGGTGGGCATCGAGGACTGCGACGACCTGATCGCCGACTTCGCGCAGGCACTGGGCTGATTACTCGGCGGCGCGTTCAGCCGCGGCTGCTGCCCTCGTAAGTCCGCGCCTCGATGCCTTCTTCGCCGACGCGCAGATAGCTCGCGCGGTCATACCAGTCGGCGAGCACCAGCCGCTCGCAGCGCGCCTCGTCGACGACCAATTCGTGTCGCGCCGGCCGGTGCGTATGACCGTGGATCATGCGCGCGACGCGGTGCTCGCGCATCGCCGCAACGACCGCATCGGCGCTGACATCCATGATCGTCTCCGGCTTGCCCATGTTCGCTCGACGACTGGCGCTGCGCAGCATCGCGCCGATGCCGCGGCGCGCAAACCACGGCAGCGCCAGGAATCGCCGCCGGTGCGAGGGATCCGCCCACCACGCGCGAAAGCGCTGGTATTTCAAGTCGTCGGTGCAAAGCTGATCGCCGTGCATCAGCAGCGTGGGCGTGCCATACAGCGGATGAACGATGGCGTCGGGCAGCAAGGTCGCGCCGGCGGCGCGCGCGAAGCGCTCGCCCAGCAGGAAGTCGCGATTTCCCCGTTGCAGATAGACGCGAGTGCCGGCGTCCGCGCTGGCGGAGAGCGCCGTGGCGACGCCGGCCGCGAGCGGGTCGTGCAGCTGGTCGTCGCCGAGCCAGACGTCGAACAGGTCGCCCAGCACGTACAGCGCCGCGGCCTCGCGCACCGGCCCGGCGAGCAGCGCGCGGAATGCCTCGACCAGCGCGGGCCGCTCGCGCGACAGGTGCAGGTCGGAGATGAACAGCGTCGGCGGCATGGGCGGGCTGTCCGCCGGAGCGCGCGTCCGGCGGCGGACGCGAATCAGCTCTCGACGACTTCCGCGCGCTCGATCACGACGTCCTCGGTCGGGACATCGTCGTGGCCGCCGCGCCTGCCGGTCGGCACACCCTTGATGTAGTCGACGACGTCCTTTCCTGCGACGACACGGCCGAACACGCAATAGCCCCAGCCGTTGGTGTCGGGCGAGCGATGATTGAGGAAGGCGTTGTCGGCGACGTTGATGAAGAATTGCGCAGTCGCCGAATGCGGATCCGACGTCCGTGCCATCGCGACGGTGTAGTGATCATTCTTGAGGCCGTTCCTGGCCTCGTTCTCGATCGGAGGCTTCGTGGGCTTGGGCTTGAAGTCGGCGCCGAAGCCGCCGCCCTGGACCATGAAGCCGTCGATCACGCGATGAAAAATCGTATGGTCGAAGTGTCCGGCCCGGGCGTACGCCAGAAAATTGGCAACGCTCTTCGAAGCATGTGCCGAATCCAGCTCGATCGTGATTGCGCCGTGGTTGGTATGCAGGATCGCGGTGGTCATGTCAATTCGGCGCCACGACGGTCGCGCTGTTGATGATGACGCGCTCGACCGGCACGTCACGCGCGAACGGCCCGCCGCCGCCGGTCAGTGTCGCGGCGATCTTCTTGACGACGTCCATGCCGTCGACCACCTTGCCGAACACCACGTAGCCGTAGCCCTGCGGCGTGGCTTCACGGAAGTTCAGCGACTTGTTGTCATTGACGTTGATGAAAAACTGTGCGGTCGCCGAGTTAGGATCCCCGGTGCGCGCCATCGCAATCGTTCCGGGGACGTTGGTGAGTCCGGCCTTGCTGCTCTGTTCGGCTTCGTTCGCGATCGGCGGCCGGGTCGGCTTTTGCCTGAAGTCGGTGGTGAATCCGCCGCCCTGGATCATGAAGCCCGGTATCACGCGATGAAACTGCGTGCCGTCGTAGTGCTTGGCCTTCACGTAGGCGAGAAAATTTTCGACCGTCTTCGGCGCCGCTGCCGTGTCGAGCTCGATGCGGATCTTGCCTGCGGTCGTGTCGAGGTCGACCTGGGGGTTGGCGGCCTGTGCCTGGATGCCGGCTGCGAGGCCGATCGCCGCGACGGCGATCGTGATGATGCGACGAAACATCGGTGACTCCTTTGCGGTGGGTTTCGGTTACCGCCGTGCGACTACGCACGACGGGGCGAGCTACTTCTTGGGCTTGGGCTTGGTCACGGGCTTCGGCGCAACCGGCTTGGGTGCCGTTTCCGACGGCGGCACGGAGAACAGCTCACGCACCAGCTTGAGCTTCGCCTGCGCGCTCTTGTTACCCTTGTCGAGCGTGGTCGCGCGCTCGAACTCGGCGCCGGCGAGCCGCGAATAAACATCGCCCAGGTTTTCGTGCGCGATCGCATAGTCGGGATTGATCGCAAGCGCGGCCTGGAGTTCAATCTGCGCCTGGTCGTAGCTGCCACGCTTGGCCCAGATCACCGCCAGATTGTTGTGCGGCTCAGGGAGTTCCGGGTAATCCTCGGTCAAGCTCTGGAACGTCGCCATCGCTTCATCGCCGTCGCCCTCGTCGGTCTCGATGACGCCGCGGATGAAGCGCGCTTGCGGATTCTTTGCGTCGGCCGTCAGCACGGTGTCGATCTTGGCGCGGGCCTGCACGTACTGGCCCTCGCGGACCAGCTTCGCGGCGTCGGCGAGCTCGACCGACAGGCCGGGTGGCGGCGCGGGCTGGGTGATCGACGAGCTCGGCGGCGGCGGCGGCGCCTGCTGCGCCAGGACCGCGTTGCCGACGACGAGTCCGGCAATGATGAGCCACGGGCGAGTGGACATGGATTAGGACTGCTTGGGACCGAAGGAACGGGCAATTCTAGCAGAGCCCCGACCGGGCTTCAGCGGCGGCCCAGGGCCTCCTGGTCGCGCGCCTGCCTCAGGCGCTCGACGGTGGCATCGATCAGCTTGCGCGAGACGCTGATCGGCGAAGGCAGCTGCGGCAGCGCGTCGATCGAAAACCATTGCGCATCGGCGATCTCGTCGTCGCACGGACGCATGTCGCCACCGGCGTATTCGGCGTTGTAGGCAATCATCAGCGAGTGCGGGAAGGGCCAGGCCTGGCTGGTGAAATAGGAGATGTCGCGCACTTCGATGCCGACCTCCTCGCGCACTTCGCGATGGATGCAGTCTTCGATCGATTCGCCCGCCTCGACGAATCCGGCCAGCGCGCTGTACATCGCACCGGGGAAGCGATTGGCGCGCGCCAGCAGCAGGTCGGCACCACGGGTTACCAGGACCATCATCGCTGGCGAAATGCGCGGATAGGCGACGTGGCCGCAGGCGGGACACTCCTTCGCGCGCTCGCGGGTCTTGTCGCGCATCGCCGTGCCGCAGCGGCCGCAGAAGCGATGGCTGCGTTCCCACTCGGAGATCTGGAACGCGCGGCCCGCCAGCGCAAGCTCCGCCTCCGGCAGCTGCAGGAACAGCGAGCGCAGTCCGCGCCACTGCCAGCCGTCGATGTCGGGCGAGTCGCTGGCGACATGAATGGCGACGCAATCGGTGCCGCGGTAGCGGCCCAGATAATGGCGAACGCCTTCGATCCCAAGCCCGTCGACATCAGCCAGCGTCGGCAGCGTCGGAGGCTCTGCGGTCCGGGCCAGTATCCGATCGTCGCGCCAGACGAAGCACACCGCGTCAGCCGCGAGCGTAGCCGGCATCACGACGCCGGGCTCGAATCCGGCGGGTGTGTTCATCGGCACCTCAACGAAGGAACCGCTCGTCCTTTCCGATGACGGTCAGCTCGACGAATTTCGATCCGTTGTGGCTGGTCGGCGTGAACGTGATCCAGTAGCCGCCGAGATCGAAGTCACGCAGCGTTTCCATCGCATTGACGAATTTCTCGCGCGTCAGGTCGCCGCCGGTGCGGCGAAGGCCCTCGACCAGCGTCTTGGCGGCGAGGAATCCTTCGAGGCTGGTGAACGAATAGTCCTGCCTCTTGGCCGACGCCTCGAACAACTGCTGGTACTCCTTGACCACCGGCGCCGAGAAATTCCACGGAAACGGCACGACCTGCGAAATGCCGACGCCGCGTCCCTCGACGCCGGTTTCGTGCGCGAGCGCCTTGCTGCCGACGAACGAGACGTTCATGAATTGCGGATTGGAGCCGGCCGCCCGCATCGCCTTGATGAACGCGGCGCAGGACTTGTACGCCGAGATCATGATGACCGCCTGCGGCTCGACCTTGGCGATCGTTTTCACGGCGGCGGCGACGTCGACTGTGTTGCGCTCGACGGTGTCGGTCGCAATGATCTTGAGATTGCGCTTGTCCATCGCGCGCTGCACGCCGGCGAGGCCAGCCTTGCCGTAATCGTCATTCTGATAGAACACGGCGATGCGGTCGAGCGTCTGCCCCGTCATCTGTGCGACGATCTTGTCGGTCTCGTCGAAGTAGCTGGCGCGGATGTTGAAGATGTAGCGGTTCAGCGGGTTGCGCAGCGATTCGGCGCCGGTGAACGGGCCGACGAAGGGGACCTTCGCGGCGGTGAAAATCGGCTTGGATGCATTGGAAGTGGGCGTGCCGACGTAGCCGAACAGCAGGAACACGCCGTCGTCGATCAGCTTCTTGGTATTGGCCGCCGCCCGATCGGGCTCGTAGCCATCGTCGAGCGAGCGCAGCTCGATCTTGCGTCCGTTGATGCCGCCGGCGGCGTTGACCGACTGGAAATAGGCAAGCGCGCCCGCGCGCATGTCGGTGCCGAGCTCCATCGCCGGCCCTGAAAATGCCGCCGACTGGCCGATCAGGATCGAGGTCGGCGTCACGCCGGGATCGGCGGCCTGCGCCTGGTGAGCTCCCGCGACAAGCGCCAGCGCGAACACGGATCTGAGCAATTTGTTCATCTTCCTCCTCATTCGGTCTCGCTCGAACCGCAGCGACCGGCCTTTCGCCACGAGCTCGGACTATCATAGGGGATTCCAGAGGGCATGGGAAACATCCGGCACGCCTCGGCACGGCGGAGCAGGTGCGGCCACGGGTATAATCGCAACAATCGATACCGAACGCGAAAAGAGTGCCAATGGAAGCCGAACGCCTGAATCAAATCGCCAATCAGCTCGCCGATCTGCAGCATCGCGCCACCGATCTGCGGAGGTATCTTTGACTTCGATGTGAAGGCATCGCGCTTCGAGGAGGTCGCGAGGGAGCTCGAAGATCCGCACATCTGGGAAACTCCCGAGCGCGCGCAGCAGCTCGGCAAGGAAAAAAAACAACTGGAGATGGTCGTCGACAGCCTGCGGCGGATCGACCGGACGCTCAAGGACACGACCGAGCTGTTCGAACTGGCGCGGGGCGAAGGCGACGACGCGACGCTCGCTGCGCTGGAGCGCGACGCCGCGGGCGTCGCCGGTACGGTCGAGGATCTCGAGTTCCGCCGGATGTTCCACAATCCGATGGACCCGAACTCCTGCTTTATCGACATCCAGGCGGGCAGCGGCGGCACCGAGGCCCAGGACTGGGCGGCGATGCTGCTGCGCATGTACCTGCGCTATTGCGAGCGGCGCGGCTACCAGACCGAAATCCTGGAAGAGTCACCCGGCGAGGTTGCCGGCATCAAGAGCGCCAGCGTCAAGGTGGTCGGCGACTACGCATTCGGCTACCTGCGTACCGAAACCGGCGTCCACCGCCTGGTGCGCAAAAGCCCGTTCGACTCCAACGCGCGCCGCCATACGTCGTTCGCAAGCGTTTCCGTCTACCCGGAAGTCGACGAGACGATCGAGGTCGAGATCAATCCGGCAGACGTGCGCATCGACACTTTCCGCGCGTCCGGCGCCGGCGGCCAGCACATCA
>PLYT01000031.1 GCA_003153475.1 Betaproteobacteria bacterium | reverse complement strand
TCCGGAGAACCAGGGACAGGTCAGACCTTTGGTACATCCCAGCAGAGTCTGGCTGGGGTATCCAGCTCGTTGAGCGTGGCAATCTTATTTTCTTCACGATGTTTGTCTATGACCCTACCGGCAAGCCAATTTGGTATGTAGGCACGCTTAACCCAACGGCGACGTCCTTAGTGTGGTCCGGCGACATGTATGTAACGAACGGGCCTTGGTTTGGATCGCAGCCTTACAACGCGGCTTTATTCGGCGGGAGGGTCGTTGGGACGATGACCTGGGCCTCAGCCTTCATACAATCGGGAACGCTTTCGTACTCAGTAGACGGCGTGGCGGTTACAAAGAACATCGTGCGACAGACGCTCGTCAACGATGACTACAATGGGACATACGTCGGCGCTGTTCATCAAACCAGTGCATCGTGTGTTGGCCTCGCGAATGGGACGAGCGAAAGTTTCGCGGGCCTGAGTATTGTGCAGACCGGTACAAACGTAGCTCTTTCCTATGCGGTACTAGGCGGGGGGCAGTGTTCCTTTGTAGGGCAGTTCGCTCAAGACGGACAGTTCGGGCGCATGACAGGAACGTACAGCTGCTCCTCTGGTGAGGGTGGCAATTTCAGCATGTTTGAAATGAATGTCGGATTCAATGTGCTAACGGCGAGATATTCGGCGGCTAGCACAAATCTTGGATGCCAGTCGACGGGCTACCTAGGAGGCATTCGGCACCGTTGATGAGCGGACCGTTGCACAACGTCCCTTAATCAAAAAGGAGTGAGCATGAAAAAGCTGGTCGCGCTGACGTTAATGGCGATTGCTGTCCCCGCGTACGCGATGATGCATTTCCTCACGAGTCAATGGAACGAGGGCGGCAATCAAATGTGTAGGTACGACAACGGAACAGTGCTTAACGTCGGCGTTAGGCTGTGCCCGCTGTCTATCGAAGGCTAGGCCGAGGTAGGTGTACTGACCTCGCTATCGGGGTTTCCGCGTCTCGTGCTAGGGCGGCTGCGGAATCTCCCGAGACGATGTAATGTATCTGGCCTTGGAAGCCTCGGCACCCGCTTATCAAGCACTTGCTGGCTACCGCCACTGCACGGGGCGGATAGGGGGCGAGTGGTCCGCCTTTATCGCTCGCCGGTCGGAGCGTCTGAAGCACGAGAACGAGAGCGAGATGGTCGCACAGGCCATTCTTGAAGATTTGTTCACTCGTGTTCTGGATTGGGGCGAGGGCGACTTCGAATATCAGGTGAGCCGCGCTGACATCGTCCTTAGCCGGAATCTGATAAAGCAGCTAGTGATTGAAGCCAAGCGACCAGGTGCGCTCCTCCCCGGTCGCGCCGCCTTCGATCAGGCTCTCTGCCAAGCTCGTCGGTACGCAGACGCCCAAAAGGTACAGAGAGTGGCCGTCAGCGATGGCCGATTCCTTTACGCGGGTGATATCGCGTGCGGCGTCGTCAAAGATCGTGTTCGAGTCGATCTATCCCAAGACTCTCCACAGTGTTCGCTTTGGTGGCTAAGCGTCCACGGGATTTACCGTCCCTGCGAGGAGCCGCTGCAATGGCCTGCGTCGCAGCAGGAACCGACGCTGACACCTGTGCTAGGGCAATCCTCGCTTCTGCATCCCAAGTATGGGCTGCCCGCTCACTGCTTTGCATACGTCGGCGATGCGAACAATCCACACACATGGAAGCTGCCATTCCTCTGTGCGGATCTGAAGATGGACGACAAGCGCCTTCCAAAGGCGATCCAAGCCCTGCTAAGCAACTATCGTGGCGCCCAGGTAACAGGCATTCCTCAGGCGGCTCTGCCGGATGTCCTCCTTAAGCTTGCTCGGGTCGCGGCCGCCGCGGGGCGACTGCCGCCAAACGCCTTGCATACTGCGCCCGTTTATCAGGAGCTTGTGACCGTCCTAGCGCAGCGGGACCTGTTGGACCAAATACAGGTACATCAGCCAAGTTAGGTTTCTAGTCTGGCGCAGAAGACTCGGTGTGCAGCTCCGCGCAGACCGGCGTCCAGAACCAGCTACGCATCCTGCCATGTCGGTGCGTCATTCGCTGATAGGTGATCCGCACGGCACCGAAGCGCGGGAGTGTGCATAGCACCTCGTGCGTCGCGTCGCTGGCCGTCTCAGGTGACGGCAGCCAGTAGCGGCTGGGCGAAAGGTACTCGCCGGGAATCTGGGACATGATGTTGTCGGGCATGCGCCGATTGTGCGAGCTCGCGGCGCCGTTCGCCAGTACGACCAGTTGTGGGGCAACGCCGCAGTCAACACAAGACCACGCAGCATAACTCTTGCGGCTCAGCGATCCGTTACATAATGCTGCGGACATAGAGCGAGGAGAGATTAACGTGAGAACGGCAATTAGCTGGACTACCCGCAAGGGTTGGGCGGATATGGTGGCGTTAGCGCCCGGCCTCGAACTCGGACAGGCGAGCTTGCGCGTGGCTGTCGGCGCGGTGGTTTTCGTTGGCCTGGTGCTGCGACTGGTCGGTCGACCTGAGCCGAGTGCGGAGCTGTCGTACATGGTCTGGCTGATGGCGGGATTCGTTACCATTGGAGTAGCGATCACTTTATGGACGCTCGCCAGTCCGCAAGTCTCACCGGCGCGCCGGATTCTAGGCATCGTCGCGGACAATGCCGCTACTACCTACTTTCTGCTCCTGATGGGAGAGGCGGGAGCGGTCGTAGTTTGGATCTATCTATTTGTGGCCTTTGGCAATGCCTTTCGCTACGGCCCGCGCTACGTGCGCATATCGCAGGTTGCCGCAATTCTTGGCTTCTCTCTGGTTTTGTATTTCTCGGACTTTTGGTCGCAGCACATCGTGATCGGCGTCGGATTGCTTGTCGGTCTTCTAGTCTTACCGTTGTATGTCGGACTAATGTTCGAGATCCTAAATCGAGCGCGGTTAAACGCTGAACAGGCGCTTAGGGAGTGTCGCGAGCAGAAGGAAAGCTTGTCCCGTCCTACTGCCTTCTAACGGCAGTAATGGCAGTAGCTTGGGGGTGCGTTTCCAGGCTTTGCGTGAGAACCCGCGCGGCGCCTAGCGACAGTGAAGCGGGGGTACAAACGGGGGTATTTAGGGGCGTGATTTACCATGCACCCCGCAAAGCCACGCCTGGCGCGGACTGTGGCAGACGCCGCCTCCACCAAACGAAAGAATCACGGCCCCGTAACGGGGCCGTTTTTTTTGTTCTCCGCACACAAGGGTATTGCGTTGTCTACACGAGAGGGTATCGTTTTCCGTGCTCAGTCAGTCATCGTTCACCAGAGCTACGACAGTATGGCCGACGACGATCCTGCAGTCGCGACGTTTCTTCGTGCAGCGGCCGATGCGAGCCCCGACGAAGAGTCGCTGGTGTTGCCCCGGTGGCAGCGCGCCGACTGGGCGACGCTGTTTTCGCATGGGCAACGCGTCAGGGTTCCGCGCGGCAACATGCTCATTAGGCAGAATGCTGTGGAAAGGGCGCTGTACTTCATCGGGTCCGGCATTCTGGAGGTGACGTCGGTCGTCAGCTACTTCCGGGTGAGTTCGATCGGCTGGTTCCATCCGGGCTCCGTGGTGGGTGAGCTGTCGTTTCTCGACAGCAAGGCGCGCTCGGCGGAGATAAGGGCCGTAGCGGACAGCGAGCTCTATCGACTCGACCTTCAGGACTACCAGGCATTCTCCGATGCGCACCCGCGCGAGGCTTGCGATCTCATGTTCGCGATCGCCCGTGTCGTCGCGTTGCGTTTTCGGAACACGTTGTCGAACATCGAACGTTCGATAGGCTAGGGCAGCAATGCGGGGCTCGCATCCGTTCCGAAGAGTCCATCTGGCCCGCATGACGAAGCACCGGTTGGCCGAAAAAACAGACGCCTGCGCGGCGTCTGAATGACCCGGAGCCGGAGGAGTGACTCCGCGGCGACTGCCTCGCTGCCGTTACCTGGAAACTCGTTCAGCAGTTCTTCGTGGGTGGCTGCCACAAGATACGAAAGCTCAGGGCACCTGACCAATTGACCAGCGCATCGCTACGCCGGGAAGGGTGATGGCGCTGGACTTGTCGACCAAAGTCATCTTGATGTACTGGTCGCCAGAGTGACCGAGCATATCAACGGTACCGCAGAGCTCCGAAGTCCAGCGTCTCGCGATTTCGCGTTCTTTTTTGCGGTCGGCATCATCGAGCAGTACGACACAACCCGCCTTCAGGCGATCGCGCATAACGGATGCGAGGCCATACCTACCGCCTTTTGTGTTCCCGGGAGGGCCATCACAAATGACCAACGCAAAGCTGTCAGGCATTGACTGCAACGGGGGATCATACCAAGCAAAGTCGCCGAAATCCCTGAGCGGCTTCGTGCATACGACCGTTGAATCCAGCTCATACGCATCGAGGTATCTTTGAACCTTCTTGGCCCAGATCGGCATGTGTTCCAGGACCCAATGCGGATAGCCACGTTTTTTGGCGACAACCCCGACCAGGAGGCTGGAAAGGCCAGACCCGCATTCCAAAATCGGCGCCCGGACCCGCAGCGCATGCCCCAAGCAACATCCGAGATATTCTTCCTGGGCACTCCAGGCATTTCCCCAACCGTATATGAGGTCACCGATAATGGAGCGTTTAGCGCATAAGCAAGCTTCCGGGTCGCTCACGAATTCCGTCATCGCATGCGAGAATATCTTTTCACCGTTTTGATTCGATTCGACTATGATTTGCTCGCGATCTTCATCCATGGTCGTCCGTTACCTGGTTCCCCGCTGAAAGGCTGTGAGCCGGAAGCTGCAAGTATATCGGGGAACAACGAGAGGGCAAAACTCAGGTTCGCGCCGTAGAGAACCGAGCCGCGAATGGGTCGTGTGGAATCGCAAACAACCAAGCGCGTCGCCCGCCGCGAGGACCTCGGCCTCGACAGGCTCGAATACGCGACGCTGCGCCGCTTGCGCACGCCGCAGCAGATCCAGGCGTTCGTCAATGCGATACCGATCAACCACGAGATCGGCGGCGAGACCGTATTGTCGGTTCGGCAGGTTCTTGCGTACCGCCGCGCGCATTGCATCGAGGGCGCGCTACTCGCCGCCTGTGCGTTGTGGATCCAGGGCGAGCCGCCGCGGGTGATGCGGCTGGACTGCGACCCGAGCGATTATCCGCATGTCGTCACCTTGTTTCGCCGCGGCGCGTGCTGGGGCGCGATCTCCAAATCCAACGGTGTGGCGCTTCGCTACCGCGATCCGATCTACCGCGATCTGCGCGAGCTCGCGATCTCTTACTTCCACGAGTACTCGACCGGCGGCGGTCGCAAGACCTTGCGCAGCTACGCCGCACCGCTTGACCTGCGCCGCGTCGATCCTGGTCTGTGGGTCACGGCCGACGGATGCTGGCAGCTGCATGGGCAGCTCGAGCGCAGGCGCCATTACCCGCTGATTTCCGCCGGGCAGCAGAAATTGCTTTCACGCCGCGATGCGTTCGAGCGCGCCGCTGCCAGAATAGTCCAGTATCCCAAGGAAAACGGACACCGATGAAGACGATACGCTGGGGCATGATTGGGTGCGGCGACGTTGCGGAGGTCAAAAGCGGCCCCGGCTTCTACAAGGCGGACCACTCGTCGCTGGTCGCCGTCATGCGCCGCAACGGCGCGCTGGCCGCAGACTACGCGCGCCGACACGGCGTGGTGCGCTGGACCGACGATGCCGAGGCGATCATCCAGGCGCCCGACATCGATGCGGTGTACATCGCGACCCTGACCGACAGTCATCGCGACTACACGCTGCGGTGCGCCCGCGTGGGCAAGCCTGTCTACGTCGAAAAGCCGATGGCGATGCGGCATGCCGAGTGCATGCAGATGGTCGACGCGTGCCGCGATGCCGGCGTGCCACTTTGGGTCGGCTACTATCGCCGCGCGCTTCCGCGCTTTCTCAAAGTGCAGGAGATGGTGGAAGACGGTGCGGTGGGACCGGTACGCATGGTGATCTCGCGCCAGTTCGCGCGAGCCCCGCAGATCGGCGACGGCGATGCGCTGCCCTGGCGCATCGATCCGGCGAAGAGCGGCGGAGGCTTTTTTTTCGAAAGTGTCTGCCACACGTTCGATTTCCTGGATTTCGTGTTCGGTCCGATCGTCGAGGCCCACGGGATCGCTGCCAATCAGTCCGGTGCGTATCAGGCGGAGGATACGGTCGCGGCCGCCTACCGGTTCCGGTCCGGGGTCCAAGGTTCCGGGACGTGGTGCTACGCAGCGGGTGAAGACTACGAGATGAACGAGATCGTCGGCGAACGTGGCCGAATGCAGTTTTCTACGTCGCAAGCGTTGCCGATCCGGCTTTTACGCGACAACAAGGTGGAAGAGTTCCCGGCTGCCGATCCTCCGCACGTGCACCAGCCGCTGATTCAGACGATCGTAGACGAGTTGAACGGGCAGGGGCGTTGCCCGAGCACCGGGACGAGCGCGGCGCGCACCGCCTGGGTGATGGACGAGATCCTCAAGGAGTTTCGCGCCGGCCTGCGGCTTGCGGACGCACGCTGACTTCAAGCCTTCACATTCGCCGTGCAGAATGTCTCGTCGGATCAGCTGGCGTGGCAATCATGGATGACGGCTTCAGGTATCGCGGCTTCGACGTACAGCTCGAAGTCTGGGAAAGCAGGAAGGATCGCCGCATCCGCTGGTTATGCGGCGTCACGTTCATGAAAGACAGCTTGGGCTACGCGGCGAGCTTTTCGGATCGCCTGTTCGACTGGCCGGCCGAGGCGCGGCGCTACGCGGAAATGCGGGCAAAAAAACTGCTCGACTCCTATGCGGCCGGCGACGCCGCCGTTCTGGGTACGCCGGTCTCTGGGCATGACTCCGCGTATCAGCCGCAAAGTCCGTTGGGCCCGTTCAGCGATTCGCACAGTCGCTTTTAGCTCGCTCGTGCCCTCGAAGCAACCAGCTCAAGCGGAAAGACCGACAGCCCAGTAAGTTTGGGCTTCATCGCGGGTCAGAAGTTCCCGACCTGTGCGGTCCCTAGGCCACATCCTGACGGCTGCGGTCCTCTCCTACGCGCTGCCGTTCGTTCTCCGACAAGCAGCAGTCGCCATCGAACCCGTTCGCGGCCGCGAGTCTTACAACGCAATCATCCCCGCGCCGATTGAAAGATCGAGCCTGCGCGCGCGATAGTGACGACGCCATGGATACGACCTCCTCGAACTGACACCAACCGAGGGTACGGCGCGAATACGCGCCCAACTGTTGAGAAGGAAAATCAAATGAACGCGATGCGCGTGCTGCTGGCAGTGGCCCTTTCGTCAAGTTGTCTCTATGCCTCGCAGAGCCAGGCAATGGTCGTCCTGTCGAACGGCGACACCGAGGTCGTCTGGAACGTCGGCGACCCCGAGCCGTCGATCAACGAGAACGTCGCCTGGTTCAGCGCTGCTGTCTGCGGTGCAGAGCTCACCGGGCTCAGCCAGCGCTTTCCTGGCCTTCCGATGCGCACGCTGACCAGCGCTCCGGCAGAGTATGATTGCGTGATCTATCGGGGCGACGATGCGCGATTCGTCGCCGACAACCTGGTGGTCAACGACGACCAGTGATCGGCGTGTTGCGTTGTCCGACTGATTCTGCGTAATCAGGACGGAACCTCGAGGCAGGCGCGCACCTGCGCAGCAGTGGCATCGATGTGACGGGTGACTACCGTGTGGTGATCGCCGGGGACGACGATCATCTCTGCGTCCGGGATGAACCGGCTCCAGCCCATCGCCGGACGCATGTCGAGATGATTTTCGGGACGCAGCACGACAACGCGGCCTGCATACGGGGCTGGAGCATATCTTTTGATGGCGCCGCGGTAGCGCGCAAATGCGTTGCCCGAGTCCTCCTCGATGGGCGCCGCCGTCGCGGAACGCCGGCGCGAGCGCTGCTGCACTTCGGTTCCGACGCTGAGGCCGGGGAAAACCAGCTTCGCCGCTTGCGGTGCAACGGTGTCGATCATCACGACGCAGGATACTTCCTCTCCCGCGCGCGTCAGTTGTCGGGCAATCTCCAGCGCGACCATGCCGCCGGCGCAATGACCGCCCAGAACGTACGGTCCGCGCGCGCGCGCCGCGCGCACGGCGGGCAGGCGCTCGGCCGCCATCGCCTCGATCGAATCGGGCACGTCCGGATCGATCAGCCCATGGGGGTGGACCGCGTAGAACGGCTGATCGTCGCCCAAGGCACGGGCGAGCTTGTGGCTGAAAAAGCCGCCGCCGGTGAAATCGCCGTGCAGAAAGAAGAACGGCGGTCGGTTGCCGCGGGCATTGAGTGCGACCAGCGGTGCTCGGTCCTCGCGTGCGCTGCTCCTGATCGCGCGAGTCAGATGCCCGATCGTCGGCCCTGCGAACAGCGCCGTCAGCGGTAGCCGGCAACCCGAGACGCGCTCGATCGCATCGATCATTTGCGCCGCCAGCAGCGAATGGCCGCCCAGATCGAAGAAATTGTCGCTGATGCCGATGTCGCGCACCCCAAGCAGCTCCTCCCAGATCGCCGCCACCATGAAGTCGAGCGGGTCCTGCGGCGGGACGTGCCAGCCGGTGCGCTGCTGCGCCAGGTCGCCCGGCGCCGGCAGCGCGCGGCGATCGACCTTGCCATTCGGCGTCAGTGGCATCGCGACGAGGATGATGATCGCCGCCGGCGCCATATAGTCCGGATGCGTCTGGCGCAACTGTGCCCACAGGTCGGCCGGCGTCGGCTGCGTGCCCGGCGCCGCGACGATGTACGCGGTCAGTTGACGGGTATCGGATGTGTCGCCATGCACGAGCACGACGGCTTCGGCAACCTGCGGCAATCGTTGCAGCGCCGCCTCCACTTCGTCGACCTCGATACGGTGGCCGCGGATCTTCACCTGGCGATCGCGCCGGCCAAGGAACTCGAGCGCGCCGTCGGCGCGGATGCGCGCGCGGTCGCCCGTCCGGTAGAGGCGCGCTCCGGGCGCCGAGTCGAACGGATGCGGGACGAAACGTTCGGCAGTGAGCTCGGGGCGCTTGAAGTAACCCTTGGCCAGCCCCGGTCCGCCGATATAGATTTCGCCCGGGACGCCGATCGGCGCCGGTTCTCGCAGATGATCGAGAACATAGACCTCGGTGTTCGCGAGCGGCCTGCCGATGGGCACGGTCGCCGCATCGGCTGCCACCTCCCGCACTTCGTGCCAGGTCGCGAAGGTCGTGGTCTCGGTAGGGCCATAGACGTGCAACAGCCTGCGCGGGCGGCCCTCGCGCAGCGCCGTCTCGACCGACCGCGGCTCGGCCGCTTCGCCGCCGAACAGCACGTCGCGGCCATGGAACAGCGCAGGCTTGGCGCGCACGAGCTGATTGAACAGTGCCGTGGTGACGAACATCGCCGTCACCGCGTGGTCGTCGAGCGCGTTGGCAAATGCCGCCGGGGAAAGCATCGTCTGATACGAGATCGAAGCGAGCTGGCCGCCGTTCAACAATGCGCCCCAGATTTCGAATGTCGACGCATCGAAGGCGGGATTGGCGATGTGTGCGACGACATCGCCCGGGCCAAGTTGCAGGTAGTCGGTCGCGGTGACAAGCCGAACGATCGCGCGGTGCGGAATGACGACGCCTTTCGGGCGCCCGGTCGAACCCGAGGTGTACATCACATACGCCGCATCGTCGCCCATCGCGCGATTGCCCGGGTCCGAGCGGTCGTGGGTGCCGATTTCCGCCCAGTCGCGGTCGATGCAGCAGACGCGCGCCGCGCCTTCGGGCACGCGATCGAGCAGGTGCTGCTGCGTCAGCACCAACCGCGGCCCGGCCTCCTCGAGCATCGACGCCAGCCACGCGGTTGGAAGCGCGGGGTCGAGCGGCAAGTAAGCGGCCCCGGCCTTGAGTATCCCCAGTAACGCGAGCGTCATGTCGGCCCCGCGCTCCATCGCGACCGCGACCAGGGACTCGCGACGCACGCCCTGAGCGACAAGGTAACGTGCCAGCTGATTGGCGCGTCCATCGAGCTCGCCGTAAGTCAGCGCGGTGGGTCCGTCACGCAGGGCGATCGAAGCCGGTGCGCGCGCGGCTTGCGCCGCGAACAGCTCGTGCACCGACGCGTCGCAATCGGACGTGACACGGTTGCACCGCGCCAGCAGTTGCGCGCGCTCCGAAGGGCTCTGCAGCGCAAGCCGGGAAACGCGCTCGGCGGGGTTTGCGACGATCGCCGCAAGCAGGCTGCGCCACTGCGCCACCATGTTTTCGATCGTCGGCCGGTCGAACAGCGCTGCTGAATATTCGATGCGTCCGTCCAGCCGTCCCGCGCGTTCTATCACGGCAACGGAGAGATCGAACTTTGCGTTGTTGTCGACGATGCCATCGATCGCCTGCACGTTCAGACCCGCGAGGCGCCAATCCTGCGGCGGGGTGTTTTGCAGCGCAAAGGAAATCTGGAACAGCGGATTGCGCGACAGTTCGCGGCTGGGCGCGAGATCTTCGACCAGTTTTTCGAACGGCAGATCCTGGTGCGCGTAGGCGTCGAGCGAACGGGTTCGCACGCGGGCCAGGTAATCGGCGAACGATGGATCGCCATTCAAGTCGCCGCGCAACACCAGCGTATTAACGAAAAACCCAATCAGTCCCTCGAGCTCGGGACGGCTGCGGCCGGCGATCGGCACGCCGACGGCGATGTCATCCCGTCCACTGTACCTGTGCAACAGCACCTGAAAGGCCGCCAGCAAGGTCATGAACAGCGTCGCCCCTTCACGCAGACCCAGCGCCTTCAGCGCCGACGTCAGCATTGAGTCGATCGTGAACGGCACTCGACCGCCGCGCGCGCTCGCGACGGCGGGCCGTGGCCGATCGAACGGCAACTCCAGCGCCGGCAGATCGGCCAACGCAGCTCGCCAGTAATCGAGCTGACGTTCCAGCGCCGGACCTTGAAGCCATTCGCGCTGCCAGGCCGCGAAATCGGCGTATTGCACCGGCAGTGCCGGCAACGGTGAGGCAAGTCCCCCGTGGAACGCCGCGTATAGCGCTGCCAGCTCGCGCGAAAAAATGGCGCTCGACCAATGGTCGGTGACGATGTGGTGCATGTTCAACAGCAGCCAGTGCTCGTCGGCCTCGAGCCGCAGCAGCTGCGCGGTGAACAGCGGTCCGCGCTCGAGATCGAATGGCGCGCGACAGAATACCTCGGCCACCCGACGGGCTTCGACCGCGCGGACCCCGGCGGGAAGCGCTGACAGGTCGTCGACATGAAGACGCAGCGGCGAAGACGGCGCGACCAGCTGTCGTGGCTGGCCATCGACGATGGCGAAGCGCGTGCGCAGCGCGTCGTGGCGATTGCGAATTTCGCCGATGCTCGCTTCCAGCGCCGCCACGTCCAGCCGACCCGCCAATCGCTGCACCCGGGGGGCGTTGTAGACTGAGCGGTCCGGCAGCAGCTTGTCCAGAACCCACAGACGCTGCTGCCCGAACGACATGATTTCGGAGTACGAATCGTCGGCCGCGGCTCGATCATCGGCGCGATCAGTGCTCGTTCCCGCGATGCGATCGGCATCGGGGCTCAAGGCGCGCCCTCGGGGCTGGTCATTGCATTGTGCCTTGCGGATTGTGGCGTGCCTCGATCGGCAGTCTCCAGCCACACAAAGGCGACCCGGCCGACCGATCCGTCGCCGTATCCCGACTCATGACCTTAGCGCGCCGTCTTCGTTTCTCGACTCAAAGTAGCTTCTCACGAATGCGTGCAGCGCCTTCTTGTCCGAATTCCAGCGCCAACAACCGCCATCGTCGAGCGCGATATCGTCAAACGGGTCGAAGTCGAAGGCCTGCAGTCTGCCGTGGCGTTCTCCGTACTTACGGTCTTCGATCTCCCCGTGCCACAGATGAAACAGCCTTCCTTGAACCCAGCCGACACGACCCATGACGCTCTCCGAATAAGGACGAGCCCATGCCAGATAGTGTCGCCTCCACCGATCATTCATGAGTGTAGTGCGGGCGCCAAAGTCCAGCTTTCCAAGCGCTGCGCATAGTATTGCACGATCTCCCGTGCCCAAAATGCAAGCGTCATATAGCCGATGCTCTTCGAGGACCTGGCGGCGGCCTGCCCAGGCAAGACCGGCCGTGGAGCCCCGCTCCAGTGGCGCATTGGCCGAGAAGAGATCTTCGGGGCTCGCTTCGCCGGCCCCGAGCTTGGAGACGACGGAGTAAGAGGTCGCGGGTGCGTTCCAAGACCGCAGATCATCAACGGTCGCGTGCCGTGGGAGATCATGGCGTTCGTGAAAGAGGTGGACGACCGCGGAAGCGTCGAGCGCACGACTGGCCTGCTCCGCCCAATCTTCGTTGTCGAAAACGATATCACAATCAAGCCAGGCGATCTTATCGCAATTCTTCGGCACCCACTCCAGGGCGATATTGAGCAGACGCTCTTTTTGCCACATGACGTCACGGCCATGAATCTGCACGAGGATATCGGCGTCTTCGTTGCAGAGCTGAAAAACGCCGTCAAACGCGAGTTCCACGGTTACAAGAGGAATCGCGAGACGTTGGTGGAATACACGATAGTTCCCAAGCCGCCGCCTGTATCCAACCGGGTTGAAGTAGCAGGTGATCGCCCAGAGGCGGGCAACAGAATTGTCTGTCATGGATGCCGAAGCGCCTTCTTAAGAACGCGCGCGTCGTCTCCGCAACGTCTCCAACTCTGCGACGATCTGGTAATGGCTCTCGTCGCTGTCATTTTCGACGAGGAGCGCTGACATATCTGCAACCGTCGGCGCGTCAAACAGGGCGCGCAGGGAGACTTTTGCGTGAAACTGCACGAGCACCCGCGATACCAGCTGGGTCGCCAGCAACGAGTCACCACCCAAGTCAAGAAACCGATCGTGCAAGCCGACTCTGTCCAGGCCAAGCACATCGGCCCAGAGTTGCGCCAACTTTTCCTCCAGTGGCGCGCGCGGTGCGACGAAAGTGCTCTCCAGCGCCGCTCGTGTTCGGCCTGGGAATGGGAGCGCAAGACGATCGACTTTGCCGGTCGCGGTCAGAGGCAAGGAATCGAGCGTGATGAAGGTGGAAGGCAACATATAGTCAGGCAGCTTGTCGCCGAGTATGCGCCGAAGCTCGGTGACCGCCGGGATGTGCGCTCCTGCCCGGACGATATACGCTACGAGGCGCTTGTTTCCAGGCTCGTCCTCCCAGGCGGCGACTGCGGCCGCCTCGATACCGTCGATGTCGAGGAGAGCTGCCTCTATCTCCGTCAGCTGGACGCGGTAGCCGCGTATCTTGACCTGGAAGTCCTTACGGCCGTGATGGAAGAGACACCCATCTGCGCTTCTGCGCCCAAGATCGCCGGTGGAGTAGATGCTCTCGTCTTCCCTTCCCGCACGGCGCGGCAATGCGATCGGGGCGAGATCGGACTTCTGCCAATAACCAACGGGGTTGTAACGGCTGCTGATGGCGATCTCACCAATCTGATCAGGGCCGACGGGACGACCGCCGTCGTCGAGCAACAGGATATCCGCCTCGGTAATCGGATAGCCTCCGGGTACGACGTGGCCTCGGAGCGGAGCCGTGCGATCGGCAAAGTAGTATGCGTAGTCGTCAAATTCCAAACATCCCAACGAGCCGGCGAGAATGCTCGCCCGAGCGAAATGCCGTCGATACAGCTCTACATCAGCGCGGTACGCTGGCTCACCAAACAACAGAATCAACCGCAAATGCGGAAAATCTTCGCCGGCGGCGAGCGCGCCGGCGAAGCTGCGGAAGGTGGATACGGCCGCCCGATAGATCGTAATTTTTTCCTCGGTCAGCCACTCGGCAAGAGCGAGCACCGTTTCGCCTCGAAGCGCCACGGGATAATAGGTGGCGCCGTTGAGGAGAGCGTAAAGGCATGGTCGCAGACTTGCGCGAAACATGACGATCCGGTCGTCCATGCATATCTGGAACATGTTGGTGTGACGCATCACCGCGTGCAGCACGCCGCGATGATTCCAGACGATGCCCTTCGGAGCGCCTGTCGAGCCGGAGGTATAGGCGATCGCGGCACAAGAATCCGTCCCGATAGCCACGCCGGGATTCTCGTCAGAAAAGAGCCCGCCGATCTCGTCGATATTGACCACGGGAATATCGGCTAACTGCCGCGCCAACCGGAGGTTTGCGTTATCGGTTACCAGCATGCCGGCGTTGGATTGCTCCAGCACGTACCTGAGCCTGGCTTGCGGGAAGCTGCTCTCCAGCGACACTTGAACCTTGCCCGCTTTCAACACGCCGAGCGAGGCGATAACGAACGGCGCGCCGTGTTCGAAAAGTACGGCAATCGGCTGCCGCTGAGTGTCCGACCGATCTAGGATGGCGCGCGCCACGCGATTGGCGGCTCGGTTCAACTCGCCATAAGTGAAGGTATGCTGCGTACTCCTGACGGCGATTCGTTCAGGATATCTTGCGACTTGTTGTTCGAAACGCCTGGAGATCGATTGGTCGATCTCTTCCCGCGCGAACTCGATGAACGTACGTGCCGGATGGAAACACTTCTCCCGGATCGCTCGCTGCTCGGGTGGGAAGTTTGCGACCGTTTCGGAGAAATCACCCATCTCTGCCCCATGCGCAGACACTGACGTTGTGCCCCGTGAGTGGCGGAGCTTACTCTCCCCTCCGGACGAATCAATAGTGGAATGAAGAAGACATCTTCGCGGAGCGAACTGTGATTTTGGCTATCTCATGCGGCGCGCGGCGTTGCCGTGAGAAACTCCGACGAAGTCACCTACGTCATACACTCGAGGCTGGACGAGGCTGACTTGGATGTTGCTCGGCGGACCCAAAGGAAAGGGCAGGCAACAGACCGTCCGGTCAACCTGAGGCAATCGACCGGTAGCTGCAATTCGGGTCTGCCCTGCCTGAGTCCATTATGCGCAGGCGCACGTTGCACGCCATCGGCGAATCGCCGATTCTGCTGTAAGCATGCGCGGACCGCAGGCGTAGGAATGCGGCGAAGCGAACGTCTAGCCTTGGCGCCCCGTTCTGGCCAGACGCCGGCGCAGCTCGTCCGATGCGAGTGAGGCTTCGTATGCAGCGCGCGATTCGCCGGCGGCTCGTTCGCCGGCCGCGATCGCGTCGATCTGGCGCTTCATCGACCGGACGACCCCCGGCTCGCATTCGGCGAGCGCTGCGACATAGGCGTCTACCCGGCGGGTCAAGTCGTGGCGTTCGACGAGCTCGGTCAGGAAGCCGATGCGCAGCATTTCGGCGGCGTCGATCGTCTGCGCCGTCAGGAATACGCGCTTGGCCTGCGCGGCACCAAGCGCCGCCACCGCACGCCGCAGGCCGCCTGGATAGTAATGGAGTCCGAATTTCGCCGCCGGCATGAACATCCGCGAGCCCCGTACGCCGAGGCGGAAGTCGCAGCACAGCGCAAGATCGGTCGCCCCTCCGTAGACGCTGCCGTTCAGCGCGCAGATCGTGGGCAGCGGAAATCGCTCGATCGCATCGAGCAGCTCTTCGAAATGGCGGTCAAGGCGACCGACGATCGCATCGACCGTGTAACCCGAGCTGAAGCTCGTCTCCCCGGTCCCGGTGAATACCAGCGCCCGCGCCGCCGGATAATGCTTCCCGGCATCCAGATAGCCGCGGATGATCGCGACGTCGTCCGGATCGATGCGATTGTGCTCGGCCGGCCGGCGCAGGCGTATCGTAGCCATGGGGCCGGCGACTTCGAGCGCCGGCGGTCGGCCGGCAGCGGGAAGCGTCATCGCCGACGGTCAGGAAGCGCTGTTGCGCCAGACATTGACGGCGAAAATGACGATCGAGGCAAATAGCACGATCGATGCGATTCCTGCGACCGGGCCGAACGCCGCGTCACCCTTGAACAGCAGCACCAGCGCGATCATCGCCACCGGCAGTGCGAGGTTGTACAGCCAGAAATGCACCCGGCACCAGATCGACGCGCTGGCCGCCGGGAAGCGCTCGTAGATAAATCCGGTAAGCGCCAGCGAGGCCCAGCCGAGAAGGTTCAGATGCGCGTGCACCGGGAACAACGTGTGGTCCTCCGACATGCCCATATAAACGCCCAGTCCCGTGCCGAGGACGAAATACAGTAATGCCAGCCGATACCAGATACGCGTCGGCGCGCCCGTGACGGCGGTTGCTTGCATGATGCCTCCTCGTGGATGATCGCGATGTCCAGCTGGGCCGAGCCCTTGAAACGGCCCGGTGACGCCCGCGCCGAACTATAGCGCGTGCGCGAGGCCCGGCCAACGATGCGGCAGGCAACCGGCGCCGTTGCGCCACCGGAACGATAGCCCGGGCGAACGCATCCTAGGAAAGAGCAACGCCTCGACTTCTCCAGATGACGATGCGGATCGAAGACTACGCGATTATCGGCAACAACCGCACCGCGGCGCTGGTCGGGCGTAACGGCTCGATCGACTGGCTGTGCGCACCGCGCTTCGATGCGCCGGCATGCTTCGCGGCGCTCCTAGGCACGTCCGAGCATGGCCGTTGGTTGCTCGCGCCGCGGGGCGCTGTGCGCCGGGCCGAGCGCCGGTACCGAGACCAGACGCTGGTACTGGAAACCGACTTCCACACCGCGGGTGGGATGGTGCGCGTCGTCGACTGCATGCCTGCCTGGGAGGAGCGTACCGATGTCGTGCGCATCGTCGAGGGCTTGCGCGGGCGTGTGCGCATGCGCATGGAGCTCGTCATCCGCGGCGGCTATGGCGTGATCGTGCCCTGGGTCCGGCGCGCCGACGGGGCGCTGCTCGCGACCGCCGGACCGGAATCGCTGGAGTTGCGCTCCGGTGTGCCTGTGCAAGGCAAGGGATTCACGACGGTCGCCTCGTTCAACGTCGCCCGCGGCGAGCGCGTTGCCTTCGTGCTGACGCATTTTGCCTCGCACTTGCCGCGCCCGCTGCCGATCGACCCCGATGCGGCAGTCGACGCGACTGCACGCTACTGGAGCGACTGGTCCGCCCGGTGCAGCTACAACGGACGCTGGCGCGACGCGGTCGTGCGTTCGCTGATCACCTTGAAGGCGCTGACCTATGCGCCGACCGGCGGCATCGTCGCAGCGGTAACGACATCGCTGCCCGAATCGATCGGCGGCGTGCGCAACTGGGATTACCGTTACTGCTGGCCGCGCGACGCGACCTTCACGCTCTACGCTCTGCTGCTCGCCGGCTATCGCGAGGAGGCGCATGCCTGGCGGCGCTGGCTGCTGCGCGCTGCCGCTGGCAGGCCGGAAGACATGCAGACGGTGTACGGCTTATCGGGCGAGCGCCAGCTGACCGAATACACGCTGCCCTGGTTGCCCGGCTACGAGAATTCCGCGCCGGTGCGCATCGGTAACGCCGCCGCGATTCAGTCGCAGCTCGACATCTACGGGCAGGTGATCGAGGCGCTGCAGCTCGCGCGGAGCGCCGGCCTCGACCCGGATGCCGACGCGTGGAACTTCGAGTGCGCGCTCTTGCAGTATCTGGAAAGGAGCTGGACCGAGCCGGACAACGGCATCTGGGAAATGCGCGGGCCGAGGCGCCAGTACACACACTCCAAGGTCATGGTCTGGGTCGCCTTCGATCGGGCGATCAAGGCAGTCGAGCAGTACGGCTTGGCCGGGCCGGTCAAACGCTGGCGGGCGCTGCGCGCCCGGATCCATGCCCAGGTTTGCCGCAAGGGCTACGACGCTGGGCGCAATACTTTCGTCCAGTATTACGGCTCGCGCGAGGTCGACGCGAGCTTGTTGCTGCTGCCGATAGTCGGCTTCCTGCCGGCGGAGGACCCGCGCGTGCGCGGCACCTTGGCAGCGGTCCGTCGTGACCTCGTCGTCGACGGGCTGGTCGCGCGCTACCGCAACCTGCCCGACGTCGACGCCCTACCGTCCGGCGAGGGACTTTTCCTGCCATGCTCATTCTGGCTCGCTGACAACTTGAGTCTCGCCGGGCGACATGCCGAAGCCGAACGCTTGTTCAAGCGTCTCCTCGGCTTGCGTAACGACGTTGGGCTGCTGGCCGAAGAGTACGATCCGGCCGCCCGGCGCCAGCTCGGCAATTTTCCGCAGGCGTTGACGCATGTCGCGCTGATCATCACGGCATGCAACCTGTCGCGCCGCGACGGCCCGTCCAAGCATCGCAGCCGGGGCATGCGCGATGCGCCACCGGGCGGCGGTGAGCCTTCGCGGCTATGATGGCGGCATGGACAGGTTCGCACCAACCCCGATGGAATCGAGCCCGAGATGAGCCGTCAGCAGGGACAGTCACGATCGGGACGCCCAACGGCGCGCCCGGCCACCGACCCGCATACGCTGAACACGGCGTTGCGCGCTTGGGCGGCCGCGATCGACGCCGTGTCCGACCTGGTGTTCATGCACGACGAAGGCGGCTGCCTGATGCGGGTCAACCAGGCCTACGCGGCGCGAGCCGGCGTGCCGGCGGGCGATCTTCTGGGCCGGCCTTTCCGGGACGTCATGCCGGAGGCGGCGGGCGGGCTCAACGCGACGGAGGGGAAACCGGCGCCGTGCACGCTCAATGAATTCGAGGTCGCCCTTGCGAGCGGCGATGCCTTCAGCGGCCGTACGCAGCCGTTGCAGGACGATTCCGGCGGCACGACCTGTTGCATCCACATTCTGCGGCAGCGCCCTGCGGCCAAGGCCGACACGGTGCCCAGTGTCGCGAGCGGCCAGGACGACAATGGACGCCTGCGGCGCAACCTCGAAGCAACCATCGACGCCTTTGCCGCAGCCATCGAGCTCAACGACCCCGGCAATGGCAGCCACGGCCGCCGCGTCGCCGCACTGGCGCAGGCGATCGGCACCGATCTGCCCTTGTCGCCGGACCAGCTTGAGGGCACGCGTCTTGCCGCGCTGATCCATGACCTGGGCAGCTTCAAGATTCCGATCGAGGTTCTGGTCAAGCCCGGCAAGCTGACCGCCGTCGAGCGCCTGCTGGTTCAATCGCATCCGGAAGTCGCCCACCGCATATTGCAGAACATCGAATTTCCGTGGCCGATCGCCGAAATCATCCTGCAGCACCATGAGCGCATCGACGGCACCGGCTATCCGCGGGGGCTTGCCGGGTCCGAACTGCTGATCGAAGCCAAGGTGCTGGCGGTCGCCGATGCGATGGAGGCCATGCTTTCCGACCGCCCATACCGGCCGAGTCTGGGCGTCGGCGCCGCCCTGGAGGAGTTGGCCAAGCAGCGGGGGTCGTCCTACGACCCGGCCGTCGTCGACGCCTGCACGCGGCTGTTCGCCGAGCAAGGCTTCGAACTGCCCGGCTAGGGGCGCAGCACCCGCCCGGCTTTCTCCGCCGGGCTGTCATATTCGTCACATTCGATCGCGGCGGCGCCTGTCGAGCGCGCCGCCGGCGCGGTTTGTGGGGTACGAACGCCTAGGCGCAGCCGCAATATTAAAATAAAAATACATTTTTAAACAATGAGATATGACTTCGTCTTGTAAATCTTTGCCATCCTGGCATGACCGTTGCTTTTGAGGTGCCTGCCAAGCTAAAGACACACGTCCGAGGCGCCGAAAGCCTCGATCAACTTTTGAATGGGAGAGCAACGATGAACGCAAGCAAACTCGCCGCCGCACTCGGCATGAGCGTCGGTCTGATCGCAGCCTCGGCGGCGTATGCTGCCGATACCTCGAATATGACAGTGCAGGCCGCTGTCGTCGGCAGCTGCAAGTTCAACAGCACGCCAACGCTGGACTTCGGCAACCTCGACCCCGCCAGCGCCAGCAATGGTTCGGGCAGCTCGACGATCAGCTTCTGGTGCACCAAGGGTGCGAGCTACACGGTGGCCGCCGGCAACGGCAACAACTATAACGCCGGGAGCTCGACTCGCCAGATGAAGGGCCCTGGGGCAAGCGATCTGATACCGTACTCGCTGACCCTCCCCGCCGCCGCCAGCGGAACGGGCGCGGGCAAGTCGACCGCGATCACCTTCGCAGTCACCGGCAGCGTTCTGAACGCGAACTACATCAACGCCACAGTGGGTAGCTACACCGACACGGTGCAAATGGCCGTCAATCCGTGACCAGGCGTTGCTCGCGCCACCCAACGACGCCGCTGGAGCGATCCGGCGGCTCGTTTTTTTGTGGCCGTCGCGGCTCGCCGATGATTGGACTGCATCCCATGTTGCGCATCGCGCTCTGCGGTGTCCTGGCGGCATGCTCGCTCCCGGTCTTCGCGGGTCGCTTCAGCGTGGCGCCGATCCGCGTGGATTTCAGTGCGTCGGTGCGCATCAGCGCCGTCACGGTGACCAGCGAGGACGATCACCCGCTGGTATTCAGGAACAGCCCGTCCCTGTGGACGCAGAACGCCGACGGCGGCGACGTCTACACGCCTACTAACGACCTGGTGGTCACGCCGCCGCTGCTGCGGGTCGAAGGAAACGAGCCGCGCATCGTGCGCATCGGCACGCTTCGCGAGCCAGGCGATGTCGAGCGCAGCTACCGCGTTTTCCTCGAGGAGCAGGCGCCCGCGAATGCGGAAGGCGGAGGCGCGAGCATTGCAGTCGTCATCAAGTTCGGTGTGCCCGTTTTCGTGGCCCCGGTCGTCGACCACGTCGCGGGAAGCGCCGAAGTCGTCGGGCACGGGGCGCGAAAGCTGACGCTGGAGATCAGGAACACCGGCAACGTCCACTTCAATGTCGAGACCATTTCCGCCAACGGAGCGCCGGTGAAGGATGTCTCGTCCTGGTACCTGCTCCCCGGGACCACGCGCCGATACGAGCTCGCGATACCGCCGGAAGCCTGCGCGGGCCCTTCGCTGGAATTGCGGATTCAAACCACCCGCACCGTCCTCGCGGCAAGCGTTGCGGCGGCCGATGTGTGCCAGTCCTGATGCCGTGGCGCAGCCAAGCCGACATCGTTGGCGCGGCATTCTTGCCGCCGCCCTGGTCGCGGTTGCCGTTGCAGCCAGCGCCGATCCGGTGCCGACGATCATGACCATCACGGTGAACGGCCAGCCGAGAGGCGACCATTTCGTCATGAAGGATGGCGATCGCTGGCTGATCGCCGACACCGAGTTGCGGCAGCTCGGGTTGCAGGACGCGATCGGCGACGGTGTCACCATTGAAGGCCGGCGCTATCTGGTGCTGAGCTCGATCCGGCAGGTCACCATCGCAATCAACCAGGCCGACAACCGCATCGATCTGGTCGCCGATCCGGCCGTCTTCGGACAGCAGCACGTCGACCTCACGCCGGCGCCGCATGTCATTCCCACGTATGACACGAGCGCGTTTTTCAACTATGAGCTCAACTGGGTGGGCGTCGACCACCAGCGCGGTAGCTACGGCGTCAACACTGAGCTCGCGGTCCGCAAGAGCCGCTGGCTGTTCGACAACCAGACCAACTATCTGAACGACCAGACCGGCGACACCTTCACCCGGCTGGGCACCAGCGCCACCTATGACTGGTACGAAAGGCTCGCGCGCTTCATCGTCGGCGATCAAGCGGCGTCGACCGGTGACCTCGGTCAGTCGCTCCAGCTCGGCGGCGTCGGTTTCTATCGCGCGTATTCGATGGACCCAAGCTTGATCACGACCCCGACCGCGCACTTCACCGGCGCGACGCCGGTGTCCGGGGAGGTCGAAGTGTATGTCGACGGGGTTCGCGTCTACAGTGCACCGGTCAAGCCGGGAACGTTCGAGCTCGACAACATCACGCGTTACGCGGGGCTGCGCCATGTCGAGGTGGTCGTCCGCGACCAGCTGGGTCAGGTGATTCAGCGTTCGAGCAGCTCAACCTACCTGTCCGACCGGCTGCTGCGCGCCGGCTTCGACGAATTCACCTATGCGGCTGGATTGGTCCGGCCCGAGACGGGCGTGGGCAGCGATAAGTACCACGGCCTGGGCTTCGCCGTCGCGCACCGGTTCGGTCTGAGCGACTCGCTCAGCGTGGGTGCGCACGCCGACCGCACGCCGGATTACGCGACCGCGGGTGCCGACGCGACGGTGCGCCTGGGTGATCTGGGCGTGTTCGGCGCCGAAGCGGCGGCAGGCCGTCCGCAAGACACCGGACGCGTCGCGGCCGGCGTCAACCTCCTCTATTCGTATTCGGCCGACGGCTTCGGGCTCGACCTCAACTACCGGCACCTGCGGCAGGGCTTCCTGCCCGCGGCAACTCTGCTGCCGCAATTCGTGCCGCTGAAGGACGCCGGTGTGCAGATCAGCTATGGCTCTCCGCGCTACGGCACGTTTACCGCGACGGCGACTCGCAGCGAATTCGAAGATGGCAGCCGGCAGAATAGCTTCACGCTTCGCTACAACATCTCGCCGTCGGCGCGCTGGAATATCGACGCGACGCTGGGGCACCTCAGCGGACAGGCGGGCGCGCAATCAGGCGTCTCCGCGGCGTTGAGCGTCAACTACTTTTTCGGCGACGGCGCGACGGCGACGGCGCGCATTCAGCGCACGCCCGGCAGCGGCACCGAGTACGACGCCGAAGTCGCCCGCACGGCTCCGATCGGGCCGGGCTTCGGCTACCGCGTCGACCTGCAGCGCAGTGCCGGCGTGAACCTGGCCCAGCCGCAGATCCAGGTCAATACCGAACACCAGGAGTACACGCTCGGCATCGCGCGTTCCTTCGGCGCCGACGCCAACTCGACGACCGCGCAAGCGTCGGTGGCCGGAGCATTCGCCTACGTCGGCGGCGTCGGCACCTTCACGCGTCCCATCTACGACAGTTTCGCCGTGGTCAAGGCCGGAACCCTGGCCGACGTGCGTGTGTTCCAGAACAGCCAAGACGCGGGCCGCACCGGCCGCGAGGGCACGTTGTTTGCGCCCACGGTGGGGTCCTACGTCGAAAACAGGTTCACCCTGGATCCGAATACCGTTCCCTTCGATACCATCATCGGCCAGAATAGCGTCGTCGTCGTGCCCGCGCTGCGCGGGGGCGTACTCGTGGATTTCGCGCTGCATCCGCAGCGCGCGCTAAGCGGTCTCCTGCTCCTGCGCCGAGGAGTGGTGGAACGGCCGCTGGGAGGCATCGATGCACCGCTTGTGTCGGAAACCTCGCAACTGCAGTGGTTTACGGCCGGCGATGGCGCGTTCTACATCGAGGATGCCCCGCCCGGGACTTATCATGCCGATATTCGCGTCGAGGGTATTGTTTGTCGTGCCGAAGTGGTCGTGCCCGCCGACGCGCATATGCCGCTCAATGTCGGAAAGGTCTACTGTGAAGCGCTGCATTGAGACAGTCGCAGGAGCCGTCCTGGTCGCATTGCTCGGCCCCGCCTGGGGTGCGACCTGCACCGTCACGTCGTCGCCGAAGCTCGGTTTTCCGAACTATGACGTGTTTGTCGCTGCGCCGACAACGACGTCGAACATCGCCAAATTCAAGTGCGACGTCGCCCAGGCGACGATCAGCATCGGCATCGGCAAGTCCGCCACTTCGGGCAGCATCGCCAATCGCCAGCTCGCGCAAACCGGAGCGGGCACCGGCCGGCTCAATTACAACATCTACAAGGACGGCAGCTATTCGAATCTCTGGGGCGATGGGACCGCCGGGACCAGCGTGCTGATGGTCAATACGACGGCGAAGACGACTTCGGTTTCGATCTACGGCAAGATCGATCCGGGTCAGGACGCCCCGGTCGGCAGTTACAAAGATACCGTTATTGTCTCGGTCAATCCGTAGGCCGACCCCGTGCCGGAGCGGTGCGCCCGCAACGGCGGTCGCGCATCCCTAATACATTACCGTCGACGAAATCTGCAGCGGCCACGGATAGCTGCCGGGGCCGACTTCGGGCGCCAGAAAGAATCGGTAGCTCAGGCGCATCAGCATCTGATTGCCGGTAAAGGGCTGATGGACCAATCCACCCTCCGGTCCGATCTCGAGCCCGTTGACCAGCCCGGTCACCTGCGCCTTGCGAAACACGTTGGAGCGCGTGTCGAAGCTCAGCGAAAAACCGTTGCGGTCGTTGGTCCGGGCCATCAGGTCGGTCGCGGCGGGCGCGTCGATATAGCCCCGTGCGACATCCTCGGGGGTCACGTCCAGCGTTGAAGTCTGCTTCAGCACCTGCAGCCGCAGATACGGAAGGACGGTCGCGGACACCTTCATCGTCGACGAGCCAAATCCGGCGGAGGCTGCGCGCGCAGGCTTGGGACTGCCGCACAGCGCAAACGCGGCTGCCAGCGCGACACCGACCAGGATGCGCTGCAACTTTAGCCCGCGGGCGATTTCCCGCTCGCTGATCGCGCCGGCTGCAACCAGCACTTCGCCCAGGCGCTGATGCGATTGCGTCTGGCGGGCAATGCCGTCCTGCAGCTGCTCGGAGGTTATCCTGCCCGTGCTCACCAGCAGGTTGCCGAGTTGCAACGGCCCCGCGCGTCCGGCGCGCGTGGCGTCAAGGCGCTCCTGAAAGGCGAGCAATGCGGCGAGCTCGGTTTCGTCGAGCCAACCGTGGCGCACAAGCACCTGTCCCAGTCTCTCTTTCGAAGACTGCTGTTCGCCGAGCGCGCGATCGAGTTGCGCCCGCGTCAGCCGGCCAGCCTCGAGCAGGAGCTCGCCGATCGGTTCCCTCGGGCCGGCTGCAGCATCCAGTATATCGTCCAGGTTCGCCCACTGCGCGCAAATCCGTTCGACCGCCTGCCGCTCTTCCGGCCTGAGGTTCTTGGCGTGCAGCATGCCGTCGATCACGCCGGTCACCGGCGGCTCTCGATCGGGAGATCGGGGCTGATCTTTGCGGTCCGATGCGCTGCCCATTCCGGTTCCATCCTTTGTCGGTTACAACCCATGCCGTCCGAGTGGGCCGGCGCCCTTGTTCCGGACCCAGCGGTGACCCGCCGGGTCGATGAAGTGACGCGCGCCGCCGCGGTTGGCGCTCTGTGTGCCGCCCGTTCCCGGTTCTGCTTGTGCGTCACGCCGCAACGCGCGGCATGCCTCAAAGTTAGCAAGAAGCGTGCCCCCAACGGACCTCTGACGGCGTCATTGTCTGGCGCGGTGGAGTGGGGCGAAAAAAATGGCGCCCGCAGGCGCCTTGGGTGCTGCTCGGGGTCCGACATCTAGACGCGGCGGCGGTATTCCCCGTTGCGGGTGTCGATTTCGATCCGGTCGCCGGTCGCGACAAATAGCGGCACCTGGACCTCCATGCCGCTGGCGAGCTTGGCCGGCTTCAGCACCTTGCCTGACGTATCTCCCCGGACGGCGGGCTCGGTGTAGGTGATCTCCCGCACGACGCTGTTCGGCAGCTCGACCGAAATCGGCTTGCCTTCGTAGAGCGTGAGCTCGCAAGGCAAGCCTTCCTCGAGATAATGCACGGCGTCGCCGATGTTCTCGCGGTCAACCTCGATCTGGTTGTACTCGGCGTCCATGAAGACGTACGCCGGGTCCTGAAAATACGAGTACGTGACCTCTTTGCGCTCCAGTTGCACGAGATCGAATTTTTCGTCGGCGCGATAGACGGTTTCGGTGCCGGAGCCGCTCAGGAGGTTCTTGAGCTTCATCTTGACCACCGACGCGTTGCGGCCGGATTTGTTGAATTCGGCCTTTTGCACGACCATCGGATCCTTGCCGATCATGATGACGTTGCCGGCGCGGACTTCCTGCGCGGTTTTCATGGGTGCACCTGCATGGTTGGTTTCTTGTCCAAAAAGCGGGTTTCCTGCGGAGCCCGCGAAACCCAAAATTATACCAGTTCCTCGACCATTCTGACCAGGCGGGAGGTGAGATCCGGCTGGCCGGCGAGCTCGGCCGTCCAGCGGCGCGCATAGGCGCCGAGCGCAGGCAATTCCGCGGCGAGCACCGCCCACAGGGCCGCGATCGATCCGCCGTCGGCCGGATCGTTCCAGGCCCGATGCCATGCGTCGAAGCTTGCCGGCCCCGCTTGCGGCACGCCGGATGCGTAGCGCTCGAGAAACGCGTCGAGCTTCGCCAGCTGCGCATTGTCGGCCTGCGGATAGGGTTGCCAGACGAAGGGGCGCGCTGCCCACAGCGAGCGGACGAACGAGTCTTCGCCGCGCACCAGGTTCAGGTCGCAGGACCAGAGCAGGCGGTCGTAGACGTCTTGCGCGACGAACGGAATGCCGGCGAGCGACAGGCGGCCGCGTGCGAGGACCTGCCCCGCGTGCGGAACCGCGCCGCCGGTCCACCGGTCGAGCTCGCCCGCGGCGACACCTTCGGGCACGATGCAGCAGACCGACACATCGCCATCGGCCCAGGCATCGAGCAGCGCCGGCAAATGCCGGTTTGGATAACAGAACAGCGAGATCGCCAGCGCGCCTTCCGGCAGCGCGACGCCGAGCGCGCGCCAGAATGTCGCACGCGCCCCGGGGTCGTTTTGGAAGGCGTCGCGACGGGACAACAGATCCGCCTCGCGCAGCAGGCCGCCGCTTGCGGCGGTGAACCCCGGGAAATAGAAGTATCGTCGCAAAGGCAGGCGCGGATGATGCGACTTCAAGCCGTGACAACCTTCGATCCAGCCCTCGGCCGATAGATACTCCAGGTTGATCCACGCCGGCGGCGCCGACAGGGCGACCATGGCGTCGAGGTACGACGAAGGAAGGCCGCAGCCGAACGCTTCGATCACGGCTTGTCCGGGTGTCGTCGGCGGCATCGGCCGATCGGCGCCTTCCCAGCGGATGATATCGACACCCTGCACGTTTTGCCGGTCGCGCGATGGATCGACATCGGGTGCGATCCGGGACAGCACCGGCAACGCGTCGACAAAAAAGCGCGTGTTGCGCCGATGTTCTGCGACGAGTTGCCGCGCGAGCCGCCAGGCGACGCCCGCGTCGCCATAGTTGTCGACGACCGAGCAGAAAACGTCCCAGCGCTGCGGCAAGGTCACGATCGGCAGTAGAAAATCATCGCTCGGGACGACAGTTGAACCCATTGTCACCGTCGTGTCGAGTGCGCTTCGCGCTTTTCGCGGCGGCCGTACTACAATGGTTGCGTTCCGCTCTCGTTGGTCCGTCCGAGCTCAGATCCTTGATCAGCAGTCCCGCCGCCGACCCCGCCTCGGACACGCTCGCGATCGATGTCATTTCGGACGTCGTCTGTCCCTGGTGCTATATCGGCAAGCGCAAGCTGGAACTGGCGTTGAACGAGCTAAGGGCTCGCGAACCGGCCCTCGACATTGCCGTACGCTGGCATCCGTTTCAGCTCAATCCGGACATGCCGGCAGGCGGCATGCCGCGCGGAAGCTATCTGGCGGCCAAGTTCGGCGGCACCGATCGGGCGGCGGAAATCTATTCGCGGGTGCGTGCCGTAGGTACCGAAGTGGGCATACCGTTCGCGTTCGAGCAGATCGCGATGCAGCCGAACACCCTCGAAGCGCACCGCCTGATCGCCTGGGCGCAGGCGCGTGGCGATCTCGACGCTACCGGTGCGCTGGTCGAGCGCTTGTTTCACGCCTATTTCGTCGACGGCGGTTTTCTGGGCAACCGCGACGAGCTGATGCGGGCCGCCGTGGCCGCCGGCTTCGACGCGGTCGAAGCACGTGCAATGCTCGCGTCGCACGAAGGCGCCGACGCGGTTGCGGCCGAGGATCGCGAGGCCCGCGACGTCGGCATCCAGGGCGTGCCGTTTTTCATTTTCAACGGCCGCATCGCCGTTTCCGGCGCGCACGATCCGCCGATCTTGCTCGACGCAATCGCCGCTGCGCGGCAGGACCGGTAGGCATGCCGGGACGACGCAGGAGCCCATGGTGAGCGCGCCGGCATCAAGCGCTGCTGACGCCGCCGCGCTGTATGCGCTGCAGCGCGCGGCATTTTCGGCGGAGCGGTATCCATCGCACGCGGCGCGGCGCGATCGACTGGACCGGCTCGCGTCGTTGATCGATCGCCACGAGCCGCAGATCATCGCCGCGATCGCCGACGATTTCGGCGTCCGTCCTCCGCAGGAAACCCGGCTGACCGAGCTGTTCGTCGTCGACGTCGCTCTGCGCCACGCAAGCCGGCATCTCGCGGCCTGGATGCGCTCGCGGCGCGCGTCGACGCCGTTGTACCTGCGCCCCGGAAGGAGCTGGATCGAGAGGCAGGCGCTGGGGGTGGTCGGCATCGTCAGCCCGTGGAATTACCCGGTACAGCTCGCGCTGCTTCCGGCGATTGCCGCGCTGGCCGCCGGTAATCGCGCGATGATCAAGCCGAGCGAAATCACTCCGTCCACGTCCGCGCTTCTGGCGACGCTGGTCGCGCGCTACTTTTCACCTGGCGAACTCGCCGTCGTCAACGGTGGTGCGGACGTTGGTGCAGCATTCGCCCGCCTGCCGTTCGACCATCTATTGTTCACCGGATCGACCCAGGTCGGACGCAGCATTGCGCTCGCCGCCGCGGAAAACCTTACGCCGGTGACGCTCGAGCTCGGCGGAAAATCGCCGGCGCTGATCCATGCCAATGCCGATCTGGCCGCGCTTTCGGCGCGTCTGGCCGTCGGCAAGCTGCTCAACGCCGGGCAGACCTGCATCGCGCCCGATTATGCGCTGATTCCCCGGCAGCGCGCCGAAGCGCTTGTCCAGGCACTCCAGCGTGCAGTCGCCAGGCTGTATCCGGCGCCGATCGACAATCGGGACTACGCGAGCATTATCGATGAGCGGCACTATTCCCGGCTCGTCGCACTGCTCGACGATGCGCGGGCAAAGGGTGCACGAGTGATCGCGCTGGGCACAGGGACCGGGCCCGCGGGAGGTGGAACGCGCCGCATGCCGCCGACGCTGGTGCTCGACGTCAGCGATGCGATGGCCGTCATGCAGCAGGAAATTTTTGGTCCGATACTCCCGGTCGAGACCTACGCCACGCTCGACCAGGCGATCGAACGGATCAACGCGCGACCGCGCCCGTTGGCGATGTACATGTTTGGCGGAAGCGCAACCGAACGACGTCGCGTACTGGAGCAGACCATCGCCGGCGGCGTGACGCTCGACGATACCTTGTGGCATTTTTCCAACGAGAACCTGCCATTCGGCGGCGTCGGAGCTTCCGGTTACGGTGCTTACCACGGCGAACGCGGATTCCTGACGTTTTCGCACCAGAAGCCGGTCTTTGCGCAATCGCGCGCGACGCCGGGCCGACTCTTGTACCCGCCCTACGGCGAGCGTTTCGAGGCGACGTTGCGACTGCTCAAGCGGATCGTATAGATCACCGGCGCGCCGCCGCGCATCCGGCTGCGCACTCAGCGCTCGCCGCGGGCGGCAAGGACACGATCGACCATCTCGCCGGCGAGTCCCAGGTAGTTCACAGGGTCGCAAAGTTCAGCGAGGTGCTCCCGGTCAAGATGCGTGGTGACCTCGGACGTCTCGGCCAACAGGTCGAGCAGCGGTCGCTGCCGCTCTATTGCCGTGCGGCAAAGCTCGTAGACCAGGTCGTGCGCGCGCTCGCGTCCCAGATGCGGCGCCAGCCCCATCATCACCGCCTCGGCCACGATCAGGCCGTGCGTCAGGTCGAGGTTGTCGCGCATCCGCCCGGCGTCGACCTGCAGGCCGTCGGCAATCGTGCGCGCGTGCGCGAGTGCGCCGGCGGTCAGCACGAATGCTTCCGGCAGCACGATCCATTCGATGTGCCAGGGACCGGTCGCACGCTCGTGATCCGCCGCCACCGCCTCGAGCAGCAGTGCGGCATGCTGGCGCACGACCGAGGCGCAGGCGTGGAGGTACACGCTCGATACCGGATTGCGCTTCTGCGGCATCGCACTGCTGGCGCCGCGGCCCGGCGTAAATGGTTCGGCGAGTTCGCCGACTTCGGTTTGCATCATTAGCTTGACGTCGGTGGCGAGCTTGGCGAGCGTGCCGGTGACCAGGCCAAGAAAGCATCCGACCTCGGCGATGCGGTCGCGTTGCGTGTGCCAGCTGATGTCGGGCTCGCCGAGCCCCAGCTCACGCATCAACGCCGCCTGGACCTTGAGCCCGTCGGGGCCGAGCGAGGCGAGCGTGCCGACGGCGCCGCCGAATTCGCCGACCAGGACGCGCGGCTTGAGCTCGGCGAGCCGGGCGCGATGGCGCTCGATCGCCGACAAGAGGCACGCGGCCTTGTAGCCGAAAGTGATCGGCGCCGCGTGCTGCAAATGGCTGCGTCCGGCCATCGGCGTGTCGCGGTAGCGTCGGGCGAGGCCGGCCAGCGCGTCGGCAATGGCGGTGAGCTCGGCGTCGACCAGCGCGAACGCCTCGCGCATCTGCAGCACCGTCGCGGTGTCGGTAATGTCCTGCGTCGTCGCGCCCCAGTGACAGTAGCGACCGTGCGGCTCGGCGCACAATGCGGCAAGTTGCTGCACGACGCCGACGACCGGCGAGCCGGCGCGCTCGGTCTGCGCGCGGAGCTTCGCCATGTCGATACGCTCGACGCGGCAGTTGCGCTCGATCTCCGCCGCAGCCGCCTGCGGAATGACGCCCAATCGTCCCTGGACGCGCGCCAGCGCGGCCTCGACGTCGAGATAACGCTGCGTGCGGTTGTCGTCGGAAAACACCGTGCGCATCGCTTCGGTGCCGACCAGGTTGCCGAGGATCGTCGAGTCGATCAGAGTCGAGGGCATCGTTTTAGCTCCGAGGACGGGACCCTGCGCGGCGGCCAACGGATCCGGCAATGCGAATCGATCCCGGCAGCCGTCGGCGCAGTGGGCGACAGATCATATCGCGCCGTCGGCGCGGAGCTTCGCGATTCGCTCGGTCGAGTAGCCGAGGTCCGCCAGGATGCGGTCGGTGTGCGCGCCCAGCGCGGGCACGGCACCCCATTGCGGATTGGCCGCGTCATCCATTCCCGGCGGGAGCAGCGCGGGTATCGGACCCGAGGGCGAGGCCACGTCGCGCCAGCGGTGCCGCGCGGCCAGCTGCGGATGCCGCCAGACGTCGTGCATGTCGTTCACCTGCGCGTTGGCGATACGCGCCTCGTCGAGCCGGCGCAGCACTTCGGTGGCCGTCAGTCCGGAAAACACGCCGACGATAATCCGGCGCAATTCCTCCCGCGCAGCGCTTCGCCTGGAATTGCTCGCGTAGCGCGGATCGGAGGCAAGATCGGGGCGCATCAGCACGTGCTCGCAAAAGGTCGACCATTCACGCTCATTTTGCAGCCCGAGCATGATCGTCTTGCCGTCGCCGGCGGGGAACGGACCGTAAGGATAGATCGTCGCGTGGCTCGCGCCGGATCGCGGCGGCGGGTCGGCGCCATCGAACGCATAGTACAGCGGGTAGCTCATCCACTCGACCAGCGATTCGAGCATCGAAACGTCGAGGTGGCACCCGCGGCCGGTGCGTCCGCGTTCGAGCAGCGCGGCGAGGATGTTGCTGTATGCATACATGCCAGCCGCGATGTCGGCGATCGAGCAGCCGGCTTTCACCGGGTCGGCTTCGGTGCCGGTTACCGACAAAAAGCCCGCTTCGCTCTGGATCAACAGGTCGTAGGCTTTTTTGTCGCGGTACGGGCCGTCGGCGCCGTAGCCCGAGATATCGCAGACGATGATCGAAGGCTTCGCCGCCGACAGCGCAGCATACGACAGGCCGAGTCGCGCCGCGGCGCCGGGCGCCAGGTTCTGCACGACGACATCGGCGTGGTCAACGACGAGTCGCTGCAGGATCTCGCGCGCTTCCGGATGCTTGACGTCGAGCGAGAGGCTTTCCTTCGAGCGATTGGTCCAGACGAAATGCGAGGCGAGACCGCGCACCCGTTCGTCGTAGGCGCGCGCGAAGTCGCCGACGCCCGGGCGCTCGATCTTGATCACGCGCGCCCCGAGGTCGGCGAGCTGCCGCGTCGCGAACGGCCCCGCTATCGCGTGCTCGAGGGTGACAACGGTGATGCCGGCGAGCGGTTGCACGCTTTTGGCTCTAGGCGAGGAGCGCCGTGGCGTCCATCGCCAGTCCGCCGCGATGATTCTTCGCCCAGAGGCGTACGGTCTTGCCGTCGTCCGCCGGCTCGCCGCAAATGAAGAATGGGTCGTTGTCGAACAGCGGGCTCGACGCCCGGAAGGTGAAATGCGTGACCGCCGCCTTGGGCCGGTGCTCGCGCAGCAGGTCGATCAGCAAGGTCGCGATCAGAGGTCCGTGGACGATCAGGCCGGGGTAACCCTCGACCTCGGTGACATAGCGGCGGTCGTAATGGATGCGATGGCCGTTGAAGGTCAGCGCCGAATAACGGAATAGCAGCACGGAGTCGGGGACGACCTTGCGCTCCCACGCGGCGGCGCCGGGCGCAGCGGAAGTCGGCGGCGCGATCGCGCCGGGCCGTGCCGCCTCGCGGTAGACGATGTCGTGCGTTTCGGCAAGCGTGAGGGCGGGCTCGCCGTTCCGCCGCAACTCGTGACGCACCTTGACGAAGACCAGTGATCCGGAGCGGCCGGTCTTTTCGCTGATGCCGGCGATTGTCGATACGCGGGTCACCGAGTCGCCGACACGCAGCGGCTGGTGGAATTCGAATTCGCTGCCGGCCCACATCCGGCGCGGCAGCGGCACCGGTGGCAGGAATTCGCCGCGGTGCGCATGGCCGTCGGGTCCGACCTCCGACTGACGGAACAGCGGCAGGAAGTACAGCCAGTGCCAGAGCGGCGGCAGCGGCGTTCCCTCGGGCGGCCGCTGCGTAGCTCCGTCGAGCGTTGCCGAGAGCGCCGCGTACGGCGTGGCTGTAATGACGTCGGTCGACGTTTCGCTGCGGCCGAGCCAGGTTGCGAAGTTCATTGCAGAAGGGCCGTCCATTGCCGCGAACCCGGCGAACGAGGGCCTGCGGCTACTTCGTTGCCGGCAGCTTGCCCTGAACGCCTTCGACGTAATAATCCATCTTCAGCAGTGCGTCGTCGCTGATCACCTTGCCGGCGGCGAGCCGCTCGTGACCGTCGTTATCGGACAGGGGCCCGGTGAACGGATGGAACTTGCCGCTGGCGATGTCGGCCGCGGTCCGGTTGACCAGGTCCTGCACGTCCTTCGGCACGACAGGATTGAACGGCGCCATCCTGATCATGCCTTCGCGGATCCCGCCCCAGATGCTGCCGGGCTTCCATTTGCCGTCGATCGCAGCCTGCACTTCCTTCGTGTAGTAGGCGCCCCATTGGTGCGTAACGGCGGTCAGCTGCGCATGCGGACCGTACTTGGACATGTCGGAATGGTAGGCGATCGCGTATACCTTCTTCGCTTCGGCGTCCTGCATGACGGCGGTCGAGTCGGTATGGTTGGTCAGCACGTCGGCGCCCTGCGAGATCAGCGTGTCGGCGGCTTCGCGCTCGCGGCCCGGGTCGTACCAGGTGTTGACCCAGACGACCTTGGTCACGGCATTCGGGTTGACGCTGCGCATGCCGCGGGTGAATGCGTTGATGCCCATCACCACCTCGGGGATCGGAAACGCAGCGACATAGCCGGCGATGTTCGACTTGGTCATTTTCCCCGCGACAATGCCGGCGAGATAGCGGCCTTCGTAGAAGCGCGCGTTATAGATGCCGACGTTCTTGTCCGTCTTGTAGCCGGTCGCGTGCTCGAAATACGTTTTCGGAAACTGCTTGGCGACCTTGATCGTCGGGTTCATGTAACCGAACGAGGTCGTAAAAATCAGCTGATAACCGCTTTGGGCCAGCTCGCGGATCACGCGCTCGGCGTCGGCGCCCTCCGGTACGTTTTCCACGTACTTGGTGACGACCTTGCCGGCGAGCGCCTTTTCCATTTCCCTGCGAGCGGCGTCGTGCTGCGACGTCCAGCCGGCGTCACCGACCGGGCTCACGTAGACGAACCCGACCTTGAGCGGTGTGTCCGCCGCGATTGCGGAGACCGACACGAGCCCCGCCAGCACGGCCAGCATGGTGAACAGCACGCTCTTGGGCGACAGCACGGACATGGGTCTCTCCCGGGACGAGTTGCGGCCGGCGCGCGCAGCACCGGCAGCAGAATCGGGCATTTTACTCGAAGCGGCGCGGCAGTTTGCGCTCTAGTCGTCGGCGTGGAACGCCCGGCCCAGCGATGCCGGGGCGTTGCGGCGGATCGCCACTGCATCGCGCGAAATGAGCGCGAGCACGATGATGGTGGCGGCGTAGGGCAGCATCGCCAGAAATTGCGACGGCACGTCGACGCCCATCGCCTGAGCCTGGAACTGCACCAGCGTCACCGCGCCGAAAAGATACGCTCCGGCAAGAACGCGCCACGGCTTCCAGTTGGCGAATACGACCAGCGCCAGCGCAATCCAGCCGCGTCCGGCCGTCATGCCCTCGGTCCACATCGGCGCGTACGCCAGCGCCATGTAGGCGCCGCCCAGTCCCGCGCAAGCACCGCCGAAGGTGACGGCGCCATAGCGCACGGCGATCACCTTGTGGCCGATCGCGTGCGCGGACTGCGGCGACTCGCCGATCGCGCGCAGGACGAGGCCGGCGCGCGTGCCGAACAGGAACCATTGAACCAGCGCGAAAAGCAGCAGCGACAGATAAACGAATGGACTGTGTGCGAACAGCAGCCGGCCGATAACCGGCAGGTCGGAAAGGCCCGGCAACGCCAGCGGCGCGATCGGGTCGATGACATGGCCGACATGGCTCAAGCCGGTGAACGCCGACAGGCCGATGCCGAAGAGCGAGAGTGCGAGTCCGGCGGCGACCTGGTTGGCCAGCAGCGATAAGGTCAGCACGGCGAATATCAGCGACAGGGCGGCGCCGGCCAGCGTGCCCGCGAGCGCGCCGAGCCAGGCGTGCCCGGTCTGGTCCGCGACGATGAATGCGGCGACTGCACCGACCAGCATCATGCCTTCGACGCCCAGGTTCAGCACGCCGGCTTTTTCGGTCACCAGCTCGCCGAGAGCGGCGAATACCAGCACCGTTCCAGCGGCCAGCGTCAGCGCAAAAAGCGTGATCGCGTGCTCGATCATCGAGTAGGGCCTTGCGCCGGCGCCGGTATTGCGCCGGCGCCGGGACTGCGCCGGAAGCGCAGGCGATAGCCGATGAACACATCGGCAGCAAGGAGGAAGAAAAGGAGCATTCCCTGAAACATCCGCGTCACCGCCGATGGCAAGCCGAGTCCGATCTGCGCAGCCTCGCCACCCAGATAGAGCAGCGACATCAGCAGGCTGGCGAGCGCGATGCCCAGCGGATGCAGGCGACCGACGAAGGCGACGATGATCGCGGCAAAACCGTATCCGGGCGAGACCGAGGGCAGCAGCTGTCCGATCGGCCCCGCTACTTCGCCGACTCCTGCGATGCCTGCCGTCGCGCCGCCAACCAGCATGCCGATCCACACCGTCCGCTTGGCGGAAATGCCGGCGTAGCTTGCCGCGCACGGTGCCAGTCCCGCGACCCGCATGCGGAATCCGGCCAGTGTGCGTGCGGTGAACAGCCAGCCTGCGGCGATGACGGCAAGCGCGAGTAGGAAGCCAACGTTGAGGCGGGTGCCCGTCAGCAACAGCGGCAGCAGCGCGTTGTCCCCGAACATGCTCGACTGCGGAAAATTGAAGCCTTCGGGATCGCGCCATGGTCCCTGAACCAGATAGGACAGCCCCAGCGTGGCGACGTAAACCAGCATCAGGCTGGTCAGGATCTCGTTGGCGTTGCAGCGGGTGCGCAGCCACGCCGGGATCGCAGCCCACGCGGTGCCGCCGGCGGCGCCTGCAACGATCATCATTGGCAGAAGCCAAGCGCCGTTGAGCTGCGGCAGCCACAGCGCGAGACCGCCGCCGCATATCGCGCCTATCGTCAGCTGCCCCTCGGCGCCGATGTTCCACACGTTGGCCCGGTAGCCGACGGCGAGGCCGAGCGCGCACAGCATCAGCGGCGAGGCCTTGAGCAAGAGCTCGCCGACGCCGTAGCGCGTCGAGACCGGCTCGATGAAAATGACGAAGAATGCGTCGAGTGGATTCTTGCCGAGCAACGAAAACAGCATAAAGCCGGCGACCAGCGTTGCGGCCGCGGCCAGCAGCGGGGACGCCCACGCCATCAGGCGCGACGGCTCCGGCCGCGCTTCGAGCGCAATCCGCATCATGGCTCGCGCGGCGCGAGCGCGGCAGGCACGCCGTCGGGCGCGATGAACGATCCGCCCATCAGCAGGCCCAGTTGCGCGGCGTTGGTCTCCGCTACGGACTTGACCGGCGACAGGCGACCCTGCGCCATCACGGCCACCTTGTCGCAAATCTCGAACAACTCCTCGAGCTCCTCCGACACCAGCAGCACCGCCACGCCCGCATCCCGCAGGTCGATCAGCGCCTGCCGGATCTCGGCGGAGGCGCCGATGTCGACGCCCCAGGTCGGTTGCGCGGCGACCATCACGCGCGGCCCCTGCAGAATTTCCCGTCCGACGATGAATTTCTGCAGATTGCCGCCGGACAGGCTCCTCGCTGTCGCGTCCGGCCCGGGTGTCTTGACATCGAACCTCGCGATTGTGGCTTCGGCAAATGCGCGTACCGCGCGCTTTCGTATCAGGCCCTGCCCGGTGACGAGCTGCTGTCCATACGCGGTCAGCAGCGCGTTTTCGGCGAGCGACATCTCAGGCACGGCACCGTGGCCGTCGCGCTCTTCGGGAACATAGCAAAGCCCCAACGCGCGCCGCGCCGCCGCATCGAGCCGCCCGGCGGGAACGCCGTTTACGACGATCGTGCCCGCCGTGTCGGCCAGGCGCTCGCCCGAAAGCGCGGCAGCGAGCTCCTTCTGTCCGTTGCCCGAGACACCGGCGATCCCGACGATCTCGCCGCCGCCGACGCTAAGGTCGATGCCGGCGAGATCGGTGCCGAACGGGTCTTCGGCGGCGAGCGACAGATTGCGCACCTCGAGCAGTCCGTCACCGCGCGTGCTCGCGGTGCGATGCTGCGGATGGGGGAGGTCGTGGCCGATCATCAGCCGTGCAAGCTCGACATTGGTTTGTCGCCGCGGGTCGCAATGGCCGGTCACTTTGCCCGCGCGCAGCACCGTCGCGCGGTCGCACAGCGTACGGATCTCGTCGAGCTTGTGGCTGATATAGAGAATCGAGCAGCCTTCATCGGCCAGACGTCGCAGCGTGACGAACAGCTTGCCGATCGCCGCCGGCGTCAGCACCGACGTCGGCTCGTCCATGATCAGCAACTCGGGCGACTGCAGAAGGCAGCGCACGATCTCGACGCGCTGGCGCTCGCCTACCGAAAGCGTATGCACGTGCCGGTACGGGTCGAGAGCCAAGCCGTAACGTGCCGAGGTTTCGCGAATCCGGTCGTCGAGCTCGCGCCCGCCGCGGCTGTTATCGAGGGCAAGAGCAATGTTTTCGCCGACGGTCAGCGTCTCGAACAGCGAGAACTGCTGGAACACCATGCCGATCCCGAGCGCGCGCGCCTTCGCCGGGGTGTCGATGGTGACCCCTTCGCCATTCCACCGGATCGTGCCGGCGTCGGGCCGCACGACGCCGTAGACGATCTTGACCAGCGTCGATTTGCCGGCGCCGTTTTCTCCGAGCACCGCATGAATCTCGCCCGCCATGACGGTGAGATCGATGCCATCATTGGCGACGACCGCGGGAAAACGCTTGGTGATGCCGGAAAGCTGAAGACGAGGTACCGGCGCCGCATCCATCGTCAGCGACGCCGGGTTGCCATCATGACGGTGCGCCGATGATCAGCGCACCGCGTGCGGCGGCGCTCGAGCGCGATGGCCGGGCGCCGCCGGACGCTCACTTCTTGCGCGAGGCTCGCGCGATGTCGGCAATCAGCCGGTCCGCGCCCTTGCTATGTACGGCGCCGCGCACCAGGATGTCCGGCGCGTGCATTCCCTTTTTGCCGTAGTACGCTTCGTTCCATTCATCGGAAGTCGCAACGACGGTGCCGTCGAGATTGATGCCGCCGTAGAGGCCCTTCGAACGGCTGTAGGTGACGAGATCGGTGATGATATCGGCCTTGGCGCCGGCGCCGACCGGGCCCGCCGCGACGCTCGCGTCGGGACCCATCTTGAACGAGTCGGACAGCAGCGAATTGAGCCCCTTGTCGGTCATGACCAGCGTCATCATTTCCGAGACCGAAATACCGGCCTGGAATCCGACGCTGGCGGTGGCCAGCGTGTAAAACGCCGGGCCAGTCCACCTGCCGGTCTTGGCGTTGCGCACCAGAAGCACCGCACGTCCGCCCGAGCCGCCGAAGATGAAGCCCGCCTTGGCGACTTCCGGCGCAATCAGCACGGCCTTCGCGCGGCCGACGTTGTTCTGCAGCCAACCCATTTGCGGGTCGCGCATGAAATCCGCGAACGTCTTGTCGGCCGCATCGACCAGCGATTGCGGTGTCGGCTCGGTACGAGTCGTCGTGGCCGGCCCCGTGCCGGTCTGGTCGGATTGCGCGAGTGCCGCGGTGCTGCCGGCAGCCAGCAAAATCGAAGCGAGTGCATGGACGGCGATGAGCGATATTTTGTGTTTCGGCATGGTTGCCTCCCTTATGCGATGGGGTTCATTGGGCCTGCCTGCGCATTATATTCCGCCTCGCCCTCTGTGGCATCCGCGGCCGATGCTATAGTGGCGCCTCGCAACCCGCCACGGCTAAAGAGACGATGTTGCTCGACGCGGTGCTGCTCACGCGGCTGCAATTCTTCTGGGTCAAACTGGGTGTTTCGCGGCAACGTGCGGGCGAGCGAGGGGTACCACTGATGCTCCAGCGAGGCGAGCGCGCCCGCGTTTCCGTCCCGCCGAACGAGGTCCAGTCGTGAGCTCGGCGACGGCGTCGGGCCCGCCTGACGCTGCGGCGGCACTGACCGTCGTCGATGCCGGCGACCGCCGCGAGCTAAGGCTTTCCGGACGGCTCGATTCCTATTCGATCGCCGGCATCTGGCCCGACGCACGAGCGGCGCTGACGGCGGCTCCCGGGCGCCTGATCGTCATCGACGCATCCGGCGTCGACTATTGCGACGGCGGCGGCATCGCCATGCTGATCGACCTCTTGCGCCAGCAGCGCGCGGCGAGTGCTTCGGTATCGCTGTTCGGACTGCGGCCCCAGTTCCACGCTCTGCTCGATCAGTTCGATCCGGCGGCAATGCGCGTGCCGGTCGAGCAGCCCGGCGCGCGGATCAATGTCATCGCGGAGATCGGCCGCGCGGCCGCGATCACCGGCCGCGACATGCGCGCGCAGGTTGCGTTCATCGGTGAAACCGCCGCCGCGCTGTGGTATGCGGCAAGACATCCGGCGCGCGTACGCTGGAAAGACGTCTGGTACACCTGCGAGCAGGTTGGCGTCAACGCGCTGCCGATCGTCGCGTTGATCTCTTTTCTGCTGGGTATCATCCTGGCCTTCCAGGCGGCGGTGCCGATGCGACAGTTCGGCGCCGAGCTCTTTGTTGCCGACTTGGTCGGGCTTTCCATCCTGCGCGAGCTCGGACCGTTGATGACGGCGATCCTGCTTGCCGGACGGTCGGGCGCAGCGTTCGCCGCCGAGATCGGCACGATGAAAGTGAACGAGGAGTTGAATGCTCTGACGACGATGGGACTCGATCCGGTCCGCTTTCTGGTCGTGACGCGCATCCTGGCGGCGCTGCTGATGATGCCGCTGCTTGCGCTGTTCGCGGACCTGATAGGCATCCTCGGGGGCGCACTGACAATGATCACCTTCAACATCCCGATCGCTAGCTTCCTGCACGAGGTCGACAGCCTGGTGGACGTGAAGGACCTGCTGGCGGGACTGGCGAAAACTCCGGTATTCGCGATTCTCATCGCCGGCATCGGCTGCCTGCGCGGATTGCAAACGCAGACCGGCGCCAGCGCCGTCGGCATATCCGCAACGCGGGCGGTGGTCTCGGGCATCATCCTGCTGGTTGTCGTCGACGGCATCTACGCGTTCGTCTACTATCTGCTCGACATTTGACACCACTCAATCGCATGCCCGCCGATCCGATCATCAGCGTCGAGCACCTGACCGCCGGGTATGAAGGCAACGTGCTGATGCGAGACATCAACTTCACGGTCAACCGTGGTGAGGTCTTCGTGATCCTGGGCGGCTCGGGCAGCGGCAAAAGCACGCTGCTCAAACACATGATCGGCCTCTATCAGCCGATCGCGGGCAGCATCCTGATCGAAGGCGACGACATCGTCACTGCCGAGGGCGCGGCGCGGCGCGCGATCCTGAACAAGATCGGCGTGATGTACCAGAGCGGGGCGTTGTTCGGCTCGATGACCTTGCTGGAAAACGTACGGCTGCCGCTGGAGGAGTACACGGCGCTGGATGCCGCGGCGATGGATCTGATCGCGAGGATGAAGCTGCAACTGGTCGGGCTCGATGCCTTCTGCGGCCACATGCCCGCGGAGATCAGCGGCGGCATGCAAAAGCGCGCCGCCATCGCGCGCGCGATGGCGCTTGACCCGATGATCCTTTTCCTCGATGAGCCGTCGGCCGGTCTCGATCCGATCACGTCGGTGGAGCTCGACCAGCTTATCCTTCGCCTGGCGAAAAGCCTGCGCATTACCTTCGTCATCGTCACGCACGAGCTCGCCAGCATATACACGGTATCCGACCGAGTGATCATGCTCGACAAGCGCACCAAGGGCATCATCGCCGAGGGCGATCCGAAGGTGCTGCGCGACACCAGCGACAATCCATGGGTGCGGCAATTCTTCCGGCGCGAAGTCGCCGCCGAAGCCGCGTAACCGGCCATGAGCGCCCAGGCCAATTTCTTCAAGATCGGCGTGTTCGTCATCGGCGGGGTGGTCGCGCTGGTCCTGCTGCTGCTGATTCTGGGGTCCGGCCAGTGGTTTCAGTCGAAGGTCACGATCGAGACCTATCTGAACGAGTCGGTACAAGGCCTCGAAGTCGGCTCGAAGGTCCGCTACCGCGGCGTCGTCGTGGGCGACGTGCGGCGCATCGGTTTCACCTACAACGTCTACGAGCAGGATCAGCCGATGCCGGTGCGATTGCGCTACGTGATGGTCGAGGCGACGATTCTGCCGCGGCTGATCGGAGGTCGCGCCGGCGGCGACATCACGCGTCCGGATACGGCCAAGGTCGAGATCGATCGCGGCTTGCGCGTTCGCCTTGCGCCGCAGGGCATCACCGGGACCAATTATCTCGAAATCGATTACGTCGATCCGAAGACGAACCCCGTGCTGCCGATCAGCTGGACCCCGAACAATCTATACATCCCGAGCGCGCAGTCGACCGTCACCGCGTTCGTCGCCGCGGCGTCGGACATCATGGCACGGCTGCAAAAGCTCGACATCGAGGGCACGCTGCTCAATCTCAACAAGCTTCTCGTGACGACCAACAGCCGCATCGATGCGATCGACACCGCCAAGCTGTCGCAGACCGCGACGCGCATGATGGATAAGGTCGACCACAAGCTCGACCAGCTCGCGGTCGACAAGATCAGCAGCGAAAGCGTCGCGCTGCTCGGCGAGCTGCGCACGACCAATCAGAGGCTGGCCGCCGTGCTCGACGATCCGGCGCTAAGACGCTTGCCCACCGATGCCGACGCGGCTGTCGTGCAGCTCAAGAAGACGCTCGACGACCCGAATCTGGCAAAGTCGCTCGCGCATCTGCAAAGCACGCTGAACCGTCTCGATCGCCTGACGGGCAGCGGCGAGGCCGACCTGAAAAAGGCGTTCGACAATCTGCGGCAGCTCACCGAAAACCTGCGTGACCTGTCCGAGAACGCCAAGCGCTATCCGTCGCAGCTGTTGCTCGGCGCGCCTCCGCTGCCGGCGAAAGGCCTCCAGCCATGAAGTCACCCGTCTCCCTGCCGCGCCGGCGGGCTATCGCGTCCGCGCTGGCGCTTGCCGCCGCCGCGTGTTCCCTCTCCCAACCGTCGCCAGTCAAGTCGACCTACCTGCTCGAGCCGCCGGCGCCGGGGGCGCGAAATCCGACGCCCGGGCAAGCGACGCTCAAGGTCGAAGCGATCACCGTGGCCGCGCCGTTTCGCGGCAGGACGCTGGTCTATCGCGAAAGCGATCTCAAATACGAGGCCGACTTCTACGACGAGTTCCTGGTCTCGCCGGCGACGATGATCGGCGAGGCGATCGCGACCTGGCTCGCGGCAACCGGTATTTATCGCGCTGTGTTGCCGCCGTCGACCTCACTCGACGGCGATTTCGCACTGGAAGGCTTCGTGACCGAGCTCTACGCCGACCTGCGCGACACGGCGCGCCCGGCTGCCGTGCTGAAGGGAAAATTCTTTCTTACCGGGAACGCCGCCCCGGTGGGAACCTTCGTCTGGAACGGCGAGCTGGGCTCGCGGGTCGACGTGACTTCACGCTCGGCCGACGCGCTGGTGCGTGGATTCAATACGGCCCTGGGCAACGTGCTCGAGCAGCTCGCCGCGGCGCTGCGCAATCTGCCGCAGAAATAAGGCAAGCGGGGCGAGCCCGCTGCGCGCTAGACCGGTAAGCCGCTCAAGTCGTGGGCGCTGGCGCCGGTGATGCGCACGCGCGCGAACTCGCCGATGGGAAGCTCCGCGCCATTGTCTATGGCGACGTTGCCGTCGATTTCCGGCGCATCGGCTGCGCTGCGCGCCAGGGCCCGCGCGCCTTCGTGCGTGTCGACCAGCACCGTCAGGGTCGAGCCGACCCGCCGCTTGAGCCTGTGGGCGCTGATCGCCTCCTGCGTTGCCATGAACCGCGCGCGCCGCTCCTCGCGCAGCGCGTCCGGAACCGGATCGGGCAGGGCATTGGCGGTGGCACCGTCGACCGGCGAATAGGCGAAGCAGCCGACCCGATCGAGCTGGGCCTCGCTCAAGAATTCGAGCAGCGCCTCGAATTCGGCGTCGGTTTCGCCGGGAAATCCCACGATGAACGTCGACCGTATCGTAAGTTGCGGGCATGCAGCGCGCCAGGCGCGGATTCGCTTGAGGTTATTCTCGACGTTCGCCGGGCGCTTCATCAGCTTGAGGATGCGCGGGCTCGCGTGTTGAAACGGCACATCGAGATACGGCAGCAGACCGGCGTCCCCCTCGGCAGCCATCAAGGCAATGCTGTCGTCGACATGCGGATAGGGATAGACGTAGTGCAGGCGCACCCAGGCGCCGTATTCGACGGCTAACGCGGCGAGCGCTGTCGCGAGCTCGGTCATTCGCGTCTTCAGCGGGCGGCCGCGCCAGAATCCGGTGCGGTAGCGGACGTCGACGCCATACGCGCTGGTGTCCTGCGATACGACCAGCAGTTCGCGCACGCCCGCCTTGAGCAGATTTTCCGCCTCGACCATCACCTCGCCGATCGGCCGGCTGACCAGATCGCCGCGCAGCGAGGGAATGATGCAAAAGGTGCAGCGGTGGTTGCAGCCTTCGCTGATCTTCAGATACGCATAGTGCTTCGGCGTCAGCTTGACGCCGATTTTACCGATCGAGGGCGGCAAAAGATCGACGAAAGGATCGTGCAGCTTCGGCAGATGCTCGTGCACCGCCGCCATCACCTCCGACGCGGCGTGCGGTCCGGTCACCGCGAGCACTTTCGGATGCGCTGCGCGGATGAACGCGCCGCCATCCTTGGCGCCGAGACAGCCGGTGACGATGACCTTGCCGTTTTCGGCCAGCGCCTCGCCGATCGCGGACAGCGACTCGTCGACGGCGGCATCGATGAAGCCGCAGGTGTTGACGACCACCAGATCGGCGCCGCCGTAGCTCGGCGCGATCGTATAACCTTCGGCGGACAGCCGAGTCAGGATCTGCTCGGAGTCGACCAGCGCCTTCGGACAGCCGAGCGAGACGAAGCCGACGCGAGGCGCTGGTGCGGGGCGGGTGCGAGGACGCGTCGGCGCGGGCTTCGCCATCATCGGCCGATCGTGCACTGCGGAAATCCTGCGCGCTGCAATGCGGATGTTGCGGCGCTTCGCGGCATCAGCGCTTTTTTTCGTCGTCGGCCGATGGTTGGACCGCGCCGAAATTGGGAAAGGGGAAGGCGGTGAACAGCCCGCGCGTCTGGTCCTGCATGCGCTGTTGCATGTCCATGAACAGCTTGGCGCTCTGCTCGAGATAATTGCCGAGCATGCCTTGCATCGCGGGCGCCTGCATCTGCAGGAACTGCTTCCACAGGTCCGGGGTCAGCATCATCTTGTCGCCGTAGATCTGCTTGGCCTGGTCCTGCAGCTTGCCCTGGATCGCCATGAACGCCTTGACGTTCTGCTCCATGTAATTGCCCATGATGCCCTGGAGTGCATTGCCGTAGAAACGGATCATCTGCGACAGCATTTCGCTGGAGAACATCGGCACGCCAACCGATTCTTCCTCGAGGATGATCTGCAGCAGGATGCTCCGTGTCAGATCATCGCCAGACTTCGCGTCGATCACCTGGAAATCGATGAATTCGAGCACCATCTGCTTGACGTCCGCCAGCGTGATGTATCCGCTGTTCGCGGTGTCGTATAGGCGGCGGTTCGGATACTTCTTGATAATGCGGATCGGCTTGGACATGCATCGCTCCCGGGCGTCGATCGTTGATTATAACCTGCTGATTTATTTGAGCGTTTGAATACGGTTTGCGCGCCCGGCCGGCCAATTGGTGCGATGCACAAAAAAGTTCTTGACGGGGGGCCTGTCCATCCCTACAATGGGAATTGTGCGGTGCAGCAATCGGGGTGTGGTCCCGGGGTCGTACGGCGAAGGGCCGGCGACCGGAAAGCCTCTCGTTGCCCGTGTATCCGGACCCGTTTTAGGGTCCTGTAACCTGACGGAAAAGGATGACCATGTACAACGCAACCGAACAATTTGCCGAAATCAACAAGGCGGGATATGACAACGCCGTCAAACTGGCGACGATGTCGCTGGACAAGGCGGAGCAGCTCGCCAAGCTCAACCTGCAGGCCGCCAAGATCGTCCTTGAAAATGGTGTCTATACCGCCAACGCGGTCGCAGGCATCAAGGACGTCCAGGAATTGGCCGCGGTCCGCGCCAAGCTGACCGAAGCCGGCGTGCAGAATGCCCTCGGGTATTCGCGCGGCGTCTACCAGATCGCGTCCGAAGCGCAAGCCGATTTCTCGGCGCTGGCCGAGCAGGCTTGGGCTGCCTACACCAAGGGCTTCGCCGTGTGGGTTGACAATGCCACCAAGAACGCGCCCGCGGGCTCCGACGTTGCCGTGACGGCGTTGAAGTCGACGGTCGCGGCTACAACGGCTGCCTTCGATCAGTTCTCGAAAGCTACCAAGCAGGTTGTCAGCTTTGCCGACGCGTCGGTTCGCGCTGCGGCTGCTAACGCGGCCAATGCAGCCAACGCGATCAAGCCGACCGGCAAGGGCCGCAAGGCCGCGTAAGGCGGGTGATCCGACTATCGTTGGGCGCTTGAAACGGTAGCCACGGTCCCAACGTAGTATTTGCTGGCTCCACCTGTATCATTTTCCTCCTCCTAAATGATACAGTCTCGCCCCGGCAGCAATGCCGGGGCTTTTTTTTTGCCAAAAACGCCGACGTAGCCTCCCCGACTAGAACATGTGCTGACCACCGTTGATCGCGATATTGGCGCCAGTAACGAATGCCGCCTCCTCCGACGACAGGTAGGCGACCAGTCCCGCGATTTCGTCCGGCTTGCCCAGGCGGCCCATCGGTATTTGCGGGATGATCTTCGAGTCCAGAACCTCCTGCGGAATCGCCATCACCATCTTGGTGCCGATGTAGCCCGGCGAGATCGTATTGACGGTCACGCCTTTGCGCGCCACTTCCAGCGCAAGCGCCTTGGTGAAGCCATGCATGCCGGCCTTCGCGGCCGAATAATTGGTCTGGCCGAAGGCGCCTTTCTGGCCGTTGACCGACGAAATATTGATGATGCGGCCCCATCCCCGCTCGACCATGCCGTCGCAGACCTGCTTGGTCATGTTGAAGCATGAATCGAGATTGGTGCGAATCACCGCATCCCAGTTCGCCTTGTCCATTTTCTTGAACGTCATGTCGCGGGTGATGCCGGCGTTGTTGACCAGCACGTCGACCGGGCCGACGTCGGTCACGACGCGAGCGACGCAAGCGACGCAAGACTCCCAATCGACGACATCGCAGGGGTAGGCGTAAAAGCGGTGCCCCGCCTTTTTCATCGTGTCGAGCCATTCCTGCGCCTTGAGGTTGCCCGGTGAGTGCGTGGTCACGACCGCGTGGCCGAGCGCGGCGAGCTTGACGCAGATCGCCTCGCCCAGCCCGCCCATGCCGCCGGTCACCAACGCAACGCGCTGCTTGTCCTGTGCCATCGTTCCTCCTTTTGCCCTTGTTGTGCCGTCCGGTGTAGGCTGCGCGCTTCGCGCTTTATCGCTCGACTGCCATCGCCACGCCCATGCCACCGCCGATGCAAAGCGACGCCAGGCCTTTTTTCGCATCGCGCCGCGCCATTTCGTAGAGCAGCGTCACGAGGATCCGGCAGCCGGACGCCCCGATCGGGTGGCCGAGCGCGATCNNGCGCCGCCGTTGACGTTGATCTTTTTCGTATCCCAGCCCATTTCCTTGTTGACGGCGCACGCCTGCGCGGCGAACGCCTCGTTGATCTCCATCAGGTCGAGGTCGGCCGCCTTCCATCCGGCCTTTTCCAGCGCACGGCGTGACGACGGCACCGGTCCCATGCCCATGATAGCCGGGTCGACGCCCGACGACGCGAATGCCCTGATCCTGGCCAGCGGTTTCAGTCCAAGCTGTGCGGCGCGCTCGGCGGTCATCACCAGCACCGCGGCGGCGCCGTCGTTGATCCCCGATGCGTTGCCCGCGGTGACACTGCCTTGCTTGTCGAATGCCGGCCGCAGCGCCGACAGCGCATCGAGCGTCGCGCCGGTCTTGATGAACTCGTCACTGTCGAATGCAACCGGATCGCCTTTGCGCTGCGGGATCAGCACCGGCGTGATCTCGTCCTTGAACTTGCCGGCCTTCTGCGCGGCTTCGGCCTTGTTCTGGCTGGCGACGGCGAACTCGTCCTGCTGCGCGCGGGAAACGGCGTGTTGTTTCGCGACATTCTCCGCCGTGATCCCCATGTGATACTGGTTGTAGACGTCCCACAGGCCGTCGACGATCATGCTGTCGATCAGCTTGGCGTCTCCCATGCGAAAGCCGTCGCGCGAGCCGGGCAGGACGTGCGGCGCCGCGCTCATGTTTTCCTGGCCGCCGGCGATGACGATATCGGCGTCGCCGCAGCGCACCGCCTGCGCGGCCAGCATCACCGCCTTCAACCCCGAGCCGCAAACCTTGTTGATCGTCATTGCCGGGATCTCCGCAGGCAGGCCCGCCTTGATCAGCGACTGCCGCGCCGGATTCTGGCCGCTGCCCGCGGTCAGCACCTGGCCCAGTATCACTTCGGAGATCTGCTCGGGGCGCAATTTGTACCGGGCGAGCAGCGCAGTAATGACCGTAGCGCCGAGCTCGGGCGCCGGCGTCTTGGCCAGCGCGCCGCCGAACTTGCCTATCGCCGTGCGCAATGCGCCGGCGATTACGATGTCGCTCATGGAATTCTCCGCAAAAGATCGAGCCTGACGACCGGCTGGCTTGAGGCCCGGGATCGGATGATCGCTTCGCTATGGTAGCGCAGCCCGCGCGCTGACGTCAGCGGGGCGACGCGATCGAGGGTGACGCGCTTGCCGGGTGCCTAGGACGCGCGCTCGATGATGTAGCTTCCCGGTGCCGGCGCGAGCGGCCGATGCTTGTCGTTGCCCGGGGCTTTCGGTGCGGCCCGCAGCCCGCCCTTGTAATGGCCGAGCCACGCCGCCCAGTGCGGCCACCAGCTGCCGGGCTGCGTCGCGGCGCGTGCCAGCCAGTCGTCCGGATCCTCGGTCAGCAGTTCATTGGTCCAGTAGTTGCGCCGATTTTTTGCCGGAGGATTGATCACGCCGGCGATATGACCCGAGGCCCCGAGCACGAATGTCTGCTCACCGCCGAGCAGGCCCACGCTTTTGTATGCGGTGCGCCAGGGCACGATATGGTCTTCGCGGGTCGCGAAGACATAAGCAGGCATCGTGACACGCTTGAGGTCGATTGGCTGGCCGCACATCGAAAGCGCACCGGGCTCGCGCAGGCGATTGTCCAGATACATGTCGCGCAGGTACTCGACGTACATCGGGCCCGGCAGATTGGCCGAGTCGCCGTTCCAGTAAAGCAGATCGAACGCGGGCGGCGTCTGTCCCTTCAGATAATTGCCGACGACGTAGTTCCAGACAAGCTCGTTCGGCCTCAAGCTCGCGAATGCGTTCGCGAGCTCGCTGCCCTGGACGCGATCGCCGCCGCACAGTGCCGGCATGCGCGCCGCAAGTGCTTCGCGCGAGATATAGACGCCGATGTCGCCCGGATCGGCGAAATCGAGCATCGTGGCGAGGAGTGTTGTACTGACGACCGGGGTCTCGCGCCGCGCTGCGAGCACTGCCAGCGCGCACGCGAGCAGCGTGCCGCCGACGCAGAATCCGAGCGCATTGAGCGTCCTGCTGTCGGCAATCTCGCGCGCCGCATCGAGCGCGGCCAGCACGCCTTGCTCGAGATAATCGTCCCAGGTCAGAGCGCCGAGCTCGGGCGGAATGTTGCGCCAGGAGATCATGAATACCGTATGGCCCTCGCCGACGGCATAGCGAACAAAAGAATTATCCGGCTGCAGGTCGAGGATGTAGTACTTGTTGATGCAAGGCGGCACGATCAGCAGCGGGCGCTTGGCGACTTCGCGGGTCGTCGGTGCGTACTGGATCAGCTCGATCAGCGGATTGCGAAAGACGACGCTGCCCGGAGTCATCGCGAGGTTGCGACCGACCGCGAACGCGCTTTCATCGGTCATCGCGATGCGACCGCGCTGCGCATCGGAAACCAGGTTCGACAGTCCCTGGGCGATCGACGCGCCGCCGGACGCGAGCGCGCGCTGCAGTGCTTCGGGGTTGGTGGCGAGGAAGTTCGACGGCGCAATCGCATCGACATACTGCCGGGCGAGAAAGACCAGTCGCTTCTTAGTGGCCTCGTCGGTTTGCGCCAGCGCGGCGAACTCGCGCACGTAATCGCCGTAGAGCAAATAGGCGTCGCGCAGCCACGCGAAGTATGGATGCTCGCCCCATGCCTTGTCCGAGAAGCGGCGGTCGGCTTGGCCGCTTGGCGCGGGCGCCGGCACGGTCCTCCCCTCCGCCGCGTGCGCCCACAATGCCTCGAATCTCTTGCCGTAGAGCTCGGTGAGTTGCGCGGCCGCCGCTGGATCGATCGATACGGCGGGGACGGAGAACGCCACGGGCGACGTCGTGTCGGAAGCCTTGCGGGAAGCGATGTTGCCTGCCGGCAAGAGACTCGTCGGCGCGGTCGACGGCGCCGCGCCCATCGCCGCGTCGGCCCACAGTCGCGTCCATTGCGCGCCGACGTCCTGCCAGCGGCGTGCGAGCTCCGACCAATCGACTTCGGTTTGGTCGGTCGATGCCGGCTCACGCTTTAAGCGTTTGGGCTTGTTCATCGGAGTCAGCGCTCGAGCCACAGGTGCACGGCAGCGATCAATGCGATGCCGATGCCGATCAACAGCAGTTGCTGCGCCGTGGCGGCCGGCGCCGGATGCCGGTGCAGGCTCGGGATCAGGTCTGCCACGGCGACATAAAGCAGGCTCGCCGATGCGATGGCGAGCACCGTCGGCAGCACATGCTGCATCGAGGCGAGCGCCGCGTAGCCGGCGAGGCCGCCGAGCAAGGTCGCAACCCCGGTGGCCAGGTTGTAAGCGAACGCGCGCCGGCGCGAGTACCCCGAGTGCATCAGGACGGCGAAGTCGCCGACCTGCTGCGGAATCGCATGCGCGACAATGGCCAGCGCGGTCGCCGTACCGAGCGCGAAGTCGGTCAGGAATGCGGCGGCGATCACAATACCGTCGCAGAAATTATGCACGCTGTTGCCGATCACTATCATCAAGCCGGAGCGGCCGCCGTCGACACCATGTGCATGCCGCTCGGCGCCAGCGTGCCCGTTTTCCGCCAGCGCCTCGGCCTCGAGGTGGCTATGCCGCCATAGAACCAGTTTTTCCAGCAGGAAGAACAGCAGCAGGCCGGCCAGAACGGTCAGCATCACGCTCTCGGCCGATCCGTGCTCTAGCGCATGCGGAAGCAATTCCAGAAATACGGCGCCGAGCAGCGCGCCGACCGCAAAGCTGACCAACTTCGATATCCAGCGCGCATGCAGCGCCAGCGTGCCGGCCGCGGCGAGGATCGCCAGTATGCCGCCGGCGAGACAGGCGATGACGATCGCGTAAAGTGGAGAGAGCGCAGTCATCGCCAGCGCATTATACGAGAGCGATCACCCGCGGGTCATTCCTGAGCGAGCCAGATCAGCGTCGCCATCCTCGCCGCCCGGTCGGGGCCGCCCCGTCGATACGAGTAGAACGCGCTGCGTTCGGCGTAGGTGCAGCGCCCGCCACCGCGGATTGCCGTGGGATCGACGCCGGCGCGGGCGAGCGCGCGGCGCGCGAGCGCATAAAGATCGGCATGCCATTTTCCCTCGCGCGTTGCGACGAAGCACGCCTTCGCGCCGGTGTCGCCGTCACAGAATGCACGATAGACGTCGACGCCGACCTCGAACGCGCCCGGTCCGATTGCCTGTCCGAACCATGCGAGCACGTCGGCCGGCTCGGTCTGCATCGAGCCGATGGCCGTTTCGAGCACACCGGCGGCGAGACCACGCCAGCCCGCGTGCGCGGCGGCGACGACGGTGCCGCGCCGGTCGGTGAAGAGCACCGGCAGACAATCCGCCGACAGCACTGCGCAGACATTGCCCGGAATCCGCGACACCGCGCCATCGGCGTCGGGCGTGTTGCCGTGGACTATGTCGGCGCTTGCAATCGTCGTCCCGTGCGCCTGCGCAAGCCACAGCGGTTCTCGCGGTACGAAGGCGTTGAGGAGCGCATGCGCCTCGGCATTCGGGCCGGCGCGCCCGAAGTCGACGGCGCGGCCGGCGACTCCGTTGCGTGTGGTCGAGAACGCGCGCACCGTCGGGGCAGCCGGCCAGTCCGGCACGATCCAGTCGACGCCGGCCGAGACAAACCTTGCCGCGAGCGGCGTGTCAGCGCCCATGAGCGCCGGCGCGCGCGCGCAGCGTCGCGAGCAGCGTGGCAAAGTCGGGCGGCAACGGAGACTCCCACTGTGCCGGCTTCCTGGTCGACGGATGCACGAGGCCAAGTCGCCAGGCGTGCAGCGCCTGCCTACCGAATGCGATGCCGCGCTTTCTGCCGTACGTGGGGTCGCCGACCAGCGGATGTCCGAGCGAGGCCAGGTGAACGCGGATCTGGTGCGTGCGACCGGTCTCGAGCCGGCAGGCGAGCAACGTGCAATCGCCGAAGCGCTCGCGCACTTCGTACCGCGTGACGGCGGCCTTGCCGCTCGCAACGACCGCCATCGATGTGCGCCGGACCGGATGGCGGCCAATCGGTGCGTCGACCGCGCCGCCGCGCGCGACATCTCCGGCGGCGAGCGCCAGGTATTCCCGGTGGACGGTCCTTGCCTGCAGCTGGCGCACGAGATCGGTCTGCGCGATTTCGGTCTTGGCCACGACCAGGAGCCCGCTGGTATCCTTGTCCAGGCGATGCACGATACCCGCACGCGCGACGGCGGCGAGCTGCGGCGCGTGGTGCAGCAGCGCGTTGGCCAGCGTGCCGTCGCGGTTGCCGCTGCCGGGGTGGACGACCAGCCCCGCCGGCTTGTCGATCACGAGTATCGCCTCGTCCTCGTACACGATCGTCAACGGCAGCGCTTGCGGCGCATACGCAGTCGCGGCGGGATCGGACAACGGGTGCACCAGGACATGCTCGCCGCCGCCTACCTTGCGGCTCGGATCCGCCGGTGCGCCGGCAAGCAGCACGCGGCCGGCATCGATCCAGGCCCGGATGCGGCTGCGCGAATGCTCGGGTAACAGCACTGCGAGCGCCCGGTCCAGGCGCATGCCGGCGCACTCGGCCGGTATCGTCAGCGTGCGCCGGGCGTCGGCCGCGGCGTCGGGGTTATAATCCACGGCTACGTGTGGAGCGGGTAATGATGTCGAAGCTGAGCAGATATTCGTTGGTGTTACTGATCCTGATGGCTGCGACTCTGACCGGATGCAACTTGCTGCCGGAGGTCAAGGACGAGACCGCGAACTGGACCGCGGAGCAATTGTACAAGGACGCGCACGAATCGCTGCTCGCGGCCAGCTATACGCGTGCGATCAAGTCGTACGACACGCTGGAAAGCAGATTTCCGTACGGCCGGCTTGCCCAGCAGGCGATCCTCGAAGGCGCCTACGCGAACTATCGCCAGGGCGAGGCGACAACGGCGCTCGCCGCGTGCGAGCGTTTCATCCGCACCTATCCCAATCATCCGAACGTCGATTACGCGTATTACCTGAAGGGCCTGATCAATTTCCGCGAGGACCAGGGGTTGCTCGGATACGTAGTCGAGACCGATCTGTCCGAGCGCGATCCGAAGATGACCAAGGAAGCATACGGTGCGTTCCGCGAGCTGGTCACGCGCTTTCCCGACAGCAGGTATGCGGAGGACTCGGCTGAGCGCATGCGCTATCTGACTAACGCGCTCGCCGGCTACGAAGTTCATGTCGCCCGCTATTACTACAACCGCGGCGCCTACGTGGCGGCGGCCAACCGGGCACAGGCCACGCTGATCAACTATCCGAAGACCCCCGCGAACAGGGACGCGCTGGTGCTTCTGGCGGACAGCTACGACAAGCTCGGTATGGCGCAGCTACGCGACGATACGCGCCGCGTAATGAAGGAGACCTTCCCCGACGCCAAGTACGTGGTCGCGACGCAAAAGCCGTGGTGGAAATTCTGGGGCAAGGACGAGGTCGCGCCGCCGCCGCCCACCGACGACACTGCCAAGCCGTGGTGGAAATTCTGGTAAGAGTGATCTTTGGGGCGCCCGCTTAGACTGGCGGCGGCCCGAACCTCCTTGCGTCAACCTGCGACCGTAGCCAGCGCAAAAAACGCGCGGACCTCGGCGAGCTCGCGCGTACGCCGCATCGGCGGCAGCGCCTGCCATATTCGCCGGCCATACGGCTTGTCGATCAGCCGGCGGTCGCAGATCATCAGGACGCCGCGATCGGTCTCCGAGCGGATCAACCTGCCCGCGCCCTGCTTGAGGTTGATCGCCGCCTGCGGCAATTGATAGTCGAAGAACGGATTGCCGCCCTGCCGGGCGATGTTCTCAAGGCGCGCCGCAAGCAGCGGGTCGTCGGGAGGGGCGAAAGGCAGCTTGTCGATGATCACGACCGACAAGGCTTCGCCTTGCACGTCGACCCCTTCCCAGAAGCTCTGGCTGCCCAGCAGCACCGCGTTGCCGAGGCGGCGGAAGCGGGTCAGCAACTCGGTGCGCGAGCCCTCGCCCTGCACGAGCAGCGGAAAATCGATACCTTCGCGTTCGAAGAGAGCCGCCAGCGATTCGCGTGCGCGCGCCAGCGCGCGCAGCGTCGTGAACAGTAAAAACGCGCGACCTCCGCTGGCTTTCAGGACGGGCAGCGCGGCGGCGACAACCGCATCGGTGTGGTCGAAGCTGTTGGGCTCCGGCAACTCGCGCGGCAGATACAGCAACGCCTGACGCGCGTAGTCGAACGGGCTTTCCCAGTAGCCGGTCGCAGCCTCGCCCAGGCCCAGCTCGCGCTGGTAGAGCGAGAAGTCGCCGCCGATCGCCAACGTCGCTGAGGTGAAGATCCACGCGCGGGCGTGATCGGTGACCTGCTTGGCGAAAATCTCGGCCACCGACAACGGGGATGCCTTGAGCTGCCAGCTGGAGACGCTGATATCGACCCAACGGATCCACTCCGGATCGTCGCCATCCCGCCAGCGCGCGAGCCGCGCCAGCGCAGCTTCGGCGCGATGCGCGCACTGCGCCAGATCGTCGCTGCGCTCGGCCTGCTTGCCGAGCTCGGTCGCGAGTGCGGCGAGCGCCGCGTTCAGCGCGTCGAGCGCCTCGCCGAACCCGGCGCGCCGCATCGCCACGACGCGCGGAAGCTTGCCCGGCGCTTCGCCTGCGGCGAGCCGGAAACGGCGCAGCGCCAGCCCGAGCGCCTGCGCCGCGGCGGGCAGCGGCACGTAATCGCGAGCCGCCTTGAGGCCCTCGAATTCGGCGTCGCGCGCGAGCTCGCCCAGCTGACCGCCAGTGACTTCCTCGCCGAAAAACAGTGTCGCGGTCTCGGGCAGCTGGTGCGCCTCGTCCAGGATCACCGTATTGGACGCCGGCAGCAGCTCGGCGACGCCTTCGTCCCTCAGCATAATGTCGGCGAAGAACAGATGATGATTGACGACGACGACATCGGCCGCGAGCGCCTGCTTGCGTGCATTCATCACAAAACATTCGTTGTAGCTCGCGCATTCGGTGCCAAGACAATTCTCGCGGGTCGACGTGACCTCGGACCAGATCGCGGCGTTTTCGGGAACGTCGGCGACCTCGCTCTTGTCGCCGCTTTCCGACGTGCGCACGAAGGATTCGATCCGCTTCAGATAGCCGACATCGGCGCGCGACGCGAACGTTGGCTGCGCTACCGCGCGCGCCAGATGATGATGGCAGACGTAGTTGCCGCGGCCCTTGAGCAGCGCTACGGTGATCGGAATACGCAGCGCATCGCGCACCAGCGGCAGATCGCGCTGGTAGAGCTGGTCCTGCAGCGTCTTGGTCCCGGTCGACACGATCACCTTGCCGCCCGAGAGCAGGGCGGGGACGAGGTAGGCGAACGTCTTGCCGGTTCCGGTCCCGGCTTCGGCCAGGAGCTGGCCCTTCGTCTTTATTGCCTGCGCGATCGCCTCGGCCATCGCAAGCTGCTGCGGCCGCGGGCGGTAGCCGGCGATGTTGCGTGCGAGCGCTCCGTCGCCGTCGAAAACCGCGCTGAGCTCGGTGTCGCTCAGCGGCGGCCTCTCAGTGCGCTGTCCTCGCCCGGAATGTCATGATGGCGGCGTACGATCACTGCTTGGCAGGCTTCTTCTTTGCCGCCGGCTTCGTCGTCGGCTTGGCCTCGGCCAGCGTCGGCGGAGGCTCGCGCAACAGCTTGATCTGCGCGTCGAACGCGCTGTAGGGATGCGTGACGCGCTGCTTGTAGCCGGCGTCGAATTCTTCCGGACCCGGCGTCAGTTCGGTAAGGCTCCGGGTCCATGTCGCGTAGAGCGTTTGCAGACCCTGCACCCTGGTCTTGTTGCGCCCGGCTTCGCGCAACGCTGCCTGGTAGGGCCGAGCGATCAGGCGCTTGTGCTTTTCGATGCAGCCTTCGGTCTTGGCGCCATTGACGCCTTGCTGCGCGCCGGCCAGGCCGAATTCCATGATCTCGATGCTCTTGACCTGGCGGCACATCGTGTAGGTCTGCGGAACCGCCTCGAAAAAACAATTGGTGCCGGTGCCGTGCAGCGCAGTCGGGCAAATGTACGGATCGACGTTGTCGAGGGCATGCGCCGGGACGGCGGGCAGAACTGCGGTGGCGGCGAGGAGCGTGAGCGAGGAGATTCGGCGCATGATGGAATCGGCCCGACTAAAGGTCGTCCATGCTACCGCGCGCGACGCACCTACTCAAGCGCGCCGCTCGAACGACGCGCCGGTCAGATCGTCGCGCCGGTCAGATCGTCGCGCCGCCCGACACTTCGATGACCGCGCCGTTGATGTAGCTCGCTTCGTCGGAGGCGAGCCAGGCGTAGGTATTCGCGATTTCCTCGGGCTGGCCCAGGCGGCCGAGCGGAACGCGGTCTTCCATCATCTTAACGACCTTGTCCGGCATCGAGGCCAGGATAGGCGTGTGAATGAAGCCCGGACAGATCGCGTTGGCGCGAATGCCCTTGCGGCCGAGCTCGCGCGCCCAGGTCTTCACCATGCCGATGACGCCGAACTTGGTCGCCGCGTAATTGGTCTGGCCGAAATTGCCGTAGATGCCGACGATCGACGAGGCATTGAGGATGCAGCCTGAGTTCTGTTCGAGCATGATGTCCACGACGGCCTTGGTGCAGTTGTAGACGCCCTTGAGATTGACGTCGACGACGCGGTCGAACTGGTCATCGGTCATTTTCCTGAATTGCGCGTCCTGCACGATGCCGGCGTTGTTGACCAGCGTGTCGATGCGTCCCCACTTGGCCATCACGCCTTCGACCATGCGTGCGATGCTTTGCTTGTCGGTGACGTCGATCACAAAGCCGGCCGACTCGCCGCCGAGCTCCGCGATCTTCGCCACGGTTTCCTGGATGGTTGCCTCGTTGATGTCGCAAACGGCGACCTTGGCGCCTTCCTGGGCAAATTTGACCGCAGTCGCCTGCCCGATGCCCTGGCCCGCGCCGGTGATGATCGAGACTTTGCCTTTGAGCCGCATGGTTCCTGATCCCCAATGATTAGCGATCGTCTGCCCCGCTTGAGTGCGGCGACTCTATCCCTTTTCATTGCATTGCACAACCTTAGGCTTGCGGCCCGAAGCCAACGCACCGGTTCTAGTTATATATTATAATAAACAGTAGTTTAATGACATGACCATCGCTACGCCCCGCGCGTTTTAGCCGCCGTCAAGCCCGGATTCTGATGCATCGCGGGAAGGCCTGTCGGGAGCCGTCGCCCGGGCGCGAAGCGGTTTACGCGGGTAGCCAGTGCTCGATCACCAGCTGCAGCGAGTCCAGCCCCTGATAGTGATTGACCTCGGGCCGGTACGCCGCGCGGATTCGGGGCGGCAGCGGCGCCGTTTGCCGGAAAACGATCGCCTCATAGCGACGTTCGCCCAGCGCCAGCGCGAGCTTCATATGCTTGTCGCCGACCACGCGCTGCTCGGTGACGGTGAACTCGGCGTCGAACGCGGGCGCCGGAAAACCCGGGCCCCAGACGTGGGCGGCGCACGACTGGGCGAGCCCCAAGGTCAGCTCATCGGCCTCGAGCGCGCCGTCGGTTTCGATCGTGCGCTTGAGCAGCGCCGGCGACAGCCACTCGCGACCGACGCGCTCGAACTCATCGACGAAGCGTGGCAGGGCTGTTTCGTGCAGCGTCAGGCCGGCGGCGTACGCGTGTCCGCCGAATCGGCCGATGGTTCCGGGTGCGCGTTTGGCGACGAGGTCGAGCGCATCGCGCAGATGGAAGCCGGCGATCGCGCGGCCCGAACCGCGGAGCTCGCCATCGCTGCCGGCACGGGCGAAGACGATCACCGGGCGGTGATAACGGTCCTTCAGGCGCGATGCAACGATGCCGACCACGCCCTGGTGCCACTCGGCGCGGTACAGGCACAGCGTGCACCCGTCTTCGTCGATGCCGCCCTCGAGCTCGGCCAGCGCCTGCTCCTGCATCGTAGCCTCGACGTCGCGCCGCTCGCGATTGAGCCCATCGAGCTCGGCTGCGAGCCGGTCGGCGCTCGCCGGGTCGTCGGACATCAGACAGGCGATGCCGAGCGACATGTCGGCGAGCCGGCCGGCCGCGTTGAGTCGCGGTCCGGCGACAAAGCCCAGGTCGTAGCTCGTCGCTCGCTGCGGCGTGCGGCCGGCGACGGCCAGCAGCGCGCGCACGCCCGGCTGCATCCGGTTGGCGCGGATTCGTCGAAGCCCCTGATCGACGAGGATGCGGTTGGTGTGGTCGAGCCTGACGACGTCGGCGATCGTGCCCAGTGCCACGAGGTCGAGCAGCGCCGCCAGGTGCGGCTCGGCGCGCTGTGCGAAATGACCACGCTCGCGCAGGACCGCGCGCAACGCGCACAGCACGTAGAACATCACGCCAACACCGGCCAGATGCTTGCTCGGGAACGTGCAGCCGGGCTGATTGGGATTGACGATCCACGCGGTCTCCGGCAGCTGGTCGCCGGGAAGGTGATGGTCGGTGATCAGTACGTCGATGCCGAGCACTCGCGCCGCGGCGACGCCTTCGACGCTCGCGATGCCGTTGTCGACGGTGATGATCACGTTCGGCCGCCGCGCAGCGGCAAGCGCGACGATCTCGGGGGTGAGGCCGTAGCCGAACTCAAAGCGGTTCGGCACCAGGAATTCGACCGTCGCTCCCATCGCGGCCAGACCCCGAATGCCGACCGCGCAGGCGGTCGCGCCATCGGCATCGTAGTCGGCGACGATGAGCAGGCGTTCGTCGCGCTCGATCGCATCTGCAAGCCGCTCCACCGCTGCGGCTATCCCTTTCAATGCCTGCCACGGGGGCAGGCCCGCCAGGTCGTTGTCGAGCTCCGCGGTCGATGCGATGCCTCTCGCGGCGAACACGCGCGCCATGACCGGCGCGATGCCAGCGGTCCCGAGCGTCGCGGCGAGGTCAGGCACGTTGCGACGCGTAATCTCCATTCAGCGCCCGGACGCCGCAAGCACCGTCGACAGCGCGGACGGTGCAAAACGGTCGCGCCAACGCGCGACCAGCGAGCGACCGCGCGGTTTAAATGACAAAGCGCGTCCGCGACCCGAGAGCACCACGGAAAGCTCGAGGCCCGGATCCGCGTCGAGGGCAGCGCACAGCGGATCTGCCCAGTTTCTACCGAGCGAAGCGAGTGCTCCCTCTCCGCCATTTGCCCGAATCGCTTGCAGCCAGACCAGCGACCGAGTTTTCGAACCGGATCCGGCGTGCCACTCGCGAAGCGAGGGCGGGGCGGTCGCGACTTCGCAGCCGCAGGCACGCGCGAGATCGCGCGGCAGCGCGGCATCGGCGTACAGCGAGTCAATGCGCGTCGCTTCGATGGGGACGCCCACGCCGCCTCCCGACACCCAGACGCCGTTGATCGGTGGGCGGCCCTGCTGCTCGCGCTCGGCTGTGACCGGATGGGCAAACAGCAGCATCTGCATTTCACTTTGCCAGCGGCGCCAGCGCGCCGCGTCCGGACCCGCGGGCAGATACGGGAATATCGGCGCGCCGAGTGCGTCCTCCGCCGGGTGCGTGGTCAGTTGCTGCACGTCGGGGGCGGCGACCAGCCAGCGTGCCTGGGCAGCGGCAATAAAGCGCAGACCGTCGCCGGAAAAATGAGAATTGAGCGTCGCCAGCAGCGCCGCCGCCTCGTCCGCCGAAAGATCGTCGACGACGGCGGCGAGCTGCACGTCCCGCTGGCCGACGAGCAGCGTCACGGGCTCGGCCAGCAGCCAGTACGCATCACCGGGGTCGAGATTCGCCGCGACAGCCAGCAGCGGCGCGACAGGCCAGTCGCGCTGCCTGGCGACGCCCAGCGCGGCGCAGGCGACGCCGATCGCGCCATCGTGCAACGCCGCCCTCGGAGTGCTGGCCAATAGCCGGGCGAGCGCGGCACCCTCGGCGTCGGCCGGGGCCGGGTGGGTCTCCGCGAGGTCGAGCAATCCCGGGACGACCAGCGTGAGTTGCATGTAATAAGGGCGGGCCGAGGCGAATCGAGTGTAGCACCTTGCCGCGGGGACTTCGGCGCCGGGCCATTTGCGCAAAAAGGGTAGTGAAGTGTCTTGCTGCGGCAGGTCGACCGCTCCATCCGGTGCGCGGCGCCTGCGCGTTGCGTGGGCGCATTGTCCGGCACAGCTCTTGCTCGGGGAGGATGGTCGAATCAGAAAGTGATAGTTTTGTACCCTACACACAAACTGCTCTCGGTGTTGCGCAGGCCGGCGCGGCTTACGCTCGCCACCAAGACGTCGATCGCGACGTCGCTGCTGTTTCTGATCGTCATTCTGGCGATCGGGATGGCGGCGCTGCAGTCTTTTCGCCAGCAGATGGTGAACGTGATGATCGCCGATCAGAACACGCTGGTCGTGCGTATTGCCGACAACCTCGACCAGAAGCTCTTGACCCTGCAATCCGCCCTGACGCTCAGCGCCGGCGAGATCACCGATGCCAACATTGCCTCGTCGGACAACGCGCAGCGCTACCTCGACACCAGCTCGGCGCTGTTCGCCGTCGTCGACCGTTCGATATTCCTGTTTAGCGCCGACGGGATTGAGCTCGCCGAGCGCCCGTATCGACCCAACCGGCGAGGCAGCGATGCTTCGCAGCGGGAGTACATGCGCACGACGATCAATACGCACCAGCCGGTCATCTCCGAGCCATTCGTCACCAACGTGGGCGATTCGAACATGGTGCTGGTCGCAACCGCGCCGGTCTTTGACAAGGACCGGCACATGGTCGCCATCCTTACCGGCAGCCTCGGCCTGACCCGTCCCGGCATGCTGGGCAAGATCGCCAAGACGGTGATCGGCAAGACCGGCTACCTGTACATCGTGACCGCGGACGGCAAGCTGATCATGCACCCGGATCGGGAGCGCCTGTCGCAGCGCGCCTTCCCGCCGGAGGCCAATCCCTTGTTCGAGCGCGCGCTCGAAGGCTTTGAAGGAACCGGCGAGGGAGTGGAATCGGACGGGCGCATAGCCATCGTCACTTACAAGCGGGTTCCATCGTCGAACTGGATCATCGGCGCCGTCTATCCGAAGGATGAAGCGTTCGTGCCGATTCAGGAACTGACCTGGCATTTCGTCCAGTTGTTGCTGCTGGCCTGCGTCGCCGTCGTGTCGTCGATCTGGATCCTGACGCGATATCTGATGCGACCGCTGGTCGTGCTGACCGACCACCTGAAGAATTACACCGCACACGAGGCGAGGATCGCTCCGTTGACCGGCCGCGCCGGCGGCGGCGAGATTCGCGCGCTGCGGCGCGCGTTCAACCGCCTGACCGGTCGCCTGCGCGAGCGGGAAGATGCGTTGATCGAAACGATGCAGAGATACCAGTTGATCACCGATAATTCCACCGACCTGATCACCAAGCACGCTCCGGACGGAACGATCATCTACGCTTCGCCGGTCTCCATCAGCATCCTAGGCATCCCTGCAAGCGAGCTGGTCGGTCATTCGCTTTGCGAATTCGTTCATCCGGACGACTTCAGCACCGTTCGCGCCGCCGTTACCGAAGCGGTGCAGGCCAAATCGGTGACCACGATCATGTATCGGGCGCGTCACGCGGATCAGCATTACGTCTGGCTGGAGACGACGCTGCAGCGGATGAAGGATTCCGCCGGCGAGGACACCCAGCGCATTCTGTGCATTTCTCGCAACATCAGCGAGCGCAAGCGGATGGAAGAGCGCCTGCACGAATTGGCGCGAACCGACCATTTGACGGCGTTGCCGAACCGGTTCCTGCTCGACGAGCGCTTTGCGGGCGGGCTCGCGCAGGCGCGCCGCGAAGGCTCGCTGCTCGCGCTGCTGATGATCGACATCGATCGGTTCAAGAACATCAACGATACACTCGGGCACGGCGTCGGCGACGCTCTGCTGAAGCAGGTCGGATCGCGGCTGAAAACGTGCAATCGGGACTGCGACACGCTCGCCAGGTGGGGTGGTGACGAATTCGTTCTGCTGCTGCCCGGCGTGCACGACGGCAGCAGTGCCGTTACCGTGGCCGAGCGTTGCCTGACCGCGCTGAAACAGACCTTCGTCGTCGACGGCCACGATTTGCATATCACCGCATCGATCGGCATCAGCCTTTCGCTGGACTCGAGCACGGCATCCGAGACGCTGCTGCAGAATGCCGACGTCGCAATGTACAGGGCCAAGGCTCGCGGCGGCGATTGCCTGATGCTATACAGCCCGGACATGAGCGCCGGCGCACAAAGCCGTCTGTCGATGGAGAACGCGCTGTTCAACGCAATCGACAGGAATGAGCTGCTGCTGCATTACCAGCCGCTGATCTCCGGCAAAACCGGGAGGCTCGCCGGCGTCGAGGCGCTGCTGCGCTGGAATCA
>PLYT01000001.1 GCA_003153475.1 Betaproteobacteria bacterium | reverse complement strand
CACACTGCGATGGCGGGCACCGGCTCGATGGCGATGGCTGCGGCGTCCCGTATTCCAGGTAGCGTCGTGCACGATCTGGTGGACGACGACACCAAGGCCACCTTGAGCATTGGCCATCCGTCCGGCGTCATGCACGTACGTGTGAAGTCGAAGCCCGCCAACAACGAGGAACGCGTCGAGTTCGAAACCCTCGGCTTCGGCCGCACCGCGCGTCGGATCATGGAAGGCATGGTCTACGTGCCGACCTCCGACGACTATTAAGCAAAGATCGTCGGTGTTTTCGTTTTTTCGGCCGACCACACAAAGGATTTTGCTTCAATGCGCTAAGCCGACTTCTCGTCACCGCTGTAATTTTCAGAGGCTGCGTCCCTCAACACGTCGCAACTTGCTTCCGTGCGACGAGACGATGAATAATTTACCCAGACGACACGCTGCCGAACTTTTCGTTCAGCAAAATGTTCGCGGCGTGTCCGTGCGCTCTGCCATGAGGAGACGCAGGTTATGAACTTTGAATTGACGGAAGAGCAGCGGATGTTCGCTGCATCCGTAAGGCGCTTCGCCGAGGACAGCCTCGCGACCGGCGTGCTCAAGCGTGCGCATACGCCGGGCTTTCCCTTTGACGTTGCCCGACTGAAGGCCGAGCATGACCTGTTGGGCATCACAATCTCGGTCGAGGACGGCGGGCAGGGCGGCACGCTTATCGATGCTGTGATTGCGATCGAACAGGTCGCCTCGGTGTGTCCGCGCAGCGCCGATGTGGTGCAGGCCGGCAACTTTGGGCCGATCCGTACATTCGCTGAATATGCCACGACGGAGCAGAAGAACCGATTTCTGCCCGATCTGCTTGGGGGCAAAGCAGCAATCAGCCTCGGCATGAGCGCGCTGGAAGCGGGCTCCGCGGTCACCGAATTGCGCACGACCGCCCGGGTGGATGGCGATGCGGTCATCTTGAACGGCACCAAGATTTTCTCGACGCATAGTCCGGATGCACGCATCTTTGTTATTTATGTACGCTTCACGCCCGGCGTCGAGGGTATCGGCTCGGTGCTTGTCGAGAAAGGCACGCCCGGTTTCACGATCGGGCAGCCGTCTAAGTTCATGGGCGGCGAGGAATGGAGCCAGCTTTATTTCGAGAACTGCTGCATCCCCATAGCCAACATCCTGCTCGGCGCCGGCGGTTTCAAGCGGCAGATCGCCGGCTTCAACGTCGAGCGCATCGGCAATTCGGCGCGTGCGCTGGCACTTGGGTGCTACGCGTACAATCTCGCACGCGAGCACGCCAGCATCCGCAAACAATTCGGCAGGGTGCTCTGTGAGTTCCAGGGCCTACAATGGAAATTCGCGGATATGGCCTTGAAGCTTGAGTCCGCGCAACTCCTGCTCTACCGCGCTGCGGTGAATGCCGAAGGCAAGCTTCCTTCAGCCTATGAGACGGCGATCGCCTAACTCGCCTGCAATCAGGCCGGCTTCGAGGTCGCAAATGAGGCGGTGCAAATCATGGGCGGTCTCGGCTACAGTCAAGAAGCGCTTGCCGAATACTGCATGCGGCGGACGCGCGGCTGGATGATCGCCGGTGGCTCAATCGAGATGATGAAGAACCGCATGGCCGAGACGATCTTCGATCGTCGTTTCGATCAGCGTGCGCCGAAAGCGCGACCCGCTGACCAATCAAAGTGAGATCCGACTATGCTGCAGCCTCTTCGCAAAGCTGACACTGAAGGCAAAGGCACCGGCGCGATCATTGCGCTGACGTGAAGCGTGAGTTGGGCAGCGCTCGACGCCGATGTCCGGCATGGCGCCAAGCGGCACTTTCTCGACACTGTCGGCGTCATTATCGCAGGCTCCGCGAGCGTCTTGGCCGACCGCGCGGAAACGATGCTCGCCGGCGTCCGCAGCGCCGGACACATTCCGGTGCCGGGGCGGCGGCGGCGCGCCGATTTGTTGGATACGGCCTATCTCGCCGGGACGGCTGGGCATGGCATCGAGCTGGACGATGGCTATCGTCAGGGCTCGGTACATCCCGGCGTGACGGTGGTCCCTGCGGTCATCGCGCTTGGTTATAAGGCAGGATTGAGCGGACGTGCAGCGTTGGAAGCCACGGTCATCGGCTACGAAGTGGTTACCGCCATCGCGCGCGCTTGCCATCCGGACCTCAGGCAACGCGGCTTTCATCCGACCGGAGCCGTCGGCGTGTTCGGTGCGGCCGCGTCCTCGGCGCGGATGCTCGGTCTCACGGCGGCGCAGACGTCGAATGCGCTCGGCCTGGCGGCGAGCAGCGCAGCTGGTCTCTTCGCTTTCATCCACGGCGGCGCCGATATCAAGAGGCACGCCGGCCACGCCGCACGCGAAGGCCTGCAGGCGGCGTTGGTGGCACAACAGGGCGTGGGGAAGGCCCGCCGCATGTGCTAGAAGCGCGTGATGGCTTCACACAAGCCTTCGCTTTTGGCCGCAACGGCAAATCGCGCGGTATCGAGCTGCCGCCTAACGTGCCGTTCGGCATCACCGATTGGTATATAAAACTCTACGCCTGCTGTCGGCATATTCAGCCCGCAATCGAGGCGCTCATCGACTTGATGAACGAGAACAATCTCGCTGACAGCGATATCCAGGACGTGCAGGTCGAGACCTACAATATCGCCGCCGAGCACGCGCATACCGGCTGGCAAGATTATGCCAGCGCTCAGTTGAGTTTCCCTTATATCATGGCGCTTGGCATGCGGCACCGCTGGATCAGGATCGAGCATTTCGAGGACAAGCAACGCAACGACCCCGCACTCGCGCGGCTTTGCAATCTGGTGCACGTGCAAGGAACACCCGAGCAGGATCGGCTTTATCCCGAGCAGCAGCCCGCCAATGTGACGGTTACAACCGAACGCGGGCGGTTCACCAAGCAGGCCTTCGAAGCGCTCGGCGCGCGCCAAGTGCCACTCGACGATCGGCGCCTTGGTGAAAAATTTCACGATCTTGTCGATCCGGCGCTCGGTCGCGAGCGCGCTGATATGCTGTTGGAGATGTTGTGGGCGTTGGACGACCTCGACAATGTCAAGCCGCTGCTCGATGCCACTATGCGCTGATCACCGCCGGCGAAAACGGCGGAAATTCGGCGGCCGCTTCTCCAAGAAGGCGGTGATGCCTTCCATATTTTCCTCGTTGCCATAAATCGAGGCGAGCAACTCTGAGGTTGGAAAGTATGAGCCGTAGAATTCCTGATCCGAGCCGGAATTCAAGGCGAGTTTGGCGATGCGGATGCTCTGCGGGCTCTTGTCGAGTACCTCCTCGCACAGTTTGGCGACTTCCTCGTCAAGCTTGTCCGCGGTGCAGACTTGATTAATCAGGCCCATTTCGAGCGCCTCGCGCGCACTATACAGCCGGCAGGTGTAAAGCATCTCGCGCGCCTTGCGCTCGCCGACATAGCGCGCCAAGAGTTGGCAGGCGCCCCAGATCGGTACGCTGCCGACGCGCGGGCCGACCTGGCCGAATTTCGCGTCTTCACTGGCCACGGTCATATCGCAGAATAGATTAATCTCGTTGCCACCTCCGACGCAGAAGCCGCGTACCTTGGCGATGATCGGCTTATCCATCATGCGCATGGCAGTGGAGAGCGTTAGCAGGCGCCGCATATGCGCGCGCCCGATATAAGGCTTGCGGTTCGATTGATCCTTCACATCACCGCCCGAGCAGAAGGCCTTGTCACCGGCGCCGGTGAGCACCACCACACCGACTTCCGGATCATCAGCCGCTTGCTTCATGGCCTCCGTGAGTTCCTCGTAGGTGCGCGGTCGCACCGCATTGCGCACCTTTGGGCGATTGATGGTAACGGTCGCTATGCCATCCTGAGCTTTATAGAAAAGGTCTTCAAACATTGGTCGGTGTTCCTTGTGCTAATCTACTAGTTTCACGTGGTGGATAAAAATCCACTAGATGAACCCAGCGGCATACACTAAGATGGCGCCTGATCGCTCGCAATGCTCGCGCCGCCGCATCAGCACGTCGCCGCCTGCATAACGAGATTGGTGTAACGGCTGAGAATGGCAAGTCTTATAACTATGGCGCCGGTGCGTGGTGAAGAAGGGGCGACAGTCAAATCCGTCGGGAAAGGCCCGTGCGGCCTTGCATTGCACATCGCCGGTGCAGGCCCCGATTTCGTCATATTTCATGGTGGGTTCGGTTCATGGAGACACTGGATCGGCAATATCGAGGTGCTGGCCGAGCGCTTTCGCGTGCTGGCCTTCGACCTGCCGGGCTACGGCGACTCTGTCGGTGTCCCAGAGGCGACGACGCCCCAGCAATATATCGATTGGGTGTCGGACGAGATCGCCGCGGCGGCGCCGAATGGCCGCCATTTGGCGGGGTTCAGTTTTGGCGGCGCATTGGCCGCACGGGTTGCGGCGCGGCTGGGTCCGCGTATTAAGCGGCTATCTTTGCTCGGTCCTGGCGGCTTCGACTTTCCGAGAAGGCCGAGGCGGTCAATTGACTGCTGCTGGCTTTCCACCAAGAACGAACGGATTTGGGTGCCGTTTGATTGAACTGCCACATGCTCAAGTGATAAGGGCTTTAACCTTGGATTTGCGTTCTACAATAATGCGACCCCGGTTGGTGTTAAATTTCGGAGG
>PLYT01000076.1 GCA_003153475.1 Betaproteobacteria bacterium | reverse complement strand
CGCGAACTCGATTTTCTATGGCGAGAAGCTGTTGACTACCGGCAACCCCGACGTCGATGCCGACCGGGCCTTGTTCGAGCGCCTCGGGCTGCACCCCGGCGGCGACACCCGACCCGGCCTGTAGACAGACCCTAAAGCGGGCCTTCGGTCCAACCGACCGCCACCATGTCGCGCCTGATCGCGGAGCTCGACGCCGCGCTCGAAGCGCGCGCCGGGAAAGGACTCGTCCGCCACCGTCGCGTCGTCGACTCGCCGCAAGGGGCGCGGCTTTGCGCCGACGGGCGCGAGATTCTGCATTTCGGCAGCAACGACTATCTGGGTCTGGCCAGCGATTCGCGCGTCGTCGCCGCCGCGCAGCAGGGCGCGGCGCGCTACGGCGTCGGCGCAGGCGCCTCGCACCTGGTCTCCGGGCACTTCCAGCCGCACGAGCTGCTCGAGCGCGAGCTCGCCGCCTGGGTCGCGCCCTGCACGAACGCGTGCGCGCTGCTGTTCTCGACCGGCTACATGGCCAACCTCGGCGTGGTCACTGCGCTGGTCGGCCGCGAGGACGCCGTGTTCGGTGACCGGCTCAACCATGCATGTCTGAACGACGCTGCCTTGCTGTCGCGCGCCGAATTCATCCGTTATGCGCACGCGAACGTCGGTGAGCTCGCGGCGCGGCTTGCGACGAGCCGCGCGCGGGTGAAACTGATCTGCACCGATGCGGTATTCAGCATGGACGGCGACTTGGCGCCGCTGCCGCGGCTGCTCGAGCTCGCCGACGCGCACGATGCGTGGCTCGTCGTCGATGACGCGCACGGCTTCGGCGTGCTCGGCGACGGTCCCGACGCCGGGCGCGGGACCCTGGCGCATTTCGGACTCGCCTCGGAACGCATCGTCTACATGGGCACGCTGGGCAAGGCCGCAGGAGTGGCCGGCGCCTTTGTCGCGGCGCATCCGTCGGTGATCGAAACGCTGCTGCAGACGGCGCGAAGCTACATCTATACGACTGCCTCGCCGCCGTTGCTGGCCGGTGCACTGGCGACGAGTCTCGACCTGGTGCGCAGCGATATCGCGCGGCGCGAGCGCCTGTTCGCGCGGATCTCGCGCTGGCGCGATTCGGCGCCGGTGCTGCGCTGGCCGCTGCTGCCGTCGACCACGCCGATTCAGCCGCTGATCATCGGCGACGCCGCCGAGGCGCTCGGCGTCAGCGACGCGCTGTGGGAGCGCGGCATCTGGGTGCCGGCGATCCGGCCGCCGACGGTGCCGGCGGGATCGGCGCGGTTGCGCATCACGCTGTCGGCCGCGCATTCCGACGCCGACGTCGATCGGCTGGTCGCGGCGCTGACCGTAATCGGCGCTGGGCCGCCGCCGCGCCGCGCCGCGCGATGAGTCTTCACGTCGAATCGACCGGACACGGCCCGCCGCTGGTCCTGCTGCACGGCTGGGCGATGCACTCGGGGCTGTGGATGCCGGTGCTGCCGAAGCTCGCTTCGCGCTTTCGCGTGCATCTGGCCGACTTGCCGGGGCACGGCCACAGCGCATCGATCGCGCCGTACACGCTGGCCGGGATCGCCTCCGCGGTGGCCGCGCACTGCGCGTGGCTGCCGGAGCCGCCAACGGTGCTCGGCTGGTCGCTGGGCGGCGCGGTCGCGCTGCAATGGGCGCTGGACCAACCGGGCGCGGTCGCCAAGCTGATCCTGGTCAGCACGACTCCCTGCTTTGTCGCGCGCGACGACTGGCCGCATGCGATGAGCGCGGAGACGTTGCGCCGCTTCGGCGACGAACTCGGGGCGTCGTACCAGTCGACATTGCGACGCTTCATGACGCTCCAGCTGCAAGGCAGCGACCAAGCGCGAGAGCTCCTCGCCGGGCTGCGCGCGCAGCTCGGCGCGCGAGGCATGCCAACGCGGCAAGGTCTTGCGGATGCGCTCGCCGCACTGACCTCGATCGACCTGCGGCCCCGGGTAGGCGCGATCAGGCAGCCGGCCCTCGTCGTTGCCGGGGATCGCGACACGCTGGTTCCGGCCAGCGCGGGCGCCTGGCTCGCAGCGACGCTTCCGGCGGGCCGCCTCGCGTCGATCCCAGGCGCCGCGCATGTGCCTTTCCTGTCGCATCCCGAAACTTTTTTCGCGGCGTGCGAGGCGTTTTGCGATGGCCGATGATCGCCAGTCCGAAGATCCCGGCCTGGACCGGGCAAGCCTGCGGCGCGACTTCGACCGCGCCGCGGCGACCTACGACCGCGCCGCGGTGCTGCAGCGCGAAGTCGCGCAGCGCATGGCCGAGCGCCTGGGCATCGTGCGGCTGGAGCCCGCGGCGATTCTCGATGCCGGCTGCGGCACCGGCGAGGCGCTGGGCGAATTGCAGGCACGCTATCCGCGCGCGCGCCTGGTCGGACTCGACCTGGCTTACGCGATGGTGCAGGCGGCACAGCGGCGCGATCTGGTGCTGCGTACAGGCGCGCGTCCGCTGATGCGGCGATTGCTTGGCGCGTTCGCTGCGGCGGCCCGCGGACATCCGGCGCTGATCTGCGGCGATGTCTGCCGGCTGCCGCTCGGCGCGCGCAGCGTCGATCTGGTCTGGAGCAACCTGACACTGCAGTGGGTCGACGAGCTTCCGCTCGCGTTCTCCGAATTTCATCGCATCCTGAGCGTCGGCGGTCTGTTGACGTTCACGACGTTCGGCCCGGACACCTTGCGCGAGCTGCGGAGTGCGTTCGCCGCGGCTGACCAGAGCGCACACGTCCACCGCTTTCTCGACATGCACGACGTCGGCGACATGCTCGTGCACGCCGGATTCGCCGATCCGGTAATGGACATGGAACTGATGACGATGACCTATGCCGATGCCGGCGCGCTGATGCGCGACCTCAAGGCGATCGGCGCGCAGAACGCGCGCGCCGATCGCCGGCGCGGCCTGACCGGGCGGCGCCAATGGCAAACGATGCTTGCGGCGCTGGAAGAGTTTCGCCGCGATGGGCGCTTACCGGCAAGCTTCGAGATCATCTATGGTCATGCGTGGAAGCCCGAATCGCGCCTCGCCGATGACGGGCGCGCGATCGTTCGCTTTGATCGCGGCGCGCGCGGGCGCCGTTGAGCCACGCCGCGTGACAACGTCTGTTGCAATGGCGGCACGATGACAACCGGGATCTTCGTCACCGGAACCGACACAGGCGTCGGCAAGACCGTCGCGGCGTGCGCGCTGCTCCGCGCGTATGCAGCGCGCGGTTTGCGCTCGGTCGGCATGAAACCGGTCGCCACCGGCAACGCGGATTCCGGAGGCAACGAAGACGTGACGGCGCTCGAGGCCGCGGGCAACGTCGATGCCCCCGCGGCCGCGCGCAATCCGTATGCACTGGTGCCCGCGATCGCACCGCACCTTGCCGCGCGCCGGACCGGCGTGCAAATCGAGCTTGCCCGGATCGACGCCGCCTATCGCGAGCTCGCGCGGTTTGCCGATCGCATCGTCGTCGAGGGGGCAGGCGGCGTGTTTTCCCCGCTGGACGACGAGCACGACATGCTCGACATCGCTTCGACGATCGGCTTGCCGGTGCTGCTCGTCGTCGGCGTGCGCCTGGGCTGTCTCAATCATGCCTTGCTGTCGGCACTGGCGATTCGCGCGCGCGGACTGATGCTGGCGGGGTGGGTTGCCAATGCGATCGAGCCGGGACTGCCCTTTTTCGCCGAAAACATCGCAACGATCGAGCGCCGCCTTGCCGCGCCGCGGCTCGCGACGCTGCCATGGAGCGCATCCGGCGGGCCACGGTGGGATGGCGCAGTCCCGATTTAGGCGTGGGCCCTCGCCCGCGGACGATTGTTGTCGCGCGGGTTTCCGCGCGAACGCGCTCCATGCTAATATCCGCGGGTTTTTTAAGCGTAGAGTCGCGATGCCTAGCGCGGAGATTTCGCTGCCGGTTGGCACAGAGCTTGGCGCGGAGGCCGAGTTTTCGCTGACCTCGCGGCGCCACGATGCGATCGGGCCGCGGGGCCGCTGGGGACTTTTCGCTTCGCTGTGCGCGCTGTCATTGGGCTTCGCGCTGATGTTTGCGGCGCGCGGCGCATGGCTGGTGCTACCGTATTCGGCGCTGGAAATGGGTGTGTTGTTCTGGGCGTTCCATCGCTTCGAGCGCCGGATTGTTGACTGGGAGCGCATTACGGTGTGCGGCGATCGTGTGATCGTCGAAAGCGAGCGAAGCGGGGTGGCGGCGCGGTGCGTGTTCAATCGCCAGTGGTTGCGCGTCGAGCTGGAGGAGCGGGGCTTCGGCCGTCCGCCGGTGCTGGCACTGCGCTATGCTGGACAAAGTACGACGTTCGGCGAGGCATTGCCGGCGGCCGAGCGAATAAGACTGGGCCGCGAACTGCGCCGCGTGCTGGCGGGAATCAGACTGCCGGCACGGGGTCTTGGGGATGGTTGACGTTTTCGGGGAAAGCATGGATCGCATCAAGGCGGCGTGGCGGATCGGGCGGTTGCTTCCTGCACTACTGATGATTGCGGTGCTGGCACCCGGCGCGGCATGGGCCGATCGCGAGTGGAATTTTCCGCCGCCGGTAACCCCGATCGCGCACGAGATCTTCGAGCTGCACGCGATCATTTTCTGGATCTGCGTCGTCATCTTCTTCGTCGTCTTCGGCGCGATGGGCTATTCGATCTACGCGCACCGGAAATCGAAGGGCCACGTCGCCGAGCAGTTCCACGAGAACACGACGGTCGAGATCATCTGGACCGTCATCCCGTTCATCATTCTGGTGCTGATGGCGTGGCCGGCGACCAAGACGGTGCTGGCGATGAAGGACGCATCCGCCGCCGATCTGACCGTCAAGATCACCGGCTCGCAATGGAAATGGAACTACGATTATCTGAACGACGGCTTCGGCTATTACAGCGAGCTCTCCACACCGTTCGCGCAGATCGAGAACCGCGAACCGAAGAACGAGCACTACCTGCTGGAGGTCGATCGTCCGCTGGTCGTGCCAGTGAACAAGAAGATCCGTCTACTGATCACGTCGAGCGATGTGATCCATGCCTGGTACCTGCCGTCGGCCGGCGTTCAGCAGGACGCGATTCCCGGATTCGTGCGCGACGACTGGATGAAGTTCGACAAGACGGGGACCTATCGCGGCCAGTGCAACAAGATATGCGGCAAGGAGCACGGCTTCATGCCGATCGTTGTCGAGGTCAAGTCCGACGAGGACTACGCTGCCTGGGTCGGCGATCAGAAGAAAAAGCTCGCGCCCACGGCCGACGACGTCAACAAGGCGCTGGACATCAAGGATCTGACCGCGCGCGGCGAAAAAGTGTACACGGCCAACTGCGCCGCCTGCCATCAGCCCAACGGGAAGGGCCTGCCGCCGGCGTTTCCGCCGCTCGACGGCTCGAAGGTGGCGACCGGACCGAAGCTCGTGCACATCTCGACGGTGTTGAACGGCGTCACGCATGACGGCAAGCCGACGGCGATGGTGGCCTGGAAGGCGACCCTCTCCGACGTCGACATCGCGTCGGTCATAACGTACGAGCGCAACAGCTGGGGCAACCACACCGGCGAGGCGATCCAGCCCGCCGAGGTCGCAAGCGCCAAGGCGCGGTAACGGGGTCAGGCTGGATTTCGTCCGATGAAGCTTGACCGGCACCATCAAACTGGAGCTAAGCGATGAGCAGCATTCCACACGATCACGCCGCAGGTCACGAGCACGCCCACGAGCATCATCCCGGCGGGATCATGCGCTGGATCATGACGACCAATCACAAGGACATCGGCACGCTGTACCTGTGGTTCTCGTTCACGATGTTCATCGCCGGCGGCATCATGGCGCTGACGATCCGGGCGGAGCTGTTCCAGCCCGGGCTGCAGCTGGTCGAGCCGGAGTTCTTCAACCAACTCAACACCGTGCACGGCCTGATCATGATCTTCGGCGCGATCATGCCGGCGGCAGTCGGTTTCGCGAACTGGCAGGTGCCGATGATGATCGGCGCACCCGACATGGCGTTTGGACGCCTGAACAACTGGAGCTTCTGGCTGCTGCCTTTTGCCGGTGTGCTGCTGCTGGGCTCGTTCCTCGCCCCGGGCGGAGCGCCGAGCGCCGGCTGGACGCTGTATCCGCCGCTGTCGGTGCAGGCCGGCATGGGCATGGACATGACCATCTTCGCCATCCACATCATGGGCGCGTCGTCGATCATGGGATCGATCAACATCATCACGACGATCCTGAACATGCGCGCGCCCGGCATGACGCTGATGAAGATGCCGCTATTCGTCTGGACGTGGCTCATCACCGCGTACATGCTGATCGCGGTGATGCCGGTGCTGGCCGGTTCGGTGACGATGCTGCTGACCGACCGCCATTTCGGCACCAGCTTCTTCAACGCGGCAGGCGGCGGCGACCCGGTGCTGTTCCAGCACGTGTTCTGGTTCTTCGGGCACCCCGAGGTCTACATCATGATCCTGCCGGCCTTCGGCATCGCGTCGACCGTCATCCCCGCTTTTGCGCGGAAGCCGCTGTTCGGCTACGCCTCGATGGTTTACGCCACCGCGTCGATCGCGATCCTGTCGTTCCTTGTCTGGGCGCACCACATGTTCACCGTCGGCATGCCGGCGGCAGGCCAGCTGTTCTTCATGTACGCGACGATGCTGATCGCCGTTCCGACCGGGGTCAAGGTCTTCAACTGGCTGGCGACGATGTGGAAGGGATCGATGACGTTCGAGACGCCGATGCTGTTCGCGATCGGCTTTCTTTTCCTGTTCACGATAGGCGGCTTCACGGGCCTGGTGCTGGCGATCGTCCCGGTCGACATCAGCCTGCACGACACCTACTATGTGGTTGCGCACTTTCACTACGTTCTCGTCGCCGGCTCGCTGTTCGCCTTCTTCGCCGGCATCTACTACTGGCTGCCGAAATGGACCGGTCGCATGTACGACGAGACGCTGGGCAAATGGCACTTCTGGCTGTCGTTCATTTTCTTCAACGTCACGTTCTTTCCGATGCACTTCCTGGGCCTGGCCGGCATGCCGCGCCGCGTCCCGGATTACGCGACCCAGTTCACCGACTGGAACATGGTCGCATCGATCGGTGCGTTCGGCTTCGGGCTCTCGCAGCTGCTGCTGCTGATCGCGGTCCTCAAGACGATACGCAGCGGTCCGCCGGCGCCGGCGCGGCCATGGGAAGGCGCCGACACACTCGAGTGGACGCTGCCTTCGCCGCCGCCGTACCACACGTTCGAAACGCCGCCGGTCGTGAAGTAGCGGGCGAGCGGGTCGAAGCCGATGCAACCGGACAGCAAAATGGGGTCGCAGCGTGCCGCCAACTTGCGCATGGCGACGATCCTGCTGTCGATCGCCGCGGTGTTTTTCTGCGGCATCATCCTGGCCCAGTACTCCGGCGCGCCGGCAGTCGCGGTCGGCGTCCTCGGCCTGGCGATACTCGGTTTTCTCGGCATCTCGATCGGCCGCAACGTCGGCCGGCGGGGGCGGCAATGAGCGTCAATCGTCCCGCAGCGGAGTCGGAGCCGACCGGCTCCGCCAATCGCAGGATGGTCGCGAGGCTCTCCATTGTCGTCGTGCTCATGTTCGGCTTCGGTTTTGCCCTGGTCCCGTTCTACGACCAGATCTGCAAGGCGACCGGACTGCGCGATATCGGGACTGCCGACAGCGTGAGCAACACGCAGGTCGACATGTCGCGCATCGTCCGGCTGGAATTCGACGCCAACGTGCGCAAGCTGCCCTGGACGTTCCGTCCGCTGACGCCGGCCGTCGATGTGCATCCGGGTGCGGTGACGCAGGTGCTCTACGAAGTCGAGAACACCACCGATCGGCCGCTGACGGGCCAGGCGGTGCCGAGCTACGGGCCGCAGCTCGCCGCCGCCTATTTCAAGAAGCTCGAATGCTTTTGCTTTGCGCGACAGTCGTTCGCCCCGCACGAAAAGCGGCAAATGCCCGTGGTGTTCGTCGTCGACCCGGCGCTGCCGCGCGACGTCGGGACGATCACGCTGTCGTATACGTTCTTCGAGGTCGAGGGCAACAAGTCCTAGCTGTCGCCAGTCGCGACTTAAGATCACAAGGGAAAAACGAAGGATAACCAGATGAGCACAAACCCAACCGCCGCCGGACCCTATTATTTCGTGCCCCAACCGTCGTACTGGCCGATCACCGGCTCGTGCGCGCTGTTGCTGATGGGATTCGGCGCGGCGTCATGGTTCAACTCGTACGCCTTCGGCCCTTGGCTCGTGCTGGCCGGGTTCTGCGTGCTGCTGACGATGATGTTCGGCTGGTTCGGACGCGTGATCGACGAGTCCGAGCACCGTCTGTACAACGCGAAGGTGGACGTCTCGTTTCGCTGGGGTATGAGCTGGTTCATCTTTTCCGAAGTGATGTTCTTCGCCGCCTTTTTCGGCGCGCTGTTCTACGTGCGCAACATGTCGGTGCCGGACCTGGGCAGCCTCGACCAGAAGCTGCTGTGGCCGAATTTCAATCCGGGGTGGCCGACCAACGGCCCGTATCTGAAGGACGCCTTCACGCCGATGGAGGCGATCGGGATCCCGCTGCTGAACACGATCATTCTGGTCACTTCGGGCGGAACGCTGACGATCGCGCATCACGCGCTGAAGGCCGGGCATCGCGGGGCGCTGAAGGCTTGGCTGTTCGTGACCATCGCGCTCGGCTTCACCTTCCTCGGCTTGCAGGCCTACGAGTACACGCACGCCTACAGCGCGCTAAACCTCAAGCTGTCGACCGGAGTCTACGGATCGACCTTCTTCATGCTGACCGGGTTTCACGGCTTCCACGTGACCATCGGCGCACTGATGCTATCGGTGATGCTGGCTCGCTCGTTCCGCGGGCATTTCGACGCCTCGCATCATTTTGCCTTTGAGGCGGCGGCGTGGTACTGGCATTTCGNNTTCGTCAGCATTATCCGCATGAAGGGCAACTGAGGCAGTGTCTGACCTGCAGCAGAAAAACAAAAAGCTCCTTTACATCCTGCTGGGCATCGCCGCCATCATGCTCGCGCTCTCCAGAGCCTCCGTCCCGCTTTATCAGCGGTTCTGTCAGGTGACCGGCTTCGGCGGCACGACGCAGACAACTGCTCAAAACCCCAATAAAGTTTATGACCGCGAAATGATCGTGCAGTTCAACGCCGACACCGACCCGGGTCTGCCGTGGGTATTCAAGCCGGACCAACGGCTGGTGAAGGTCAAGGTCGGACAAAGCGTGATTATTTCCTATACGGCAGAAAATAAAGGAAACCTTCCTGTCGCCGGAACTGCAATACATAATGTAACCCCCCTCAAGGCCGGTCAGTATTTCGAAAAAACCCAGTGCTTCTGCTTTGGCCAGCAAATTCTGCAGCCAGGGCAAAAGGTGCATATGCCGGTCACCTTCTTTATTGACCCCAAGATTATGGATGATCGCGAACTAAAAGAGCTGAAAACAATCACACTTTCGTATACTTTTTACCGACACGACTCGCCAGAGCTGGAGAAAGCCGTTAAAATCTACGAGGACGGCACCTCATCGCCCGCTAATAAAAAATAAAGGAAAAAATATGTCTGATGTACCTGTCTATGACCTGAAGAGTGGCAAGCACCACCCTTTCCATGTGCCTCACGCAAGTGTATGGCCTTTCCTTGGCGCCTGCGCCGCGGGACTGATGGCCGCCGGCATGGTCATGTTCATGCACAATGTGACGTTGGGTGACTTCCATATCGGCGCCAAGCCCCTGATCCTCGGCGCCATCGGCGTACTGACAATCATGTGGGTGTGGTGGCGCGATGTCATTCACGAGGCGTTTGTTGAAAAAGCCCACTCGAAAGAAACCAAGGTCGGTCTGCGCTACGGTATGGCCCTGTTCATTTCTTCGGAAGTGATGTTCTTCTTCGCCTTCTTCTGGGCATTCTTTGCTTCGAGCATCTTCCCCAAGGAAGCGATCGGTTTCGTCTGGCCGCCAAAAAATATCGAGGTCGTTCACCCGTTTGACCTGCCGTTCCTGATGACAATGATCCTGCTGCTTTCCGGCTGTACAGTCACCTGGGCGCACCATGCCATTCTTGAGGGCAAGCAAGCTGAATCCGTCAAGGCCCTCGCTATCACCGTTGCGCTTGGCATCGCCTTCACCTGCTTTCAGGGCTATGAATATTACCACTCCACCTTCCACTTCAAAGACGGCATTTATCCTTCAGCCTTCTTCATGGCGACCGGGTTCCATGGCTTCCACGTGATTGTCGGTAGCATCTTCCTGACCGTCTGCCTGTTCCGCGCGAAAGCCGGCCACTTCACCCCGCAGAGCCATTTCGGCTTCGAAGCGGCGGCGTGGTACTGGCATTTCGTCGACGTCGTCTGGTTGCTGCTGTTCATCCTCGTCTACTGGCTGTGACGTCGGTGCGTGGACCGCGGCGCCTCGCGCCGCGGCTCAACGCAGGCCGGCGTCTCCGATCCAGCCGAGCTTGTAGCTGACGACCAGAAAAATCAGCAGGCACGCCGACAGCGCGACACGAATCGCCAGCGCCTTGACCATGCGGGTGCCTTGGCCGCGGTCGTGATAGAGGTAGTAAAGCGCGCTGCCCAGGCTGCCGACGATCAGCAGCAGGGCGACGATGACGATGATCCGGATCAATGCGCTCTCGCGGTTGTTGAATGAGGCGTGCAGAGCCAGTCTAGTGCAAGGCCCGCTCCGATGCCAATGACGCCGCGCGCGTCACCTTCCCGCCGCCGTTTTCGTCCGTCGCTTTGGCCCACGCTGGGACTGCTGCTGCTGGTCGCGGCGACCGTTGCGCTGGGCAACTGGCAGCGGCAGCGGGCCTACGACAAGCAGTCGCTCCGCGACCAGTACGAAGCCGCATCGCACGCGCCACCGCTCGCAATCGACGCCACGCTGGTCGTCTCCGACCCAGCCGGGCTTCGCTTCCGCGCGGTCCGCGCGGAGGGCGTGTACGACGCGGCACATCAACTGCTGATCGACAACAAGGTGCACGCCGGACAGGCTGGTTTCGACGTCGTCGCACCGCTGAAGCTTGGCCAGGGCGAGGGCTACCTGCTGGTCGATCGCGGCTGGGTTGCACAAGGACGCAGTCGCGCCGCGCTGCCGCAGGTGCCGCCGCCAAGCGGCGTGGTCGTCGTCGACGGACGGATCAACCTGCCGCCGGCGCGCTATCTCGAGCTGGGCGCCGATTCGAATGCGGGGCCGGTGCGCGAGAACCTCGACATCGCCCGGATTGCGACCAGCAGCGGACTGCCGCTGCTGCCGTTCATCGTCGAGCAGACGAAAGATGCCGGTGACGGGCTGGTGCGCGACTGGCCCGCGCCCGACTTCGGCATCGAACAGCACAAGAGCTACATGGTGCAGTGGTACTCACTGGCGGGACTGGGCGTCGTGCTGTGGCTCGCGCTCAACTGGCGTATGGAGAAGGGCGATGACGCCGCATCCCGGTAAATCGCGCGGGCGCCGCACGCTGTTGCTGATCGCTGCCATCGGCCTCTCGCCGATCATCGCTTCGTACCTCGCGTACTACTGGTTGACGCCATCGAAGCGCGTCAACTACGGCGAGCTCCTGGAAACCGCACCGGCGCCGGCGATCGCCGGCTCAGACGCCGAGGGAAGGTCCTTTGCGCTGACCGACCTGCGCGGCAAATGGGTGTTGCTGATCGCCAGTCGCGCCGGTTGTGCGGACGCCTGTGCTCGCGCACTTTACGCCACGCGCCAGGCGCGCACGATACAGGGACGAGAGCAGGATCGCGTCGTCCGTCTGCTGCTGCAGCCGCAGACGGCGCCGACGCTCGCCCCGGAAGTTGCGGCCGCGCATCCCGGTCTCGTCATCGTGAAGGTCGACGAGCGCATGCTCGAGCAACTGCCTCTGGGCGCGAGCGCAGTTACCGGCGTCCTGCTGCTCGATCCGCTCGGCAACCTGGTACTGCGCTATGACGCCGATCCCGACATACGCAGGCTCGCCAACGATCTGCAGCGTGTCCTCAAGGCTTCGCAAATCGGGTGAGCGACAATGGTAAAATTCGCTTCCGCTCGTTGCCTACCCATCCGATGACCGCCGTCGCGATTCGCCAAGACCGCCTGCGCCAGTTCCTGGCGCTGACCAAGCCGCGCGTCGTCTCGCTGATCGTGTTCACCGCCGTGATAGGCATGTTCCTCGCTTCGCCTGCGCTGCCGCCGCTGCACGCCGTGGTCTTCGGCACGGTGGGCATCGCACTGGTCGCCGGTGCGGCCGCGGCGATCAACTGTCTGGTCGAACAGAAGATCGATGCGGTGATGGCGCGCACCCGCGCACGCCCACTGCCGCGCGGCGACCTGACCTCGGCCCAGACGCTGGTATTCGCCAGCATCGTCGGCGCTTCGGGCCTGGCGATACTGTACGTGATGGTCAATCCGCTGACGATGTGGCTGACGCTGGCCACATTCGTCGGCTACGCAATCGTGTACACGGTGCTGCTGAAGCCCGCGACGCCGCAGAACATCGTCATCGGAGGCGCCTCGGGCGCGATGCCTCCGGTGCTCGGCTGGGCCGCGGTCGCCAATGACGTTGCACCCGAGGCGCTGATCCTGTTCCTGATTATTTTCGTCTGGACGCCGCCCCACTTCTGGTCGCTCGCGCTGTACCGCGCCAAGGAGTACGCCAAGGCGGGCCTGCCGATGCTGCCGGTCACGCACGGGTCCGCATACACAAGGCTCCACATCCTGCTGTATACCGCGGCGCTGATCGCGGTGACGCTGCTGCCATTCGCGATCCGGATGAGCGGCTATCTTTATCTGGTCGCTGCCGTCGTGCTGGGTGCCGTGTTCGTGGGTTACGCGGTCGCGCTGCTGCGCCGCTACAGCGATGCGCTCGCGCGCAGGACGTTTCGTTATTCGATCGTCTATCTGGCCGCGCTTTTTTCGGCGCTGCTGCTCGACCATTACTGGCACTAGGGCTAGGGCCTGTTCACGCTAAATGCGCACCCACGTGACCCGGCAAAGGCCCGCCATCAAGGCGCGAAGCACAGCCGTAGCTTGGGCTACGGCGAGCATGAGCAACGCCGAGGGCGGGCCTTTGCCGGGAACACCCTTCGGGCTTGGCTTTGGCGGGGCACAGGGCTTCGTTGCCGGCTCGTTGCGTGCGGGCGAGCACGCGGCCTCGCCGGGTGCCTTGCCCTGTGTCCCGCCAAAGCCAAGCGTGGGCGTGCATTTAGCGTGAACAGGCCCTGATCGTCCGATGCGCCTGCCGGCCATCCTGTTGCTCGCGCTGGCTATCGCCGCCTGCGGCCCGGCGTCGCCCAGGTTCCAGGGCTCGGACGTGACCGGGGCGGCCTTCGGCCGCGACTTTCATCTGGTCGACCATAACGGCAACGCGCGTTCGCTCGCCGACTTCCGCGGCAAGGCCGTCGTCATCTTTTTCGGCTATACGCAGTGCCCTGATTTCTGCCCGACGACGCTCGCGGAGCTCGCCGCCGCGATGCAAAAGCTCGGACCCGACGCGAGCCGCGTGCAGGTTCTGTTCGTCACCCTCGACCCGGAGCGCGACACGCGCGACGTGCTCGCCCATTACGTGCCGGCGTTCGATCCTTCGTTTCTCGGCCTGTACGGCGACGACAAGGCGACCTCCGACGTGGCCAAGGAGTTCAAGATCATCTATCAGAAGCAACCGGGCCGGGAGCCGGGAAGCTACACGCTCGATCATTCGGCCGGAAGCTACATTTTCGATCCCCAGGGGCGGCTGCGCGTCTACGAAAACTACGGCCCCGGCCCCGAGGTCTACGCCCACGACCTGCGCGAAGTGCTGAAGCCCGCAGCTTAGGAGCTTTTGCTGGGCGCGTTCGCGCACGGCGACGACGATGCAGACCACCGTACAGGACGCCTTTGCCCTCGCGGCCAGGCACGAAGCCGATGGCCGACGCGCCGATGCGCGTGCGATCTACGCGCAGATTCTCGCGGCGATACCCGAACATCCCGGCGCTTTGCTGCGAATTGCCGAGCAGGAAATCGACAGCGGGGCCATCGAGGCGGCACAGGGTCTTCTGGCACGCGCGCTGCAGGCCGCGTCAGCGCAATCGCTGCCGGCGCACGAGATCTTGCTGGCAGCGGGCCGCGCGCATCTTGCGCGCGGTGAGCGCGAGGCGGCGATTGCCGCAGTCGTGCAGGCCCTGACGTCGCCACCGCAGAGTGCCGCGATCGCCGCGAAGCTCGGTGAGCTCGCTCGCGATGCGCACGGATTCGACGTCGCGGAGCAATGTTTTCGCATCGCCTCGCAACACGACCTCGCGCGCCTGCATGCGCTGGGCAAGGCGCAGAAGGCGGCGGGAACGCTCACCGCGGCGCGCGCGACCCTGCAACAATGTGCCGAGGTTGCTTCCGGCGACCCGGAGATTCTCACCACGCTGGGCGCGGTGTGTCTGGAGCTAAATGATCCGCTTGAGGCGCGGCGGCATTTCGAGCGCGCGATCGAGCTGGGCGCCCGCCAGGGCGAGGTGTGGGACAACCTCGGACTTGCCTGCCGGGCGCTGGGCGACGAGGAAAGTGCGGTCGTGGCCTTCGAGAGCGCACTCGAGGCCGCACCGACGCTGACACCGGCAATGGCGAACCTGGTGTACGCACAGCAATATCTGTGCGCCTGGGATTCGCTCGAGCAAAGCGAACGCCGCCTCGCTGCGACCCTTGCCGATCCGGCGTCCGATCCGCGCTGGCCGCCGTTCGTGGCGCTGGCGATGCCACTTACGCCGGCGCAGCAGCTCGAGGTTGCGCAGCGATGGTCGCGCGCGATGCTGCCGGCGCCGGCCCCACGGCGGCGCCCGGCGCCGCGGGGAAAGCGCCTGCGCGTAGGTTACCTGTCGGGCAGTTTTCACGAGCATCCGACCGCGCGTCTGATGGTCGGTCTTTTCGAGGAGCACGACAGGGAGCGCTTCGAGGTAAGCGGTTACAGCTACGGACCCGACGACGGCAGCGCGCTGCGCTCACGCGTGCGGGCTTCGTTCGAGCATTGGCGCGATGTTCGGGAGCTCTCGGACGAGGCCATCGCCCGGCGGATCCTTGACGACGGCATCGACATCCTGATCGAGCGCAAGGGCCACACTCTCGGCGGCAGGCTGGGAATCCTGGCGCGGCGCCCCGCTCCGGTCCAGATCCATTACATGAGCTTCCCCGGAACGATAGGTTACGACGCCGTCGACGGCGTGATCGCGGACGCCGAGGTCGTCCCGCCGGGTGCCGAAGCCGACTTTCAAGAGCGCGTATGGCGGCTGCCGCGCTGCTATTACGTCAACGACAAGCGGCGCGGCTTGGCCCCCGCGGGCTCGCGCCGCGAGAACGGCTTGCCCGACGATGCGCTGGTGCTCGCGTGCCTCAACCAGAGCTACAAGCTGCGTCGGCCGTTCTTCGCCGTCTGGATGGAGGCATTGCGCGCGCAGCCCGATGCGCTGTTATGGCTGCTCGCGGGTCACCCGCGGACGCAGGCTAATCTGCGTGCCGAAGCGGCGAAGAGCGGCGTCGATCCGGCGCGGCTGATCTTCGCCCGACGCGCAGAGCAATACGAGCATATGACGCGAGTGGCTTGCGCCGACTTGGCGCTCGACACGCTGCCGTATGGCGCGCATACGACCGGAGTCGACGCGCTCTGGTCCGGTGTTCCGATGCTGACCTGTCGCGGCAACACGTTCGCGGGCAGGGTCGGCGCGAGTCTGCTGCTCGCGGCCGGCTTGCCGGAGCTCGTCGCCGATTCGCTCGACGAGTATCGCGCGTGCTTGTTGGCACTGATTGCAGACCGCGCGACCTTGCGCCGCCATCGCGCCTATCTAGAAAGCAGTCGCGATACCAGCCCGTTGTTCGACACCACGGCCTTCGCGCGCGATTGGGAGGCGCTGCTGCTGGCGATCTACGACGACGCGGTAGGGGCCGCCGCTTAAGGACGCTGTGCTTCCGGCTCGCGCAAACGCAACGTCAATTCCGTCACGCGCCGCTCATCGATTTCCTTGGCCGCCGCCGAGATATCGGCGAATGGAACCCGCGCGACGCGCCGCGGTTTTGGCGCGACGCGGTCGAGACGAGCCGCGTTGGCAGCGAGAAAGATCTCGTGGTAACGGTGCCAGTTGGCGTCGAAGTCGCCGGTCGAACCGTGATAGACGGTGAGATCGGACACGACCGACACCGCATAGCCGGCCGCACCCGCACGCAGCGAGAAATCGGCATCGTACAGGTGGAAGCCGTCGAAACGCTCGGCATCGAAGCCCACCGCGGCAGCCACGTGGCGGCGGGTGGCGATCATGCAACCGTCAAGCAGCTTGATGCCATCGACCCGGCGGCTCGCCGCGCCCCAGACCAGCAAATCGACATGCGATCCATCGGGCGCGGGGGTAACGACATGGCCGTGGGTGTGCGGCTGTCCGGCGTAACCCCAGAAGCCGGAGAGCGCCAAGGTCGCGCCGGCGATGCCAACGACGTCGACGCTATCGAGGTGCGCGGCCAGGCGGTCGGCAAAGGCGCCGGAGATCGGAAACGCATCGTCGTGCGAGAAGACGATGTTGGCCCCATGCGCGCGGGCAATGCCGCGGTTGTAGCCCTCGGCGAGCGACTTCGCGTCGTCGATGACGATCAGCTCGAAAGGCTCTCCGGCGAAAGCGGCGCGATAGCGCAACATGCACTCGTCGAGTCGCTCGCGGTCGACGCTGCAGACGACGAGTGAAAAACGCTCCAAGGCTTAAGGCCCGGTCGGCCGCTACACACCAATCAGCGCTCGATCAGCTCGATCTTGTAGCCGTCGGGATCCTGAACGAAGGCGATGACCGTCGTGCCGCCCTTGACCGGACCGGCCTCGCGCGTGACCGTGCCGCCGCGGGCGCGCACCTCGGCGCAGGCGGCCGCAGCGTCCGGCACCTCGATGGCGACGTGACCGAAACCGTCTCCAAGCTCGTAGCGGTCGACGCCATAGTTGTAGGTCAGCTCCAACACGGCCTGCGCGGACTCGTCGCCGTAGCCGACGAACGCGAGCGTGTACTTTTGCTCGGGTCGGTCGGTCGTACGCAGCACCTTCATCCCGAGGACGCCGGTATAGAACGCGACCGAACGCTCGAGATCGCCGACGCGCAACATCGTGTGCAGGATTCGCATGGTCTAGTGTCCTGTTCCGTAAGTTCCGAAGATAAAGGAGCGGATGAAATCGGGTGCCAGGCAAGGCGCGCGGCCGAAAGCGTACCTCGTGGTACGGTGAGGCCGCGCAACGCCGCATGGCACCTGCGCATTGGCCAATGAGCGCCGCGAACTATCAAGCGACTTTACGGAACGGAACACTAGAACTCGACCAGTTCGTAATCTTCCTTGCGGGCGCCGCAATCGGGACATGTCCAGTTGGGCGGGACGTCCTCCCACTTGGTGCCGGGGGGTATGCCGGTGTCGGGATCGCCGAAGGCCTCATCATAGATATGACCGCAGATCAGGCACATGTATTTTTTCATTCGGCGAAGGCTCGACTGGAGTAAAATTGCATTTTAGCAAGCATTTCGCCGGCACCGCGCCGGCCCGGGATGCAGTGTGCGCCCGGTTGCACTGAAAGCGCCGCCGCAAATGACGCAGCCGCCCGCCGCCGAGTTCGATTTTCCTCCCGTTGTGCTGACCTTCGCCGCATCCGATCCGTCAGGCGGCGCCGGCATCCAGGCCGACATCCTCACTTTGGCCAGTATGGGCTGTCATCCGTTGTCGGTGATTACCGCGATCACCGTTCAGGACACGCTCGGCGTCGAAGCGGTGCAGCCGATCGACGCCGACTGGGTGGCCGATCAGGCGCGCTGCCTGCTCGAGGACATGCCGGTCGACGCGTTCAAGATCGGCGCGCTGGGCAGCGTCGAGAACATCGCGGCCATCGCCGAGATCCTGTCCGATTATCCGGAGGTTCCGCTGATTCTGGATCCGGTGCTCGCTTCCGGGCGCGGCGACGAGCTGGCCAACGATGAGATGCTGCATGCACTGCGGGAGCTGCTGCTGCCGCGCACGACGCTACTCACGCCGAACAGCATGGAAGCACGGAGGCTCGCCGACGTCGAAGACGAGGAGGAGCCGTCGCTCGCCACTTGCGCCAACCGACTGATCGAGAGCGGCTGCGAATTCGTGCTGATCACCGGAACACACGAGCCGACGCCGCAGGTGATCAACACGCTGTACGGCAAGAGCGGCGTCGTGCGCAGCGACAGCTGGCAGCGGCTGCCCGGCAATTATCACGGCTCGGGCTGCACGCTCGCCTCGGCGATCGCGGCGATGCTGGCCAACGGGCTCGATCTTCCGGAGGCCGTCCGCGAAGCGCAGGACTACACTTGGCACACGTTGCAGAAGGCCTACCGTCCCGGCATGGGCCAGTTTCTTCCGGACCGCCTGTTCTGGGCGCGCGAGGACGACGCGGAGCCGCGCATCGACGACGACGCTTTGCCGGCGTCGCCCGATCTGCATCGCCACTGAAGCCGCACGGGTGGCCGCGGTGACGAAGGCCGCGTCGCGGCCGAAGCTTGCCGGCCTCTATGCGCTGACTCCCGATCTCGCCGACACGGTCGCGCTTTCGGCGCGGACGGATCTCGCATTGTCCGGCGGCGCATCGGCGATCCAGTATCGCAACAAGACGGCGTCCGCCGCGGTGAGGCTCGAACAGGCCGGTGCGTTGCGCGCGATCTGCTCGGCGCGCGGAGCGATCTTCATCGTCAACGACGACATCGAGCTCGCGCGCGCGGTCGGCGCCGACGGCGTGCACCTCGGCCGCGACGACGCGAGCATCGCGGCGGCGCGCGCACGGCTCGGACCGGCCGCGATTGTCGGCGTGTCGTGCTACGACGCGCTCGAGCGCGCACAAGCGGCGATCGCCGCCGGCGGCGATTACGTTGCGTTCGGCAGCTTTTACGCTTCGCCGGTGAAGCCGAACGCCGTTCGACCCGCGCCGGGACTGATCACCGAGGCGAAAGCACGTTGGCCGGACATCAACCTCGTCGCCATCGGCGGCATCACGGCGGGCAACGCCGCCCCGCTGATCGCCGCGGGGGCCGACGCGGTTGCGGTGATCAGCGCGCTCTACGATGCCGCGGACATCTCACGAGCGGCGCGCGAGCTCGTCGCGTGCTTCCACTGATGCGACCATCGCGCCTGCGACTGTGCAAGCTCGCACCCACCCAAACGCGACGCGCACTCGTCGCGTCAGCACGTACATCCATCATCGCCGAGCCGAAACCATGACCACGACCCGTAACGAAGAGTTGTTCGCACGCGCGCAAAAGACGATACCCGCCGGCGTCAACTCGCCGGTGCGCGCATTTCGCTCCGTGGGCGGCACGCCGCGGTTCTTTACCCGCGGCGAAGGCGCTTATCTCTGGGATGCCGACGGCAAGCGCTATATCGACTATGTCGGCTCGTGGGGCCCGGCGATCCTCGGCCACGCGCATCCGGAAACCGTGCGCGCGGTGCAGGAGACCGCGCGCCACGGCTTATCGTTCGGCGCGCCGACCGAGCTCGAGATCGAAATGGCGGAAGAGCTTTGCCGCCTGCTACCTTCGCTCGAGATGGTGCGGCTGGTGTCGTCGGGCACCGAAGCGACGATGACGGCGCTGCGTCTGGCGCGCGGTTACACCGGTCGCTCGAAGATCATCAAATTCGAAGGCTGCTATCACGGCCACGGCGACAGCCTCTTGGTCAAGGCCGGGTCGGGAGCGCTGACGTTCGGACAGCCATCGTCCGCCGGCGTGCCTGCCTCGATCGCCGGCGAGACGCTGGTGCTCACCTACAACGATCTGGACGATGTCGCGAGCGCCTTCGCCGAGCATCCGGATTCGATCGCTGGCATTATCGTCGAGCCAGTCGCGGGCAACATGAACCTGATCGCGCCGAAGCCGGGCTTCCTTGCGGGCCTGCGCGAGCTCTGCGACCGGCACGGCGCCGTGCTGATCTTCGACGAAGTGATGACCGGTTTTCGCCTGCACCTGCAAGGCGCGCAAGGCCTCTATGGCGTGGCGCCCGATCTGACGACGCTCGGCAAGGTGATCGGCGGCGGCATGCCGGTCGGCGCGTTCGGCGGGAAACGCGCGATCATGGAAAAGATCGCGCCGCTCGGGCCGGTCTACCAGGCCGGCACGCTGTCGGGCAATCCGGTGGCCGTCGCCGCCGGACTCGCGACGCTGAAGGCGATCCAGGTGCCCGGATTTCATGCCCGGCTCGCCGAGCGCACACGATCGCTGACCGATGGACTCGCCGCGGCCGCAGCCAAGGCGGGCGTCGTGTTTTCGGCGCAGTCGATCGGCGGGATGTTCGGCATTTATTTTTCGGCGAGCGTCCCCGATTCGTTCGCGGCGGTGATGGCTTGCGACAAGGAAGCGTTCAACCGGTTTTTCCACCGCATGCTCGACGCCGGCGTCTACCTGGCGCCATCGGCGTTCGAAGCCGGATTCGTATCGGCGGCGCACACCGCTGCCGACATCGATGCCACCGTTCGATTGGCGTGGTGAGCCGCCTCCGGCCGAGCCCCTTGGACGGCGCCGAAGGCCTGTGGCGGCGTTCGGCACCAAGGAAACCCCACCACGCGCTGATGTAAGTCCAGGTCCTACAATGACACTGCTTCGCGCGGACAAAAAATTCCGCCGGCCACCGACAGACGCCTCTGGCGTGCTACCGTAGCCTCGCAACTTGGGGAAAGTCGGTTTCGCCGGCGCGCGACGCAAAAAAAACAAACAATGATCAAGGTCCGGAAAGGGCAGGCGCCGCCGCCGCATTCGCGCGAAGAATTCGGCGCGCGCTTCCAAGCGGCACAGTTCGACCCGGCGTTCCGGGCCGAGCAAGTTGCGCTCGATCGGCTCGAGGCCATTGCCTGGAGCGGGTACCACGAAGATCGCAAGGCGCCCGTCACGCGCAAGGCCGGCCCGGGGTTCGCCGATCCGGATTACGATGCCTCGGTCGAGTGGCTGGAGACGCGCGAGCGGCTGCGCGCCGCCGCCTCGAAACAAACCGATCCCGCCACCGCGTCGCGTGTTCTTCTGATTTGCGGCGCGCCACGAAACGACGGTTCGTGCCCAGGCGAAATGTCGAAGACCTATCGGCTGACAAAGGTCGCGGGCGAGACTCTCTCCAAAGCGGGCATTGAAACGGATCTGCTCGATCTGAGTCTGATCACGTCCGAGTACCGTCGGCACATCCATCCATGCAAGGCTTGCGTATCGACGGCGGCAGTCGGCGAGTCGCGTGCGGGTCGGCTTTCCGCGCCCGGCGCCGAGCTCGCCGCCCCGCGGCCGAAATAGCAAGGCTCCGATCATCGTCGGATCCGTCGATTCGCGTCGTCTTGTGGGTTTGCACCGCCGGCGCAATATGCAGTGAACGTTGAACGCAGTCACACGAGGAAACCATGGCCCTGACCGCACTGCTTCCGCAAGCCGAACGCGCCTTCGCCGCCGACGTTCGTGCCGGCCTGATGCGCAGCCCGCAGAAGGAGCTTTCTTCGCGGTATCTGTACGACACGATAGGCTCGGGGCTGTTCGAGGTCATCACGGCGTTGCCCGAATACGGCGTGACTCGCGCCGAGGAGCGAATCGTACGCAGTCAGGCGGCGGAGATGGTTTCCCGCCTTCCGGCGCACGGGCTGGTCGCCGAGCTCGGCAGCGGCAGCGGACGCAAGACGCGCTGGCTGCTCGAAGCGATCGGCCGGCGACATCCGGTGACCTACTGCCCGGTCGATATCTCGCCGACCGCACTTGCGCTGTGCCGGCACGAGCTGGCCAACATTCCGGGCGTGCGCGTCGTCGGCTATGAGCGCGATTATCTCGACGGCTTGCGACAGATCGTGTCCGAACGCAAGGGCGCGATGCCGCTGCTGGTGCTATTCCTCGGCAGCACGATCGGCAATTTCCGCCGGCTCGCGGCGACGCGATTCATGCGCGAAGTCCGCGCCCTGCTGCAACCGAGCGATGCATTTCTGCTTGGCGTCGATCTGATCAAGCCGAAATACCAGCTGCTCGCTGCGTACGACGATGAGCTGGGCGTCACTGCGGCGTTCAATCTCAACCTGCTGGCGCGTATCAATCGCGAGCTCGGCGGCCAGTTCGACCTGCGGCGCTTTGCTCACGAAGCGCGCTTCGATACCGACACGCGCAGCGTCGACATGCACCTCCGGTCGCTCGACGACCAGCAGGTCAGCATTCCTGGCGCCGACCTCGTCATTCGGTTCGAGCGCAATGAGACTATCTGGACCGAGAGCAGCCACAAGTATCTGGCCGAAGAAGTCGCGGCGATGGGCGAAATCGCCGGCTTTCGCTGCGACGGACAGTGGATCGATCGCATCTGGCCGTTTGCCGACACCTTGTTCGGCGTCGGTTGATCAACGCTGCCGAAACATGACCGGTCAGGTCGCGGCGGCCCGGAGACCGGGGACCCGCCCGTTGGAAATCCTCCGCCACCCAGGCGGTTTCGTCATGTGCGTACTCAAGGGATTCCGCGCCAATCAAGGCTTCCTGCTGGCCGGCGCGGTCGCGTACTACACGCTGCTGTCGATGATCCCTCTGCTGATCCTGATGCTGATCGCGCTGTCGAACTTCATCGACGAGGCGCGGCTTCTCGCGACGCTGTCGGAGTACCTGCAGTTCGTCGTTCCCGGCCAAGCCGACGCCCTGGTCAGCGAGCTGCGCCATTTCCTTCGCAATCGCACCGAAGTCAGCGGCGTTCTATTGGTCACGATGATCATGTTCAGCGCCCTTGCCTTCGCCGTGCTGGAAAATGCGATGTCGGTGATTTTCATCCATCGGGTCGCGGTGCGGCGGCGGCGATTCATCGTGTCGGCACTGTTGCCGTACCTGTTCATTCTCTTTCTTGCGGTCGGCCTGGTCGTCGTTACCGTCGTCGCCGGCAAGCTAGCCGTGCTCGCCACCCGCGACATCACTGTGTTTGGCGTGCCGCATTCGCTGGAGGAGCTGTCCGGCTACCTGCTGTACCTGCTCGGCGTGGCCGGCGAGATCCTGATGCTCACGGCGATCTATCTGGTGATGCCCGTCGGTCGCCTTTCGTTCCGGCATGCGCTTATCGGCGGCATCAGCGCCGGATTGCTGTGGGAGATCACGCGCCACATCCTCGTCTGGTATTACGGGACGATATCGCAGGTGCGGCTGGTATACGGTTCGCTGGCGACGGCGATTACGGTGATGCTGAGCGTCGAGATCGCGGCGATCGTGCTGCTTCTGGGGGCGCAGGTGATTGCCGAATACGAGCGGATCGGACGCGAGCGGGCGCAGACGCCGCCGAAGCCGATGGACCTGAACGAAGCGTCGGGCGGGACGCCTGCCGGCTAAAGACCGGCATTGCGAAACGGGGGCGCGCGATGGACCTGGTCGTCGTTCAGCCGGAGGGGCTGTACTGCCCACAAGGTGATTTCTACATCGATCCCTGGCGTCCGGTGGCGCGCGCGGTCGTTCCCGCGGATCCTGCGCTGGCGCATCGACAAGCCGGTCGAGGAAGCGGACACGCTGGACAACCTGAACGCGCTGCTGGCGCCGTAGCGCGCGACCTGCGGCAGCCGCGAAGGTATAGTGGCGGACTTTCGCGCGGCGGCTTAAAGCGCCGGCAGGTGCGGGATCACGATCCGGATCCCATCCGGCCGTGATGACGGGAGGAAGCGTCGGTGGTCGGTCGCAACGAGCCCTGTCCCTGCGGCAGCGGGAAGCGCTACAAGGATTGCCACGGCAAGCTGGCGGTGCCGCCGGAGAAAGTGGCATTCGTCATCGCCGGGACGCAGAAGGGCGGGACCACCGCGCTCGCTTCCTATCTGTACGAGCATCCTGAGATCGGCATGCCGACGGTGAAGGAAGTGCATTTCTTCGACACCGAGGAGCACTTCGCTACGGACGAAGTCGACTACGCCAGATACCACGCCTATTTCAAGCCGGCGACGCGCAAGCGGCTTCTCGGCGACGCGACGCCGATCTACATGTACTGGGAGGCCGCGCCGCAACGCATCCAGCACTATAACCCGGCGATGAAGCTGATCATGTTGCTGCGCAACCCTGTAACGCGTGCCTATTCGCACTGGAACATGGAACGCGAGCGGCAGCGCGATCTGCTGCCGTTCGAGCAGGCGATCCGAACCGAGGCCGAGCGCTGCCGCGAAGCGCTGCCGCTGCAGCATCGGCGCTACTCATACGTCGACCGCGGGTTCTACAGCGAGCAGATTCGAAGGATCTGGCGTCACTTCCCGGTCGAGCAGACGCTGGTCCTGAAGAGCGAGGAGCTGCAGCGCACGCCGGACGCGGCGCTGGCGAAAATCACCGACTTCCTCGGCGTCGCCCGCTTTCCGCCGGTCGAGCCGCGCAACGTGCACGCGCGCCCCTACCAGTCGCCGATGAGCGCCGAAGCGCGCGACTATCTGCGCGAAATTTTCGCGCCCGAAGTCAGGGAGCTGGAGCAGATGTTCGGCTGGGATTGCGCCGCCTGGCTGACGTAGATTATTCGGCCAACTTTTTCCGCCGGTCGATCGGCGCAGCGAGACGAAGCTTGTGCAGATGCTGCTCCGGCTGCGATCCGTCGGGCATCTTGCCGACAAAATAGAATCGCTGCCACGCCTGCTTCAGCGTATCGGCGTCGTTGGCGTTGAACTTCTGCATGAACTCGTCACGGCGCTCTTTCCAGGCAAACGTCTGCGCCTTGAGCTCCGGGTCGTCGTCCAGATCGAAGATTTCCGGCTCGAACGCCTGCAACGCGCCGTGCGGGACCGGAAAGAGCATGCAGACGGGCTCGTCCTTCTCGAATCGCACCGAGCCCGCACGCGTGAGCTGCCAGTTCATCGTGAACGGATAGGGCAGCCAGTCGGTTTCGATCACGCCGGTCAATGGGGCAATGCCGTCCTTGCCGCCGTTCAGCGGCCCGGTTGCGAACAGATCCCAGCCCGGCTCGGTCCGAAACAGGTACGACAGGTGGAAGGTGACGATGCCGTAGGCGAAATGCGTGACGGCAAAATCGGCGAGTCGGGGATAATCGTCGTTCGCGGTCAGCTTCAGATCGCGCGCGTGGATTCCACCCGACCACGTCGCGGTGAACGCGCACGGCGAGAGCACTTCCCACCCGTGGCTGTTGGCGATGTTCAGCGGCAGACAGCGGTAGGCATGATTGTCCTTGATCCGGTCCATCCACGGCCGTGTCAGCGGCGCGGGCCGGATGGGCAAGGGATCGGGCTTCAACGCGTAACACCTGAGTTTCATCGAAGGCGGCGGTCAAACGTCGGGCGAAGGCGACATTCTACTCGGGACGCGTCGCCCGACGGCGACAGTCGGCGCCGACAAGCGGTCGCAAACCCTTGATTCGACCGGCTTCACGGGCTGCCGCGATCGGTCGCCATGCTATGATCGCACGTTGATTTTTCATGTAGCGACACGCGTGAACGCACCGGAAAGAAAACGACTCGGCGAGATACTGATCGAGCGCGGCAAGCTCGATGCCGCGGGACTCGACCGCGCATTGCGCCTGCAGCAGGATTCGCACGAAAAGCTGGGCGTGCTGCTGGTTACGATCGGCGTAGTCGCGCAACGCGACGTATCAGAAGCGCTGGCCGATCAGCTCGGGCTGCCGCTGGTCGAGGCGGCGAGCTACCCCGAGCTGCCGATCCTCGAGGAGCGAGTGTCGGCGCGGTTCCTGCGCGAATCGCGCGCGCTGCCGCTCGCCGAAGACGAAAGCGAGCTCGCGCTGGCAATGGCCGATCCGACCGACGAGTACACGGTCAATGCGTTCGAAATGGTTACCGGACGCAAGGTGCGGCCGCAGGTCGCGATCCCGGTCGAGCTCGAGGCGGCGCTCGAGCGATTGTATGGCGCGGGCAAATCCGCGCTGGGACAGATCCTGGGCGACGTCGAGCAACGCGACGATCTCGCTTTCGACGCCGACATACAGCAGCTGAAGGACCTGGCCTCCGAAGCGCCGGTGATTCGCATGGTGTCGCTGATCATCACCAATGCGCTCGACACGCGCGCATCAGATATCCACATCGAGCCGTTCGAGAACCGGCTGATCGTGCGCTACCGGATCGACGGCGTGCTGCATGAGGTCGAATCGCCGCCGCGGCGTCTTTCCGCCGCGGTGATCTCGCGCATCAAGATCATGGCCAATCTCGACATCGCCGAGCGCCGGCTGCCGCAGGATGGGCGGATCCGCCTTCGTGTGCACGGCAAGGAGATCGATCTGCGCGTGTCGACGGTGCCGACGATGCACGGCGAATCGGTCGTCATGCGGATTCTCGACAAGGGCGGCGTCGCGCTGGACTTCAAACGGCTCGGCTTCGAAGAGGAAACGCTGAAGAAGTTCCTCGATGTGCTGCTGGAGCCGCACGGCATCCTGCTCGTCACCGGCCCGACCGGCAGCGGCAAGACGACGACCCTGTATACGGCGCTCGACCGCCTGAACCAGCCCGACGTGAAGATCCTGACGGTCGAGGACCCGGTCGAATACCAGATGGCCGGCATCAACCAGATCCAGGTCAAGCCGCAGATCGACCTGACGTTCGCCAACGCACTGCGCTCGATCGTGCGCCAGGACCCCGACGTCATCATGATCGGCGAGATCCGCGACCTCGAAACCGCGCAGATCGCCGTGCAGTCGGCCCTCACCGGCCACCTGGTGCTGTCGACCGTGCACACCAACGACGCCGCGAGCACCGTCAACCGGCTACTGGACATGGGCGTTGAAGACTACTTGCTGACATCGACGGTGATCGGCATCCTGGCGCAGCGACTGGTCCGGACGCTGTGCCCGGCGTGCAAGGCCTCGTATACGGCGCTGCCGGAGGTCGTCGCCGAGCTGGGTCTGCAGAAGTTCGCGCCGCCGGGCGACATCACGCTTTATCACGCCAAGGGGTGCAAGGAGTGCGCGCAAACCGGATTCATCGGTCGGATCAGCATCCTGGAAATGTTGCCGATGAGCGATCCCTTGCGCACGCACATCATGCGCCATGCCAATTCGGCGGAGTTGCGCATCGAGGCGATCAAGGAAGGTATGGTCACGATGTACGAAGACGGCATGCGCAAGGCGCTCAACGGCGTGACGACGTTCGAAGAGGTTCTTCGCGTCACCCGCGAAAACTAGTGTCCGGTTGCAGCAATTGGGTCCCGCGTTCGAGGCAGCGGATGCATACCGCCGCGGCCCTCTGATGGCGCTGTACAAGTATCGGGCGATCAATGCCGCCGGCGATGTCGCCGCTGGCGAGCTCGAAGCGGCCAACGAATCCGAGATCGTCGACCGGCTGCGCGACCAGGGGCTGATGCCGATGCGAGTCGAGGCCGCGGTCGGCGGCAAAGTCGCCGGCGCGGCACCCCAACCCAAACGCCGGCGCTGGTTAGCGCCCCGGCGCGTGACACGCGACAACCTGCTGTCGATCACCCGCGAGCTGGCGACCTTGCTCCGCGCCGGACTTCCACTGGATCGCGCGCTGGAAGTGCTGATTGGCCTCGCACCGACGCCGCCGGTGGCGAGCCTGCTGCAGACGATTCGGGACGATGTCCGCGGCGGCAAGGCGCTGTCGCAGGCGCTGGATGCGCATCGCACGGTGTTCTCGCGTTTCTACGTGAACATCGTTCGCGCCGGCGAGGCGGGCGGCGCGCTCGGCACGGTGCTGACGAGACTCGCCGACACGATGGAGCGTACGAAGGATCTGCGCGACAGCGTGCAGTCGGCGCTGATCTATCCGACGATACTGATCGGTGTCGCGGTGACCTCGGTGATGGTGCTGCTGGTATTCGTCGTGCCGCAGTTCCAGCAGACGTTCTCGCAGGCCGGCAAGGCATTGCCGCTGCCGACGCAGATCGTCATCCTGTTCGGCACCGCGCTGCGCAAATACTGGTGGCTCGCGATCCTGATCGTCGTCGGCTCGATCTGGCTGATCCGCCGCCGGCTGAAGAAGCCCGAAGTGCGTTTTCGCTGGGATGGGCGCCTGCTGCGGCTTCCGCTGCTCGGCGATCTGCTGGCCAAGGTCGAGGTCGCGCGATTTTCGCGCACGCTGGCCACATTGCTGGCCAACGGGGTGACGCTGCTGTCGGGACTCGCGATCGTTCGTGAAACGATGACCAACAGCGTGCTGGCGCGCGCGCTCGATGGCGTGATCACGCGGCTGCGTGAGGGCAAGGGCTTCGGCCGCCCGCTGGTCGAGACCGGCCTTTATCCGAAGCTTGCGACGCAGATGATCCTCGTCGGCGAGGAATCGGGACGGTTGGAGGAAATGCTCAACCGAGTCGCCGACGTCTACGACCGCGAAGTGCAGATTTCGATCAAGCGCTTTCTCGCGATACTCGAGCCGGCGATGATCCTGGGTCTTGCCGTGCTGATCGGCGGCATCGTGTTCTCGATCCTGCTCGGCGTCATGGGCATGAGCGAACTTGTAAGCTAGAAAAGCCTCTAATCGACCGCCCGTACGCGGGCGGAGGAGAAGCAGCCATGCAGTTGAATCATCAGTATCGAGAGTCCCGCGCCGCCCGCGCACGATCGCACGTGCTCCCTCTACAACCGGAGGCGAGAGCTTTCATTGTGGAGCCGTCGGTCGCTGATCCGCGCGCTCCGGGTCGCGCCCTTCGGGCCTCCGCCTCCGCGCGCGGCATGACCTTGATCGAAATCCTGGTCGTGCTCGTCCTGATCGGCATCGTGATGGGGATCGTCGGCGGCAACTACATCGGCCAGGGCGAAAAGGCCAAGCAGCGCGCGGCGAAGATCGAGATCGAGCAGATCGGCCAGACGCTGGATCTGTTCAAGCTTGAGGTCGGGCGATATCCGACCACGCAGGAAGGCCTGCAGGCGCTGATCACCGCGCCGGCCGCCATGACCAACTGGAACGGGCCGTACTGGAAGAAATCGACGGTGCCGAAGGATCCCTGGGGGAACGAATACCAGTACGCGTCGCCCGGATCGCATGGTGTGTACGACATCCTTTCCTACGGCGCCGACGGCAAGGAAGGCGGCGATGGCGGCGACAAGGACGTCACCAGCTGGGACCAATGACCGCCGCAGCTAGGTCCGGCCCTGGCGGCGCGATCGCGCCGATGCCGTCGGAGTGCGTCGATGCAGCGCTCACGGCATCCGGCTTCACCCTGATCGAGATGCTGGTCGTGCTGACGCTGATCGGGCTCCTGGTCGCAGTCGTCATCCCGATATTCGGCAACGGCGTGTCGACGACCGAGCTCAAGAGCGACGCCCGCGCCGTCGCCGCAGGTCTGCGCCAGGCGCGCGGCCAGGCGATCGCGCAACGCGGCGAGGCGTTCCTGGTGCTGGACCTTGGCGCGCACAGCTTCAGCGTTCCGCCCGACTCGCGGGTGCACAAGCTCGCGCAGCAGCTCGAGCTCAAGCTTTTCACCGCGCAAAGCGACCTCGTCAACGACAACGTCGGCGCGATACGCTTTTTCGCCGACGGCGGCTCGAACGGCGGCCGCATCACGCTCGCCTCCGGCGAGCGCAAGTTCGACGTCGATATCGACTGGCTGACCGGCCGCGTCGCGATCCTCGAATGACCGCCTGCAGCGCCCGTGTCGGCGAGAGTTTGTCGTCCCCGCGTACGCGGAGACCCGGTGTCGTTCACGATAAGGCGCTGGGTCCCCTCGCCGCTCTCGCGGGGACTAAAGGCCGCGGGGACGGCGGCGCGCTTTCGCGTGCCGCCGGCTTTTCGCTGCTCGAGGTGCTCGCGGCATTCGTCGTGCTGGCGCTGGTCGGCACGGCGCTGTTCCGCATCTTTTCCGGCGCGCTGGGCAATGCGTCGCTGTCGGACGAATACAGCCGCGCCACACTCTACGCCGAAAGCCTGCTCGCCTCGCCCGGCGTCGAGACGCCGCTGCGCGAGGGAACGCAGCAAGGCACCTCCGACGACGGCAAGTACGCATGGACTGCGCAGATCGCGCCCTACCGGGTGCCGGGCAGCACGCCCGATCTCGATGCGGCGGCCGACCTGATGCAGGTCCGCTTGTGGCATATCGGGGTCACCGTGCGCTGGCCCGGGGTGGCCGGCAGCGATCGCACGATGGCGCTGACTACCGTGCGTATCGCGCCGAAAGAGCTCACGCCGTGACTTCGCGGCGGACGACGACGGGTGAGCCGCGATGAATCGCCGCATCGGCGGTTTTACGCTGGTCGAGCTGATGGTCGCGCTGCTGCTGCTCGCGCTGATGTCGAGCATCCTCTACGGATCGCTGTCGCTGTCGGCGACCAGCTGGGACCGCGGCGAGGCGAAGGCCGAGCAGGCGGGGGACATGCGACAGACCGGCGAGTTCCTGCGCCAGGCGCTAACGGCCGAGCATCCACTGCGCTTGCACAAGGCGCTCGACCAGCCGCTGTATTTCGCCGGCGCCAACGACTCGCTCGCCTTCGCCGGGGCGACGCCGGGACGAGTCGGCGGCGGCATCTATTATTTCCGTATCGCGCTCGCGCCGAGCGGCGATTCCTCCAGGCTGTTGCTGGCACGCACGATTCCCGATTACACCGCGCTCAAACCGCCGTCGTTCGACGGCACCGAAGCCTCGGTGCTCGCCGACGGAATCGCACAACTCAAGTTTTCCTATTTCGGCCGCGATCCCGATGCGAACGATGTTGTCGATCCAACCTGGCGAGATCACTGGGACGACCCGCAGATCCTGCCCTTGTTGATTCGCATGGAGGTCAGGACGGCGCAGGGCACGAGCTGGCCGCCTCTGATAGTCGAGCCCAAAATCGCTCCCGAGGCGGGCTGCCGCAGCTGGGACGTCAACCGCAGGCGATGTGTGGGGTCGTGAGCCGATGAACGCTCGCATCGCCGTTTCGCCACCGGCCGCTCCATTGGCGCAGCGCGGCATCGCGCTGGTGCTCGTCCTTTGGCTCACGGCGCTGCTCACCGTGATCGCCGGCGGGTTCGCCTATGCGATGCGCAACGAAGCGCAGGCAGCGCGCAACACGATGTCTGAGGCACAGGCGCGCGCGGTCGCCGACGGCGCGGTTGCGCGCACCGTTTTCGAATTGATGCGGCCCCGGACGATACCCGGGGTTTGGGCGGCGGACGGAGTCTTTCACGTCTGGGACGAGGATGGCCTGCGCGTTGCAGCGGCTGCGGTCGACGAGTCTGGTAAGATTGACATCAACACCGTGACGGACGCTCTGCTCCTGAGTTTCCTGCAGACCGCCGGGCAGCTCGACCCCGATACCGCAGGACGCCTGGTCGACGCGATCGGAGACTGGAAAGACGCCGACGATTTGCGGCGGCCGAACGGCGCCGAATCGGCCGAGTATCAGGCCGCCGGCCTGTCGTACAAGCCCGCTAACGCCGCCTTCGAGACCGTTGCTGATCTGCAGCGTGTTCTGGGCATGACGCCGGCGCTGTTCGCGCGACTTGCCGGCAACCTGACCGTTTACAGCGGGGCGCCGGGGATCAATCCGCAGTTTGCGTCGCGGGCGGTGCTGATGGCGTTGCCCGGAGCGACCGACGCCATTGTCGACACCTATCTTGCACAGAGGGCCGCGGCGCTTGCCGCCGCTCAGCCGCTGCCGGTGCTGCCGCTCGCCGGTGCCGGCGCGCCGGTGAATGTATGGCGCGTGCACGTCGAAGTGACTGCGCCCGACGGCGTGGTCTACGTGCGCGAGGCGGTGCTGCGGCCGAATTCGGACCCGCGGCGGCCGCTGACGGTGCTGGCATGGCAGGAAGGCGACCGCACGCTGCCCGCTGCCGCGGACGCGGCCAACGCATCGAACGTAGCGAATGTAACCCGATGATGAGCTTGCTTTGACCATGGAGAATCGGTTCGGCACCCTGAGCCGCTACGCGCGCGATGCCGCAAGCGGCATCGGCTTGCCACGTTTCTGGCGCTGGTGGAAGGCCGAACTCGCGCCGGTCGTGCCCGCCGCATCGCGCCGCGCCCTCAAGCGCTGGCGCATGCGCCCGGTGATCGAATTCGGCGAACGCGAAGCGGTGTTCTGGCGTCCCGAAATCGTCGATGGCGAAATCGAGCTCGCGGCGATGGCGAAGGCGCCGCTCACCGGCGATCAGGCTGACGTTGCCGCGGTGGGACGCGCCGCGATGGCCTCGATCGGCGCGGATGCGCAGGGTAACGTTGCCGCGCGGCCGCCGCAGGTCGTCGTCGCGCTGCCACCGCGACAGGTGATGCGCAAACGCCTGGTGCTGCCGGCCGCCGTCGAGGAGAATCTCGCGCAGGCGTTGTCGTATGACCTGGACCGCCACACGCCGTTTCGTCCCGATCAGCTCTATTTCGATGCGGTCGTCGTCGATCGCGATACCGCGCGCAAAACCATTACGGTCGACTGGGCCGCCGCGTTGAAGACCGCCGTCGATGGCGCCAGGCGGCAGGCCGAGGCCTGGGGTGCATCGGTGCAGGCCGTCGTCCCGGGACCTGCGTCGACGCTGCCGCCCCGGCTGAACCTGATACCGGTTGAAGAGCGGTCGCGAGCTGGCAGCTGGCGGCGCTGGCAGGTCTGGGTACCGCTGGTGATCGTCGCCGCGATCGCGCTTACGACGGTCGTGGTTCCGCTGCTACAAAAGCGCGAATACGCGATCGAGCTCAACAAGCAGGCTGACCAGGCGCGCGTGCAGGCCCTCGCGGCCGACGCGATACGTACCCAGCTCGAGCGGGCGCAGGGCGAATACAATTTCGTCCTGGCCAAGAAATACGCCTATCCGGGGACCGTGCAGCTGCTCGACGGCGTGACGCGCGTTCTGCCCGACGATACCTGGGTAAACCAACTCGAGATGCGAACCAGCCTGCACGGCAAGGAGACGCAGCGCGATCTGGTCCTGCGCGGCGAATCGGCCAACGCCGGCAAGCTGATCGGCCTGCTCGAAGATTCCAAGCTGGTCGAGCAGGCGGCGCTGCGCTCGTCGACCACCAAGATTCAGCCGGGGCCGGGGGAGATCTTCGATCTCGGGGCGCAGGTGAAAAAGCTGCCGCCGCCCGCGCCGGTACCCTTGTCGGCGATACCCGATGCGCCCGTCCCCGCAGTCGCGCCGGTGCCGCCGCCCGTGGCTGCGGCTCCCGCGCCCCTGGCCGCCCCGCAGCCCGGCATGCGCACCGGGG
>PLYT01000083.1 GCA_003153475.1 Betaproteobacteria bacterium | reverse complement strand
CGAGGTCATGCCTATGCCGCCGAATTTTTCCACTCCGGCGCTCATCGGTTCCCCCGTCCGGCGAGCGGATGCAAAGCCCGTTCGCCGCGGCGCGGCGTCATGCGTCGATCCATTCCGCGATACGCGGCATTTCGGCGTGGTTGGTCAGATCCATCTGCAGCGGCGTCACCGACACGTAGCCCAGTCCGACCGCATGAAAATCGGTTCCTTCGCCGGCATCGGCGGCGGCGCCCGCCGCGCCGACCCAGTAACAGGTCTCGCCGCGCGGCGTCTCGGTCTTCACCACCGATTCCGCCTTGTGCCGCTTGCCCAGACGCGTCACGCGCACACCCTTGATGCCGGCGATCGGCACGTCGGGCACATTGACGTTGAGCAGCCATGCGCCCGACGGCTTGCGGCGATGGCGTGACAGCAGATCGACGACAATCTTGGCCGCGGTGCCGAAGTGCTGGCCGGTCTTGCTGGTCAGCGATACCGCGATCGATGGAATGCCCAGCAGATAGCCTTCGGTCGCGGCAGCGACGGTGCCCGAATAAATCGTGTCGTCGCCCATGTTGGCACCGTGATTGATGCCGGAGATCACCATGTCGGGCAGCTCGTCCAGCAATCCGGTGACCGCCAGGTGAACGCAATCGGTCGGCGTCCCGTTGACGAACAGGAAACCGCTTGGCGCGCGCCGCACGGTAAGCGGTCGATCGAGGGTCAGCGAATTGGAGGCACCGCTGCGGTCGCGCTCGGGCGCGACGACAGTGATATCGGCATACGGGGCGAGATCCGCGGCGAGGCGCTCCAGTCCCGGAGCGAAGTAGCCGTCGTCGTTGCTGAGCAGGATGCGCATCGCGTAGGTTGGCTGATTTGCGCCGGTCGAAGTGCACCGGCACGCTGCGGCCATTATATGCGAAGGCTGCGCGGAATCGGCGCGCGGCCGAAGCCGCGGTTGCCGCGGCTGTCGGATCGCCGCGCGAATCGCGCGGCGATCCGTATGTGTCCGCTATTTCGCCGGCCAGTTGCGCGCGAATACGGCAGCCACCTTCGGATGCGTTTCGACCTTGGTGAGCGCCGCATGAAACGGCGCGCGATACTCGGCCAGGTGCGCGCGCGAGCCCGACCACTTGGTCACGACTGCCGCGTACAGATCCAGCGCGCCGATGTCGCTGCCGGCAAGAAAAGGTCGCGCCGGAAACATGTCGGCGAAGATCTCCCAGTGCCGGTGCAGGCGCGCACGGGTTCCGGCGCGAATGCGATCCCTCGCCGAATCGTCCATGTCCTGGCAGAAGCGCTCGGGAAAGTCGATGACGGTGATGGCCGAATAGCAGTTGGCGGCGATGAAGACCAGTCCCCGGATCGCCTGCGCACGCGTCGCCTCGTCGCGCGGCAGCAACCCCGCGGCAGGATGCGCGACATCGAGATGGATCAGGATCGCCGCGCTTTCGGACAGGCCGCTGCCGTCGGGCAGCGCAAGCGTCGGGATCTGGCCGATCGGATTAATCTTGAGCAGATCGCGAAAGGCGTCGTTGGTCTCCCATGACGCCGTCTCGACCATACGATACGGCGCGCCTGCCATCGTCAGCGCAGCCTCGATCGCCGCCGACCCGGAGCCTTTCTTGCCATACAGCGTATACATGCGTCCTCCCTTATTGTTCAGGAGCGGATTCGCGCCGGCACGCTTGGCGGAAATCACAGGCCGGCGGCGTACGCCATGGCCCAGCCTGTGATGGGGTGCCGCTTTTTTTTCGCTACGAGCTATCGTCCCTGTGCGTGGCGCCTAGGCAGCCTGCCCTGCCGCCGTCATTTTTTCCATTCGCTTTTGCATGTCAGACACCGAGACGTCCTCCTTGTGCGTCGCGATCGTCCGCATCAAGCCGAACGGATCGGTCAACGTACCGCTGCGGTCGCCATAGAACTGGTCTTCGACAGCGTTCTTGACCTTGCTGCCCGCGGCGATCGCCTGCGCAAAGCTCTTGTCGACGTCGGGCACGTAGAACATCAGGCTGACCGGCGAACCGCCGTACGACTGTACGCTGCGATGGCCCATGTCGGGCGACTCGTCGGCAAGCATGATATGGCCGCCGGCGATCTTGAGCTCGGCGTGGCCGATCTTGCCGTCCGGGCCGGGAAAGCGCATGACCTCGGTCGCGCCGAACGCCTTTTTGTAGAAATCGATCGCGGCCGCCGCGTCGCGGATGATGAGGTAGGAAGTGACGCCGGCGTAGCCGGCAGGAATTGCCTGGACCATGAGAAATCTCCTCGAGTTTCTGACTCTCCGGCGAAAGCCGGAACCGATCTGTTGCCTGTTTACTACTTGAACGCGCCCGTACGCAACAGTCCCACGGCGACGCCCTCGATCGCCAAATCCGTACGGGCTGGATTTACGACAATCGCTTCGAACTCGGAGTTCTCGGGCATCAGAAGGATTTCGCGGCCGCGCCGTTTCAGACGCTTGACCGTCACCTCGTCGCCGCCTGCGCCGGACAGGCGCGCGACGACGATCTGTCCCGAGCGCGCTTCGGCGGTCCGGTGCACGGCCAGCAAATCGCCGTCCAGGATGCCCGCATCCTTCATGCTCATGCCGCGCACGCGCAGCAGGTAGTCGGCCCGCGGCGAGAACAGTCCGGCGTCGACGCGGTAGCTGGCTTCGACGTTCTCGGCAGCCAGCATCGGCTGGCCGGCGGCGACGCGCCCGATCAGCGGCAAAGTGCCCTGGACGGGGACACCGGGGACGTCCTTCAGCCGCAATCCGCGCGAGGCGCCGGGCACGAGCTCGAGCACGCCCTTCTTCGCCAGCGCCTGCAGATGATCTTCGGCCGAGCTGGCCGCGGAAAAGCCCAGTCCCGAAGCGATTTCCGCACGCGTCGGCGGCATGCCCCGCGTTTCGATGAAGCCTCGTATCCAATCGAGGATCTGTTGCTGGCGCGCGGTCAGGCGCGTCGGCGACGGTCGCTCGGCATCGCGGCCACGGGCGATCAGCGGACGGCGCGGCTGGGTCGGCATGTCATCTAACCGTATAAAAAATCGGTACCGTCATTATATGCGGGTACATCGCGACGTCAAGAGCGGCCGGCGGGAGCATCTGACCGCGCGCGCCTTGACCAGCAACGCGCCCGAGGCTTCGTTTTTCTGTTTCCGCTGGTCGATAACGCGGAAAGCCTGATCGACGTCAGCGATCTCGTGTTCGTCGACGCGGTGGGCACCGGTCTTTCCGAAGCGATCGCGCCGAACGTCAATCTGACCTTCTGGGGCGTCGACGCCGACGCGGCGGTTTTCCGCGATTTCGTCATGCGCTACGTCGCCGCCAACAACCGGGCCGCGTCGCCCAAGTTTCTGTTCGGCGAATCCTACGGCACCACGCGCAGCTCGGTTCTGGCGAACATGCTGGAAAGCGCCGGCGTCAGCATCAACGGCGTCGTGCTGCAATCGTCGATCCTCGATTACAACAGCAACTGCGGCGTCGTCCTCCCGCTGGTCAGTTGTGCCGGCTACCTGCCGACTTACGGCGCGACCCGGTGCCTGGTACGGCCAGGACAATCCGAATCCCTCCGCGGCGGCGCTGCCGGCCTTCGCCGCGCAGATGCGCACGCTGACCGCCGGCCAGTACGACCCCGCGGTCATTGCGTTCCTGACGATGGCGGCTGCGCCGCGGGCCGCCCTGTTACAGCAATTGGTCGCGACAACCGGGATGCCGCTCGGCGGTTGGCAGACGCACTTCAACATGGGCCACGATTTCTACCAGTTCAACCTGATCCCCGGCACGCTGATCGGGCTGTACGACGCGCGCGTCTCCGCGCCGATGGGAAGCGCGCTCGCCGCCGAGGGCGATCCGTCGAGCACGTTCATCAATGCGTCGTTCGCGACTGCGATCACGTCCTACCTGAATTCCCAGCTCCAGTACTCCAGCCCGTCGAGCTACGTTCTGCTGAGGAATGCCATCCAGTCGTGGGACTACAGCCATGACGGACAAGCGCTGCCCGACACGATTCCCGACCTGGCGGCGGCGCTGGCGCAGAATCCGGACCTCAGGGTGCTGTCGGTCAACGGCTACCACGACCTCGTGACGCCTTTTTTCCAGACCGAACGCGACCTCGCGCGGATGGGTCCAACGCCTAACGTGCAGTTGCGCTTCTACCCGGGCGGCCACATGACCTATCTCGACGACGGATCGCGCGCGCTGGAAAAGGCCGACCTGGCGCAGTTCTACCTGAGCGCGTCGATGGCCCCATGAGCACCCGCGGCCCGTACGTCATTCCCACGATCGGCGGCTCGTCCGGGAGGCGTTCGCGCCGCAGGCTATTCTTCGCCGGCACCACGCTGGCGCTGAGTGCGCTGATGCCCGCGCGAGCCGCGACGTCGCCACCCGCGACGATCGAGACGCCGTTGCGCGATCCCTGGGTGCCGCCGGAGCTGCGCAAAGCGCCTTCCGCACCCGCGCCGCAGGGCGCGGCGCTGCGCGCTCAGGTCGAGCGCAAGCTCAAGGCGGGATTCGACGCGGCAGACGTCAGCCACGTCGGAACGGTGACGCGCGGACAGGCGCGCGCCGCGGGCCTCGGTTACATCGTCAAGCATTTCGATGAAATCGACCGGCAGCGCGCCGGCGCGGTCAGCTTCGACGACGTCAAGCGCTTCCTGCGAACCCGGGGTGCGCAACTCGACTGACGCACTGCCGATCGGTCGCTGCCGTGACAACTGAGCTGCCGAAGAAAAGATGGGCCACTCCACCTGGCGGTGGCCGGCCCATTTGAACCGTCACCGTCAGGCCGGGCGACCGTCAGCCCGGCGCGCGCAGTTTTTGCGCCGCCAGTGCGTACCCGCCGGCGGCACCGTCGACAAAATGAACATGGTTGCTTTCCGTCGCCGATGGGACGATGCAGGTCATGATCGCCGCCGGCTGTCGATGCATTCCAAAGCGCACGATGTTCTCGCGCGCCGCCTTGGCCATTTGCTGCTCTATGCGATCCGCCAGCGCGGGTGTGCAGTCGAGCGTCATGCGCAGATTGTCGTCGTATTTGCGAAAGTCCGAATTTTCGACGACCTCGCGACGATAGACCGTTGGATCGAATTCGCCGAGGCGCATGCCGGTCCGCAGAACGGTGTACGAGACCAGGGTCCAGAAGTAGACGCGAAGGCGCCGCAGCAACAGGTTCTCGCCGCGCTTGCGTGATGCGCGCGCCTCGAGCTCGGCGCCCGGCGGCGGCCAGCCGACGCTAGGCGCGTTGTCGGGAACCGGTCGCGCGACCTCGGCGCTTTCCTCCAGCTCGGCCAGCAGGGTTTCCACCACCCGGCGAAACTCGGGATCGCCGTGGGTGACCGGCACGACCAGCAGCGAGACGATGACGCCATGCGTGGCCGGAATATCATTCCAGCGGCACGAGAGCCCGGTCAGGTCGGGGCGCTCGCCCGGTGCGGCCGCGGGCAAGGTGAACCGCCCCGCCTTCATCGCCCGTTCGGCCCAGGCGAGGCCACCGCCCGAGAACATCGCATACGACACGTGCTTCGACGGTCCGAAGCGGGCGACGCTCGCCTTCAACCCCTGATCGTGGACGGCGGAAACCGGAACCAGCGCGGTGCGCAGCGTGAGATCCAGCTCATCGCGGGTCCACGCCGCCGTCGCCGCCAGCACGCTCGAGGCGATCGCCTGGTCGCAGGCCGGCACGGCGAAGCTCGCGCCATCGCCGCCGAAGACGAACGGAAACTTGCGGCCGGGCAGCGCGTTGCCGATCGCGGAGATTACCGCCGCGCCAGCAGTGTTCACCGACTTGTAGCGGCCCGCAGCAATCGCCTGGGTCGAATTGACGACGTCGGTCAGTCCGATCAGCCAGTCGCCCGGCAGCGGCCGGTACCGCGCCGGATCCATGATGTTGGCGAAGCCTTCGAAAACCGGCAGTCGATCGTAAAAGTCGGCGTTGTCCTGCATGGCCCAAAGCAACGCAAGTGCGGGAAACCATCATAACCGAGACTTGCTTCGCCCGCGCATCGGCGCGCCGTTTGGCGCAAAATGCCATGTGCGAGCGGTCGCCCCCGTCCCGCGATGATGAGGTGAGATCGATGAACGAAAAAGCGCCGAATGCCGGGCATCGCCACGAGCACGACGATGCCGCGGACCACGATCACGGCGACGGCGGCTCGGAGCTTTCCGAAATGGACCTGCGGGTGCGCGCGCTCGAGTCGCTGCTGGTCGAAAAAGGCTACGTCGATCCGCAGGCGCTCGACATCCTGATCGAGACTTACGAGACCAAGGTCGGGCCGCACAACGGTGCGCGGGTCGTCGCCAAGGCCTGGACCGATCCGGAATTCAAGCGCTGGCTGCTGACCGACGCCAGCGCAGCGATCGCGTCGCTCGGCTATACCGGCAGGCAAGGCGAACACATGGTCGCACTGGAGAACACGCCGCAGGTGCACAACATGGTGGTCTGCACGCTTTGCTCCTGCTATCCGTGGCCGGTGCTCGGACTGCCGCCGGTCTGGTACAAATCCGCGCCGTACCGCTCGCGAGCGGTGATCGACCCGCGCGGCGTGATGGCCGAATTCGGCGTGCGCTTGCCGGACAGCGTCGAAGTGCGCGTCTGGGATTCGACCGCGGAGATACGCTACCTGGTTCTGCCCGAACGGCCGGCGCAAACCGAGGGTTGGAGCGAAGCGCAATTGGCAACGCTGGTAACGCGCGATTCGATGATCGGCACGGGGCTCCCGGCCACGCCGTCCGATATTGTGCAGCGTGCGTCATGAACGGCGTACACGACATGGGCGGCGCGCAGAACTTCGGTCCGGTCGCGCCTGAACCTGACGAGCCGCGGTTTCACGCGCCGTGGGAGCGGCGTGCGTTTGCGCTGACGCTGGCGGTGGGCAGCGCGCGCCGATGGAATCTCGACCAGGCGCGCTCGGCGCGCGAAAGTCTGCCGCCAGCCCAATATCTGGCGAGCAGCTACTACCGGATCTGGCTCGATGGGCTCTGCGCGCTCATGCTCGAGCGCGGCATGGTCACGCGCGAGGAGTTAGCCGACGGTCGCATGCACGAACCCCCGGCGAGGCCGTTCGGCGTGCTCGCCGCCGACAAGGTCACCGCAGTGCTGGCGCGCGGAGGATCGACCGCGCGCGCGGTCGCGGGTGAAGCGCGATTTCACGTCGGCGACGCGGTGCGCACGCGCGAGATCAACCCGCCCACCCATACCCGCCTGCCGCGATATTGTCGCGGCAAGCGGGGCACCGTCGTCATGCTGCACGGCGCGCACGTTTTTCCCGATGCCAACGCGCGCGGCACCGGCGAAGACCCGCAGTGGCTCTACACGGTGCGCTTCGAGGGGGCTGAGTTGTGGGGCGCGGACACCAGCGCCACCGCCGTTCACGTCGACTGCTGGGAGCCGTATCTGGAGCGAGCCTGAGGCCGGCGCCCCTTCTTCGGCATGCCACGAATGAAAAAGTCCTCATGACAACGACTCCGGAAATTCGCGCCGCGCTGCCGGACCTACCCTGCGACGATGCCGGGCCGGTATTCAAGGCACCGTGGGAGGCGCAGGCCTTCGCGATGGCGCTCGCGCTGCACGAGCGCGGCGCATTCAACTGGAAGGAATGGGCGCGCGAGCTGGCCGCCGTGATCGCCGAGTTGAAAGCGCGCGGCGACCCCGACACCGGCGAGGACTACTATCGGCACTGGCTGACCGCGCTCGAGCGCATCGCTACGCGCAAGGGCCTGGTCACCGGCGAGGTGTTGCAAGCGCGGTGCGAGCAATGGGCGCAGGCCGCGCGCGAAACGCCGCACGGCCAGCCGATCGAACTGCGCCGTTGATCAGGGGGAAACGACATGTCACTGTCAGCCAATGCGCTCGACTCAGAACTGACGCAACGGCACGCGCCGTCGTCCGCATCGAGCGTGGCGGCGCCGCTGTGCGCGGCGCTGCTGGGTCTCGTGCTGCTGTACGCGGTGGGCTTTGCGCAAACCGAAGCGATACACAACGGCGCGCACGACGCGCGCCACGCGGCAGGTTTCGCCTGCCACTGAAGACCAGGAGTGATGTTCACGCGGATTATCGCGGTCGCAGCGGCGGCCGGGCTCCTCGCCGGCCTGCCGCTGACCGCGATCCAGCAGATCGAGATTGCGCCGCTGATCCGTGCAGCGGAAGTGCGGGAAGCCGCAGTCACGGCGGCGCAAGCAGCGAACGAGGGTCACGCGCTGATCGCCAGGTCTGGTGGATCGCTGCGGTAAGCTCCTCGGCTGCGGGACTGTGGCTCGCCGCCTTCGGAAGGAAGCCGTTGTCGCGCATCCTCGGCATCGTCCTCCTGGTTGCGCCGCAGGCCGTAGGCGCACCGCTGCCGCCGCCGGGCCTTGACTTAAGCACCGGCGAAGATGGACGCGCGTTTATCCGCGCGACTTATCTGGCGAACGCGGCGCTATGGCTGGCGCTTGGCGTTCTCGTCGGCTTGCTCGGTAAACCCGGGAAATCGCCGGCGATGACCGACGGGCATCGGGGGCGCGTCGCGACTGGCATCGACGCGTGTGCGCCGCATTAGGCGCTGCGAACGCCCGCCACCGCGTTCATCGAGGCTCCATGGACCGCCGCCCGCGCCCGCGAAATACAGGAATACAAAGCAATAGACGACGGCGAGTTCGCCCCCGTTCAGGATCGGCAGCAAGTTGCGCGGCCCGTGTGCCATGAAATAGGCGAAAGCCATTTCGCCGGAAAGGATGAACGCCACCGGGCGCGTGAAGAGTCCGATCAACAGCAGGAAGCCGCCCACCAGTTCCAGCGCGCCCGCAAAGCCGATCAGCGACATCAGCTGAACGCTGTCGAACGAAGCGACATGCGGCATGTGCAAAAGCTTGGCCGTGCCGTGCTGCAGGAACACCCCCCCGACGATGATCCGCAACACGCTCTGCAGTCGCGGTGCCCAGATTGAAAAAAAGTCATCCTGATTCATGTTTGGCCTTGTCTTCATGAGGATAGTCGCACTGCCGGGACCTGGTACGCGAACGTTTGACAGCGGAAATGGCACGGCGTTGCCGGCACCCCCATGGGCCGCGACCGCTGCCGCCGCGCGGGCCGCCGGGCGACGGCGCCGCTTCAGCCGCTGTTGCGCAAGCCCGCCGCCAGGCCGTTGATCGTCAGGTGGATGCCGCGCTTGGTTCGGACGTCGGTCTGGCCGCCTCGATAGCGGCGCAACAACTCGATCTGAACGTGATTGAGCGGATCGAGGTATGGAAAGCGGTTGCGAATGCTGCGTGCGAGCGTCGGATTGTCGTCCAGCAGCCCGCCCTGGCCCGTCACCTGCAGCAGCCAATGCACGGTGCGCCGGTGCTCGGCCACGAGCCGCGGGTAGATCGCTTCGCGCACTGCGACGTCGGTCACCAGGTCCGCATAGCGCGAGGCAATCGCGAGATCGGTCTTGGCGAGCACCATGCTCATGTTCGACAGCATGCTACGGAAGAACGGCCAGCGCTCGTGCATGTCGCGCAGCGTTGCGATCCGTTCGTCACGCGCGGTGGGCTTCTCGGCAAGCCATGCCTCGACCGCGCTGCCGAAACCGTACCATCCCGGCAGCGTCAGCCGGCATTGACTCCAGCTGAATACCCAGGGAATCGCGCGCAGGTCTTCGATGCGCTGCGAGGCGCGGCGCGATGCCGGCCGGCTGCCGAGATTGAGCTCGGAAATTTCCGCAATCGGCGTCGAGGCGCGGAAATATGCCAGAAACTCGGGCGTTTCGTAGACCAGCGTGCGATAAGCCTTGAGCGCCAATCCGGATAGCGCGTCCATCGCCCCGTGAAAACGCTGCGCGTGATCGGCTTCGTGGCGATCGCGCACGAGTGTGGCTTCCAGCGTCGCCGCCACCAGCGTTTCAAGATTGCGCCGTCCCAGCTCCGGATCCGAATACTTGCTGGCGATGATTTCGCCCTGCTCGGTGACCCTGATGGCGCCGTTCACGCTGCCGGCCGGCTGCGCCAGTATCGCCTCGTAGCTCGGCCCGCCGCCGCGTCCGACCGTTCCGCCGCGGCCGTGAAACAGGCGCAGCTTGATGTCGAAGCGGCGAAACGCCTCGACCAACTTCAGCTCGGCGCGATACAGCGCCCAGTTTGCCGTCACGAAGCCGCCATCCTTGTTGCTATCCGAATAGCCGAGCATCACTTCCTGCCAGCCGCCGCGGCTCGCGAGCCAGCGCTGGTAGCACGGCAGCAGAAACGCGGAGGCCATCACGTCGCCGCAGTGCTCGAGGTCGTCGATCGTTTCGAATAGCGGAACGATGTTGACCGCAAGCCGGTTCGGCGTCACCAGGCCGACTTCCTTCAGCATGACCGCCACTTCGAGCAGGTCGGACAGCGACTGGCATTTCGAAATCACGTAGTTGGGGAGCGCCGCGGATCCGAATCGATGGTGGATGTCGGTCGCGGCGTGCAGAATCGCAATCTCGCTTTGCAGCAGCGGCGAGCGCGTCACATGCGGCGTATCGAGCAGGCGCGGATTGCCAAGCTCCGCGACCAGCAGCCGAACTCGCTGCGCCTCGTCCAGCGCGACATAATCCGAATGGACGCCGGCGCGTGCCAGGAGCTCGCCGACCACCTGCTCGTGCACGTCGGAATTCTGGCGCAGATCCAGCGCGGCCAGATGAAAACCGAACACGCTGACGGCGCGGCGGAGCAGGCGCAGGCGGCCGGCGGCCAGCTGCTCGGCGCCATGCGTGGCGAGCGACTCGGCGATCGTTTCGAGGTCGGCGACAAACTCCGCCGGCGCGCGGTACCGCGACAACACGGCATGAGGCGCGCGCGGCGGCACGCAGCCGGCGAGCTCGCGCGCGGTCGCCGCGAGCCTCGCATAGATTCCTGTCAGCGCCTGCCGGTAGGGTTCGTCCCCTCGATGCGGATTCGGATCCTGCGCGGCAGCGGCGAGCTCCAGCAGGCGCCCGGTCGGCACGACCAGGCGATTCGACGGCGACAGCTCCGCGCCGAGCTGGTGGACCTCGGCGAGGTAATGGAGGAAGACGAGCGAGGCCTGGGCGCGGCTCGCGTACTGGAGCGTCTCGGCGACGACGAACGGGTTGCCGTCGCGATCGCCGCCGATCCACGAGCCCATCCGCAACAGCGGCGGTGCCGCGAGTGCCGCGCCGTACTCGCGCGCGAAGCGATCTTCGAGCGCGGTATACAACCGGGGAATCTCGTCGAGAAAGGTGTAACGATAGTAGGCCAGGCCGTTGTCGATTTCATCGCTGACCTGCAGCGTCGTCAGGCGAAGCATCGCCGTCTGCCACAGCGACAGGACCTGGCGATAGAGTCCGGTGCGCATCGTCTCGTGCTCTTCGGGCGTCAGCGTCCCGCGGTCGCGCCATTGCAGCAACCGGGCGATTTCGCGCTCGCAATCGAGGATGCTCTTGCGCTGGACCTCGGTCGGATGCGCGGTCAGCACGGGGCTGACCAGCGCTTCGGCGAGGACACTGCGCAATGCCGCCTCGTCGATGCCGGCGGCGCGCATCCGCTCGAGCGCGTGGGCGATGCTGCCCGCCTGCGGCGGCGAGCCGGCCATCGCGTGCGCGCGCCGGCGCCGGTTCTGGTGCACGTCTTCGGCGATGTTGGCCAAGTGCGAGAAGTAGCTGAACGCGCGGACGACCTCGAGCGTCTGCGCGATCGGCAGCTCGTTGAGCAAGCCGGCGAGCTCATCCTTGATCGACGGCGCGTCGTCGGCCGATGCACGGCGAAGACCGATCGCCGTTTGCCGGATCGACTCGATGCGGGCATAGCCGCTCTCGCCCGTCTGGGCGCGCAGCACGTCGCCGAGCAGGCGCCCGAGCAGTCGCGTGTCTTCCTTGAGCGGCAAATCCTTGTCGGCGGCGGTGTCCACTTGCGTCAATCGATCCTGCATCGGATGGAACGTCCGATTGTAATAAGTTTTCCAATGGCGCCCCAATCGATTATTCTGCCTGCATCGAATCGGGCTATCGCGACGCAACCATGGACACGCCGCAATCCGCATCGCCGACGCTCGCGCTGGAAGAGCATCGTGCCGCGCTCGCCGGGCGCACGCTGATCGAGCTGTTCGCCGCCGACGCCGACCGGTTTTCGCGGCTATCGCTGTCCTGGGACCATTGGCTCGCCGACTGGTCGAAGCAGCGCCTGACGTCACAGGCGATGGACGCGTTGGTCGCGTACGCGCACGAGCGCAACCTGCCGGCATGGATCTCGGCGCTGTTCAGCGGCGAAAAGATCAACCTGTCCGAGGGACGTCCGGTGCTGCACACCGCGCTGCGTCAGCAGGAAGATACGCCGCTGCTCGTCGATGGCAGTGACGTCATTGCGCCGATTCGCGCGGCGCAAGCGAGAGTGCGCACGCTGGCAGCGCAGATCCGCGGCGGCCTGAGGCTCGGCGCGACCGGCAGGCCGTTGCGTCATGTCGTGGCGCTCGGCATCGGCGGTTCGGATCTCGGCCCGAAGCTCGTGTGCGACGCGCTGTCCCCGCCGCGGAGCGACCGGGGCGACGGCGCCGACGTCGCGTTCGTGTCGAATGTCGATCCCGAGCACTTGACGCGCGCGCTCGCCGGACTCGATCCGGCGACGACGCTGTTCATCATCACCTCGAAGACATTCACCACCAGCGAAACGCTCGCCAATGCGCACGCAGCGCGCGCGTGGCTGGCGCGCGCGCTGGGCGCGGGCGGCGCGCTCGCCGCGCACTTCGTCGCGATCACCGGCAACGACGAGGCCGCGCGCGCGTTCGGCATCGCGGGCGCCGACATACTGCCGATCTGGGACTGGGTCGGCGGGCGCTATTCGCTCTGGTCGCCGGTCGGGCTGCCGGTCGCGATCCGCTGCGGGTGGGATGCGTACGCGGAGCTATTGGCCGGCGCGGCCAGCGTCGACGCACATTTTCGCGAGGCGCCGCTCGAAGCGAACCTCCCGGTGCTCCTGGGTCTGGTCGATTTCTGGAACGCGCGCCTAATGGGGTATCCGCAACGCATCGTTGCCCCCTATGCCGAGGCGCTCAAGCTGCTGCCGAGCTACCTGCAGCAGCTCACGCTGGAGAGCAACGGCAAGTCGGTGCTGCGCGACGGATCTCCGGTCGACGGACCGACGGCGCCCGCACTCTGGGGCAGCCCCGGCACCGACGGCCAGCATGCCTATTTCCAGTGGCTGCACCAGGGCACGTCGACGGCAGCGGTCGAGTTCATCGTCCCGGTGCGCGCCGCCCATCCGCTGGGCGAGCAGCAGTCGATGCTGATCGCCAATGCACTGGCACAGGCGCAGGCCTTGATGCGCGGCAAGTCGCTCGACGAAGCGCGGGCGGAGGTCGCGCGCGCAGCCAAGGAGGTTCCGCGCGCCGCGGCCGAGGCACTTGCAGCCAGTCGCGTCTGTCCCGGCAACCGCCCCTCGACGATGCTGCTGCTGCCGGAGCTCAATTCGCGGCGGCTCGGCCAGCTGATCGCGCTATTCGAGCATCGGACCTTCGTCGAAGGCGTCCTCCTCGGCATCAACTCGTTCGATCAATGGGGAGTCGAGCTGGGCAAGGCGCTGGCCGGCCCGATTCTCGCCGCGCTGAAAAGCGGCGTCGAGCCCGCAGACGCCGACGCGTCGACCCGCGGCCTGGCTGCGCATGTCAACGCGCTGATTCGCCCGCGCTAGGATCGCGTGCCGCCGGCGCGGCATCGGCCGGAAGCGTAGCGGGAACGGTCGGCGGCTCGGCGTGGGCTGCCTCGGTTCGCGCCGCAACCAGCGCCTGCGCGAGCTGCCATACTGCCGTCGCGTAAAGCCGGCTGCGGTTGTAGCGCGTCAGCACGTACCAGTTGCCGAAGACGAGCCAGTAACTGGGCGCCGCGGCTTCCTCGAGCATCAGCAAGCCGACCGGATCGGAACCGGGATCGGCGGCCAAGGCGTCGGCGCTGACGCCATCGCGTACCCAGGCCTCGAGCGGTCGCCGCTCGCTCAAGCCGCCGTCGAGTGTGCGCAGAACCGCCTCGCTCGCCGCAGGATCGACGCGCGCTTGGGCTAGCACCGGTGCGCCCGGCTGCCAATCGTGCCGCGCCAGATAATTGCCGACGCTGCCGATCGCATCGGCTGGTTCGGCCGACAGATCGATCCGGCCGTCCCCGTCGTAGTCGAGCGCGTAGGCCCGGACGCTGCCGGGCATGAATTGCGGCAGACCTGATGCGCCGGCGTACGATCCCTTGGCCTCGAGCGGTGAGATGCCCTGGTCGCGCGCGAGCAGGAGGAACTCCCTGAGCTCGTTTTTGAAAAAATCGCTGCGGCGCGGGTAGTCGAAAGCGAGCGTGGTCAAGGCGTCGAACACGCGATATTGGCCGGTATTGCGGCCGTAGAAGGTTTCGACGCCGATGATCGCGACGATCACTTCGGCCGGAACGCCGAACTGACTTTGCGCGCGCGCAAGTGTTGCCTTATTCGCCCGCCAGAACTCGAGCCCGCCGTCGATGCGCTGTGCGCTCAAAAATTGCGGCGCGTACTCGTACCATTTCGGCGGCTCGAACACCGGCCGCGACATCGCCGCGACGATGCGCGGCTGATAGCGAGCATGCGAGAACAAGCGGGCAAGCTCGCGGTGACCGAACGCATGCTCGGCGACGAGCTCCGCGATGAACGCGCGCGTTTCAGGTCGTTGATCGTAGCGCAGCGGCACGGCGCCTTCGGCGGTGCCGGTGCCGACAAGCGCAGTCGCGACCAGAACTGCGAGCGACATCACCAGCGACCGGCGGGCACGACGCAACGCGCTCGCATGCTTCACAATCGATCGCCGCGCACGTCGCGAATGCGCGTAGGTGAGGGCTTGCTCGGAAAACAAGGTCATGCGCGGCCAATGTTATCATCCGCACGCCGTCAGCTTTGGCACTTCTCATCGGGCATTTTCGCGAAACTCCTGCCGATGCTCTATCCACTGTTTCGACCGCTGCTGTTCACGCTCGATCCCGAGACTGCGCACGATGTCGCATTCGCCGCGCTCGATGCCGCCGTGGCCTGCGGCGCGGCACAGCTCACCGCGCCGCGCGTGGCGGCTTCACCGGTCAGGGCGATGGGTCTCGATTTTCCCAACCGGGTCGGACTGGCCGCGGGCCTGGACAAGAACGCCGCGCATATCGACGGCCTGGCAACGCTCGGATTCGGCTTCATCGAATGCGGCACCGTCACGCCACGGCCGCAGCCGGGCAACCCGAAGCCGCGTCTCTTTCGCCTGCCCGAGGCCCGGGCACTGATCAACCGGCTGGGATTCAACAACGACGGCGTCGAGCGCTTCCTGGAAAACGTTGCGCGCTCGCGCTTCACTTCGAAAAGCGGCGGCATCCTGGGCCTGAACATCGGCCGCAATTTCGACACGCCCAACGAGCGCGCCGTCGACGACTATCTGATCTGTCTGCGCGCCGTCTATGGCAGCGCGAGCTATGTGACGGTCAACATTTCCTCGCCGAACACGTCCGGACTGCGCGCACTGCAGGACGTCTCCGCGCTCACGCCTCTACTGGCGGCGCTCAAAGTCGAGCAGGCGGTGCTGGCGCAAAAGCATGGCAAATACACGCCGCTTGCAGTCAAGATCGCTCCCGATCTGTCGGCGGAAGACGTCGGACGGATCGCGCGGACCTTGCTCGAACAGCACGTCGACGGCGTCATCGCGACCAATACGACCACCGACCACAGCGCGGTCGGGGGCTTGCCGCACGGCAACGAGGCCGGCGGACTCTCCGGCGGGCCGTTGCGCGAAAAATCAACGGCTGCGATTCACGCGCTGGCACAGGTGCTCGACGGCGCACTGCCGATCATCGGCGTCGGCGGGATCATGTCGGGCGAGGACGCGCAGGAAAAAATCGCGGCCGGCGCAACGCTGGTGCAGATCTACACCGGCCTCATCTATCGCGGGCCGGAGCTCATCGTCGAAATCGCCGAAGCGCTGGCGCAGCGCTGAAAGCGCGCTACGCCGGTTGCGCCGCGGCGGTGCCTTCGTCAGCGAATTTTTCTTCCAGCGTCGCCATCATGCTGTTGAAGGCGCGGTCGACCAGCGGCTCGGCTTCGACCAGGCGGGCGCGATCGTTGCGGAAACGCTCGGCCAGTTCGTCGGCGGACAGGGAAACGGCTTTCTGTCCCTGCCGGTTGGTGAACAGGTAGGTGCCGCGCAGCGGACTCACCCAGGCGAGCTTGGCGAAGGCCAGTTGGCCATCCTCGCCTTCGAACTCGACCCACATGCCACGGTCCAGCGTCGCGGCAATTTCAGCAAATCGGTCCTGCGGAATCTCGGGCGGCGGCTCGGGTGGCGGCGGCGCGGGTGCGGGCGCCATCGCCTCGGCCAGCTTGCGCGCCTTGGCGGCGATCTCGACATCGCCCTTGGCGGTGGCCTCCTCGGCTGCGGCGGCAGCCGCTTCGGCGACCGCGGTCGTCGGCATCGGCGCCGATGCCAGGCTCGGTTTGACTGCGGCAGCGTGCGCTTCGACCAGGTTGGTCATGAACTGCTCTCGCCCGCCTGGCTCCCACGCAATGTTCGCAAGTCCGACCTGCAGGCGCTTGAGCATGTTGCGCAACATCGCGACCAGCCGCTTGCGATCTTCGGTCTCGCGCTTGGGCTGCACGCTCCAGATCAGGTCGTCCAGGGTCGAAAGCGCCGACGTCCAGCCTTCGCTGCTCTCGCCGTCGCGCAGGTAACGCTGCGTCAGCGTCTCCATCCATTGCTGGCGCAGGAACGACGCGAGGAAGGTCGGCGTCGGGTTCTGCCGCAGCCGCAGCTCGACTTCGGCGTGCGCGATCGACTGTGCGATCTCCAGGCGATCGCGCTGATCGATCTCCTCGGCGGTCGACTGGATCTGCGCCTCGGCCGACTTGTCTTCCTCCTCCAGGAATTTATCGAGGTCGGCGCGCAGCTCGTCGAACAGGCCGATGTCCTCGGAGAACTCCTCGAGCACGCGGTGCACGATCGCTTCGATCTTGCGATACAGAGGGTCGTCGTGGCCCATCGCCGGCGACCAGCCGATGCCGGCGCGGGCGAGCGCATTGACCAGCAGGCGCGACGGATGCGACTTCTTCGAGAAAAACGCACCATCGAGCATGGCCGCGCGCAGAACCGGCATCTGCATCCGGCCGATCAAGGCCTTGATGCTGTCGGGCAGGTCCTTGGTCTCGAAGATGAAGTCGAACAGCATTGCCACCAGCTCGATCGTCATCGCCTCGAGCTGATTCGCCTTCGACCCGAGCGGCGACTCCTGCAGGTCGCGCAGTACGTTGTGCATGTCCTGCTGCAACCCGGCGAGCTGGAACGAAACGCCGCCGTAGTTCATGCTGGTTTCGCCGTGCTGCAGGCGCGCGAGCGCGTCGCCGAGCTCGGGGGTTACCAGGATGCGCGGGCCGCCGAACGGCCCGGTCGCTGGCTGACCTCCGTCCGTCCCAGCGCGGGCGGCGGAGGCCGCCGTGCCGGCCATCATGCCCAGCGCATTGGCCAGCGTCCCCATCGAAATCGCCTGGGCGTGGCCCGAGGTGTCTTGCCCCGCCGGCTCGGGTCCCGCCGCAGGTACCTGAATCCCCCCCGGCGGCAAGCCCGCCGGCATCCCGGCGGCCTGCTGTCGGAGGCGGGCGTTGACGAAGCGCTGCAGCATCGCCATCAGATCGATCTCGCCGGTCGCCGGCGGTGGCAGGCCGGCGGCGTCCGGCGGCGCCGCCTTGTCGTCAGCGCCCCGACCGCCGTGCCCGCCGGCGCCGCGCTGAACCGCCGAGGGCATCGAATGCGGCACGACGTTCATGCCCTCCAGATGACGGTTAACGTCCGCGTAGATCGCTGCGATGTCGCCGAACGACGTCTGGTTGAGCTCCTTCAAAATCGTCAGCTTGATCCGCCGGTCGCTCTTCAGGCCGTGCAGGGCCTCGGTGAACGCCGCAACGATCGTCGTCGGCGCCAGCGGATTTTCCGCCGTTTCCAGATCGGGTTGTCCAAGCAGATAACCGACGCCGCGGTTGAGCTCGCGCAATTCCTCGTGGCAAGCATTCTCGACAACCCGCACGATGTTGCCGGACAGCACGGACTCGTCCATCGCGTCGGTGTCGACCAGCGTGAGTTTCTTGGCATCGACGGCCGAAAAGTCGGCTTTGGCATCGACTTTTCCGTTGATGCGCTCGTCGACCAGATGCCTGAGGTGGCGCTCGAAATCGGCCATCAGGTTGGCGCGCTCGGTGGTCAGGGCCTCGCGCGCATCGAGATAAAGCGACGTGTCCTCGCGCACGTCCGAGCGCTCGGCGCGGGCCATCAGCAGGTCGCCGACGCGGTCGAGCATCGACGTGAACGACACGAGCAGACGATGAATCGCCAGGTCCCGGCAGTCGCCGAGTATCCTGGCCATGTCTCTGGGCACCGGGCGCCGGACTGCCCTGTCGCCGGAGGTCGTTGTCGCGCTCACGCGTTCGAATCCTCGTTGGCCGTGCGCGGGCCCTCAGGGCGGCCTCAGGGCGTTCAGCCGCGATCCGGCGCTGATCGCGCCTCCCCTGGCTCCCCCGCTTAAACCCGCAATAACGGCAAGTTACTGTAACACGCGAAGTTTAGGGCCGCCAATGCAAAAAAACGCCATCTATCGACGAATAAGGTCCGCCCAGGCCCTTTCCAGACGTTTGTATGACACCGGGAACGGGGTGCGCAGCTCCTGGGCAAACAGGGAAACCTTGAGTTCCTCCAGCAACCAGCGAAAAGCCTCGAGCGCGGGCTCGACCCGCTGTGCGGACCGGTTGGACTCGGCCCGGGTTCGATAACGTTCCCAGAACGCCGCGACGGTTTGGGCGTGTTTTGCGTCGCGAGCAGGATCGACCGCCGCTTTGGCGAGTCTTTTGTCCAGTGCCTGCATGTAGCGCGGAAGGTGCGCGAGTTGCGACCAGGGCGTGGCCGAAAAGAATCCCGAATAGACCAGCGCGCTGCGTTGCGCCCGGATTTCGGCGCCGAGGCGCGCTTGCGACGCCGGCAGCGCGGCCAGCCGCTGCGATAGCGTGTGGTAATCGGCAGCGATCGCGGCCAGCATGCGGAAAGCGCCTTCGATGACGGCGGGAAGCCTCGCACGGGCGCGCTTGACCTGCTCGGCGAATGCGCGCTCCGAGCGCGGCAGCGGATCCTCGCCGATGAACGCCCGATCGCCGACCGCCGCCAGAACATCGGCAAGCAGCGTGTCAGTCGGAATCGCAGTCTTCAGCGGCAGGGCCGCCGCGGCGAATCCCGGCGGGTTCTTTTCCCAGCGCTGCAGCGCATCCTTCAGCTGCTGCCGGATCAGGCGGACAACGGCAATCCGCGTCGCCGCTTCCGCGGCCTCGCGCGTGTCGTACAGGCGCAGCGCCGCACAGTCGCCGTCGACGACCAGCGCCGGATAGCCGGTCAGGCGGCGGCCGCCGCGCTCGACCGCCAGCGTCTCCGGAAGGTCGCCGAAATCCCAGGACCGGATGCCGGTGCGCTCGAATTCGGGACCGGCGGCGGCAAAGCTGAGCTGCGCCGCTTCGCCGAGCTTGGTGCGCAACAGCGCCAGATCGCGGCCTTGCGCGAGCTCCTTGCCCGATGCGTCGACGACGCGAACGTTGACCTGCAAATGCGGCGGCGGCTCGGCACCGTCCCAGACATCGGCAGGCAGCGCCCCGCCCAAGCGCACGCCCAGGAACGCGCGCAGCGCGTCGGCGAGCTCGACGCCGGCTCCGGGCGTGTCGCGGTCGATCGATTCCAGAAATGCCGTTACGACTTCGGTTGCCGGCGTCACGCGGTTGCGCCATGCCTTGGGCAGCGCCTTCAGGTACCAACCCAGTTTTTCCCGGATCATGCCCGGGACGAGCCACGAAAGCCTCGCCGCGTCGATCTGGTTCAGCAAGGCCAACGGCACCGTCAGCGTCAATCCATCGAGCGGATGACCGGGCGCGAATCGATAAGCGAGCGCCAGCGGCGCGCCCGCCATCACTATCGTCTCCGGATATTGCTCTTCGGTAACGCCCGCGGCGGCATGCCTCATCAGCGCCTCGCGCGTCATGTACAAAAGCCGCGGCGTCGCGGCTTCGGCGGCGCCGCGCCAGCGTTCGAAGGTGGCGGTCGAATGGATGCCTTCGGGGACGCGCTCTGCGTAGAACGCATATAGCGCTTCGTCGTCGACCAGCACGTCCTGGCGGCGCGCCTTGTGCTCGAGCTCCGCAATCGACGCGATCAGCTGTCGGTTGTGCGCGAGAAACGCGCCCTTGGTCGCGATTTCGCCGGTGACCAGCGCTTCGCGCAGGAACACCTCGCGCGCGGCCGAAGGATCGATGCGGCCGAAGGAAACCCGCCGCCGCGGAACGAGCGTGAGTCCGTACAGCGAGACCCGCTCGGCGGCAACGACCTCGCCCCGTGCGGCATCCCACTGCGGATCGAAATAGCTGCGCTCGAGCAGCGGCCCGGCGCTCTGCTCGATCCACTCCGGCTCGACGCGCGCTGCGCATCGCGCGTACAGCCGCGTCGTGTCGGTCAGCTCGGCCGCGAGCACCCATTTGGCGCCTTTCTTCGCCATGCCCGAGCCCGGATGCAGGAAAAATTTGAGTCCGCGCGTGCCCAGGTAGTGCTCGTCGGCGTCGGCGCGGCATCCGACATTCGACAGAAGCCCCGCGAGCAGCGCGCGATGGATCACCTCGTAGCGGGCGGCGTCGACCTTGTCGGGCAGCTTGTCGGTCCAGCGCCAGCCGAGCTCGGCCACCTGCTCGGCGAGCTGCCGGTGCAGATCACGCCATTCGCGCAGGCGCAGATACGAAACATAATGCGCGCGGCATTGCTCGACGAGCTTCCTATGCGACAACTTCTGCTCGAGCGCGTCGGCAAAGAACTGCCAGAGTGCGAGCAAGCTCAAAAAATCCGAACGCTCGTCGCGAAAGCGCAAGTGCGCCTGATCGGCCGCCTGGCGCTTGTCCAGCGGGCGCTCGCGCGGATCGGGCACCGACAGCGCACTGGCGATGACCAGCATCTCGGCCAGAGGCCCGTCCTTCGCCGCAAGCAGCATGCGGCCGATGCGCGGATCGACCGGCAGCGCGGCAAGCTCGCGGCCAAGTGGGGTCAGCGTGCGCTGTTGATCGACCGCGCCGAGCTCCTCCAGCAGCTGGTAGCCGTCGGCGATCGCACGCGGGCTTGGACGCTCGAGAAACGGAAACGCGTCAACGGCGCTCAGATCGAGCACGGCCATCCGCAGGATGACGGCGGCCAGCGACGAGCGCAGGATTTCGGGCTCCGTGTATTTCGGCCGCGCGGCGAAATCGTCGGCATCGTACAGGCGCACGCACACGCCTGCGGCGACGCGGCCGCAGCGTCCCGCGCGCTGGGCAGCCGCCGCCTGCGCGATCTTTTCGATCTGCAGCTGGGTCACCTTGTTGCGCAGCGAGTAGCGCTTGACCCGTGCGAGCCCCGAATCGATCACATAACGAATCCCCGGGACCGTCAGCGAGGTTTCGGCGACATTGGTCGCAAGCACGATGCGGCGGCCGTCGCTGCGACTGAACACGCGCTGCTGCTGTTCGGCCGACAGCCGCGCGTACAACGGCAGAATCTCCGCCGTGCGGGCATACGGCCGCCGCGCAAAGCTTTTCGCCAGCAAGTCGGAGGTTTCGCGGATCTCGCGCTCGCCGGGCAGGAACACCAGGATGTCGCCGGGACCTTCGCGCCACAAGTCCTCGGCCGCGGCGACGATCGCTTCCTCGAGCTCCTCCTCGTCATCGGCCTCGTCGGCCGCCCCGCCGCCAAGCGGGCGATAGCGCACTTCGACCGGATAATTGCGGCCCGACACCTCGAGCACCGGTGCGGGTTGCCCACCGGCGCCGAAATGACGCGCGAAGCGCTCCGCGTCCAATGTGGCGGAAGTCACGATCAGCTTCAGATCGGGCCGTTGCAGCAAGAGCTGCTTCAGATACCCGAGCAGGAAATCGATGTTGAGACTGCGCTCGTGCGCCTCGTCGATGATGATCGTGTCGTAGGCGGCGAGCGTGCGGTCGGACTGCGTCTCGGCGAGCAGGATGCCGTCGGTCATCAGCTTGATATAGGCGTCGGGTCGCGTGTGGTCGGTGAAGCGCACCTTGTAGCCGACCGCGGTGCCGAGCTCGGCGTTGAGCTCGAAGGCGATGCGTGCCGCGACGCTGCGCGCGGCGATACGCCGCGGCTGCGTATGGCCGATCAAGCCGCGCGTGCCGCGTCCCAGTTCCAGGCAGATCTTCGGAATCTGCGTCGTCTTGCCGGAACCGGTTTCGCCGCAGACGATGACGACCTGATGCTCGCGAATCGCCGCGGCGATCCGGTCGCGCTCGGCGGAGACCGGCAGGCCCGGCGGATACGCGATCGCGGGACGGCCTTCGGCACGGCGCGCGGCCTTGTCGACCGATGCTACGATCGCCTGTTCCAGCCGCTGCCGCTCGACTGCCGAGGCTCGTGTCTCAAGCCGGGCTATCCTGCGGCCGAGCGGAAGCCAGTCACTCGCCATGCCGGCGCGAAGTCGGCTTCGAAGCTCGGCGATCGGCGACGACGAAGTCGAGCCCGGCACAACCGGATCGGCAGGCTTGCGCAGCCGGGTCAAATCGGGCTTCCTGCGTTCGCGAGGCAAGCGCCCGGGAGGTTTATCATGGCTTTTTTCCGCGTCCCCGGAGATTTCCCATGCTGCGCCTGATCACCCTCGCGTTCACGTTGGCCGCGCTGACGACGATCGCCGCAGCCCCGCCCGCGTCGGGCAAGACGCTGCGCTGGGCCGGGCGCGGCGACATGCAGACGACGGACCCGCATTCGCAAAACGAGAATCTGACCAACAACATCAACATCCTGGTCTACGAAACGCTGATCGACCGCGATAAAGAACTTGCGTTGCGGCCGTCGCTCGCGGAGTCGTGGCAGCAGGTCTCGCCGACGATCTGGCGCTTCAAACTTCGATCCGGCGTCAAGTTCCACGACGGCACGCCGTTCACCGCCGACGACGTGGTGTTCAGTTACGAACGCGCACGCGCCGACACGTCGCAACTTCGCGCGTACGCCAACGCGGCGGGCATACCGAAAAAGATCGACGATCTGACCGTCGAGTTCACGACCAACGGACCCAATCCGATCGAGCTCGAGCACGTCGCCCTGATCAACATCATGAGCCGTGCCTGGTGCGTGGCCAACCGCGCGACCAAGCCCCAAAACTTCACCGACAAGGAGGACATGATCACCGCGCACGAGGCCAACGGCACCGGCCCCTATATGCTGAAGGCGCGGCAGCCGGACATCAAGACGGTGCTGGCCAAGAATCCCAACTGGTGGGGCATCAAGGCAGGCCTGTTCGAAGGCAACGCCGATGAGGTGATCTATCTGCCGATCGTTTCCGACGCGACGCGACTCGCGGCGCTGATGTCGGGCGAAGTCGATCTGGTCAACGATCCTCCGCCGCAGGATGTCCCGCGGCTCAAGCAGAATTCCTCTGTCAAGGTGCTGGAAGGCAGCGAAAACCGCATCGTGTTCATCGGGATGGACCAGAAGCGGGACGAGCTCTTGTATTCGAGCGTCAAGGGCAAGAACCCGTTCAAGGACAGGCGCGTGCGGCAGGCCCTGTACCAGGCGATCGACATCGACGCGATCAAGAGCACGACGATGCGCGGCCTGTCGCAGCCGTCGGGCGTTCTGCTGCCGTCGCCCGTGCAGTCGACGCCCGAACTCGAAAAGCGCCTGCCCTTCGACAGGGCGAAGGCGAAGCAGCTGCTGGCCGAAGCGGGTTACCCGAACGGCTTCGAGGTCACGCTCGACTGCCCGAACAACCGCTACGTCAACGACGAGAAGATCTGCCAGGCGCTGGCCGCGATGTGGGCGCAGATCGGCGTCGCGATCAACGTCAACGCGATGCCGCGCGCCAACTACTTTCCCAAGCTCGAAAAGACCGATACCAGCCTGTACATGCTGGGCTGGGGCGGAGGAGCCACCGACGGCATTTTCATCCTGCAGCCGGTGCTCTCGACCTACAACGGCAAGGGCGACGGCGACTACAACTACGGCAGGTACACCAATCCCAGGCTCGACGCGCTGGTCGCCAAGATCAAGGTGGACATGAATCCCGATTCGCGCCTTGCCGAGATCCGCGAAGCGCTGGCGGTGCACAGTGCCGAGATCAATCATCTGCCACTGCATCGCCAGGTCATACCGTGGGCGGCACGCAGCAACGTCACCGCCGTGCATCGCGCCGACAATCAGGTGATGCCGTATTGGGTGAAGATCGAATAGCGGCCGCGCGGCCCGGTCATCCGCCTGCCGGCGCCGTGGCGGCAGCGGGCGTGTTCAGCCGCAGCAGGTAGAGCGTGATCGCCCAGGCCACCGCCACGGTTGCCGCGATCTCCAGCGCCGCGTAGACAGCACCTGCCGCGGTGCCCTTCAGCAGCGCGTTGCCGACGATGCGCACGATCGCGTTCGCGGCGACGAACGCCGGCACCAGCCGAAGATCGTAGCGCAGCACCGTCGCGAAGAGCAGCGTGTAGAGCGCGCCGCCGACCAATCCGGCCACGACGATCGCCATCCAGTCGTCGGCCCTCAGGGCCGCCAGCGCGGCGGTTGCGATCGTCAGCGCCGCGTAGACCAGCCAGCGGCGCTGGCGCCAGCCGTCGGTCCAGCGCTCCAGCCAGTGCAGCGCAATGATCGTCACTGCGACACCGAGGACCGGCGCGCCGACCGACCTGACCAATGCGTCGAGCCACGGCAGCGATGCGTTCTCGATCATGTAGCGCGCCGACCGCGGAAAGTCCTGCGCCGCGACGGCACCGGCCAGACCTTCGACGCCAGCGACGAAAAACCCCGCGCTGGCGCCACGCAACCATAAGCGTGCGATGCCGGTGTCCGGCGCGGAGTGTTCACGCGCTTCCCAGACAGCCACGCCCGCCAGCAGGCTCGCGAGCAAGGTCAGCGGAACCAGCGAGAGGGCAACGCCCGCGGTGCCGAGTGCAATCTGCGGCGTCAGCGGCTCGGCGGTCTTGAGCTGCATCGCAAACGCGGGCCACGCATTGACGCCGATGATCAGCGACGCTGCGCCGACGGCGGCGAGTGCCAGCCAGAACGCGCGCCGGTCGAAACGCCCGCGGCTCCAGGCGATGATCGTCGCGATGATCGCCGCGAATCCCGCCACGGCCAGCGCCAGCATGACCGCGTTTTTCGCCAGACTCAGGCGCCCGGCGCGCAAGCGTTCGGCGCGCTGCCAGGTCTCGGGAACGAAGACGTAGCGTCCGGATCCGGCGATCTCATCGCCGGCGATTGCCACGATCACCCGCGCCTCGCCGCCTTTGCCGACCTGGACGGCCGGATCGGCAAAGGTGAATTGCCAGTCGACTCGCGCCGGTCGCGTCTGCTCCTCGGCCGATGTCTCGCGCAGCGCCGCGGGATCGAGCCCGAAGCGCTGTCGGATCTCCTGCTGGGCGAGGGCGCGCGCCTGTTCGCGCGACAGCTTCGCGCCCGGACGTTGTTCGGGCAGCTGGTGACGCAGTTGGCGCACCTCGCCGTCGCCCGCCACGGTGACGCGCCATTCCTCGGCGCGGTCGGCGACATCGCCGCCGTCGAAGCGCGCATAGCGCACATCCCACAGCGGTGGCGCAAGCCAGTTGCCGATCAGCTTTTCATAGGCATCGCGCCCGGCCTCGCGCCATACGAATTCGTGCCATTGCGATGCCCCCGGGTCGTCGACGACGAGCCGGGTGACCGAAAAGCGCTTCCATCCGTCGTCCAGCTTGACCCCGCGCTGCGCGAGTGCGGCATCGGCGCTGGCCTCAGCCTGGGCCCGATCGACGAGAAGCGGCGGCATATCCGGCTGCAAGCCGCCGCTCAAGGCGATCGCGGCCACCCCGGCAAGGCCGAGCAGCGGGAGCGCGCGCTGCACGCGCGCAGTCCACCCGCCGGCTGCAGCGCGGCCTCGCAGCAACGCGGCCGCCTCCGGTGCGGGCGACGCCTGCCACGCGGCGTTGCGTAGGGCCTCGGGAAGAGCCCGCCAGTTGCCATCGCGCAACCGGCGCGCGAGCACGATCGCCAGCGGCACGAGGCCCGCTGCAATCACCAGCGCCTGGTTGATCGTGCTGCCCGCGCCCTCGATGAGAAACACCGGGATCGACATCAGCGTCAGATCGAAGACCGCGTGCAGGATCACCGTGGGCAGGAGGCCGAAACGGACGAATATCAATCCCCAGACGAAGGCCGGGCCGGCGAGTTCGACCAGACGCGAGTACGACGGAAATCCGGGGTAATTGGCGTGCGCCGCGCCGAAGACGAGCGCCTGCAGCACCAGGGCGATGCCGATCAAAAGCCTGCGGTGGCCGAAATGACTGCCGAGGAGCGCCGCGATCGACAGGGGCACCGCGCGGAACAGGCACTCCTCCATGAATCCGGCCTGCAAGGCCATGCCGATCGGCGCCAGCGCGGGCAGCGCGCTCCCAAGGATATTGGGATCGGTCAGCGTTTCCGACGGCTGCCACCAGCCGAAATAACGGTTGGTCACGAAATAGAATGCGGCGATCAGTGCGAGCTCGATCGGCACCGCGAGATAGCCGGCGGCCGTGCGGCCGAGCACCTCGCGTGACGGCGCCGCCGCGCGCGACCACAGCCGCCACAGCTGCGGATGCCGTGGAAACGCGCGGCGCGACAAGCTCTCAGCCGCCATGAACACCAGACCCAGCGCGAGGCCGCCGCCGACCAGGACGAGCGTCGCGAGCGCCAGTTGCTGGCCCCAGAACACCCACGTCGGCTGCGCGGTGTCGAATTCGAACCAGGCCTGAGGCGCGTTCGCGGCGATTGCGAGCGCGTTCAGACCGGCAACGATCATTCCCGCAACCAGTGCCGGCCGCCAGATCAAGGCGCGGCGGCGCAACAGCCACAGCACGCCGAGCACGCAACCGCCTATGCCGTACAGTGCGCCGGCCGAAATGCCGGCGACCCCGGCGATCGCGTTGTTGGCGAAGCGCATTTCCTGAAATCGCCGCTCGAAAGCTTCGGGGATGTAAACCAGATGAGTGAGCCCGACCAGGCGGTCTCCGGCAACGGAGAGCTGCATCCGATACCGCCCCTCGCCCAATTGCTCATGCTCGCGCTCGTAGACGAAGCTGTGATCGATGCGTCCATTGGGCAGCTGAACCTGTGATTGCTCGAGCAGCTTGTAGGGCGCGAAATCGACCGCCCAGTCGGTTCGCGCGCGCTCTTCGGCGATCGCGCGCGCCGCGGCGGCATCCAGCGCAGCGCCGGGCTCGCTTTCCGGCTCCTTGCGCGTGAATCCGTAGACGGTGCCGTCCGGGCGAAAGCGCACATGCACCTCGGCGGTCTCGCCCGGCTTGAACAGCCGCACTTCCCACCAGTACGGCGAATAGAGCGTGCCCGTCAGCATCTGGGTGAACGCCGGTTTGCCGCCTGCTTCCAGCTCGACGAAGTTCTGGGTTGCGTCGTCGTGTGCGAATAGCGCCGCGCGCTGCGCGCCAGGCGGCGCCAGCTCCAGCCGGTCGGCGATCGCCGCAGCGTGTGCCAGCGCGTCGCCCCGCGTCATCTTGACGTCGAGATTGATCAGCGGCAGCGCCGCGGGGAAATAGCGCCATGCAAACGCGCCCGATAATGCCGAGACGATGGCGAAGGCGATCCAGAACGCAGGCTTGCGGGTGATTCCGTTCATCGTGGGTTCCGGGTCGCTCGTTCAGGGCACGGATGCGCTTGGCACCGGCCTTGCTGCGCGCTAATCGACAGCCTTGACCAGATCCTCGACGACTTTCTTCGCGTCGCCGAACACCATCATCGTCTTGTCCATGTAGAACAGCGGATTGTCGAGACCGGCGTAGCCCGAGGCCATCGAGCGCTTGTTGACGATGACCGACTTGGCCTTGTACGCCTCGATGATCGGCATGCCGTAGATCGGGCTTCCCTTCTGCTCGGCGAGCGGATTGACGACGTCGTTGGCGCCGAGGATCAACGCCACGTCGGCCTGCGGGAACTCGCTGTTGATGTCTTCCATCTCGAATACCTGATCGTACGGGACCTCGGCTTCGGCCAGCAGCACGTTCATGTGACCCGGCATGCGTCCGGCGACCGGATGGATCGCATACTTGACGTTGACGCCTTTCGCGGTCAGCTTCGCCGCGAGCTCCTTGACCGCATGCTGGGCACGCGCGACGGCGAGGCCATAGCCGGGCACGATGATCACCGTGTCCGCATTCGACAGCAGGAACGCGGCGTCGTCGGCGCTGCCGGTCTTGACCGGCTTTTTCTCCTGGCCCGCGGATACGTCGGCGGTCTCTCCGCCGAAGCCGCCGAGGATCACGCTGAAGAACGAGCGGTTCATCGCGCGGCACATGATGTACGAAAGGATTGCGCCCGAGGATCCGACCAGCGATCCGGCGATGATCAGCATCGGGTTGTCGAGCGAAAAGCCGATGCCGGCCGCCGCCCAGCCGGAGTAGCTGTTCAGCATCGAGATCACGACCGGCATATCGGCGCCGCCGATCGGGATGATCAACAGAAACCCCAGCAGGAACGCGAGTGCGGCCATGATCGCGAATGGCGGCCACTGCGCTTCCGGAGACAACGTGCAGAACCAGATCCCGAAGCCGATCATCGCGAGGCCGATCGCGAGGTTGACGTAGTGCTGGCCCGCGAACACGACCGGCGCGCTGCGTATGCGCCCCGACAACTTGCCGAATGCGATCACCGATCCGGAGAAGGTGATAGCGCCGATAAAAGTCCCGATGAAAAGCTCGAGCTTGTGGCCGAAGGTGATCGGAAAATCGAGTCCCATCGCCTGCGGATTGTTCACCGCGGCGATGGCGATCAGGACGGCAGCCAGGCCCACCAGGGAATGCATCGCCGCGACCAGCTCGGGCATCTGCGTCATCTGCACGCGCCGCGCGACTATCGCCCCGAGCACGCCGCCCACCGCCATGCCGCCAAGGATCGGCAGCACGTGCTTGCTTTGCGAATAGACCAGCCCCAGTGTGACCAGCAGCGCGATCGCCATGCCGACCATGCCGTAGACATTGCCGCGCCGCGCCGTCTGCGGGCCCGACAGGCCCTTGAGCGCGAGGATGAAGCTCACCGCGGCGACGAGATACCACAGGGCGAGTTGGTTCGCGCTCATCCCTATTCCTTCGCCACGCCGGCACCGCGTTCCTTCTTCTTGAACATGGCGAGCATCCGCTGCGTGACCAGGAAGCCGCCGAACACGTTGATCGACACCAGCGTGACCGCGATGACGCCGAGCCACCCTCCCCAGTCGAGATCGGCCGCGCCGGCCGCAAGCATCGCGCCGACCAGGATGATGCTGGAGATCGCATTGGTCAGCGACATCAGCGGCGTNNAAAACGATCAGGTTGATGACAATCGGATCGACGCCTGCGGTCATGGTTCTCTCCGGCACGACACTCCCGCGAACGGGAGACGCGCTTTTAGGTTCTGGGTACGACCTGCCCGTTCGCGCAAACCAGCGTCGCCTTGACGATCTCGTCGTCGGCGGGCACGGCAAATTCGCCGGTCTTGGCATTGAGCGACAAGGCAAGAAAGTTGAGCACGTTGCGGGCGTAGAGCGCGCTCGCGTCGGCAGGCACCAGCGCCGGCAGGTTAGCGAGTCCGACCAGCTTGACGCCGTTCTTGACGACGATCTTGCCGAGCTCCGAACCTTCGACGTTGCCGCCCTGCTCGACCGCGAGATCGACGACGATCGCGCCGGCCTTCATCGCGGCGACCGTCTCGGCCTTGATCAGCTTCGGCGCCGGTCGGCCGGGTATCAGCGCGGTTGTGATCAGGATGTCGACGGTCTTGCAACGCTCGCTGATGACGCCGGCCTGCCGCGCCATCCACTCGGGCGGCATCGGACGCGCGTAGCCGCCCACACCTTCGGCGATCTTGCGCTCCTCGTCGTTGGCGTACGGCACGTCGACCCATTTCGCACCGAGCGACTCGACCTGGTCCTTGACCGAGGGCCGAACGTCGGACGCGTCGATGACGGCACCCAGGCGCTTGGCCGTCGCGATCGCCTGCAGGCCGGCCACGCCGACGCCCAGAACCAGCACGCGCGCCGCCTTCACCGTGCCAGCGGCGGTCATCAGCATCGGCATGAAGCGGGCGTATTCGTTGGCGGCGATGATCACCGCCTTGTAGCCGGCGATATTGGCCTGCGACGAGAGCACATCCATCGACTGCGCGCGCGAAATGCGAGGCAGCCACTCGAGCGCGTAGCCGCTGACTCCGGCCTGCGCGTACGAGGCGATCGCGGCGGCATCGAACGGATCGAGCAGCCCGATCAGCAGCGCGCCGGTCTTGAGCCGCGGCAGCTCATCGGCGGACGGTCCGCGGACCTTGAGCACGATGTCGGCGCCGAGCGCCTCGGCAGCGCCGGCGATGCGAGCGCCGGCGCCTTGATAGTCGGCGTCGCCGATGCTCGACGCGACACCTGCGCCGGCCTCGACGACGATCTCGTGCTTGCCGCTGGCGGCGAGCTTCTTGACCGTCTCCGGCGTTGCCGCGACGCGCGTCTCGCCGCCGCGCGTTTCGCGCGGAATGCCGATAATCATGGTGATCGTCCCCTTGCGGCGGTGCTCATCGGTGCTCCTCTATCTTGCCACAGCATTCAGGAAATCGCCGCGGCGATCGCCTTGCCAAGCTCCGCAGTCGTCGCTTTGCCGCCAAGATCAGGCGTGCGCGGCGCCGAAGGGTCGGCCAGCGTCGCCTCGATCGCGCGCACGATCGCCGCCGCCGCGTCGGCATGGCCCAGGTGGTCGAGCATCAGCGCGCCCGACCAGATCTGACCGACCGGATCGGCGATGCCCTTGCCGGCGATATCGGGCGCGGAGCCGTGGACGGGCTCGAACAGCGACGGAAAATCGCGCTCGGGATTGATGTTAGCCGACGGCGCGATCCCGATCGTGCCGCACACCGCCGGACCCAGGTCGGACAGGATGTCGCCGAACAGATTCGAGCCGACGACGACATCGAACCA
>PLYT01000078.1 GCA_003153475.1 Betaproteobacteria bacterium | reverse complement strand
CATTTTTCCGCAGCCTGCTAGAGGCGATCCAGTCCTTCGGCGGGGGCAATTGGGAATCGGCCGTGACAAAATTCCTATCCGGCCGCACCGCATTGATCGAGATCTTCCAACGGCGACGATCAAAACGGCTGATTCCAGTTCGTTTTACAGGTGGGAAGTTAGTCAAACTTTCTCCCGGGGCGCATAACAAACTCCAGAAAGCCATCGTCGAGCAATTTGCACCGCAATTCGCTGAGGACGCCAGACTTCTCTATCTCGGCGACACTGCGAAAAAGAACCTTCACCTCGCCGCCGATACATTGCGGGCGCTCCGGGTTCCGGTCACAGAACATGACAAGCTACCGGACGTGATCATATACAACGAAAAGCGGAACTGGATTTTCCTGGTCGAAGCGGTGACCTCGCATGACCCGATGTCTCAGAAACGCGTGCTGGAGCTCGAGCAAATGCTGGCCGACTGTCCGGCGGGATTGATCTACGTTTCTGCTTTTCCGGATATGGCAGAATTTCGGCGCCACATCACCGAGATCGCTTGGGATACAGAAGTGTGGATCGCCGAACTTCCGGAGCACCTGATCCATTATAACGGCGATAAGTTTCTCGGACCGCGTGAGCGGTAGTGCAGCCAAATTTCGAGCGGAGTCTGCGGGAGAGAAATCGCGAAGCCCGGGTCCTTCGACTCCGCGTGCGCTCCGCCTCGGGTAGTGCCACAGGCACGTGCCTGCGGCGTTGCGCGCACAACTCGCGCCCCGCATTTCGATTTCGCCTGCGCCGCGACTACAGCGTGCGGCCGACGGCTTCGGCGAGCGGCTTGAGCGATTTCATCAGCGCCGCAAATCGTGACGGCTTCAACTGCTGCGGGCCGTCTGAGAGTGCCGACTCAGGATGCGGATGCACCTCAATCAGCAGCCCGTCGGCGCCCGCCGCGATAGCCGCCAGAGCCATCGGCGCGACCAACGAATAGATTCCCGTGCCATGGCTCGGATCGACGATCACCGGCAGATGCGTCCACTGCTTGAGCAGCGGCACCGCGTTCAGGTCGAGCGTGTTGCGCGTCGCCGTTTCGAAGGTGCGGATCCCGCGTTCGCAGAGCACGACGTTGGGGTTGCCCTCGGACAGAATGTACTCCGCGGCCATCACGAACTCTTCCAGCTTGGTGGACATCCCGCGTTTCAGCAGCACGGGTTTCTTGATTCGTCCCAGGCGCCGCAGCAGCGAGAAGTTCTGCGCGTTGCGCGCGCCGACTTGCAGCATGTCGGCGTGCGCGACGACCTCGTCGATATCGTGCGGGTCCATTATTTCGGTGACCACCGGCAAGCCGACGCGGCGCCCCGCACGCTCGAGCAAAATCAGCCCTTCGCCTTCCATCCCCTGAAAGGAATACGGCGAAGTCCGCGGCTTGAAGGCGCCGCCGCGCAGCATGTGAGCGCCGGCAGCCTTAACCGCGTCGGCCGCCGCCTCGACCTGCGCCTCGCTCTCGACGGCGCACGGCCCCGCCATCACGGCCAGCCTTTTGCCGCCAATCTCGACGTTGCCAACCTTGATGCGCGAGCCTTCGGGGCGGACTTCGCGCGAGGCGAGCTTGAACGACCGCACGACCGGCATCACGCGCTCGACGCCGGCCACCGACTCGAGATGAGTCAGCTGATGCTTCTCGCCGCGCTCGTCGCCGACGCAAGCGACAACGGTGCGCTCGATGCCGCGGATTATGTGCGCGCTGTAGTCGAGGTCTTCGACCATTTTGACGACGGCCTGAATTTCGTCCTCGGTGGCGTGCGCTTTCATTACGACGATCAAATGATAGAACCCCCTGCGCGCGAAATTCGCTGCACGCGCGCAAAAGCCGGCCGCGTCCGCGATGGAACCCGCGCTGAATCTCTAGTAAAACTAACTCTACAGCATGTATTCATCGACCGGAACCGAGCGTCAGCGCGGCCGCCCGCAGCGCATCAAGACCGAGGAACACCGACTTGCCGCGTAAACCGCATCGACCTCTAAGACTGCTCCATACCTCTGACGTTCATCTCGAGACCGACACTTTTGGCGCCGGCGAGCGCGGCGTCCAGTTGCGCGACAAGGTGCGCGCTAGTTTTGCGCGCGTGATCGATATCGCCAACGACCGCAACGCCGACATGCTGCTGATAGTCGGCGACCTGTTTGACTCCGCACGCGTGACCGAGCAGGGGCTCGCGTTCGCGCTCGGCACAATCGCGCGGGCGCGGATGCCGGTGGTGATGATTCCCGGCAATCACGACGCGCACGACGAGCGCTCGATCTATGCGGGCCTCGCGCCCGGAGCGTTGCCCGAAAATTTGCATCTGATTCTCGAGCCCGACGGCAAGACGCTGGATTTTCCGCATCTCGCGGCGCGCATCTGGGGCCGCGCGCTGGTCGAGCATTCGCCCGACTACCGGCCGCTGGGCGGCGTTCCCGAGCCGGAAGAAGGGGTGTGGAATATCGCGCTGGCGCACGGATTCTTCATGGAGGAAGGCGAGTTCGAGCGCTCATCGCCGATCACTCCCGGCGAGATCGAACGCTCCGGCTACGACTACATCGCGCTCGGCCACGTGCACGTGTTCGGCGACGTGTCGCAGGGCTCGACGCGCGCATTCTACTGCGGCACGCCGGCGCCGCTGTACTCCACCGAAAATTCGGGCTGGGTGGTATGGGTCGAATGCGTGCCCGGCCAGCCGGTCGCGGTCGAACGCCTCACGGTCAGACCGTAGGATTCCGGCCCACCGAAGACCGAACCGGCTACGCGTCTAGTTCCTCGAGCAACGCCTTGGCGTCTTTCAGGTCGGCGGTGTCGAAGCCCTCTCTAAACCGTTTGAGCGGGAAACCGGGGCTTCCCACCGTCACTTGTCGAGGCCTATTTTTTTCAGCAGCGCGATGAAGCGCGGCTCGGTGCGAAGGGGATCGTATATGCGGTCGACCTTAATTGTGGTCAGAAGAGCCGAGCGAACCTCATAGGCCTTCTCCAATCCGTCCAGCGCCCGCTGCTTGTCGCCCAGACCGAGATAGACCACCGCAGTGCAAAACGGCGAGACATACCCGCGTGCAGCCATCTGATTCAGCTCCGCAATGATCGCCTCGGCCTTGGCGCGGTCGCCGGACTTCGCGTAAGCGTACCCAAGAAAGCCGACGATGATGGGCGGAGAATCCGTCGTGATGGCTTTCTGCGCTTCCGGAATCGCTTGATTGAACTTACCGGCTTCGAGGTCCGCGTATGCGATACCCCACTGAGCGAAAGAGAAGCTCGGATCCAACTCCAACCCCTTGCGAAACTGCTCCTTGGCCTCGTCGTATTTTGCCTGGTACACGAGCAGAAAGCCCAGGTCATTGGCATACCCGGCGAAGAGCGGGTCCAGTTCACTCGCGCGCTTAAGCTCGGCAAGAGCCTGATCGAAGCGTCCCTGATACGCCAGAAGATCGCCGTACCCATCATAGGCATACGCGTAGCTCGGATTCAGTTCGATCGCCCAGCGATATTCGCGCTCACCCTTGTCCCAATCAAAATCGTAGGCGTACATCCCGCCCAAAGAAGTGTGTGCTTCGGCCAGGGATTCGTCCAACTTGATCGCTTTCTCAGCCGCGGCCTTCGCCTTGGGCATCACCTCGTTGGCCGGAAAATAGAAGTCTTCGCCGACGCTAAGGCATCGGCCAGGCCCGCGTAAGCCAGCGCGAAATTCGGGTCTATTTTGATCGCCTCCTCGAGTTGTTCGATCGCTTTCTTGATCCTCTCCTCGCTGTTGGCGCTCCCTAGGAAGTAGCGGCCCTTGAGGTATGCGTCGTGCGCGGCCGGATTCACCGTGCGCCCGCTGGTGAAGCGCGCCTGTTGCTCGGGCGTCAGCTCGACGTTGATCTCGTGCGCGATCGCGAGCGCGATTTCATCCTGCATCGCCAGCACGTCTTTAGAGTCGCGCTCATAGCTCTTCGCCCACAGATGTTTGTCCGCGGGCGCATCGATCAACTGCGCGGTCACCCGCACCTTGTCGCCCACCCGGGCAACCGAGCCCTCGACCACCGCATCGACGTTGAGCGCCTTCGCGATCTCGGGCGTCGGCGGTCGGTGCGCGCCCTTGTACTGCATCACCGACCCGCGCGAGGTCACGCGCAGCGCGCTAATCGTCGCGAGGTCGGTCGTCAGCTCATCGGTCAGGCCATCGCTGAAATATTCCTGATTCGGATCACCCGAGAAATTGTCGAGCGGCAGCACCGCGATCGAGTTGATCGTGTGCTTGGCGACGTTCACGGGCTGAGGCAGGGCCGGCGCCTTCGCCGAGATTTCGACGCTGGCTGAACGTCGCGTCATCGCGATTAAGACGATCACCGCAATCACAATCGCGCCCACTGCGGCGGCGCCGATGATGGTCTTTCGGCGCGCACTCAGAATGGGCGGCCTGCCGGCGATCGTCGCGGTGTCAGGGCTGTCGTCAAGAATGTACACGCCGATCGGACGATCGACATTCTTGAGATGTTTCTGCCCCAAGCTGGTCGCCGAGATTCCGCGATGATTGCGGACGTCTTCGTACACCCGATCCGAAATGCAAATCTTTCCGGCCGGCGCGAGCGCGACGATCCGCGAGGCGATGTTCACGCCGTCGCCGAGCACCGTGTTTTCGGAAAACAAGACGTCGCCGACGTGGATGCCGATATGCAGCGCCATCTGCCGGTCGCTTCCGGTCGCACTCTGGAGAGCGCGGGCACAATTGACCGCCTCGATTGCGCTGTCGAAGCTCGACAGCGCGCCGTCGCCCAAGTCGCCGATCAACCGACCGTTGAAGCGCGGCAGGATGGCGCGCAGGAGGTCGCGATGACTGTTGCGGGCGTCCAGTCCCGCAGCCTCGTCGCGCCCCATCGTCGCGGTGTAGCCCGCGATGTCGCTGAACATGATTGCCGCGAGCTTGCGGGTGGGATTATTGGCAGGGGCATCGGGCGAAGTTGCCAACGGGCCTCCGTTTCCTTAATCAGCCATGATCGAACGGCGCAGATACTACTCCGCTCACTCTGAAGGGGCGACCGGGCTGTCAGACGCTACGCACTCAATTCCTCGAGCAGTGCCTTGGCGTCTTTGAGGTCGGCAGTATCGAAGCCCTCGGTGAACCAGTTGTAGATGTCGGCGAGCATCGCGCGCGCTTCATCGCGATGTCCCTGCTTGTCGAGCAAGCGTGCGAGACTGGTTGTCGCGCGCAGCTCCAGGGATCGTGCGTCCTGCGATCGCGCGACCTCCATGGCGCGACGAAAATCATCCTCGGCCGCGACAGAATCGGCTGATTTCAGTTCACAGCGCAGCCGATAGAGTTCGGCTTCCCAAATGCGCTCACCTTTGCCGTCGACTGTCGCGAACGCTTCGGAGAGCGCCGCACCAGCCTTGTCAAATTGGCGGGCCTCCAGGCACGCTTCTGCAAGCCAGCCGCGATAGATGGACAGTCCCGCCAAAGGCCCGCTCTGCGCGAGGAGATGGCGAAACCTATCAATTCCATCGGCGGTGGCTCGCTCAGTAGCGAACGCGCTTTGTGTGAACCTGCCAAGCTCAAGATGAAACAAAAACCCCTGTTCCTCGGATAGAGCCATCGCGGCCTGCGCCCGCTCAATCGCGTTCGTGCTCTCCCGGCGAAAGCCGTGAAGCGCCGCCATATTCGAAATCGCCTGAGCGAGGCTTAAAGGGTGGGATAGCTGCTGCGCGAGGCGCACTGAGCCCCGGCGGCCTGCAGCGCCTGCTCGGGGTAGCCCAAAAGCCACAGCGTCAATCCCCTAATGCCGAGGCAGCACACGGCGGGATCGTCGCCGCCGTAGAGGTGGGCAAGGGAGTGATGCTTCTTTGAATCGTAGCGTGTTATCAGCTCGTCCTGAGACTGGCGTGCAGACGCCAGTTCTCCAGTGCATGTCTGCAGCCAGCCGAGTTGGTGATATGCCTGCACCAGCATATTGGAATCCCCGCTTCGCTGCGCAAGAATCAGACATTCGTCCATGATTTCTCGGGCAGGCTTGTATTCGCCACCAACGGCGTAATACGCAGCCAGACCAAAAAGCGCGGGAAAGAGCTGAGGAGTCTCTCCAACCTCGCGGCACAGTTCGCGCGCGCGCAGATAGACTGCTTCGGCCTCCGGCGCGCTCCAGCCCTTTGTGACCTGCACCGCCGGCCCGAGTGCGAGCAGCAGGGCCAGCTCCCGCTCAGCTCGTTGCGGCGAATGGGGCATCGCCCGAAGCAGTTCGAGAGCGGCGCTGAAATGACTCACAGCCTCAACGTAGGCAGAGCGCTCTACGGCTCGACCTCCTGCGCGCCCGAGATACTCGATCGCCTTCGATGCGTTGGCGCTGCGGGCGAAGTGATGCGCCAGTTCCGCCAGGCGATCGTCGAGATGGTCTGCGTAAAGGACTTCGATTGCCGCGCCGGCACGATCGTGGAGTACCCGCCGCCGTTCCATCAGCACCGAATTGTAGGCGACCTCCTGGGTCAGCGCGTGCTTGAAGATGTACTCAACATCGCCGACCGCCGGCTGCTCGTAGATGAACTCGCCCAACTGCAAGTCATTGAGCATTCGGCTGAGTTCGTCATCTGATTTCGGAATCACTGCGCTAATCAGTGACAGCGGAAATTCACGCCCGATGACCGCCAGGGTCTGCAGCAGGTCCTTTTCAGCGGAGGGCAGGCGGTCGATGCGCGCCGCGAGGATCCCCTGCACCGTAGGCGGAATTTTGAGCTCGCCCAGCGGCCGGGTGAGTCGCGTCACGCTGCCGTCACGCACCAACGCGCCTTCATCGAGCAGGACCTGCACGGTCTCTTCCATGAAGAATGGATTGCCCTCGGTCCGCTCGATGATCACGCGCTTGAGTTGCGCCATTTCCGCGCCATCGCCCAGTAGCGCCGACAGCATCTCGTCGGCGCTCTCTTTGCCCAGCGGGTCGAGCCGCAACTGCGTGTAGTAGGTCTTCGAGCCCCACTGATGCGAGTACTCGGGCCGGTAATTGACCAGCAGCAGAATCTTCGCATTTGCGATCGAGTCGGCGAGTAGATTCAACAGCGCCTGGGTCTCGTCGTCGATCCAGTGCAGGTCCTCGAAGATTACGATCAGCGGCTGGTTGAGCGATTCGCGCAAAAGGATTCGCTTGATCGCCTCCAGCGAGCGTCGCTTGCGCGCCTGCGGTTCCATTTCGGCGACCGGACTGTTCGCGTCGCTCAAGCCGAGCATCGCGTGGAGATAGGGCAGCGCATCCTCGAGCGAACGATCCAGCGTGAGCACCTTGCCGTTGATCTTCTCGCGTCGTTTGCGCTCGTCGTCGTCGGATGTGATTTCGAAGTAGCTCCAGAGTAGATCGATCACCGGCAGGAATGCCGAAGCCTTGCCGTGCGAGACCGAAAACGT
>PLYT01000006.1:57514-83164 GCA_003153475.1 Betaproteobacteria bacterium | reverse complement strand
AAGACATCAAGGCGCCCGAATGCTTTTATGTCGAGCGCAAATGCCGCGAGCGCATGCGCATCCCGGTGTTCCATGACGACCAGCATGGCACGGCGATCATCGTCGGCGCGGCGGTGCTCAACGGTCTTCGCGTCGTTGGCAAGGAAATGCACGCGGTCAAGCTGGTCTGCTCGGGTGCGGGCGCCGCCGCGCTCGCCTGTCTCGACCTCCTGGTCGAGCTCGGCATCCAGCGCCGGAACATCTGGGTGGCCGACATCGCCGGCGTCGTGTATCACGGCCGCAAGGAGGAGATGGACGACAACAAGGCGCGCTACGCACAAGCCACCGATGCGCGCAAGCTTGCCGACATCATTCCGGACGCCGACATCTTCATCGGACTGTCGGCGCCGCGCGTGCTCAAGCCCGAGATGCTGAAACGGATGGCGGACAAGCCGCTGATCATGGCGCTGGCCAATCCGGAGCCTGAAATCATGCCCGATGTCGCCAAGGCGGCGCGCCCCGACGCGGTCATCGCGACCGGCCGCTCCGACTATCCGAACCAGGTCAACAACGTCCTTTGCTTCCCGTTCATTTTCCGCGGCGCGCTGGACGTCGGCGCGACGACGATCAACGAAGCGATGAAGCTGGCCTGCGTGCGCGCGATCGCCGATCTCGCGATGGTCGAGCAATCGGACATTGTCGCCGCCGCCTACGGCGCGCAGGACGTCAAGTTCGGCGCCGAGTACCTGATCCCGAAGCCGTTCGACCCGCGCCTGATCGTGATGATCGCACCGGCGGTCGCGCGGGCGGCGATGGCGTCCGGGGTCGCGACGCGTCCGATCGAGGACTTCGACGCCTACCACGAGCGTCTGTTGCAACTCGTCTATCACTCGGGCCTCCTGATGAAGCCCATTTTCCAGGCCGCGAAAAAGGCGCCGAAGCGGGTCGTCTACGCCGAGGGCGAGGAAGAGCGCGTGCTGCGCGCGGTGCAGGTCGTCGTCGACGAGGGGCTGGCCAAGCCGATGCTGATCGGCCGCCCAGCCGTGATCGAGCGCCATCTCGCGCGCTATGGCTTGCGCATCAAGCCCGGCGTCGACGTCGAGATCGTCAATCCGGAATCGGATCCGCGCTACCGCGCCTACTGGACCGAGTACTACCGGCTGACAGAGCGCAAGGGCGTGTCGCAGCAATTCGCCAAGATCGAGATGCGTCGCCGCCTGACGTTGATCGGCGCGATGATGATCCACATGGGCGACGCCGACGGCATGCTGTGCGGGACCTTCGGCGCGCATTCGGCGCACCGGCACTATGTCGAGCAGGTGGTCGGCCTGCGCGAGGGCGTCACGACCTGGGCGGCGATGAACGCCGTGCTGCTGCACGATCGGACGGTGTTCATCGCCGACACCTACATCAACCGCGACCCCACGGCCGAGCAGATCGCGGAGATCGCGCGGCTGGCCGCCGAGGAAGTGCGCCGCTTCGGCATCACGCCCAAGGTGGCGCTGGTCTCGCATTCGAGCTTCGGTTCGAGCACCGACCCGCAGGCGCGCAAGATGCAGGCGGCGCTGTCGCTGATCAACGTGCAGGAACCCGATCTGGAAGTCGAAGGCGAGATGCAGGGCGATGCCGCGCTGTCGGAAAAGATCCGGCGCGCGGTTTTCCCCGACGCGCGTCTCAAAGGCGACGCCAATCTGCTGATCATGCCGACGCTCGACGCCGCCAATATTTCGTTCAACCTGCTCAAGGTCGCTGCGGGCAGCGGCCTGACGCTGGGACCGATCCTGCTCGGCGTCGCCAAGCCGATTCATATCCTGACCCCGTCCGCCACCGTGCGGCGCATCGTCAACATGACAGCGTTGGCCGTAGTCGACGCCGGGGTCGATCGGCAGAGCGCGCTGATCTAGCGTCGAATGCCCGGCGCCCTGCCGCGGCCTTATTGCTCGCTGCTGTAAGAATTACACGCCGATCCGGCATGTTTTGCGGCAGTCGCGGCTCGCGCGCGACCTGTCATAGCGCCCTCGACGCCGGCATGATTCCTGCTGCTGACATTTCGTTCGCGGGGCAGTAATTCGCGCACGCGCCGACCATCCCCAGGAGCCGCCATGAGCAAGCAACCCTTTCTTTCCGACGTCGCGAGCTTGCGCAAGCGCGCGCGGCAACATATCGAAGATGGCGCGGTCACCGCCGGGTACGGCGGCGACACTCAGACGGCGATCCGCGTGCTCAACGAAGCGCTCGCCACCGAGATCATCTGCGTGCTCCGCTACCGGCGCCACCATTTCATGGCCCGGGGGATACACGCCGGGCCGGTGGCCGCCGAATTTCTCGAGCATGCCACCGAAGAGCAGGCGCACGCCGATCTAATTGCCGAGCGCATCGTCCAACTGGGCGGCGAGCCGAATTTTTCGCCGGAGGGGCTGGCCACGCGCAGCCACTCGGAATACGTCGAAGGCAAGGACCTGATCGACATGATCAAGGAGGATCTGGTCGCCGAACGGATTGCGATCGACAGCTACCGCGAGATCGCGGCCTATTTCGCACCGTTCGATGCAACCTCGCGACGCTTGATGGAGGAAATCCAGGCGAAAGAGGAAGAGCATGCCGACGATCTGGCCGACCTGCTGACTCATCTGCCGGCGAGCCTGAAGAACTGACCATCTCTCGTAGGTCTCAGTCCGACAGCGGGTGTGCGCGGCACTGACACGAGAAACAGTCTCGGACCGATACCGGCGACCCGCGACACTCGGCATAGTCTGTCTACCACAGGGGAGACAGGCATGCTCAGGCAAGCTCAGGAAAGTAGCGGCACCAGCAGCAGCGGAACACCGGACCTTTTCTCTGCAGTCGAAGTCAAACGACCCGCGGCTGCCCGATCTCCGATCGTTGGCGCAGAAAGCCTGCTCGGGCGCGCAGTCTTCGACAGTCAAGGCTCGCGGGTCGGCGAATTGCTCGATGTCCTGGTCGACATGCATGTGGGTCGGGTGGCCTACGGTGTCGTCATTCTCGACCGCGCGCCGGACTGGAGCGAGCGCATGATTGCGGTGCCGTGGAACACGATGCAGATGCAGGCGGATGGCGATGGAATCTGCATCAACGCGACGCGCGACTGGATCGAGCGCGCACCGTCGATGCGCATCGAAGCCATGGCCGAGCTGCTCGATCGCGAGCTCGCGGTGTTTATCCACGCATATTTCGGCGCCAAGCCGTATTGGGAGCGTGCCGTGCAGCACGGTTAGCGGCACGAGGCCAGAACCGCCGGCCACGAGGCGGCAATCGTTCAGCAAGGAGCAAAAATGCACAGTCACTTAAAGGCAATGATGGCGATTACAGCGCTGGCGTCCGGCTTGCTGCTTGTCGGCTGCGGCCAACAGGGCACCGGTACCGGCACGACCGTTGGCGAGAAGATGGACCGCGCGGCCGACAAGGTCGCCGATACGACCAGCAACGCGACCTCGAAGGTCGCGATGGCGGCGGACGACACGGCGATCACCGCCAAGGTCAAGGCCGCGCTGATTTCGGAACCGGGCCTCAAGTCCACCGACATCAACGTCGACACCAAGGAAGCGACGGTAACGCTGTCCGGCACCGTTGCCTCCACCGACTTGCGCGACCGCGCGAAGCAGATTGCTTCGTCGACCAGCGGCGTCAAGAACGTCGTCGATAACCTGGTCGTCAAGTCGACTTGACGCTATCGTATCGGAGCAGCGATGAATCGTGATCGAATCGAAGGACGCCTGAGGTCGTTCATCGGCGCGCTCGAAGAGAGCTGGGGCCGCGTGATCGGAGATCAGACGCTGCAGTTTCGCGGCGAACGCTCGCGCTCGCTGGGCCGGATCCAGTCCGGCTATGGCGCGGTGCGCGACCGGCCGATGCTGGACCGCCGTCGCAGCGCCGGCTGACCCGGCCGCGGGCCCGCCCGCTTTCGGGCGCGCCCGCGTGGGCGTCAGGCGTTCTGCTTCGGAATCGTCACTACGAGGGTCGTTCCCTCGGTCGTCGAGGAAATCGACAGATTGCCGGCGAAGTGCTGTGCGCGCTCGCGCATGCCGCGGACGCCGTGCGAAGTTGGTTTGCGCAGGTCGTCTTCGCTGATGCCGCCGCCGTCATCGCGCACCGTCAGCACGTAGGCGCGGTCGGTCTGCGTCAGTGCTATCCAGACGTTGTCCGCGCCGGCGTGGCGCGACACGTTGGTGATCGTCTCCTGGAATATCCGGAACAGCGCCAATCCTCGTTCGCGGTCGATTGCGATGTCCGGGTCGGGCATCTCGAAATGAAGCCGCAATTTGGTGTGCTTTTCGTATTCGCCGATCTGCCAGCGCAACGCCGCGGCGAGTCCAAGATCGTCGAGGATGCTGGGCCTCAAATCGGTGACGATCTTGCGGGTCGTCGCGACGGCGGCATCGACCAGCTGAATCATCGCGGTGCGCTTCGCTCGCGCCTCGGTGAGACCGGCCGGCAGGTGCGCGTCGAGCGACTCCAGGTCCATTTTGAGCACGCTCAAGGTCGCACCGAGCTCGTCGTGGACTTCGCGCGCGATCCGCTGCTTCTCTTCCTCACGGATCGTCTGCAGGTGCCGCGACAGCTCGCGAAGCTCCTCGCGTGAGCGCTCGAGCTCGACCTGGGCAAGGCGGCCCGGCGTATCGTCGAATACGACGCCGTCCCACAGCACGCCCCCGTTTTCGGCCTGACGCGGGCGGGCCCGGATGCTGATCCATCGTTCGGTCGATTCGTGGCGCGGACGGATCCGGCCGCTCCAGGTCCACGTCGACAGCTGCGCGGCCGATGCTTCGAGCGTTGCCTCCAGGTCCGGCCGCTCCGCCGCGGCGACCAGATCGAAAAATGCCGCAGTGTCCACAGTCAGCGCCGTCTCGGTAACGCCGGTCAGCGCTTCGGCGCCCTCGCTGACATACGAGAAGGACAGCTTCCCGTCGGCACCGCGCAGCAGCTCGAACACCATGCCGGGCACGTTGGCCGTCATGCCCTGATAGCGCGCTTCGCTTTCCTTTAGCGCGCTTTCCATGGCGCGCCGTGCGGTGTTGTCGTAGCACGCGCACAGGTAGCCGGCAAAGCGGCCCTGCATGTCGTAATACGGGCGTCCATTGCAAATGATCGAGCCGACGCTGCCGTCGGCGCGCCGCAGCCGGAATTCGTATTCAAATGTCTTCTGCGCGGGAAAGGTTTCGGCGATGATCTCGCGCCAGCGCCCGCGATCTTCCGGGTGGACGCCTTCGAGCCAGCCGGCGCCGAACTCGGCATCCTGCTTTTGCCCCGTGTATTCGAGCCACGCCTGATTGAGATAATCGCAGGCGCCGCTCGTGTTGGACCGCCAGACCAGATTGGGGAAGCCCGAGAACAGCGAAAAGTAGAAGTCGCGCGCGCGCTCGGTCTGTTCGCGTAGCTCCAGCCGCATCGTCGCGTCGCGGGTGACGACCGAGAACCCGCGAAGGTTCCCGGGCTCGTCGCGAATCGCCGAAATGATGTCGTCGCCGCAATAGCGGCTGCCATCCTTGCGCAAATGCCAGCACTCCTCCTCGTACCAGCCGCGCCGGGCCGCGATTGCAAGGTCTTTTTCGGGTGGCGTCTGGCGATCGGAGGGATAGAGCGCCGAAAAATGCTTGCCGACGATTTCGGTGCCCGTATAGCCGTTCAGCGCCTGCGCACCCGGGTTCCAGCTCGCAATCCGCCCTTCGGTGTCGAGCATGTAGATCGCGCAGTCCTTGACGGCGTTGATGATCAGGCCGGTGCGGCTTTCGCTTTCGCGCAATTCCTGCTCGACGTGGTAACGCCGCGCGATATCGCTGACCAGCCGTTCGTTGGTGCGCTTGAGGTCTCTCGCGTTGGCGCGCGCGGTCTGAAAAAGGTAGGTCGAAAGCGCTAGCAGGGTGGCCAGGATTCCGCCGAGCGCCAACGCCGCGATCGGCAGCGGCGAGGCGCCGCCGGCGACGAGATTCTGCGTCGGCGTGGCACGCAGCGTCCAACTGGCGTTCTGCACGACCAGCGGCAGGTCCTGCGACCATTTGGCGCCCGCCCTCGATCCGTCGGGCGCGACGGTGCGCACGACGCGTCCGTTCTGCACGATCTCGATGTAGTACTCCGGAAAGCGCTGATCGATGATCGATTTCGGCCATCCGGCGCGCGCCAGCGTCGCGGAAATCAGCCCGCGCAGTTCGTCGCCCTGGAATATGGGCACGTACAGAACGATACCTTCGCCGCCGACCAGCAGATCGAGAAATGGGCTCAGTGTCGTGCCGTGCGTGTTCACTGCGAGGTCGATCGCCTCGCGGCGCCTCGCATCGGCGCTACGGTTGAGGCCGATGGCCTGCTCCGCGGTTGCCGGAACTGCCTGGCGGATGATGTAGTCGGGTCCACCCAGCGTCACCGTATCGACCGACGCGACCCCTTTCAGCAGGCCGGCGGCATCGCGCTTCCACGCTTCGGGATCGGTGTAGGCCAGCGAGCGCTCCGCCAGCCGCTCGACGCCATCGATGCGGGCGTAGAGATCCCGCTGCAGCTGGCCGCGGGCATCCGCCGCCACCAGCGCGGTGCTGCGCTGGACGAATCGCGTCTCCTGCACGGCGAGCGCGCGCCACAGCACCAGTGTGCACGCAATGACGGCGAGCCAGACGATCAGCGGTGCGGACCGGCGCAGAGCCGCTCGTTCGCCGCCGCTTGCCAGCATCGCGTAGGCGAGCAAGGTACCGGCGAGGACCGTAGAGATCGCGCCGGTCGTGCGTTCGCCCCCGGTCAGCTGCAGCGACTCGGCCGCGACCGTGCTGCCGCTCCATGCCGCGAGCAGCATCAGCAGCGATAGCGCCAGCGCGATCGACGTGAGTACCGCAACGGTGATCGCATGCCAGGCTTTGGGATGCCTGCCGGGGCGGAACAACACCAGGGCCGCGCCGGTGGCCAGCGCGATCAGCGCGGTGAGCAGGCCCATATCGTTGTAGTCGCCGGCAGACAGCGGCAGCCAGGGATTGGCCAGCATTGGGCGGACCGGAATGCCGTCCGGAACCACCCATGCGGCCAGCCGCAGCGTGCCGAGGAGCAACGGGACCAGCGCGCACAGCCGCGCAATGCGGGGCGCGCCCACGGCGTACAAGGCCAGCGCAACGCTGGCAAAGGCCATCGCCCACGCGGCGTCGTATTGAATGCGCTCCAGCCCTGCGGCTACGCGCACCGGCTCGCTCGAGTGCCAGCTGACGATCATCAAGCCCGCGAAGACGGCGAGCCCGGCGCCGGCGGCGAATAGCAGCGCCGGAATCCAGGCGTCCATGCGAAAGGAGCGGGTGGAGGGCATAGGCTTTGCGCAACGCCAAAGGCGAGCGCAAAAAAGAATAGATGTTAGCCGATTGCGCGCGAGCGAGCCGGTGGAACGCGGACTTGCGACCGAATGTCGTTGCGCCTTGGGACCTTATAGCGTTGAGACGAGAGGCGGGTCAACGCAAGCGAGAGGCGGGGCCGCAATGACGAAGCGGGCGCGGGTCGGCGATACGCCGGGAGATGATCGTGCGATGCGTTTCGCCGACGGTGCCGTTTAAGCGCTGGCGCGGCGGCGTCAGCGCGGCGCCTTGCCGGGACGTGGCGGTCGCCGTCGCGGGTCGGAGTCGGGGTCGGGCTCGCTATCGGGCTCGGTTTCCGGCGCGTGCTCCTCCGGTTGTTCCTCCGGCTCCTCGATCGGCGGATGAGGTCGCGGCGTGTGCGCTTCCGCAGCGTCAGCCTCGGCGGGCACGTCGACCGGCGAGTCCGCCACAACGTCGTCCTGCGGCTCGCGGGACAGTGCTGGCATCGTATTCACCGTTGGTTAAGATTGCGAATTTGGGCCACAATCTCGCAAGCGCCGTGCCAAGCCCTCGGGTCCCAGGAGGGGTCGCAGGCAACCCTGCGCTTGCGACGTTTCTACAATTGCTCTGTCGTTTATTGCAATCCGCATTGCAAGTCGTGCCGCCGCGCGAAGCGCGCATGACCGCGCTGTCGAGTGAGGTCGATGCTGGCACGCCGCTTGCGACAGAGGGCACGCAGGGCGTCGGGGACATTGGGTTCGTTCAGCCCTCCCATGAACCGAGTTCGATACACCCGGCGCACCTGCTCCACTCTTTGTTAGCGCCACTGCATTAAAGCTGCAGACCCCGCGGCGCGGCAAGACCGCGCATCTTCCATCGGCCCTTGATTGCGGCCGCTGAAGGCGCTGGTCGCGGACACCAGTTCATGCCCGTGCAACACGTTGTAGGACAAGCTCCTACAGGGCTCCCCGTTACGCCTACAGAATTTACAGAGCAAGACCTATACCGGCCAAAAGTTGCGTAGGTGAGTATTGGCGCGTCCAACGTCAATAACAACGGAGAGGATCATGTTTGGAGAGCTCCAGAGCGTCGCCAATCTTGCAAAGTACCCGCCCAATAATGCGGTCGCTGCTCCACCTCGCGCGCCGGGCAAGACGTCCGGCGAAAAACGTCTCGAGCATTTCGGTCTGCTGTACGGCGCATGTCATCCGATGCGAGAGTTGTTTCGCGGCCTCGATCGACTGTCCCGTTCCACCGCGCCGGTGATGATCCTCGGTGAAAGCGGATCGGGCAAGGAATTGGTCGCGACGACACTGCATCATCTTTCGGCGCGCAAGGAGCGCCCGTTCATCGCGGTCAATTGCGGCGCGATTCCGGAGAACCTGATCGAAAGCGAATTGTTCGGCCACGAACGCGGCAGCTTTACCGGCGCCGCGCGGACGCACCGCGGTTGCTTCGAGCGCGCCGACGGCGGCACGCTGTTTCTGGATGAAGTGACCGAGATGCCGGTGGAGATGCAGGTGCGCCTGCTGCGCGTGCTCGAGACCGGCCGATTCACGCGCGTCGGCGGCGATCAGGAAATCGGTGCCGATGTCAGGGTGCTCGCCGCGAGCAATCGCGATCTGCGGCAGGCGGTAGCATCGGGCCAGCTGCGAGAAGATCTGATGTATCGGCTGTGCGTCATTCCGGTCAACGTTCCGCCGCTGCGTGATCGTGGCGACGACGTGGTTCTGCTCGCGGAAATGTTTCTCGCGGAGCTCAACGAAGAGCACGGCGAGCAGAAGACGCTGAGCGCCGAGGGGCGCCGGCGGATAGTCGAGCACACGTGGCCCGGCAACGTGCGCGAGCTCAAGAACGTCATCCATCGCGCGTTCGTGCTTTCCGACGACGAGGTCCAGGTCGATACCGGCACGTTTTCGACCCTGGTCCAGGATCGCGGCGAGGACGGTGCGGCAGTGGGGACGATAGGCTCGGCCAGCGGTGCGCCGGCAATGTCGGATCCATCGGTGCTGCGGATTACCGTCGGCATGTCGCTGGACGACGTCGAAAAGGCATTGATCACCGCCACTCTCCAGGCGGTCGGTGGCAGCAAGACCGAAGCCGCGCGACTGCTGGGTATCAGCCTGAAGACGATGTACAACCGGCTGCACGCCTATGGCGACGGATACATTCGGCGCAAGCCGATGCCGTCGAACGGATACGATGCTCTGGCAGCTTGATCGCCACGGCTGGTCGCGCTCGGCGGCCCGACCTATAATCAACGAGAAGCCGTGATGCGACAAGGGGGGGAAGTTATGGCGCAAGGCGATCGTGCCGCACAGCCTGGGCGCAAGACGCGCGTGCTGGTCGTCGACGATCACGCGCTCGTCCGCGCCGGTTTCAAACAACTGCTCGACACCACCGATGACCTGGAGGCTGCCGGCGAGGCGGGAACCGCTGCCGCCGCGTTGAGCCTGGCCGCTACCGGCCGATTCGACATCGTCCTGCTCGATATCTCGCTGCCCGACGCCAACGTCCTGGAGACGGTGAGCTCGTTGCGCCGCAAGCAGCCGGAGTTGCCGATTCTGATCGTCAGCATGTATCCGGAGGAGCAGTACGCGGTCAATCTGTTGCGCGCCGGCGTCAGCGGTTTTTTCCCCAAGGCTGGGGAAGCCAAGGACATGCTGCAGGCGCTGCGCACGATTGCCGCCGGCAAGAAATACATCAGCGCCTCGCTGGCCGAGGCCCTCGCCATGGAGGCGGCGGGCGACGCGGCGGAGCCGCTGCACCGACAGCTGTCCAATCGCGAGTTCCAGATTTTCGTTCAGCTTGCGGCCGGCAAGACCGTCACCGACATCGCGGGAGAGCTTTGCCTCAGCGTCAAGACGGTGAGCACCTATCGCACGCGCATACTCGAGAAGATGAATTTCGCGCGCAATGCGGAACTGACTGCCTACGCGCTTCGGCATAGCCTGATAAGTTGATGCACGCGGCCCTCCTGGTGAAACCTACGGTTCGCGTCTTCGTGGTCGAGGATTCGGCGCTGATCCGTCGACGCATCATCGACAATGTCCAGTCGATGAGTGGTTTCGACGTCGTCGGCTTTGCCGAATCTGAAGAAGAGGCCATCGAGGCGATCAAAAAACTCCGGCCGGATGTCGTCGTCACCGACATCCGGCTCAAGGAAGGCAATGGCATTGCCGTGGTCCGGCAGGTTCGCGCCGGGAAGATAACGCCGCAGCCGAAAATATTCGTGCTTACCAACTTCGCCTACCCCGAATACCAGGCGCAATGTTCTTTGGCGGGCGCCGATGCGTTTTTCGACAAATCATCCGAGTACGATACCTTTCTGACGCGCCTGCGTCAGATCATGTAAGCCACGCGCTGACGCGTTGCCCGCCTGCTGCAGTTGCGGCGGCGCAAAAAATTATCGATCCGAGGACAATCCGACATGCTGGCAACTGGCATGCCGTTTGCGTCTATTTCCTCAGTTACGTGTTGCAGGCGCATTGATCGTTGTTTCCCCGCAGCGGTGCCTCGCGTCCGAGTAACTCTTGCTCTACGCTGAGCAGAAAGGATTGAAAATGTTGCATTACGCCATCGTGTTCTTTGTCATCGCGCTGATCGCGGCGTTGTTCGGCTTCGGCGGCATCGCAGCCGGCGCCGCCGAAATCGCCAAGGTCCTGTTTTTCATTTTCCTGGTCCTCTTCGTCGTTTCACTGGTCGTTGGCCTGTTCCGACGCGGAGGAGGCTAGGTGCGGCTTCGCGCCGAAACACCGAGTCGCCGCTGGATACCGGTGGTGCTGGCGGCGATCGCGATGGGCGCTGTGGTTGCCGGCTGCGATCGCCCTCCCGAAAGGTCGGCGTCGGCGAAGCCCGAGCTGACGCCGACGACGCCGGCAGTTGGCGCGCCGCCGGCCCAGCCGGCGCCAGTGATGCCGCCCAAGGCCGATACGGTGTTCGAAGCGCCTTCGGGCTCGCAGACGACGCGGTCTGCCGATTCGGGCGGCGACCAGCATAGCGCCGCGGACGCGGCGGCAAACGGCAGCGATCCGAATGCGAAACAGCCGATGAGCAAGGACGAAGAGTCGACCGCGATGCCGAAGCCGGCGCAGGCGAACGACCACTCGACTACTGCGACCGACGGCAAGCAGTGACGTCTCAAGCGGCAGTTAGTCCAGGCTGACTGTCGCGTCGAACGCGTCCCGTCGCGGGCGGAGCCTCCGGTCCCTTTCCACCAGCTCCGCCCGTGTTTTTTTGGGGCGATGGTTATTTTCTTGAGGAGGATGCAATGGAACTTACCGGCAACAACAACGCGATCGAGCGCACCGCAAGCCAGGCACACCAGACGGTCGACGACATCGCTCGCAAGGCAGCCGACAACGCGGGTCCCGCGATCGACCGCGTCGCGCGCGCGGCGCACCAGACTGTCGACAAGGTTGCGCAGGCAGCACAGCCTGCGGCGGAATGGATCGGCGACAGCGCCCAGCGGGTCAAGCAGGCGCAAGACCAGATGGTCGCGGGTACCCGCGACTATATCCGCGAGCGCCCGCTGGTCACGCTTGGCGTGGCACTCGCTGCGGGTTATCTGCTCGGGCGCCTCTGGCGGTGAGTGATTCGGCGATCGGAGCGGCGGCGCCGCCGCAGGCCAGCGGCTTCCCTTCTCGGCACGATCCTGCATTTGATACTCAAGGGCGTCGCAGCGCTGGCTGTCGAGCGCGCGTTCCGCCGGCGGCACGATAAGCTCGCCGCCGAACCGCGCCGGTAAGACCTGGCGCCGGAAAACGCAGGTTAGCGGCGCGCCGGCCGCGACAATGGCACGACGATTGCTGATGCCCGTACGGGTGGCATGGGCCGCCACATAACAAATCACAAGGAGATCCCTCATGTGGAAGAAGATCGTACTAGCCTTTGCCAGCGTCGCTGTCGTGTCGTTAATCAGCGCGTGCAATACGATCGAGGGCGCGGGCAAGGACGTTTCCGCCGGCGGAAATAAAGTCCAGGAAGAGGCCAAAGAAGCCAAGCAGAAGATGTAAGCGAGCGCCGCTCAGCTGCCCGTCCGGTGTAGTGTGTCGAAAGGGGCGGCTTGAAAGGCGCGCCCGCTACCGAGGGAGGCTCGATGGAGGCGGACAGCAGGGGCGTTGTGCCCGCTGATGCGACACGCGCGTCGGAAGACGAGCGGGCGCGGGCCGGGGCGCTGCTGCCGCCGCCGCGACCCTCGACGGTAGCGCTGACCTTGATCGCGCTTCTGCTGGGCTTGTTCGCGATCAGGACCGGCGCTGCTTTCTTTATCCCGCTGCTGCTCAGTCTGTTTCTCAACTATGCCTTGTCCCCGGTGGTGCGTCGATTGGCCCGCTGGGGCGTGCCGCGCGCGATCGGCGCCGCGCTCGTGATCCTCGCCTTCGGTGCCGCGATTGCCGGGGCGTTCTACCGGGTCGGAAGCGACGCCGGCGATGTGCTGCAGGAAATTCCTTCGGCCGTGCAGCGACTGCGCATTGCGCTCACCCACGCTCAGCGGGATCACCCAGGCACCCTCGAGCACATGCAGAGGACTGCATCGGAATTGCAGAAGCTCGCCGAAGCGGCCAGTCCGCAAGTAAGGGCGAATGCACCCGCCGGCGGCTCCAGCCTGGACATCAGCTCGATGCTGCTGATCGGCACCAGCAACGTCGCCATCGCCCTGGGGCAGCTCGCGTCGGCGCTGTTCCTGGCTTTCTTTCTGCTGTCGGCGGGTGATCTGTTTCGGCGCAAGTTCCTGCATGCCGTCGGCGGCGACTTTTCCCGCCGCAGGACGACTCTGCGCATCCTCGACGGCGTCGACCGCCAGAATCAGCGCTACTTCGCGATCGTATTGCTGATCAATATGGCGGTCGGTATCGTCATCGGCGCGGGCTTCTATGCGATCGGGCTCGAGCGCCCGTTGGTGTGGGGCATCGCCGCTGCCGTTCTGCACACGATTCCCTATGTCGGTGCCGCAATGCTGGCCGGCGCCGCGGCGCTGATCGCCTACGGGCAGTTCGGCACCTTGCAAATGGCGCTGCTCGCGGCCGCGATACCGGTCCTCGTTGCCGCGATTCTCGGCATCGGCGTGCAGACCTGGCTGATGGGACGCGCGGCGCGGATGAACACGCCGGCCGTGTTCGTGTCGCTGCTGTTCTGGGGCATGCTGTGGGGCGGGTGGGGGCTGCTGCTCGCGGTGCCCATCATGGTGGCAATCAAGACGCTCTTCGATCACGTCGAACGTCTGAAGCCTTACGGCGACATTCTCGGTCCGTGAAACGCGGTATGTGCCGCAAACTTCGCGCGGCGAATCGCGTGCTCGCGTAGGCCGGTAGCGTTGGCACGCCCGTTGCTGACTTAGAGGCGCACTCCGGCGGCAATCGCACCACCGGCGAAACGAAAGAACAAAACATGAACTGGGACCGCGTACAAGGCAACTGGAAGCAGATGACGGGCAAAGTGAAAGAGCAGTGGGGCAAGCTGACCGACGATGCGCTCGACCAAATCGACGGTCGGCGCGACCCCGGCGGACAAGGCCCAGTACAAGGCGGCGGTCGCCAGCGCTGAAGCCGAATACAAGTCGGCCAAGAGCGCCTGCGATACCAAGACGGGCAACGACAAGGACGTGTGCATCAAGGAAGCGAAGGCGAATCTTACCAAGGCCAAGGAAGACGCCAAGGCCAACCGCAAGTCGAAGGACGCGATGGCGTCGGCGCAGCACGAGAAGATGGACGCCAACTACAGCGTGGCGAAGGAAAAATGCGACGCGATGAGCGGCGACGCCAAGAGCAAGTGCATTCAGGACGCCAAAGCGCGCTACAACTAATAAGGCATAGTGAGGGGATCGCGCCCGCCCGGCGGCGATCGGCTGGCAAAGGAATGCAGGCCTTTGCCAGCCTCGATCGCCGGCCAGCCCGCGCTTGATCGTGTCACCAGATGCCCGATGAATCGCATTTCCACCTGACGGGGCCCTCAAGGAGGCAAGTCATGACGCTAGGCACGATACTGTTGGTCATCCTGATCCTCATGCTCTTGGGCGCGCTGCCGGCGTGGCCGTACAGCCGCGAATGGGGCTACGGGCCAAGCGGTATCGCGGGACTGGTCGTCATCGTCCTCATCGTCCTGTTGCTGATGGGCAGGATCTAGCGCGCCGCGCCGAGTGACGGGATGCACGGCGACGCCCCAGAGGCGGCGTCGCGCACCCCCGCGCGGGCGAGAAAATCTCCGGCGCGCAAACCCCCTGCCGCGACCGCGATCAATGCACCGATGAGCACGTTTCAGATCGATTGCGAGCTCGACTACGAGGTCGCCGCGCAGACGGTGTTCGTCTTCAACGTCGCGGTTCCCGACGATCATCGCCAGCGCGTCGTCGAAGAAAGGGTGGAGCTCGAGCCGTCGTTGCCGTGGAACGAGCTGTTCGAGCCGGCAACGCTCAACCGCTTCATTCGCGTCGACGTTGCGCCCGGGCCTTTCCGCGCGCGCTATCTGGCGGTGGTCGAGGTGACGCCGACCGAAGCGGACATCCAGGCACCCGAGGTCCCGATCACTGTATTGCCGGTCGATGCGTTCACCGCCTTGCGCGGCAGCCGGTACTGCCAATCCGAGGAAGTCTTCAATCTCGCCTGCCGGCTTTTCGGCGGGCTGGCGCCCGGCTTCTCGCGCGTCGACGCGATCTGCCGCTGGATACGCGTCAACATCGATTACAGGGTCGGGACATCGACGCCGAACTACTCGGCGCGCGACGTTCTCGCCTTGCGCGCCGGCGTCTGCCGCGATTTCGCACATCTGGCGATCACGTTTTGTCGTGCGCTCAACATCCCCGCACGCTTTGTCACCGGTTATGCGCGCTATGCTGAGCCGCCGCCCGATTTTCATGCGGTGTTCGAAGCCTATCTCGGCGGTCGATGGCAATTGTTCGACCCGACCGATCTGTCGCCAATGCGCGACCTGGTGCGCATCGGGACCGGACGCGACGCATCCGAAGTCCCGTTCGCGACCTTTTTCGGAACCGCGCGGCTACGCCGCTTGAGCGCCCTGGTCGAGGGCGCGCCCGAAGGCTCGAGGCTGGCGCGCTTGCAGACGCCGACGTCGGGGATCCAGTTGGCCGCCTAGAGCGTCCGGCGGACGTTCAGTCCCAATAGGGGCGGTAGCCATAATAGGCGTGCAGATGCGACGCCCAACGAGGATCGGCCATTGCGGGCCACTGGCTCTTGTCGAATCCCGGAGCACCTTCGAGCACCCCGCGATCGACGTTGAGGATGAAGCGATGGCGGTCGGCATCGAAGGTGAACGCGTTCCATGGAATCGCGAAAAGCTTGTCGCCCAGCCCCAGGAACCCGCCGAAACTGAGCACCGCGTAGGCGATGCAACCGCGTTCGACGTCCAGGACGATGTGCTCGAGTCTGCCCAGCGCGTACCCTTTGGGATTGACGACGGGGTCGCCCCGCAGGGCGTGCGCCGCCATCAATTCGGGGCGAGGAGCAACGCCCACCGGCCCGCCCCCGAGGATCGCCGTACCCACCGATTGGGGATCTTGCGAGGTGTTTGCCCGGATGTCGGTCATCGCTTTTTCTCCTGTCGTTGCCCACCCAACGCGGCTTCGATCACGGGCGTCGGTGCGGCTTAGGCGCCGCTTCGGACCGGGCGCGCCGTGCACGCCCAATCGCTCCAGCATTGGCTTTAGCAATTGACATGCCATCGAATTCGTGAAGCGCTCGCCTTGAGCAGTGCTTCTCGCGCAGCGAAATGGGCGCGCAAGAACTGCAAGCTCCTGTAGTCCTTGCAAGATTGCATCGGGTTTTCGGCGCTGCCGTCGCACGACCCGTCGGGCGGCCGTCTTGAATTTGCCGCCGCGCACCGCCAACTAGCTGCCATGTCTCCTCTCGACAGTCACGCCGTTCCGCGCCTGCATTGGCTGCTCGACGAATCTTCGGCTGCCGCTGACGCAGCCGGCAGGCGTGAGCGCGCAGTCGACGACGCGGCCCTGCTCGATGCCTATTCGGTCGCGGTGGTCGGCGCGGTCGAGCGCGTGCGCCCTGCGGTCGTGCACATTCGGGTCGAGCGTCGCGGCAGGGCGCGCGGCGAAGGCTCGGGTTCGGGCTTCATCATCGCGCCGGACGGGTATCTGCTGACCAACAGTCATGTCGCCGGCGGCGCAAGCGCACTCGAGGTCACGCTGCCCGATGGGCGGACCGCGGCTGCCGAGCTCGTCGGCGAGGATCCCGACTCCGATCTGGCCGTGGTCAAGGTCGCGGCGCCGGAGCTCGCCTACACGCGACTCGCCGATTCGACGAGGGTGCGGGTCGGACAGATCGCCATCGCGATCGGCAGTCCGTATGGCTTTCAGCATACGGTCACCGCCGGCATCGTCAGTGCCCTGGGCAGGTCGATGCGCAGCCGGACCGGACGCCTGCTCGACAACATCATCCAGACCGATGCGGCGCTCAATCCCGGCAACTCGGGAGGCCCGTTGGTCAGTGCGGCGGGTGACGTCATCGGCGTCAACACGGCGATGATCCTGCCTGCCCAGGGCATCTGCTTCGCGATCGCGGCCAATACCGCCGAGCGCGTTGCCGTGGCGCTGATGCACGAGGGTCGGGTGCGTCGCGCCTACCTGGGTGTCGGCGGCCAGGACGCGGCGATTGCGCGGCGCATCGTTCGGCATTTCGACCTGGCCCACGAGTCGGCCGTCCGCGTTTCGACCATCGAAAAGGATTCGCCGGCCGCGGCAGCGGGGATTCGCACCGGCGACCTGATCGTCGCCTTTGGCGGCGAGGTGGTCAAAGGCATCGACGACCTGCAGCGATTGCTCACCGGCCGGCGCATCGGCGACGCCGTCGACGTGGTCGTGCTGCGCCGCGATCAGCGCCTTCTATTGCATGCAACGCCTCGCGAATTGTCGCGCGGCTGAACATCCGGCCCGTCGTCGACGCCTCGGTAGACGCGCTTTGCAAGCGCGCCGAACTGTGCAAGAATAACCGCAACGCGCAGAACTACAGGTGTCGCGATGCTGGACCGTGACGGGTATCGCCCGAACGTCGCCATTGTCGTCTCCAACTCGAAGAATCTGGTCTTCTGGGGCAAACGGATCCGAGAGCACTCGTGGCAGTTTCCGCAAGGGGGCATCAACCCCGGCGAGACGCCCGAGCAGGCGATGTATCGGGAGCTGAAGGAAGAGGTCGGGCTCGAAGCCGACCATGTCAAGATTCTCGGGCGCACGCGCGATTGGCTGCGCTACGAGGTTCCACAGCACTGGATCAAACGCGAGTGGCGCGGCAGCTACCGCGGCCAAAAGCAGATCTGGTATCTGCTGCGACTGACCGGTCGCGACAGCGACGTGAGTCTGCGCGCCAGCGAGCATCCCGAATTCGATGCCTGGCGCTGGCACGATTACTGGATCCCATTGGAGAACGTCATCGAGTTCAAGCGCGACGTCTATCGACGGGGCTTGACCGAGCTCGAGCGTTTCCTGCACCAGCGGCCGCAGACGAGGCGCGAGCGCCTGTACGGCTGGGCGCACAGCGTCGTGCCTTCGCCCTACACGAACCCGACCGGCAAAGCCTAGCGTCTTCGACGCCAAGCTGTCGCGAGGCGCGCGACACCGGGCTCCCGCGCCCGGGTCGCGGTCAGCGCATCATCCCGAATCCGGCGCCGCCCATCGCGCCGCCGAACATCGCCGACATCAGCACGCCGCCGAGCACGATCGCCAGCACGATGCCGCAAAGCACGACAACGATCGTGTAACCGACGGCCTTTTCCGCCGGGCATTTCTTCAGTGTCGGCACGCCCAGATAGAACGTATACCAGGCGTAAATCCCGGCGATGAGCCCGATCAGGCCGCCGATCGTTGCGCCGACCAGCAGAAAAACGCCTGCCACCCAGGGCGCCGTGTACGAATACGCGACCAGCTTGAGCGACTGCGTGAAATCCCGGGTGCCGTTGAACGTCGGCGCCAACGCGTCCACGATCAACGCCATCAGATAAGTGATCACCAGCGCAATGACATACTGGACGAGCGCCGCCGCGATCGCGACTCCGCCGGAACGGATCAGCAGCGCGAGCGGGCCGATGGCGGCGAGAACAACGACGTAGCCGACGTACAGCGATTGCACCGTCGCCGCTTCCTCGGCGATCTTCGGCCATTCGGTCCGCGGAGACAGCAGGATGTTCTTGATGCGGTCGACCAGGTTCATGCCGCTCCTCCTTGGTGTCGATCGAAAAAGTCCGGCCGCTCGCGTGCCCATCGCCGGCGCAATCGGAGAGGTTCCTTATGGCGCGAGTTTAGGGGAATGCGAAGCGCGTGTCGATTCTCGGCCCGGTCCGGCGCCCCCGCAGCAACCGGACTCAAAGCACGACCAGATTGTCGCGATGGATGAGCTCGGGCTCGTCCACGTAGCCCAGGATCTTCTCGATCTGCGCCGACGGCTTGCCCAGGATGCGCAGCGTTTCGCCGGCACTGTAATTGATCAGGCCGCGTGCCAGCTCGCGCCCGGCATCGTCGAAGCAGCCGACCAGCTCGCCGCGCTCGAACGCTCCGGCGCAAGCAGTGACACCGATGGGAAGCAGGCTCTTGCCTTCGTGCGCAAGCGCGCGCACTGCTCCGGCATCGAGCGTCAGCCGCCCCGCCAGGCGCACGTGATCGGCCAGCCACTGCTTGCGCGCCACGAGAGTCATCATTTCCGCGGCGATCTCGGTGCCGAGCATCTCGCCCGCGGCGAGCCGGGTTAGGACATTCTCCTCGCGACCGCCGGCGATCACCGTCGTCGCACCGCTCCTGGCTGCCCGTTTGGCCGCCAGCACCTTGGTCAGCATGCCGCCGCGGCCGAGTACGCCGGCGCCGCCGGCGATCGCTTCGAGCGCCGGATCGCCGGCGCGCGCGCGTCGCAGCATCGTCGCGGCGGGATCGGTGCGGGGGTCGGTGCTGTAGAGCCCGGACTGATCAGTGAGCAGGATCAGTACATCGGCCTCGATAAGATTGGTGACCAGCGCGCCCAGCGTGTCGTTGTCGCCGAGACGGATCTCATCGGTCGTCACCGTGTCGTTTTCGTTGATTACCGGGATGACGCCGAGTCGCAGCAACGTCAGCAAGGTCGACCGCGCGTTCAGATAGCGTCGCCGATCGGACAGATCGTCATGCGTCAACAGGATCTGCGCCGTATGCAGGCCGAAGCGCTTGAATGCGGTCTCGTACGCCTGCACGAGTCCCATCTGCCCGACGGCGGCAGCGGCCTGCAATTCGTGGATCGATATCGGACGCGTCGACCAGCCGAGACGCTTCATGCCCTCCGCGATTGCGCCGGAGGATACGAGCACCAGCTCCTTGCCGTTGCGCGACAGCGTCGCGATCTGCTCGGCCCAGCGGGCGACGGCGGCATGATCGATGCCGCGGCCTTCGTCGGTGACCAGCGTCGATCCGACCTTGATCACCAGTCGCCGCGCCGCAGCGACGATCGATGTCGTGCCCGGTGCGTTCATGGCTCTGCGACCGGCGCGTCGGCAGGATGCGCTTCCAGCCAGCGCTGTATGGCGTAGACGAGCTCGCGGCAGCCTTCGCCGCTGATCGCGGCAACCGTGAACACCGGACCTTTCCAGCGGTACGACTTGACGAAGGCGGCGACCCGCGCGTCGCGCTCGGCCGGGTCAATCAGGTCGGCCTTGTTCAAGACGAGCCACCTCGGCTTTTCGTACAGCGCCGGATCGTAGCGTTCGAGCTCGCGCACGATCGCGCGCGCACCGGCTACCGGATCGGCGTCGCCATCGAGCGGCGCAAGGTCGACGACGTGCAGCAACAGCCGCGTGCGCTGCAGATGGCGCAGGAACTGGTGGCCCAGTCCCGCGCCTTCGGCGGCGCCTTCGATCAGCCCCGGCACGTCGGCGACGACAAAGCTTCGATTCTCGTCGACTCTGACCACGCCCAGGTTCGGCGCCAGCGTCGTGAACGGATAGTCGGCGACCTTGGGCCGCGCGGCCGAGATCGCGCGGATCAGCGTTGACTTGCCGGCATTGGGCATGCCGAGCAGCCCCACGTCGGCAAGAACCTTGAGCTCGAGGCGCAGGAATCGGTGCTCGCCCTCCTCGCCGGGCGTCGACTGGCGCGGCGCGCGATTGGTGCTGGATTTGAAATGCAGGTTGCCCAGGCCGCCCTGGCCGCCTTTGGCGAGCTCAGCCGATTGACCGTCGACGGCGAGATCGGCGATCGTTTCACCGGTTTCGATGTCGGTGATGACGGTGCCCACCGGCATGCGCAACACGATGTCCTCGGCGCCGCGGCCGTATTGATCGGCGCCGCGGCCGCCTTCGCCGCTCTTGGCGCGGTGGATGCGCGCGTAGCGGTAGTCGATCAGCGTGTTGATGTTGCGGTCGGCGATTGCGTGAATGCTTCCGCCCCGGCCGCCGTCGCCGCCGTCCGGACCGCCGCGGGGAACGTATTTTTCGCGGCGAAACGAGACCGCGCCGTTGCCGCCGTTGCCGGCGATGACTTCGATCTTCGCTTCGTCGATGAATTTCACGAGCAGCACGCCGGAGCGCGGAGCATGGATTCGCTCATTGGAGTACGGAGGCCGCCGGACGCCGAAACAACAGGAAGCGCTCGGTGTCGTCGCCGCGCCGGTGGCCTTCCCAGACCGGTTCCCAGGCCGAGTCCGGCGGCGTGTCGGAATCGTCGCGGCCGACTTGCATCAGCAGCAAAGGACAGGCATTCGCCGCAGCAAGATCGTCGCGCACCGGCACGACGCCGCCGAAGTATTCGATCAGGGCACGCTGCGGTTCGCCCAGGTTGCGACTGGCCAGGCACGATGCGCCCGCGGGTAATTGCTGCACCAATGATTCGGCGACCGGGCGGTAGCTTCGCCGCGAATCCAGATAGGGCAGCCAGATCGTCATGTAAAGCCCCCACACCAGCGTCATGCCGGCCGCCCAGTTCAGCACGGCGCGGCGATTGGAGCGGCGCGCCGGCCGGACCAGCACGATCCAGAGCAGGCTCAAGAATCCGGACACGAGCAACGCCAGCGGCTGCAACGGCGGCCGAAAGCCTGGCTGCGTATCGCGGAATATGTGCGCGACCGGCTCGGGCAAGCCATGCCACAGCGTCTCAAGCCAGAGCGCCCAGACGAGGACCGCGAGCAGACCGAAGGTCAGGATCCCGAACCAGTCGAGCGCACCCGAGGTGCCGCGCTTGAGCGAGTCGATTTCGGCCGCTCCCAGCAAGCACAGCGGCAGCAGCAGCGGCAGCGCCAAAGTCGCCCGCGGCTCCGCCGCGGCCGACAGGACCAGTAACAGCACGATGCTCATCGTCAGCGGCAAAACGATGCCGGGCTGGGCGAGACCTCCGTGGTAGCCGCGCGTTCGCAGCCAGAGCGTCCACAGCACCAGGGGCAGAGCGGGCCAGGCGAACCAGGGCAGATTCTTCAGATAGTAAAACGGCTCGACCGGCGGCGATCCGGCGGCGAAGCCGAAGAATCGCGCGATGCTTTGTGCGTCCCGCCACAGGGCGAAGATCGCGGGATCGCGCAAATAGATCGCCAGCGGCCACGCGATCAGCAACGGCGCCGCCACGAGCACGGCGAGTGTCAGCGTGCCAACATATCGCCGTGTTCGCCACGGAGGGAAAGCCGCGAGCAGCAACGCGGTCAACCCGATCATCGCCGCCCACGACGTGCCCCGGACGAGAAACGCGATACCTGCGCTGGCTCCGAGCAGCGCGCCGGAGATCAGCGCGCGCCGCGGCGCCAGCGCCAGCGCATAGAGCGCCAGCGCATACGCGGGCAGCAAGCCCATCTCGGGCGCGAGCGCATGCGCGCGATCCCACAGGCCGATGCAGCCGATGAATACCAGCACCGGCATCCAGCGAAAGGCGCGTCCATAGAGCTCGCGGCCGGTGAGGGCGAGCAGCCACAAGGTCAGTGCGAGACATAGCGCGTTGGCGACGCGCGCGCCATCGTGCAGCGCAAGTACCGGTCGCAGCGCCGCGCCGCTCGCGGCGGCCAGCGCATAGAACAGCGGTGGTCGCTCGGCCGCGGGTGTGCCCGCGAGCTGAGGCACGAGCCAATCGCCGTTGCTCAGGACGTCGTGAGCGACGCCGAAGGTGGTCGCATCATCAGGCTTCCAGGGATCGTGTCCGAACAGGCCGAGCAGAATCCACGCGGCGCAGAGGAACACCAGTCCCGTCTGTTTATATGCGCGGTATCTGCCTGAGGGCGACAGATCGGAAGCCTCGTTCGAGGGGGCGGTGAGATCGGCAAGAGGCATGGACTAAGACGCTACGAGGTCGGGCTTTTCGCTCATCCGGTTCAGAACACTAGTGGTTTATGCGGCGCAGCGCCACTAAGCCCGGTGCGCGGCAACTGCGAAGGCGGCGAGCCAACAAAAAAGGCAGCCGAAGCTGCCTTTCGGTTTGCGCCGTGGGAGAAGCGCCTACGCGGGCCTGGCTGCGTTCTTGGCGGCGGCTCCCTTGGCCGCAGCGCTTTTGGTCGATGCGCTCTTGGCCGCCGGCGTGGGCTTGGCCGCCGGCGTCACCGGAGGCTTCGCGGCATAGCGTTGCCGGAACTTCTCGACGCGACCGGCCGTGTCGACGATCTTCTGCTTACCCGTATAGAAAGGATGGCAAGCGGAGCACACTTCGACGTGCAGCGGCTTCTGCACGGTCGAGCGAGTGGTGAACGTGTTGCCGCAGCTGCACGTCACCTGGATTTCACTGTATTGCGGGTGAATGGCGGTTTTCATCGATACCTCGGAGGCGGGCGCTTTCAGGGCGCGCGCCGGGTTTCGGCCGGATCCTGGCCCCATGCCTTGAGCGGCCGGGAAGCCAAAAGCCACGCCGTACAACCAAAAATTATGGGCCTTTTATCGCTGCAGTGCAACAGGGGGAACTTGTTCCAGATGGTGGCGTCGATGACCGAATCAAGTCGTGGGTTGCCGGACGATCCCGCCCGCGTTGGGCTTTTCCGCCCCTGCCACCGCCGGCGACTCGGCGGCATAATACGCGCGCTCCGTCATCCGCGCGCGCCCTGCGGCGTTATTTATCAATGTCCTGCTCAATGTCCCGGTCCGTGACCCTTCTGCTGGCAGTGTTGCTGGCTGTTCCCGCATTCGCTTTTGGGGCGCCGCCAACCACGCCCGAAGCCATCGCGATGTGGGACGCGCCGCTGGCGGCGTTTGCCGCGGCCGACAGCAAGCAGGCGCCGCCGCCCAACGGCGTGCTGTTCGTCGGAAGCTCGTCGATTCGTCTCTGGGACGGCCTGCAGTCCGACTTCGCGTCCTTGCCGGTAGTCATCAACCGCGGTTTCGGCGGCTCGACGCTTTCCGACTGCGTGCACTATCTGGATCGCCTGGTCGTTCGCTACCGGCCTCGGCTCGTGCTGGTCTACGCCGGCGACAACGACCTGGCGGAGGGCAAGACGGCCGACGACGTCCTGCATCAATTCGACGCGTTCGTACAAGGCGTCCACGCGGCGCTGCCCGAGACGCGCATCGCCTTCATATCGATCAAGCCGAGTCCGGCGCGCGCTTCGCTGCTGCCGGAGATTCGCCGTGCCAACCTGCTGGTCGAGCAATTTGCGCACACGCATCCGGGCGTTGCCTACGTCGATGTCTTTACGCCGATGCTGGCTGCCGACGGCAGCCCGCGGGGTGAGCTTTTCAGGCCCGACGCACTGCACCTGAACGCGACGGGCTATGCGCTGTGGAAATCGGTGATCTCGCACTATGTGAATTGAGTGGGCGCGTGCCGATGGCGGGCGACACCGGCGGAGCGGAACGCGAGGTCGACGAATTCGGCGACCGCGTAAAGCGCGGCGAACGCGCCGATGATCAGGACGACGTCGACAACCCAGCTCCGGTGCTCGTATTGATCCCCCAGCGTAGCGAGCGCCAGCAGACAGATCACCAGATGCGCGCAAAACACTGGCAGTGACGCCGCGCCCAGCCTGGCCAGGAACCCGAGCGGCACGTGCCGCGCGAGCCAGGGCCCGAAGCGCAGAACCAGGACCAGCAACGCAAGAAAATTGACCAGTCGCAGCGGCGCCAGCTGCCACTTGTCGAACAGCGCATTGAGCACGTGCCCGGTCGAATGAGGAAAAGGCACCTGGCCGGCGATGTGGCGCCACACCAGACAAACTGCCGCGACGGCGATCGCCGGCAGGATCGCCCACTGCGGCGCCCTCAATCCGCCACCCGCGCCGGTCGCTTTCAGCGACCCCATCCACAGGCCCCCGAACCAAAGAAACTGCCAGGCCAGCAGCGAAAAGGCTCCGGTCTCGGTAACCGGCAGGTCGAGTCCGATCGCATCGGCGATGGCCTGATAAAGCGCGCGCCCCGCGCCGAACTGGGCCAGTGTCCACAGGACTGCGCTGAGGCCGAAAATCGGCCACCAGCTCCGGCGCAACGCGAAGCTCAGCACCAGCGGCGTCGCGGCCAATAGCACGACGTACATCGGCAGGATGTCGAGCAACGGCGGGTTGTAGACCAGCGCGAGGCCGCCCGTCAGCGCCGTCGCAGGGTCGACGCTGAAAAACGAAATCAGATCGATGATCGCCGGCTGACCGCGCGCGCGCGCGATGCCGGCGACGATGGTCAGAAGAAAGACCAGCAAGGCGATCTGGCAGGTGTAAAGCGCGACGGCCCGCTGCCATATCGCACGGCGCATGCGGGCTAGGCCGTCGCGCTTGGCCCGCTCGCTGTAGATCCAGCCGCACATGAAAGCGGAAAGGAACACAAATCCTTCCGCCGAAGATACGAAGCCGAACGGCTGCCCGAGCGGCGAGGCGAAGCGCGTCGGCAGGTGCGTAAACGTCATCAGCACCAGCATCAAACCGCGCAATGCATCGATGTCCAGGCGACGCGTCATGTCCGACCGCCCTCAGCCGCTATTTTCTCTAGACTGAGGCCGGCGGGTTTGGTTCGAGGCGCGAAACGTCGGGACGCTCAGCGGGATACGGCGCCGGAGGGCGGAGCAGGGGCCCCGCGCTTTAGCGCGGGATGCGACTAGTTGCCCCGCCGCATCGAGTCGAAGAGTACGCCGTCGTCGGGCGGAGCAGGGGCCCCGCGCTTGGCGCGGGGATGCGACCCCGAAGACGGCGAACGGAATTCAGACGCGCTAGTTGCCCCGCCGCATCGAGTCGAAGAATTCCGCATTGTTCTTCGTCTGCTTGACCTTGTCGACCAGGAATTCGGTCGCCTCGAGCTCGTCCATCGGGTAGAGGAGCTTGCGCAACACCCAGACTTTCTGCAGGACGTCGGGCTTGAGCAGCAACTCTTCCTTGCGGGTACCGGAGCGGTTGACGTTGATCGCCGGATAAATGCGCTTTTCGGCCATGCGCCGATCCAGGTGGATCTCCATGTTGCCGGTGCCCTTGAATTCCTCGTAGATCACGTCGTCCATCCGCGATCCGGTGTCGATCAGCGCGGTGGCGATGATGGT
>PLYT01000006.1:0-57474 GCA_003153475.1 Betaproteobacteria bacterium | reverse complement strand
TGGCCTTTTCGATCACCATCTCGGCAACCTGGACGTGGCGCGTCGCCGGCTCGTCGAACGTCGACGACACGACTTCGCCGCGCACTGAACGTTGCATCTCGGTGACCTCTTCGGGCCGCTCGTCGATCAGGAGCACGATCAGGACCACGTCCGGATAGTTGGCCGCGATCGAGTGCGCGAGATGCTGCAGCATCACCGTCTTGCCCGATTTCGGCGACGAGACCAGCAGCCCGCGCTGCCCCTTGCCGATCGGCGCGACGATATCGATGATGCGCCCGGTGATGTTCTCCTCGGCCTTGATGTCGCGTTCGAGGATCAGCGGCTCGTCGGGAAACAGCGGCGTCAGGTTCTCGAAAAGTATCTTGCTCTTGGCGTTCTCCGGCGGCTCGCCGTTGACCTTATCGACCTTGACCAGGGCGAAATAGCGCTCGCCGTCCTTGGGCGTGCGAATCTCACCCTCGATCGTGTCGCCGGTGTGCAGGTTGAAGCGCCGGATCTGCGACGGCGAAATATAGATGTCGTCGGTGCCGGCAAGGTAACTGGTGTCGGGCGAGCGCAGAAACCCGAAGCCGTCGGGCAGCACTTCGAGCGTGCCGTCGCCGAAGATGCTTTCGCCCTTTTTTGCCTGATTTTTCAGCAGCGCAAAAATCAGATCGTGCTTGCGCAGGCGGTTGGCGCCGTCGATCTCGTTGGTGTTGGCAATCTCGACGAGTTCGGTAACGGGCTTGGACTTGAGTTCGGACAGGTGCATGGAGGGAGTGAGTTGCGGGAGGAAGGCGGGACGGTCCCCGGACATGCTAAAGGCCGCGAAACCAGTGCGATAAGGGAGGTTGGCGCCGGATAAAACAACAACTGCGTGCGGCAGCGCCGGTGACGACGCCCCGCGGCGACTACGCTTGGCGGGACGCGTGCTTCAATGGGTCAGGAGCGTAGCGTGTTCAGATGTGGCTGTCAATAAAGGCTGTGAGCTGCGACTTGGACAGTGCCCCGACCTTCTGCGCCGCGACTTCCCCGCCCTTGAACAGGATCAAGGTCGGTATGCCGCGGATGCCGTATTTTGCCGGGACCCCCGGATTGGCGTCGATGTCCAGCTTGGCCACGGTGAGCTTGCCCGCATAGCTCTTGGCGACATCGTCCAGGATCGGCGCGATCATCTTGCAGGGGCCGCACCACTCGGCCCAGTAATCGACCAGGACCGGCGTGCCGGCCTTCAGTACGTCGGTGTCAAAAGTGGCGTCGGTAACGTGCTTGATATGCTCATTCATGCTGATCCTCGCTGATGCGCTGCGCGGCGCCGGTGGCCTGCCTGGAGGGCCGCTGCGGTCGCGTCCCGAAACCTAACTTAGCGCAAACGAGCCACTCTCGCAAGCGACGGGCCTATCACCGCTGCTTAATTGGGGCCGATTTGGTAAAATCCAAGACCAGCGGCAACGGACCAAAAAAGCGATGACCTACGTTGTGACCGAAAGCTGCATTCGCTGCAAGTATACCGACTGTGTCGACGTCTGCCCGGTCGATTGCTTCCGCGAAGGGCCCAATTTCCTGGTCATCGATCCGGACGAATGTATCGATTGCACGCTTTGCGTCGCCGAATGCCCGGTCGAGGCGATTTATGCCGAAGACGACGTCCCCGACGACCAGCAGCAGTTCAAGGCCTTGAACGCCGAGCTCGCGAAGGCCTGGAAACCGATTATCGAGCGCAAGCCGGCGCCTCCCGACGCCGATGAATGGAAAACCGTCAAGGTCAAGCTGTCCTTGCTGGAGCGCTAGCCGTCCTGATTCGCTGTCGTCGTATTGTTTGACCGGCGTTGCACCCAGCCCGTAAAATAGCCGGGTTTGTCGCCCGCCGCGCCAGAGCGGCATTTTTATGAAAGCCGGTCGATGACCACACAGTCTCTGCTTGCCGCTGCCTTCATGCTGGCGCTACCCGGAGCCGCGCTGGCTCAGGCGCCAGCGCCTGCCGGCGACGCCGCCGCCGGATCGCAGAAAATCGAGAAGTGCATCGGGTGCCATGGCATCGTCGGCTGGCGCACGGCCTTTCCCGAGGTCTACAACGTGCCCAAGATCGGCGGACAGCACCAGACTTACATCGTCCGTGCGCTGCAGGAATATCGTGCCGGCGAGCGCAGCCATCCGTCGATGAAGGCGATCGCGGCGACGCTGTCGGACAAGGACATCGCCGATCTGGCGGCCTACTATTCGAGCGCGCTTTCCAAGACGGCCAGCAAATGATGATGGCAAAAACCATGAAGAAAACATTCGTGCTCGGTTTTTTCTCGTTGACGGCCCTGGTCGCGGCCGGCACCGCCGCGGCCGCCGATGTCAAAGCCGGCGAGGCCAAGGTCAAAGCGGTCTGCCAGGCATGTCACGGCGTCGACGGCAACAGCCAGAACGCCGACTATCCGAAGCTCGGCGGCCAGTATCCGGACTATCTGGCCAAGGCCCTGCGCGACTACAAGTCGGGCGCGCGCAAGAATCCGATCATGGCGGCATTCGCCGGCACGCTGTCGACCGCCGACATTGAGAACCTCGCCGCCTACTATGCCGCGCAACCCGCGGTCGTCGTCACGACGCACTGACCGGCTTTCAGCGATCGCGACAGGGCGCTGCTTGCGGCGCCTTGTTCGTTTTTAAGCGGTCGTTACACCGTCTTGTGCCGGTATTCGCACAAGTCGACGATCACGCATTGCGCGCACAGCGGCTTTCGCGCCTGGCACACGTAGCGGCCGTGCAGGATCAGCCAGTGATGAGCATCGTGCCGGAATTGCTCCGGCGTGAACTTGACGAGTTTGTGCTCGACCTCTTCGGGCGTGCGGCCGGGTGCTAAGCCAGTGCGGTTGGCGACGCGAAAGATGTGCGTGTCGACGGCGATCGTCGGCTGGCCGAAGGCGACGTTCAGGACCACGTTGGCGGTCTTGCGGCCCACGCCGGGCAGGCTGACCAGCGCGTCGTGGTCTGAGGGCACCTCGCCGCCATAGGCTTCGATCAGCCGGCGGCACAGCGCGACGACGTTTTTGGCCTTGGTACGGAACAGCCCTATCGTCTGGATATACGGAATCAGGCCCGCCTCGCCCAGCTTGACGATCGCCTGCGGCGTGCGCGCGACCGGAAAGAGCTTCGCCGTCGCCAGGTTGACGCTCTTGTCGGTCGCCTGCGCCGATAGCACGACGGCGATCAGCAATTCGAACGGCGTGCGATAGACCAATTCGCTGCGAGGATACGGATTCTGCTCGCGCAACCGCTCATAGATCGCGAGCCGCTTGGCCGGATTCACCGGCGCTCCTGCGCACGGCGGGCGCGCGCCCGGGCGAGGGCTGCCGCCACGGCTTGGCGGCGCTCGCCGGGTGTCGCATCCCGCACGGCCAGCGCCGCTCCGGCATCGGGGCGCGCGCGCTTGGCAGCGCGTCGCGCGAGCCGCGCATTGCGCGATTGAAAGCGGGTGCGCGCGGCTGCAGCATCGGCTGAAGTCCACGTTCGACCCGCGTCGGCCATGACGATGCAGTCGACCGGGCACGGCGGCAGGCAAAGCCCGCAGCCAGTGCAGTGGTCGGCCAGGACCGTATGCATCCGCGCGGCCGCGCCGACGATCGCGTCGACCGGACAGGCCCGGATGCACAGCGTGCAACCGATGCAGGCAGCTTCGTCGATGCGCGCCCACGCCAGCGGCTCGGCGGTGCCGAAGGCGGGATCGGGCGGCGGCGCCGGTACGTCGAGTAGCGCGGCGAGCATTGCGATCGTCGACACACCCCCCGGCGCGCAGCGATTGATCGGCACCGTCCCGGCGGCGATCGCCTCGGCATACGGACGGCACCCCGGATGCGCGCAACGCCCGCACTGCGTCTGCGGCAGCAGGGCATCGATGCGGTCGGCGAGCGCGGCAGTGTTGCACATGTCGCTATTCTACCGACGGTGACGTTGCCGGGGACCCGGGCATGGCAGACAATAAGCTTGCGCGATCATGCCCTCCCACCACCATTCTCCGGCAAAGACGCACGGCGACACCACGACGAGCGCGGCGACGCGCGAACGTCGAGCGCTTCGCCTCGCCGTCATACTGACGCTGGTCTTCGCCGTGGTCGAGGCGGCCGGCGGCTGGCTCGCAGGCTCCCTGGCGCTGCTCGCCGACGCGGGCCACATGGTCACCGATGCCGCGGCGCTGGGCATCGCGCTCTTCGCCCAGCACGTGGCGCGACTGCCGCCATCGCGTCGCGCGAGCTACGGCTATGCGCGGGCCGAGGTCATCGCCGCGTTCATCAATTCGCTGCTGATGCTGGCTGTCGTCGTCGGGATTTCGGTCGAGGCGGTGCGCCGGCTCCTGGCCCCGTCGCCGGTCGCCGGCGGAATGGTGATGGTCATCGCGGCGGTCGGTTTGCTGATCAACATATTCGCCGCGTGGAGCCTGTCGCGCGGCGACAGCCTGAACAGCCGGGCGGCGCTCCTTCACATCAGCGGCGACATGCTGGGGTCGGTGGCCGCGATCGTCGCCGGCGCCGTCGTCGCCTGGACCGGATGGATGCCCATCGATCCGATTCTGTCGCTACTGGTGGCGGCGCTGGTCCTGCGGTCGACCTGGCTCTTGCTCAGGTCCTCGACGCACGTGTTGATGGAAGGCGTTCCGGCGCATCTTTCCTACGACGACATCGGTCGCGCGTTGACACACGTTCCGGGGGTGGCCGCCGTGCACGATCTGCACGTGTGGCAAATGACCAACGACAGGACGGCGATGTCGGCGCATTTGCTGATCCGCGACGCGCACGCATGGCCGCAGGTCCTGGCGGCGGCGCAGCGATTGTTGGCGGAGCGATACCGCATCGATCACGTCACTTTGCAGCCGGCGTGGCATCACCCCCCGGCCGACAAGCGCGTGATTCCGCTGAAGCCCATCGCCGGCGACGACAAGCCGCACCTGCATTAGGCCCTGAGGCGCGCGCCCTTCAAAGCCAGCGGATCCTCTTGAACCAGAAGTAGAGCCCGACGTCGACCGCCGCCATCATCGCGAGCGACAGCGGGTATCCGTACTGAAAATCGTACTCGGGTATGTTCTTGAAGTTCATGCCGTAGATTCCGGCGATCAACGTCGGAATCGCGATGATGGCGGCCCACCCCGCCAGCTTTTTGGTCACCTCGGTTTCGTTCAGGTTGATCATGCCCAGGTTGACCTGGATGGCGGTCGTCTGCATGTCGCGGATGCCCTCGATCGAGGCGTGCAGCCGCTGCAGATGGTCGAACACGTCGCGGAAATACTCGCCCATGCCGGCGCAGATGCGCGGCACGCGGCCGCCGTAGAGCTTGCCGACAGCCTCCATCAGCGGATCGACCGCGTGCTTGAGCGTCATCAGCTTGCGCTTCAAGGCGTACAACGCTTCGATATTGGACCGCGCCGTATTGCGGATGAAGATCTGCTCCTCGACCGTCTCCAGCTCGCTTTCGAGCGCCTCGAGCACCGGAAAATAGCGGTCGACGACCTTGTCCATCAGCGCATACAGCACGTAAGCGGCGCCGTGCATCAGGAGGTCGGGCTCGCTTTCGCTCCGCGCGCGCACGTCGGCAAAACCGCGCTCGGTATCGCGGCGGACCGACAGGACGTAGTTGGGGCCGACGAAAATGTCGATTTCACCTACATGCAAGTCGTCGTCGCGCATCTCGACCGCCTGCAGGACGGCGAACAGCGAATCGCCGTACTCCTCGATCTTGGGCCGCTGATGGCCGTGCCTCGCGTCCTCGACGGCGAGTCCCGGCAGGTCGAATTCCTCCTGCATCTCCTCGAGCTCGGCCGGCACAGGATCCTTCAGCCCGACCCAGACGAAGCAGCCGGGACGCTTCAGGTAGTCGCTGATCGCCTCTTTCGGAATGTCGGCGAGCTTCTTGCCTTCCTGATAGGCGACGCAGTTGACCAGCATGATCGTTGCTTTCGCGGTGAATGCAGCGATGATAGCGGCCCCGGCCCTCGATTGCCACCTGGCGCGCATCGCTGGGTCGGCGCGGCGCACGGGTGTCTGCCGCGCCGGGAAAGTGGATGCGCCCGCCGGCAGCGGGTACCATGGCTGCCTTTCCGCAATCCGCGAAATGCCGCATGATCATCGAGTCGTTGCTCGATACCGATCTGTACAAGTTCACGATGATGCAGGTCGTGCTGCACCATTTTCCCGGTGCGCAGGTCGAGTACCGCTTCAAGTGCCGGACGCCCGGTATCGACTTGACGCCGTACCTGAGCCAGATCGAGCGCGAGATCGCCGGCCTGTGCAGCCTGCGCTTCACCCACGAGGAGCTTGCCTACCTGCGACGCTGGCGCTTTCTCAAAAGCGATTTCGTCGATCTGCTCGGCCTGTTCCAGCTCGATCGGCGCTTCATCAGCCTGGCACCGTCGGCGGCGCCGGGCGAGATCGACATCGCGATCAAAGGGCCGTGGCTGCACACGATCCTGTTCGAAGTGCCGGTGCTCGCGATCGTAAGCGAAGTGTATTTGCGGGAGACGGTAGCCCGGCCGGACTTGGCCGAGGGCCGCCGCCGCCTCGACGCCAAGATCGCGCAGATCAACGCGGTACGCGATCCCGAATTCCGCATCGCCGATTACGGCACGCGACGACGATTCTCGCGCGCATGGCAGGACGAAGTCGTCCGCACACTGAAGGAAGGCATCGGCCCCAAGTTTGTCGGCACCAGCAACGTCAAGCTCGCCTTCGATCACAACCTGACGCCGCTCGGCACGATGGCGCATGAGTACATGCAGGCCTGCCAGGCGGTGGGACCGAGGCTGCGCGATTCGCAGGTGTTCGCGTTCAACACCTGGGCGCGCGAATACCGCGGCGATCTGGGAATCGCGCTGTCCGACGTCTGCGGCATGGACGCGTTCCTCCGCGATTTCGATCTTTTCTTCTGCAAGCTGTTCGACGGCGTCCGGCACGACTCGGGCGACCCGTTCGAGTGGGGCGAAAAGCTGATCGCGCATTACCAGAGGATGCGCATCGACCCGAGGTCGAAGGTGATGGTGTTCTCCGATTCGCTGAACGCGCCGCTGGCGATAAGGCTGTTCGAATATTTCAAGGGCCGCAGCCAGACGGCGTTCGGCGTCGGCACCAACCTGACCAACGACCTGGGCTACGAAGCGTTGCAGATCGTCATCAAGATGACCCGCTGCAACGGCCAGCCGGTCGCCAAGATCAGCGACGAGCCATCGAAGGCGATGGATTACGATCCCTCGTATGTCGCCTATCTGCGCGAGGTGTTCGAAGTGCCCGAAGCCGTGGCGACAGCGGGCGGCGACGGCCTCGACGCCGACTAGCCTGGCTCGCCGAGCGCGGCCCGGTACGCGGCCAGCACGTCGGCGCCCGCGCAGGCGAACACGATCCGCTCGAGAGCGTCGAGCCGGTCGAAGCCCCGCACCGCGGCGACCGCGATCGGCACCGCTCGCGCCAGCGGATAACCGTATGCGCCGCAGCTGATCGCCGGAAACGCGATCGACGCGAGTCCATGGCCGACGGCGAGCTCAAGCGAGCGCCGATAGCACGAGGACAGCAATTGCGGCTCACCGGCGTTGCCGCCCCGCCACACCGGTCCGACCGTGTGGATGACGTGCCGCGCCGGCAGGCGATGGCCGCGCGTGATCCTGGCCTCGCCCGTAGCACAGCCGCCCAAGGTCCGGCATTCGACGAGTAATTCCGGTCCGGCCGCGCGATGGATCGCGCCGTCGACGCCGCCGCCGCCCAGGAGGCTCGTGTTGGCCGCGTTGACGATCGCATCGACGGCCAGCGTCGTGATGTCGGCGCACACAGCGGTGATTTCCGGAGCCATGCCGCGATTTTCGCATTCGCGCCTTGCGGCCGGGGACGGTCGCGGCGACCGCATCGGGCCCGCGCCCGCTGTCGCCCTACGTCGCTTCGGTCTATAGTAGCGCGATGTCTTCGGCCAACCCGATCAAGACGCCTGCGGCGCCGCCGGGCGCCCCTGCCGCCAGGCAGGCGGCGCGTGCGCCCGATCGCCGCTTGAGACTCGACGACGTCCTCAAGCTGATGGTGGCCGACGGGCTGGTCGCCGCCGCCGATGCGGATCCGGTTGCCCGGTCGCGCACGCAGCGTTACGACAATCCGCTCGAGCTGATCGCCGACCAGAAATGGCGTTCGCTGATCCCGCCGCGCCGGCCGCTGACGCTGGAGGCGCTGGTCGAATGGCTGGCCGGGAAGCTCGGCATTCCGTATCACCACGTCGACCCGCTGAAAATCGACCTGGTCGCGGTGACCGGCACGATGTCGATCGCGTACGCCGAGCGCTACCGCATCCTGCCGGTCGCGGTCACCAAGGGCGAGCTGACCGTTGCGACCAGCGAGCCTTTCGTGCGAGCCTGGGCCGACGAGCTCGAGGCGATCCTGCACCTGAAGGTCAAGCTGGTCTTCGCCAACCCGCAGGACATCCGTCGCTACATCGGCGAGTTCTTCAATCTCGCGCGCTCGATCAAGAAGGCGGGCGAGAACCAGCGCGGCGACACCTCGTTCGCGCGCAATTTCGAGCAGCTGGTCGAATTGGGCAAGCACGGCCAGCTCGATGCCAACGATCAGCACGTCGTCCATATCGTCGATTGGCTGTGGCAATACGCGTTCGAGCAGCGCGCTTCCGACATCCATATCGAGCCGCGGCGCGAATCCGGCGTCGTGCGCTTCCGCATCGACGGCGTGCTGCACCAGGTCTACGTGATCCCGAATCCGGTCCTGGTTGCGATGACCAGCCGCATCAAGCTGCTGGCGCGGATGGAGATCGTCGAACGGCGCCGTCCGCAGGACGGGCGCATCAAGACGCTGTCTCCGGACGGCGAGGAGATCGAGCTTCGCATCTCGACGATGCCGACCGCGTTCGGCGAGAAGGTCGTCATGCGGATCTTCACGCCCGACGTGCTGGTACGCGATTTCCAGGAGCTGGGTTTCACCGGCGAGGACCGTGACCGCTGGGAGCGCATGATCAAGGAGCCCTACGGCATCGTGCTGGTCACCGGTCCGACAGGGTCGGGCAAGACGACGACGCTGTACTCGACGATGAAGCTGCTCGCCACCCCCGAAGTTAACGTCTGCTCGATCGAGGACCCGATCGAAATGATCGCGCCCGAGTTCAACCAGATGCAGGTGCAGCCGGCGATAGGTGTCGATTTTGCGAGCGGCGTACGCACGCTCTTGCGCCAGGACCCCGACATCATCATGGTCGGCGAAATCCGCGACCGCGACACCGCGGACATGGCCGTGCAGGCGGCGCTGACCGGTCACCTGGTGCTGTCGACCTTGCACACCAACGATGCGCCGACCGCGATCACCCGCCTTATCGACCTCGGAGTGCCGCCGTTCCTCGTCAGCTCGACGGTGCTGGGCGTGATGGCGCAGCGCCTGATCCGTACGCTGTGCCCGCATTGCAAGGCGCCGGCCGATCCGCTCGATCCGGACACCTGGCGCATGCTCACCGCGCCGTTCCGCAGCGACGGCGAGCAGCACGTGCATGCCCCGGTCGGCTGCCTCGAATGCCGGATGACCGGCTATTACGGCCGCATCGGCCTCTACGAGATCATGACTTTGTCTCCGGCCATCCGCCGGCTGATCCATGCCGATGTCGACGATTCGAAGATCCGCGAGCAGGCGTACAAGGAAAACATGAAGCCGCTGCGCGTTTCCGGAGCGGCGAAAATCGCGGCCGGCTTGTCCACTGCCGAGGAAGTCATCAAGGTCGTGCCGCTGGGCTAGCCGACGGTATCGTTCGAATGCCGCAGCGCGTCGCCCCGCGCCGAATGAAACTCGGACCGGTCGGAGCGGTCAGACTTAAAACGATATGGTCGGCGAAGCGGGAAGGGCATCGCCGTCGCCAGGGGAGCATCAATCTTCGACGTTTTTTTGTCGCTTCCGAGACGCGGCATCGACCGGCCGGCGTTCGGTGCCGCCTTGACGCGTCCGGACACACGCTGAAATGATCGCTGGACGATGAGCAGCCAAGAACCTCTACGCCCGATGCACCTGTCGCTGCGCTTCATCGTGCCGCTGACGGTGGCGCTCGCGCTGCTCGCGTACCTGCTCGTTCCGCTGGTCGACAAATTAGCCTTGCGGTGGTGGATCAACGATCTCGACACGCGTTCGGAGCTCGTTGCCAACACGCTGCAGGGTCAGCTCGCCGGGGCGATCGAGCAGGGGTCGACGACCAAGGTCGAGCAGATATTCATGCGAGCGCTGCAGGACGAACGGCTGTATGCGCTGGCGTTCTGTGATGAGCGCGGGAAGATGCGCTATTCGACCCCGACTTATCCGTCGACGCTGGGCTGCCGTCCGCCGGCCAGCGCGGAAGGCGAGGCGCACTCGGTGATTCGCCTGCGCCAGGGACCGCTGCACGTCGTGCAGCGACCGCTGTTTGAGGGCGCCGATCGGATCGGAACGCTGATTCTGGTCCACGACATGAGCTTCGTCGACCGGCGCAGCGCCGACACGCGGCTCTATCTGATCGGCTTGTTCGTCGTCCTCGGCGTCGTCGTGTCGCTGGTTACCGTGTCGATCGCGCACCTTTCATGGCGCGGCTGGGTCGCCGGCGTGCGCTCGTTGCTGCGCGGCGAAGGCATACTGCAGCCTTTTTCGCGGCCGGGCTCGTCGCCGGTGCATCCGTTGGCGAGCGAATTGCGGGCGCTACTGCGCGAGCTCGACCAGAGCCGACGAGGGCGCGACCAGAGCGCGATATGGAGCCCGGAGATGCTGCGCAACGTCCTGCACGAGCAGCTGCTCGGCGACGAAGTGCTGGTCGTGTCGAATCGCGAGCCGTTCATCCATAACCGCGATGGCGACGAGATCACGCTGTTGCGGCCGGCCAGCGGACTGGTCACCGCGCTCGAACCGGTGATGCGCGCGTGCTCCGGGACGTGGATCGCGCACGGCAGCGGCAGCGCCGATCGCGAGACCGCCGATGCGCGCGGACGCCTGCGCGTGCCGCCCGACAATCCGAGCTATACGCTGCGCCGCGTCTGGCTCAGCGCGGAAGAGGAGCGGGGCTACTACAACGGCTTCGCCAACGAAGGACTGTGGCCGCTGTGCCACATCGCCCACGTGCGGCCGGTGTTCCGCTCCGCCGATTGGGAGCAGTACCTGCGGGTCAACCGGCGCTTCGCCGACGCCGTGCGCGATGAGGTGCGCACCGACGACCCGGTCGTGCTGGTACAGGACTATCACCTCGCGCTGGTGCCGCGGATGATTCGCGAGCGGCTGCCGAAAGCGACGATCATCATGTTCTGGCACATCCCGTGGCCGAACCCGGAGTCGTTCAGCATCTGTCCGTGGCGGGAGGAGCTGCTCGAAGGCATGCTGGGCAGCACGATCCTCGGCTTTCATACCCGGTTCCATTGCCAGAATTTCGTCGAGACCGTCGACCGGCACCTGGAGGCGCGCATCGAGCGCGAGTCGTCGACGATTTCGTATGGCGGCCAGCTGACGCGCGTCGAGTCGTACCCGATTTCGATCCAGTGGCCGCCCGAGTGGATCGATTCGCAGCTGTCGGTCTCGTTATGCCGGGCCAAGGTGCTGCGGATCGAGAAGCTCGCCGACGACGTGCTTGTGGGCATCGGCGTCGACCGGATGGATTACACCAAGGGCATACTCGAGCGCTTTCTCGCCGTCGAGCGCCTGCTCGAGGTGCACCCCGAATTCATCGGCCGGTTCGTGCTGGTGCAGATCGCCGCGCCTTCGCGCTCGTCGCTCGACGAGTATCACAATTTCGAGATGCGGGTTCGCGCGCTGGCGGCGCGCATCAACGCGACTTTCGGCCGCGATGGCTACGAGCCGATACGACTGAAAGTCGAGCATCACGGTTCGCAGTCGGTCAACGAATACTACCGGGCTGCCGACGTTTGCATCGTCACGAGCCTGCACGACGGGATGAACCTCGTCGCGAAGGAATTCGTCGCGTCGCGCGATGATGAGCAAGGGGTCCTCGTGCTGTCGCAATTCACCGGCGCTGCGCGCGAGCTTCCGGACGCGTTGATCGTGAACCCGTATCACATCGAGAATTGCGCCGACGCGCTGTACAAGGCATTGACGATGCCGACCGACGAAAAGCGCGTGCGCATGCGCAGCATGCGACGGCTGGTGCAGGAGTTCAACGTCTACCGCTGGGCCGGTTCGATGTTGCTCGACGCGGCGCGCCTGCGGCAGCGGCAGCGCGTATCCGCACGAATCTTTGCGCATCAGCGCGATGCCGGAATCGAGGCATGAGATACGCGCTGAGCTCCGCGTCGCTGACGCAAGTGCGCAACACGCTGTCAGGACGGCCGATGCTGGCGTTCGACATCGACGGCACGCTGGCGCCGATTGTCGCCGAGCCGTGGCGCGCGCATATCTCGGACGAGCTGCGCGCGTGCCTTCGCTCGCTGGCCGCTAGAACGCCGGTAGCGATCATCACCGGACGTGCGGTCAAGGACGCACGGCCGATGCTGGGCTTCAGCCCCCACTATCTGATCGGCAACCACGGCGCCGAAGGCATCCCCGGCTTCGAACGGCAAAGCACCGCCTTTCAGCGGGTTTGCGGCGCGTGGCTCGCCGAGTTGAGCGCCACGACGGACGCGCACGGCTGGCGGGCAATGCCGGGCATCATGCTCGAGGACAAGCAGTACTCGCTGTCGTTTCACTACCGGCATGCAGCGCGGCCGGCGCTGGCGCGGCAGATACTCGAGGAGCGCGTCGCGCGGCTGGTGCCGCGGCCCGACATCGTGCACGGCAAGCGCGTGCTGAACCTCTTGGCGCCCGACGCTCCGCACAAGGGCGGGGCGCTGCAAAGCCTGCTCGGTCATTCCGGCTGTACGCGCGCCATGTACGTAGGCGACGACGTCACCGACGAGGACGTATTCCGCATGCGCATGCCCGAAGTGCTGTCGATCCGGGTCGGGCGGAAGCGCAAGAGCGCCGCCGAAATGTATCTGAAGAACCAGGCCGACGTTGTCCGGCTGGTGCGTCGGTTGGTCGCAATGCTCGACGGCACGCGATATCCGGCCAGGTCGCACGCGGCAAGCGTTTCGCCAGTGGCGCAATGATCGAGGCCGCCGGCCGCGCGGCGCCGAACCTATCGCTGGGCGTCATCGGGAACGGCGCATTCAACGCGCTGATCGACGAGCGCGGCTCGATTGTCTGGTGCTGCCTGCCGCGACCGGATGGCGACCCGGTGTTCCACGCCCTGCTCGGCGGCGAGCGGCGCGACGAGACCGCGCGCGGTGCGTTCGAAATCGAAATCGAGCATTTCGCACGAGCGACGCAGTACTACGTCACGAACACGGCGATACTGATCACCGACCTGTTCGACCGACACGGCCACGGCGTGCGCATTACCGACTTCGCGCCGCGCTTGCGCGACCGCGGCCGCGTATTCCGTCCGCTGTTGTTCATCCGGCGGATCGCGCCCCTTTCCGGCCGACCGCGCGTGCGTATACGCGTGCGGCCAAGCTTCGAATACGGCGCGGCCCGTCCCGAATTCACCCGTGGCAGCAACCATATCCGCTACGTCCATCCGACCCAGTCGCTACGCTTGACCTGCGACATGCCGGTCACCTACATCCTCGACGAAACCTTTCACCTGCTCGACCGGCCGGCCAACCTGATATTCGGCGTCGACGAGACGATCGCGACCGGCATCACCGAGACCGCGCGCGACTTCGAGGAGCGCACTGCCGAATACTGGCAGCACTGGTCGCGCGCGCTGGCCGTGCCGCTCGAGTGGCAGGATGCGGTCATACGCGCGGCGATCACGCTGAAGCTGTGCATGTACGAGGAAACCGGCGCCATCATGGCCGCGATGACGACCAGCATTCCGGAAGCGCCGGGCACCGAGCGCTGCTGGGATTACCGCTATTGCTGGCTTCGCGACGCATTCTTCGTCGTCCGCGCGCTCAACGGTCTGTCTGAAGTGGCGACGATGGAGAACTATCTTCGCTATCTGTTCAACGTCGCCGATACGGCGGCGGTGCAGGGCCACCTGCAGCCGCTGTACGGCATCGGCCTGGAAAGCGAAGTCGTCGAGAGGCCGGTCGAGACCTTGCGCGGATATCGCGGCATCGGGCCGGTCCGCGTCGGCAACCAGGCCTACGAGCACCGGCAACACGACGTCTACGGCCACGCGATCCTGGCCGCGACACAGGCGTTCTTCGATCGCCGTCTCTTACATCCTGCGGGTATCGAGGATTTCCTGCGTCTGGAATGGCTGGGCGAGCGCGCGTTCGCGTTACACGAGCAGCCCGACGCGGGAATCTGGGAGCTGCGCACGCGCAGCGGCGTGCATACGTCATCGACGGTGATGTGCTGGGCAGCCTGCGACCGTCTGGCGAAGATCGCATTGCACCTCGGCCGCGCCGACCGGGCGAGCGAATGGCGCAGCCGCGCCGACGCGATCAAGGCGACGATACTCGAGCTCGCGTGGAACCCGCAGCGGCGAGCCTTCGTCGACGTCTTCCACGGCGAGCATCTCGACGCCAGCGTGCTGCTGATGAGCGAAGTCGGCCTGGTGCCTGCCGACGACCCGCGCTGGCGGTCGACGCTGGCCGCTATCCGCGGCGAGTTGCAGCGCGGCGGCCACCTGTACCGTTACGCGACGGCCGACGATTTCGGCTTGCCCAAGATGGCCTTCACCGCGTGCACGTTCTGGCTGATCGACGCGCTGGCACGCGCCGGCGCCACCGGCGAGGCGCGCGAGCTCTTCGAAGGGCTGATCGCGGCCAGAAATCCGCTGGGCCTGCTCTCCGAGGACATCGATCCAGGAACCGGCGAGCTGTGGGGCAATTTTCCGCAGACCTATTCGATGGTCGGCATCATCAACGGGGCGACCCGGCTGAGCCGGCGCTGGGAAACGGTACTCTAGGCGCGTCGCCGATCGGGGAGCAAGGATATGCCGGCAATCCGCTACGGGCTGGTGCTCGCCGCACTGCTGGGATGCGTTGCCGCGGGTTGCGGTCAATCGAACGAGCAGCGTGAACAGCAACGGATCGCCCGCGAGGCGGGACTGCGCCAGGCGCTGGAGCGGTCACTGGCGGAAGAGCGGGAAAAGGACCGACGCATGCGCGAAGGCGCCGCGGCGCAAGCGAGCGAGCGCCTCGCTGGCGAGGCGGCCGAGCACGAGGAGGAAGTCGCGCGCGCCGCCACCGCGCCGCCCAGCCCCGAGCAACAGCAGGCGGAACGCGCGAATCTGCTGCGACAATACACCGAAACGCTGAAGCGGACGGTCGCCGACCCGGCGTCGGTGCAAGTGCGCAACGCGGAATTGAGTCCGAAGCAGACCGGCATGTGCGCCGAATACAACGCGCGCAACAAGGCCGGCGCATACGCGGGCTACAAGCGCGTTGTCGTCATCGACAATCGAGTGGCGACCGAGGAAGCGCCGACTCGAGACACGCTCGCCCAATTCCTGGCGTTCCAGATTGCCGCACGCGACAGCGGCTGCTTTCCCGACGTCGAGAACGTCGAGATTCTGCAGTAAAGCAGCCTTTCACGAAGAACCGAGGCTTTCGCTTCGGGCCATCAGAGGAGCAGACAATGTCGATGCGAATCCTGTTTGTACTGCGTGCCGTCGCAACAATTGCCGGGATTGCGAGCTGCGTTGTCGTACAGCCGGCAGGCGCTCAGACGATCATCGATCAATGGAGCTCCGTCGCCGCCCCGCCGCCCCCGCCGTTGAAGGCGGTCATGATCGACAAAAACTCTACCGTTCTGCTGATGCTCGATTTCAACGAGCAGACCTGCAACATGCAGCGCAGGCCGCGATGCATAGAATCGATCCCGAAGGTCAAAAAACTGTTGACGGCGGCGCGCACGGCCGGCGTACCGGTGGTCTTCACCCTTGGCGGCGGAGGCAAGCCAGCCGATCTTCCCAAGGATCTCGCTCCCACCGGCAACGAGCCGGCGATTTTGGCCGGGCTCGACAAGTTCGTCGGTACCGATCTCTAGAAGATTCTGAAGGAGAAAGGCGCCAAGACGGTCATCGTGGTCGGCACGGCGGCGCATGGCGCCGTGCTCTACACGGCGAGCGCCGCGGCAATGCGCGGAATGAAGGTGATCGTTCCTGGTGAAGCGGACTCTACTACCGTCAGGGACTAATCGCGGGTGTCAGGTCGCCCCGACTCTTCGCGGCACGTTGCAATGTAGCCGCGTCATTCGTTGGCAAGACTTGACAATCAGTCCCAAACCCCACGTAGGTTTTGTCCGGTAACATGAAATCGTCATTGCGTAGCCCTCCGACGGTCACAAACGCTAAGAACACAAAACGCTTCATCCTCTCTTCGGTTAGCGCGCTATTTGGCTTTATCAGCAATCTATCGTCGGTGTAGGAACAAGTCGTGGTTGCCCCATGAATGCGGGGGTTGTCGTAAAGCAATAGATCTAGCTTTTTAATTTCCCCACAGATGCCGCGCCTGTGCGCTGGGTCCTGTCCTGGGTTCGCTTGAGCTTTCGGCGACCGTGTTGGCGCTGGAGTTGACTTTCGTAGGCAATCCATCATGAATGCCTTGCGCTCGTCGCCCGCAAGCGTGCCCGCCTGCTCGTTGCAGGCTCGCATCCGCTCCTGAGGGCTGCCTTGCCCGAAAGCTAAGGTTGACGCAAGGAGTGCAAGGCAGGTAGCGAGGGGCGGGAGCTTCGGTCTCATTTTCGACTTCCTTCACCTAACCCGCGAGATCGCACAACGTCCAGAAAGCGAATCTTTAGCACGCGCTCAGTCATCACTTTGGCTTCCGTAATTGCGGTAACCGACGATCGAATTCAGTGATGCCAATGGTACGGATAGCAATTGACGCCAAACGATACAGGCTCAGGTCAGCGGGCAAGTCCTTGAGAGCCATCGAATCCAAGGTAGTCGGCTTAGAACTTGCCAAGCGCCTTCGTTGCAGGTTCATACAACAGCCGTTGCGCTTGCTTTTTGCGTGCCTCGTAGATTTTCTTCGGCTCTTGAAATCCGTCACCCAACGTGGAAAGTCTGGGTTTACCCAACAAGGGCAGTGTCTCACCCGTTAGAAGCTTGCAACCCTCCAAGCTTTTGTCGGTGGAAATATGAAAAGCCTGCTTGCTGCTCGTATTTATTGTGAGCCTCTCTCTACGGCATTGCGTTTCATTAATCGCGCTTACTTCTTTGCTATCCCACGACGCGACCTTGAAGTCCGTAGTCCACACTATGAGGTTATAGTCTGAATCGTTAGCAAGCTGGTTCGGCTGCACGACATTTACGCTGACTTCTGTGCAAACCTGCGTTGATTGGGTGCACGTAATCTCGTTGTAATTTACGGGAAACGCATCGCCCTCCATCACCCACGTGCCTTTGGCAACAACTAGTCCGGGCAATCCAATTATTGTCAGGCCGGCTGGTGGATACACTGGAGGTTCATCAATTATTTTCGCCGTCTTCGTAAGCGCATCAAACTGACCTTGGAGTAACACGCCGGTTGGCATAACCCCCATGCGTTTTTGTAGCTCTCGAATCTGGTCCTTGAACTTCGGGTCTTTGTCTGGATTATCGAACACTGCCATATTCACCGGATAGAGCAGCATCGCCAAATGCTTCTTGATCAATATTGTTGTGAATGCGTCAGCATCAAACTTCTTCCCTGGTTCTGCTCCCTTGGTGATATGCCGCATGACTACATACACGTCGAGATTTGCAATCTGGCCAGGCGTCATCCGATCTATATCGACTCCTATAGTCTCGGCGGCAATCAGCGATCCCGAGAGTAGCATTAGGAAAACTGCGGATAGTAGATTCATAGTCCTCCCTTCGCCCAGCATCACGTCTTTCCAGCAGTAGGCCTAACGCAACAAGCTAACCTGCGACCGACGCGCGAGCGCAAGCCCGCCGGCGGGCGTCCGGTTGAGCGACGGGTTAGGCCACGCACGCATGCTCAGAGAAACAACCCAACCATCTCGGACTGAATTGACGCACTCGTATTCGCGAAGCCGGAAAACCGATACGCGCCATCGCTCTGCTCAAAGTGGATTAGTCCCGATACCTGAGGATAGTCGCGAAATAAACCCCCATGCAACTCCGTTAAGACGTGATCAACCTCAACTGCATCCAAGGGCGCCATGAATTCCGAGAAGAGCGCTACCACGAAGGCCACGCGTTTGTTCTTCGCATAAGTTGAGTAGGCGCCAAACTTGTCTTGAAGCTTTGCATATAGCCGATCCGGCGCGGTCGTGATCCAACCAGTCCAAATCGCACCGGACCCCACAGTTTTTGCGATGTGTTGATCGATGTCATAGCGCGGATGCAGGGTGACTACGTCAACGATCTCTTTAGCGATACCTCGATCGTCGTACGTGACCCAATCCGGCGTCATGCCACCGAGGGGCTGTTCGTAGCGCGGCTTGAGGCCACGAACAGCCAACTCCGCCCCAAAGATTAGCTCTCGGAAAGTGTGAAAGCGTTGACTATCGTTTTCCGTTCGAAACTTTCGGACGAATTTGCGTACATCACTCGAATCGATGATCTGAAAACACTCGTAGATCCGAGTATTGATCGCATCGTTGCCAGCGAGACGGCCGAAGTCCAGGAGTGGCCTAACGAACCAAGGTAACCGGCGACCACCAAGGCGCGAAGCGCCGCCGGTGGGCGTCCGTGTTGACCGCGTGGTTAGGCTTCACCATACCAGGTTGATTATCTTTCTTCCGGCAGTATTGCTGCCGAAAGTAATGTTACGTGGTCTGTATGTCACGTTTGCCGATCCGTAGTCAAAACCATCAACGACTCCGTTCATCCGGATCTTTTCCTCGCCGGGTGTTGGCAATAAGCTGACGACAAACCTAAGTCCATTAAACGTAAAGGTCATACCCAGGACCTTCTGCGTCTGATGATTGCGAACAGAACCCCAAGCTAGGCCTGTCTTGTAGTTCTCGTTCGTAAGGCCCCCGCTGACAAGATAGAGCCCAGCTCCCTCCGGAACATGGGCGCCGCTGAATAGGCATTCGACGATAGGTCTGGGAGGAGTCAGACGCGTAAACGACGGACGATCCAGCGCGCCGAGCCAGCCCAAATTGAACAAGGTCTTCAGTGACCATTTTTCAATGATTCGCCCGTTCAACTCCGTTGTGTCATCGACCAAAGGTCGATCGAAGATATTTAGCGTTATGAATTTCGACAGCTTTGACGCTTCGTTGTCGAAGTCTGACAAGGCTTGGTTGTGCTTCCTGCATAATATCTTGGCAGTAGCTGCGCCCAGACCAATTGAGATAGGCTTATCATTGCACCAGGGCAACCCAAATGCGGTGATCGTTTCACCTTCGAAAATGCTGTCGCTTATGTAGTGCTCCCGCGAGGGAATGTCATCGCAGTCACCTAGAATCGCAGCCCAGCATTCCATCAAAAGCATTCCATCAATAGTCGCCGCGGTTGAAGCCTAACGAACCAAGGTAACCGGCGACCACCACAGGGCCCAGTCCCGCCGGGCGAGGCGTCTGGGTTGACCGCAAAGTTGGACCGCGATCGGAAGCTATTAAATCTCGAGCGCCCGGACATACTTGGCGGACCAACGCTGTTCGGATGCATACCCAGGTGGAACCGTCGCCCATTTCAACCTCTTCTTGCCGGCTTTTGCCCGCATGGCTCGGAGCACAACCTCAACCTCCACGAACATGCGCCGGATGCTCCGCTGACTAAGTAGTGGGAACCCACGATAATTATGACGAAGACGCCTGGCGCGGGGACGAGCGTGGACGTAGATATTTCTGAGACGCCTAATCTCCTCCATCACATCCCATTGGTCTTGAGTGACGAGCGATCGTGCAATGAGCCAATCATACTTGCTCTTAAAGCTCACGTAGCCGTTTGAGATACGAGTTACAAACTGCTGGTCTTTAGCATTTCGTTGGCGCGTCCCAGAATGCTGAATCAGCTCTTCGCACCCGTGTTCCAGGAGATTCGCAAGATTTGCCAGAACACCGAACATTGCGACATCCTCGGGTTCCGTGGGCATCAAACGATTATCGAGGTATAGGTGGAGGTAAGTCAGCTCGCTAAAAAAACGTTGGTACTGTCGCGTCGCAACGTGGAGTCCTCCAGCCAAGGGTCCTTTGTGGACCTCATGAGCGCCGAATCGCAGTGCTCTACTCACCGTTTGCCCTTGCCTTGCGATCTAATGAACCAACGTAACCAGCCGCGACGAACGGGGCCGCCGAGCAGCGGGAGGCGCTCACGCAATCCTCGTCGGCGCGGTAGGTGCTGCAAGGGCACTCCGCTTCTTGTTCCGAATAGGCAGATACCAACCAGGAGGCCAATTGCCGCAGTGCACGCATGGCTTACTGCTTCATAGCTCGCGCCGCGCCGGAATGATACTGTCGGAGCTGTTCAAGCTGCGTGGCCAAACAGGCGTTGTAGGCCGCCGGTCCTCGCGAATGTGCACCAATGCATGCAAGCGTAAGCGACGACTCCTCTTCCCCTGACAAGCCGGTAAGGTCCGGTTGCGCGGGAGAATTGGCTAGGCTCGCCAGCTGCTGCGCGAAGCATTCATTTTGCGCTCGAGGCCCCCGCGAATGGGCTCCGATGCAGGCCATTTGCAGCGAGGAGCGCTCGCTCTGCGTGAGGCGCGACAGGTCTGCCCTCGGTGGTCCGCTCTCGTAGTCATGCAGTTGTTGCGTTACACACTGGTTATAAGCCACAACGCCTCGCGAATGCGCGCCGATACACGCCATTTCAAGCGATGACTGCTCGTCGCGCTCCAACGCCGCGATGTTCGGTAGTCTGGGGCCGCTCTGCAAAGACGCAAGCTGCTCGTCGATGCACGCGTCGTACGTAGCCGGTCCCGCGCTGTGCGCGCTAATGCAGGACATGCCTACTGCCGACTGCTCCTTGGCGGTGAGGTCCTTCAGCTGCAGCCGCGGCGCGGCCTTTGGCGACTCAGCAGGCTCTGGTGGTGCTACGGGCTCCCAAGCATCTCGCTCCTTGGCGATTACTTCCGGCGGCGCGCCACGAAGATAGTTCGGCACCTCTTCGTCTTCGCCCGGTGCATTGGCGGTCTTGTTGGTCGGCGATGGGGCTGGACGAGCAAAGGCGGGAGCCCCGTTCTCGTCCAGTGGCATCGGTGAGCCGCTTCTCCATTCGACTGGGCCATTGGCAGTCGGGGCTACGCCGGCTGTGGACTTCGCTAGAGCCTTAGTCGTCGGTTCGGTCATCACCGTACGCGAACTCTGCGACCAGTCGTGGTTGAAGACAAAGAGTGCTGCTACAGCGAGGCCAATCCAAACCATACCTGGAACACGCTTCGTCGCGCGGACGGCGGCTGGCGTCGGTCTTGCTGCAAGGGCTGCTCTTAGCTTCTCCACGGGGTCCGTGGGTTTTGCCTTAGGCTCCTGATGCGCGTGTTGGATTTCGGCCAATCGTTGTTCGCGCTTCTTCCGTTCCTCCTCATCGACTTCAGCGCAGGCACTTTCAATAGTGGCCTTGGCGTGCTCTAGACTGACCTCGAAAAATTCCTGCCCCCACTTTCCACGCCGCTGCTTGGAGAGGTGAGCGAACACACGCTGCTCGGCCAATCCGCAATTCAGGGTTCGACACTCGAAGATGCAACGATAGCTTCCCGGTGTGCCAGTACCAGCATCGACGTTCAGGTCGAAAGCCCTCGCAGCACCCGAACGCCGACTACAGCCAATCTTGAACCAGCCCTCCCGCAGCCCATCGTTGGCCAGAACATAGACCACCCCTGGCTGGCCATGGTTCTGCCGGTAACCACCGCCTGACCTAAAGGGTCGTCGCGGTTTCATTGCGGAGGTGACTCGTTATACCTTGCAGAGTACGACTTCGCGCTGAAATTACTGAAGGTCCATGAGTAGGAGAGCCTTGACGGATGTCTGGGATGCCCTCTTTTCGTCAGAGAGCCGTAATGCACCCACACAGCGTTTTGCGCAGAAAGCCGCGCTATCAATGACCGCGCTGCAGCCACCAAATACTCCCGGCGGTCAATGTCATCGCCCCAAGCCGCCCAGACATGGAGCGCCGAAAACTTGGAAACAGTTCCGCCGATGGCCACCTCGTTCTCAGAGATGGCACTTGCATGTGGGCGCTTGGGCAAATCAGCAACCTGTCTGCTTCTCACCGGGTAGACGTTGAGCATAACAAATGAGTCGTATCCATTACGCAGGGCAACGTTCTCGACCTTCTGCACGCTACGATCGCCCTTGAGCCGTGTAGCAATGTGGGGGTTAATGCCGACCACGAACAGAGGTCGCACACCGCTCGTTCCCAAGACGTACCGCCAAGTGTCGTCATGGGAGCACTTATAGAGTGCGAACACGATTGACGTCTAACGAGCCAAGATAACCGGCGACCGACGCGCGGGCGAAGGCCCCTCAGCGGGCGTCCGGTTGAGCGACTTGTTAGGCCAGACAGCCACATTCATTGTTTAGGCTTGCGCATTGACGTAACGGCCCACGCGGCGACGGGGTCCTTGAAAGATTTCAAGTGCTCGACATTCAGCTTTGCCAGGATTTTCTCGTACTCGCCCTTCTTTGCCTTGTCCATCTCCGGATCGGCGTCGGTCGGTGACCAAGGGTGGAGATAGGAAACCTGACTGATACGCGCCTGCAACAACTCCTTCGCACAACCAAAGCAAGGCTGCATCGTCGTGTACATGTGCGCGCCATCAACTGCGATGCCGAAACGCGCCGCCGCCAATAAGGCATTTTGCTCGGCGTGGACGCAGATGCAGAGATCGTAGGCCGTTCCAGAAGGAAACCGGCCCTTGGGATTCGAGCAGCGTAGGCATCCGCCGTCGAGGCAGTTCTTCATTCCCTCGGGTACGCCGTTGTATCCAGTGGAAATGACTCGCTTGTTCTTAACGATGACAGCACCAACCCGGTTGCCTGTGCAATTTGCCTTGCGGCGTACCGCGAGGGCAATGCCGAGATAGTAATCGTCGGAATTGGGCGGCGACTTGGGATCGAGCTTCATCGACTCTCCTAGTGGGGCCTAACGAAACAAGGTAACTGGCGCGCCTGCGCGACGCGTGACCGAGCTGCGACGCTGGCGTCGGACCGAGGATAGAAGCCACGCCGGTGGCGCGTCCCCGTTGAACGAATGGAAAGGACTTCCCCTACTCGGTTCGGCATCGAAGTGCCAAGATTGAAGTGTGAACAACAATCGGTACTTCGCGCACGCCGGCACAAGATTTCCAATTTGGTGACCGCCGCCTCTTGAAGCCTCTATCAGATGGTCCCATTGCGTGGCATCTCTTCCGCAGAAAGTGCAGAGTGGCTTCTTCGGATCGAATTCGAGAACCTGTTCGAGTGCATGCTTCGTAGTCGGTTCGTCGCGCAGATCAAACTCCGCAACGACGCGCTCGAAGAATGACCTGATGTTTGACGCTCGACTTCCGCCCAGGGTGCCATACGGCCGAAAGTAGTGATTGATGCTACGCATGCGCTTTGTGATGCCTAACGAACCAAAGTAACCGGCGACCACCAAGGGGCCCAGTCCCGTGCGAGCCGCACCGAAACACCGTGCATCAATGCGCTTCCTGCCTTCACCGTTGCTCACTCGCAATCAGCAGTCCTGATTACATAAGCCAGTAGGTCATGATCGGGAAAGCGATGGAGAACCGTGCTGAGTTGCGCACCTCTGGCGACAAATTCGCGACGTTCTCTGTCACCACACATCACAGAAACCATGCGAGCCCGCAGTTCTTCGTCCGACGCGAGCCGACGAGCTATATATTGTTCTTGGCCCAGTGCGGTCAACTCGTACTCGAATATTAGGAGGCCGTCAGCGCCGTTGCTCTCGCCCGTCACACGGGCCAAGCGCGTTTCGTCATCATGAGCGGGCTCCATTATTGGGTAATGGGCCGCATAATCGCGCAATCGTTCCGCCATAGTCGGCCCGGGCAGGGATGGCGCATGTGGGGCGGCGCCTTGCGGCGCTACATTTTCTGCTGGCGTGGACGGGGGTCGTGATTGCGCGACCAGTGGGACTTCGCTTGTTCCAGTCTTATTAGTCACGATTGCGCCTAGCACAAGGAGCCCAACAACGAGCAAAACAATAATTACCGTCCCTGATTTGCGATTAGCAGCGGGGACTCCAGCTTCCAGAGAAGCGCTCGGCTTTGCAGTGTCTTGAACCGATTGCGCGGCGGCCCTGCTGGCCCCTAGCCGGACTGGCGTTCGTCCTGGAGGGGCTGACGATGCTTTAGGAGCAGGTTCGTCCCTCCTCGGGCCCAATGCCCCCTTGGATGTTATTGCGGCGGCATGAAAACGCTCATCTTCGCGTGCCGCCTGGGTTCGCCCGGCGGTAGATTGGGCCGCGACTGAGTCCGGTTCCGAGGAAGCTCTCTTTTCTTCCTTGACAATGAAATCGCGTTCCGCGATGTTGCTATCGCCTGCGCTTTGCTGATGAGGCGTCCTAAGACTTGAGTTGGTCTGACGAAGTTCGACCGCTCGATAGCGGATGTATGCCGCGCGTGTCCTCGTTGCGTCCCCATCCGCCTCTGCAAACGCCTGGGTCCACAGAGCCCTATCAAGATCGCCTGAGTCAAGTTCGTCGGTGATCTTGGCGTAAATCACCTTCGGGTCGATGGCGGCCAGCTCAGTTGTAGTGGGCGGCTCAGCGCCTATCGTCGACGACGAGAGCGGAGCATGGTGGGTTCCAAATCCTGGGGCAGTTGGCTGGGAGCACTGTTTCTCGACTACGGCCGCCAACACTGAAGTGTCTGTTACTTCTCCTGGGTCCTGAACGACGTTTAGTATGGGATCGTCCTTCAGCACTTCATGCCGCGTCGTCACGCGAATACGCCGCGATGTGTAAACCGGCAATAGAAAGAGAAACAGTATGCCAGGCCACCATGGGGTTTTCGAATAAGTAGCATCCATCGCCCTCATCGCGACGTCAATGTTCGCTGTTCCAACCAAACTCAGAACGATACAAGCAAGAACGATTATGAGAGCGGCCACAATGAAATGTCGGGAACGCGTTAGGAGAAGTCCCAGGATTACGACATAGCCGACAAGCTCGGCCCACACTGCTGCCGTGGCGCGCGCGAAATCGCTAGCATGACCATAATTCGCATAGTAATCGGTAGCGCCATATAGCCAGAACAATGACCAAATCGATACCACTAAACAAAGTATCAGGTAGCCGGCGAAATAGCAGACGACGCCTCCCATTCCATAAAGAGGATGCAGTGAAGCAAGCGCCTCCGGTATTGGCTGCCAAGAGGATTTTTTAAACCTGCTGGTCGTCATGGTGCGTCCTCATCGTAGGTGCCGAAAGCGCTCGACCTCCACGACTGCCTGCGAAAAATCGCAAGATTCAAATACCAATGATCGGAACTTGGAAGTGGAGCAAGTCCGACTAATCATTGAGGCACACACGCAAACACTTTCGTATTCGGGTTACCCTCAAAGGTCCAACCCTGCGCAACCATTTCATTGAAGATGGTCGGGCTGGTCGTGTACCGATGATTGGGCGCTCCGCCCATCCCATTGTTGTAGAACCGGTAGAGTGGGCGAGTTCCCACCGCACAATTGCCGTTGGCGTCCGCCAGCGCGATGTAGAACGCGATGGATTCAAACTCCCAGTTTGGATTGGTCTTGACCGCCGCACACTCCGCAGGGACGGGGGTGTAGAAGTGCGAACTCTTCGGCGCGAATGTCGTGCTAAAGAATCTACAAGTCGGTGACCCTGAAGCGCCCGGCTCGGGCCAGATATTGAACGTTTGGCCGGTACGCTGCCACACGCCTCCAAAGGCTCCGCCGTCCAGCGCTGCGATCTCGTCCGGGAACGAGGTCTCGAAGTAGTAGTTCCATGGCGCGTAGTAATACTCGACTGCTTCAGCAGTCGGCGCTCCGCCGCCGGACGCGCTAACAAATTGAGTCAGCGTTGGCGACCATGCCCAATGGTGAGTGTAGTCGCCATCAAAGAGAACCTGAACCTGGTAACCGACAGGATTCGCGGGGTAATTCGTGAAGGAGCATCCCGTTGAACCCTGAGATAGTGCAAGACTAGTGCAGCCAGGCAGGGGATTGCCGCCGAGATAATAGGTCACCGTCCCCGTAACATTGGAAGGGGACACCGTGGCGGAAATGGTAAACGCTTGGCCTGGCAGCGACGGGTTTGCAGACGAGCGGATGGTCACAAAGGTTGGACCATTCGCGGGCGCTGTCGTGGCGCGCAATAGCGCAGCGTGCGCATTCAGAATTCCCCAGCCGCATAGGAATGTGCGATAGCAGATCGATAGCGGATTGAAGTCGCGCGTTGTATCTATCATCGTCCAATAGATTTGGCGGTTTGTTAGCGATGAATTAGCTGCGAGTAGCAAAGCAGCCACGCCAGATACGTGCGGAGTCGCCTGACTAGTGCCCTGGTAGTACCGATACGTCGGGCCTTCCGGCGTGCGAATCCCTGTATCAAGAGTTGACAACACCCCATTGGGGTCGTTTTGAGAGGACTGGGCTCCCCCTGGGGCGGAAAGATCGACCACGAACTGGGTGCTGTAATCCGAATATGGGGCGCGCATCCCGAAAGGGTCTGTGGCACCGACGGCAATTACACCGGCACAGCCACTGGGTTGGTAAAAGCCAGCTTCCCCGACCCCCGTGGGGGCATTGTTGCCGGCTGCGACGATGATCAATCCGCCGGCAGCACTTACATCGTCAACGGCGGTTTGATAGGCAGGTGAGCACTGTTGGCTTGGAACCGTGCTGCCAAGGCTCATATTGAGAATACGTGCCGGAGTAGGATTCGTAGCAAGTCCCGGCACAGGCAAGCCGACTGCCCACTCCATGCCATTTATGATGTCACTTAGCGTCCCACCACATCGTCCCAACACTCGAACGGGCTGGATGCGAACGCTCCAGTCAATGCCCGAAATGCCAAGTCCGTTTGAGGATGCCGCGCCAATGATTCCGGCGACGTGCGTGCCATGCCAAGTACTCGATCTAAAAGCATTGTTTCCGCAATCGCCCACCTCTTGCCAATCTCCCTTGTCGCTAGCATCGGAATTAGGACTACTGCTATCCCGAGATCTGGAATGGTCGGTGATCGTGTCGTAACCCTGTATGAACCGGCCAGCAAGGTCGGGATGCGCAAAAAGCGCACCGGTATCGATGACCGCGACCACGACGCTCGCCGATCCCGTTGTGAAATCCCACGCCATTGGCGCATTGATCCCACCCGTGGAAGACCAGAGGTTCCACTGAAAGCCGTACAGCGAGTCATTTGGGACAAGGCTGTGTTGAACTACTTCGTCTGGCTGTGCCCACTCAACCAAGCCCGTCGCCATCAGCCTTGTTTCAATATCGGTGAGAGCTGGCTCTGATACCGTGTAGGCGAAGCGAAGGACAACCATACCTCCGGCTATTCTCTGTACTTCCACGATCGGCTGCTCGGCGGCTTGCTCCAATGCTTGCAGAACGTCGGAGGGCACCACGTCGCCAGTTACCCCTGATGCGGACGTCCATTGAGGTTTAACAATGAAGCCAGGAGCCTCGCGGGAGCTTGGTGTTGCCGACTGCGACTCTACGGACGCATTTGCTGCATTACTCGGTGATGCCCTGACACCACCAGCGACGTAATCGAGAGTGTGAATAGCTGAACGGATTACAGCAGCGTTATCCCACGACATCGGCTGAGCTGACGAAAACTCCACGACGCCATGCGAGTTGGAGCGCACCCATTGAAGCGGCAGCCCGGTCACTTGCTGGATGTCGGCCGCTACTGCATCGACGGTTCTTGTGGACGTAGTTCGCCCTTCGATCTTGAACCGAAAGGTCCAAGTGTCCAGCTGCTTGTCCCTCTCGACCGTACCGCGCAGTTCTCGGACTGCGTCGGTCTTTTCGGTCGCCCCGAGATTGTTCGCTGCAAGCGCTGCAAGGGTAGTAAGGGCAATAAGCAGCGCCTCACCGCCCAGGTGGAGTAGTGTTGTTTTCATTCGCCCCCCCCGTAGTCGCCGACAGCGCCAAGTACAGGAACTTGCACTGGCACGTCACTTACTGACTAGCAGCGACACCGATAGCTATCCATGTCTCTCTTCAACCGACATCGAATCGACGATGCAAGGAATGTGCCCAAGGCTATGAGGGAATGCCCAGCTTAAACGGCGTCGAATGTGGCCGAAATCGACCGCGGTGCTACTCAAGCTCCTTTTGAAGGATTTGGACAAAGCGGGTCGCGAGCATCGCCAGGCGCGCATCCGCATCCGGCACCGGTCCACGCGAGCACGGCTGCCGTCGCGCCCATCGGTCGCCAAAGCGCGCCAGATCAGTTTGCAGCCTCATCGCTAGGGTGCGCAGCTCCAGCGTTTCGGTCGCGGTAATTGTCAATTCGTTCTTCTGCGTCATTCGTCGGTCTCCATTTGCTGTGATTGGCGCTACTACGCGCGCATACGGCGTGTGCCCAGTCGTTAGCGGCCACGCGGCTTCACTACCCATTCGGCCAGATCATCGGGCAACATGCCGAAGCGATTCATGCAGTCAACTGCGAACAGCTTGTCTGCCATCGCATCGAAGTCCTGCGCTTGAGCCACAAGGCGATTGAACGTGCGCCATCGCATCCAGCGTGGTTTCATGACATAGTCCGCGTTCCCCCCCAGTCGCTCGAACATCCTGTGCGCGCGCTGCTGCACCCGAACTGCTGGCGCAAGGCCCTGGCAGGCGTAGCGCAGCCGCAGACATTGTCGGCAAGCCCAACCGCGGCAACTCAAGTCAGCCGCCAGAACTTCGCACCACCGAACACATCGTGGGCACTTCCAGTAATGCCGATGCCCGCCGAACCGGCACGGCAAGCGCCGGATCGGCACATCGATCTGCACCGGGACCGCCTGACCGTTTTCATCCTTCGTCGTGTACTCCAGAACCACAGCATCGCCGTGCGTCGTAAATCTGACCGATGCCGTTTGCTCGCCGTACCCCGACCAGTACAGCGTGCCGGCTCGGCCCGCGACCAGCCAGCCATTGCGACGAAACACGCGCACATCCAACCGCAACCGGCGTTCAATCACGTCGCGCCGTCCTGGCCGCCCGCTGCCCCATCCGCCCATTTTTTATCGAAATCCTTTGGCTAACTCGCTGTCTGTTCTGGTCTACTTCTAGACTACGGCCGACGCCCAGCGGGCGCGCGCTTGCCTGCATTGTTTACACCTGACGGGCGCGGGAGCCGCTAGAGGTGGTAGCAAGCAAACGGGTCGGGCGTCAGTATCATTCGCCACGGCTTGCCTTGCGGTACCGGTCGCCATCGGCCGTGCTGGCAGCCGCCGGCTTCGGCGCGTCGTCTGGGCCCGCTCCATAGATGACGACGGGACGCATAGGCGACAGCATTTCCGTCGTGTCGTCTATGCTTGACTTGTCATCTATGGGGATAGACCAAAGGACACGCGAACCCTTGCCGAACCCCTCGCGCCGGGTCGTTGCTCCGATCCGCTGCCGCGCCCGCTGGGCCATGCGAGCGTTGAATCCTTGCTGTCCGGCCAGCCGAAGGACCTCACGCGCCTCAACGGGGCCCGTCGCCAGCAGGTCACGCAACCAATCGGATGCGTCGGCGATTTCCGTGCGTTCGGCCGTCGCTTCGACCGGTGCCATCGCGTCGTCTGCTGTCACGGTCACGGGCGCCGACTCCCACAAGATTCTCGACGTTTCGATTCCGCTCGCGAGTTGGCATGGCTCGACCGCGAATGCCAGGCCGGTCTCGTCGCTACTTAGGTTGTTCTTAAGCGGCAGGAAGAGCCGACGTGCCGGGTTATCGGCGTCTTTGGTCACAATAAACGCCGCGCGTGCCGCCGCGACGAATCCCAGCGATCCGCTCACCCGCAGAAGCGCCTCGCTAGAGCCGCCCTTGTTTAGGTGGGACACACAGACCACTGCAACGCCGCGTCGCGCCGCCATTTCGCTGAGCGGCGCGAGTAGGCCGCGAACTTCCGCGTTCTTGTGCGAATCGGCGTCACCAAGATATGCCGTCAGGGGGTCGATGCCGACCAGCGCGACGTCGCCCAACTCCGCGAGAAGGGCCTCGAGTCGCGCCACGTCGGCCGCCAGGCTAAAAGCGCGTAAATAGATCGCGCCTGCACCATCAACGTCACGCACTGCGTCCACTACATGACAGCGGGTCACGTCGGCACCGGCAGCTTCTAGGCGCGGTTTGATTGTGTCGCCCACGTCGTCCTCGGCAGAGAGGATCACAACGGATCCGCGCTCGCTTCGCTTGCCATCCGCCGGCCAGCGCCCCCCGGTGGACACAACCGCCGCGAGATTCAGGGTCAGTTGACTCTTGCCAAGACCTGGATGCCCAGCGATCAGCGTTACCTTGCCTCGTGCGATACGCCCCGGCCACAGCCAGCGAATCGGCACGGCCGTCACGTCGGCGACACACCTATGCGTCAAATACGATGATACTGTCGTCGTATTGGCCGCCGTGGCGTTCCGTGCCGCCGGTTGTGGTTCGGATACCGGCGACGACTTGCCGTCCTCTCGGGCGCGTTCCTGCCCGCGCGCGGTTGCTGTCAATTCCGCGGGCGTTGCTTCTCGCCACAACGAGTTAGCCGCCACAGTTGGTCTCTGGCACAACGTGCAGCGAGACAAGCGGGCTGCCGGCGTCCAGCAGGGCCTTGCGCAATGTTTCGGCCTGCGCCACGTCTGGCGCGCGGGTCAGCAACAGAACTTCGACGCCAGCAAGGAAAGTCAGGTCCCACGACCCGGCCGCGATGCTCGATTCGCATACCATTTGCGCCAGGGGCGTTCGGATCGTCCAGTCCGTGACGATGCATACGCATCCGCCGCCAATCTTAGGGCGTTTGCCGGCTAGCAGGTTTGCCCGGATCGCACGGCCGAACGCAGGTAGCCGCCGCCGTTGCGCGAACGCGAAGGAGTCGGACATGTTTGCGTCGCCGCTTGCATATGCAATCGCTTCCGGCATATCTCCTCTGCCAGACCACGAGGCTTCAGTTTCTAGGGCACTCATTGTGCGCCTGCGGTGCGGCTTGCTTCGATTCGATGGGTCAGCCAATCAGATATTTCAGATTCAATCCATCCAACGGCCCGGGCGCCCAGGTTTACAGGCTTTGGAAATGTTCCTTGATTAACCCGAAGGTAGATTGTCGAGCGGCTAAGGCCGGTCCGGGCTTCGACTTGCTTGCGCCGAAGGATTGTCGGTGTATCGCGAATTTGCTCGGCCATTTATCTATCGCTCCTGTTGAGTTCCCTCGGGCCTAGCCGGGAACATGAGCGAAATCGTCGCATTAGATGCGAGTAAAGGGCGCAGCAGAACAACGTGGATTTGCCCGCTTTCGCACCCGCTCAGCTAACGCTGATTTTGCCTTGCTAACTGACGGTATCGCGCTTGGCGGACTCAATAGAGTTCTTGCGCTTGGCTTCTCGCACGTAGCGCCCGATCGTCGAGCTGTCTGGCATAAATCCCATCATTGCGGCGACTGCCGATATGATCTTTGGCGAGGCCTGTTCGAAGTCTTCGAGAAGCTGGCGAGCGAGACCCACCAAATACCAACGCTGAGACGCGGAGTCGTCCGATCTTGGCTTGCGTTCACCTTGTGCGAGCAAGTCCGTCTCTATGCGAGCAGCGAGACCAATGAGGCCAGCGCGTAAGATCCCGTCCTCGCGCCAGTCCGGGAGTCTGATGCCATCTTCCATTGTAGCCAGCAGCTTAAGGGCATAGCTGCGCGCCATTCGTGCGGTTTCGCGCGAGGGGAACTTGGGAATGAAGTTGGGGTGCCGCGCGTGGCTAACAACTATGCCAACGACCGTGTTAAGAAATCGGAACTCGGCGTAGGGGTCACAATAGCGAGCAATCCTTTGATCCACTTTCCGACGAAACACACGCCGGGCTTCTCGGAAGTTTTCGTCTTGTTCCAAGTCCTTGTGGACTGGATGTGTTTCGACTTCGAGATGAAGCCGTTTGAGCCGCTCCAACCTGCGATCTTCCCAACGTCCCGAGCTGCGTGCGATGTCACTTAGAGTGGTCGCGAACAACCAACGCGGCGAAAACGAATCTTGTGGAAGTGTCGGACCAAACTCTGCAGCATGAAGAGTTGATTCGCGTGTGAGCCCAATAAATTGATTAAATTCAGCCACGTCCCAGTGGCCACACTTTGGACGTTGCGCCTTACGAGCCATTGCGCCCCCTTTAGCGCCCCTAAAAGAGGTGCCGCGCCGGCCGGGTTAGGGTGCCCGGTGTTCGCCCCGTCGGGCTAGGCGCGGCGTTTCTCAGATGCCGATCGTCGTCAAAAGATTGGTAATTTCCTGAACCAGGAGGGGCGGGGGAATCACAAGCGCGCCGGTTGCGCCGTAGCCGTATCGGATGAAAAACAAGGGACCAGTCGTAACATCCGACAATTTCTCGCACCAGTAGGGCGCCTTCGCTTCTATTGCAAGCCCCGCGACGTTTGCCCTTTCCCAAAGGTCGACCAAGTTATGGCCCCGCAGATTGTTGTTAGGAGTGCCCGTCGTCGCAAGGAAGTGCTTGAGCGCGCATTCAACGGCGAGCGCGGCGAGCAACGTGCAATTTCGAGCGAGATCGTTCGCAGTGAGCCTCTGCGTTTCGGCCAAGACTTGCAACCCATTGAAAGCTGAGCGTGCGCTCGTGGCGTACCCATCCGCCGGAGCAATGGGAGTGCTGATATTCGCCATTTACTGGGACGAGGGGAACTACGCGCGCCGCTGCAACGGGATCACTCGCGCGCCGCTCGCCAGCGCGGCCAGTATGTCAGCCCATTGCTGCATCATCTTGCGACGCTCCGGCAGATATTCGGCGCGATTGTATGCGCCTCGCACGTCGTTGCGCTCGCAGTGCGCCAACTGACGCTCGATCACATCAGCGCGGAATCCGGCCTCGTTCAGAATCGTTGAGGCCACAGCGCGAAACCCGTGCCCCGTCATCTTGCCCTTGTAACCAAGCCGGTACAGAGCAAAGAGCATCGTATTGTTGCTTAGCGGTTTATCCGGATTGCGGCCCGGGAAAACATAGCGGCTCCCACCGCCGATGCCCCGCACGTCGCGCAAAACCGCCAGCGCCTGCCGGGAAAGTGGTACGACGTGCTCCGTTTTCATTTTCATGCGTTCGGGAGGAACAATCCACGTCGCGCCCTCCGTGTCGATTTCCTCCCACGTTGCGCCGATCAATTCGCCAGTGCGGACGAATGTAAGCGCAAGGAGCCGAAGCGCATAGCCGGTCAATCTGTCGCCCAGCTCGCCGTAGCCATCGATCGCGCGCAGTAGGGCAGGCAGTTCTTCTGGCGTGACTGCGGCTTGATGTCGAGCCTTATGTGGCGTGAGGGCGCCGCGCAGGTCGCGCGACGGGTCGCGCTCACAGCGGCCTGTCGCGATGCCGTAGCGAAACACCTGTCCGGACACTTGCAACACCCGGTGCGCTAGGTCATGTGCGCCACGATGTTCGATCCTGCGCAGCGCCGCGAGCAACGCGGGGGCAGTCAGCTCGGCGACTGGCGTCGCGCCGATTTCAGGGAACAGGTTGGATTCAAGCCTGCGCAGCACGTCGGTCGCATGGGTGGGGACCCAGGTGTGCACCTGCTTCGCGTACCACTCGCGGGCGACCGCCTCGAAACTATTTGCTGTCGCCTGCTGTTTCCTCCGCCTCTCCGTCTTTCGATGGACGCTCGGATCAGTGCCGCTACTAAGCAATTTGCGCGCATCGTCGCGCCTGTCGCGCGCGGTTCGGATTGAAACGTCGGGAAATGTGCCGAAGGAAACCCGCTTCTCCTTCCTACCGAAGCGATATTTCCAACGCCACCATTTGCCTCCGCTCGGTGAAATCTCAATGTACAGTCCGCCCGAATCCCAGAGGCGAGCCGGCGTCGCTCGAGCTTTCGCGTTCTCGATCTTCTTCGCGGTTAAAGGCATCGGGGGCAACTCCATTTGGCGTTAGGGGCAACCTGCGCGAATGTTGCCCCCACTTGCCCCCGGCTGTCAATCGCGCTTATTCGCTCCTGTGAGAACCGTTTGGCGGCTTATGCAGAGGGTAAATCGGTGACTGTTGCGCCCTGTTAGGAATTTATGGGAACCGAAACTGGCGGAAGGTGTGAGATTCGAACTCACGGTGCCGTTGCCGACACGCCGGATTTCAAGTCCGGTGCATTCAACCGCTCTGCCAACCTTCCGGGCGATGCCTGCCGGCGTCCCCGGCAGGGCAAAATCATAGCACTGCGATCCAGAAGGTCGCGGCGCCGGCGAAGCGCTGCGGCGGGCTCGCCCTTGAATTAGCCTCGCGCGACGGCATATTGAACTTATTGCCCTGAAAGCCGTGCAGTTGAAACTTGGGGTATTTCTGCTAGTCTAAGCGGACGCGACGGAATCCGTCGCCTTGGAAAAGGAAATCTGATGGAACCGCAACTGAAGCCCGTTCCGATCGACAGCACCCAGCCCGCATGGCGGCAACCGGCACCGCCGGCCCAGTCCGGCGCGACGATCGTCACGAGCGACCAGCAGAAGAACGTTTTACGCAACACCTACTGGCTGCTCGCCCTGTCGATGCTGCCGACGATCGCCGGCGCATGGTTCGGGACGTCGATCAACTTCGGCAGCATGTTCAAGACTTCGCCGATCATGGCGCCGCTGCTGATGTTCGGCGCGATGTTCGGCATGCTGTTCGTCGTTTCGGCGCTGCGCAACAGCAGCTGGGGCGTGCTCGCGATATTCGGCTTCACCTTCGTGTCGGGCGTCATGCTCGCGCCGATGCTGCAATTCGCAGCGCAGGTCAGGAACGGCGGCCAGCTGGTGGCACTCGCCGGAGGCATGACCGCGGCGGTGTTTTTCGTGATGGCCACGATCGCAACGGTATCGAAGCGCGACTTCAGCTTCCTCGGCAAGTTCCTGTTCGTCGGGCTGATCCTGCTGATCGTGGCGTCGCTGGCGAACTTGTTCCTGCATATCCCGGCCCTGTCGGTGACCGTCTCGGCGATTGCCGTGCTGATCTTCTCGGCCTATCTGCTGCACGACGTCAACGCGATCGTCCGCGGCGGCCAGACCAATTACATCATGGCGACGTTGGCGCTGTTCCTCGACATCTACAACATCTTCGTCAACATCCTCAATCTGCTGCTGATCTTCTCCGGCCAGCGAGACTGAAGGTTCCGGCTGTCGTGACCAAGGGCGCCTGCGGGCGCCCTTTTCTTTTGCGTCGGCTCAGCGCGTAAAGAGCGCGACCGACTCGACATGCGCCGTGTGCGGGAAGAGATTGACGATGCCTGCCTTGCGCAACGAAAAGCCGCGCTCGTGCACCAGCGCCGACGCGTCGCGGGCAAGCGTGGCTGGATTGCAGGAAACGTAGACGACGCGCGACAGCCGCGTTTCGGGCAGCGCCTTGACCAGCGCAATTGCGCCTTCGCGCGGCGGATCAAGCAGTGCTTTGTCGATCGCACCCAGCGCTTCGATGCCTGCCGGCGTGGCGTCGAACAGATTCGCGGCGACGAAACGCGCGCGGTCTGCCAGGCCGTTGGCTTGCGCATTGGCTTGCGCGCCTCGCACCAGCGGCGCGCTGCCCTCGACGCCGACCACACGCGCCCCGCGCCGGGCGATCGGCAAGGTAAAGTTGCCCAGGCCGCAAAAGAAGTCGGCGATCGCCTCACCGGGCGTCGGGTCGAGCAAGCCGACCGCGCGCCGGACCAGCATCCGATTCATCGCGACGTTGACCTGGGTGAAATCGGTCGGCTGAAACTCGATGCGCACGCCGAAATCGGGCAGCGTGTAACTCAAGCTCCGCGCCGGCGGATGAAACGCCTGCACGGTGGCGGGCCCCTCCGGCTGGAGGTACAGCCGCACGCCGTGGCGATCGGCGAAGTCCGTCAGCGTGCGCCCGTCGGCGGCCGTCAGCGGGGCGAGGTTGCGCAACACCAGGACTTCGTTGCCGGTGCCGTCGTCCGCGTCGTCACCGACGGCGAGCTCGATCTGCGGCAAGCGGTCGCGCAACGAAAGGCTCCCGACCAGCTCGCGCAATGCCGGCAGCAGCGAGGAAATGTGCGCGGGCAGCACCGGGCAGCAGCGCATGTCGGTGACGAAGCTCGACTTCCGCTCGTGAAAGCCGACCAGCACGCCGCCTTTCTTGGGCACGTCGCGCACCGACAGGCGCGCGCGCTGCCGGTACGCCCACGACGGTCCGTGAATCGGCGCCAGCAGCTCGTCCGCGCGCACCCGCCCGATGTGCCGGAGCGCATCCTCGAGCACGCGCTGCTTGGCGGCGACCTGCGCCGAGACGTCCAGATGCTGCAGGCTGCAGCCGCCGCAGACGCCGAAATGCGGGCACAGCGGTGCGACGCGCGAAGGGCTGGCGCGCAGAATCTCGACCGTGCGCGCGAGCTCGTAATTGGGTTTTCGGCGATAGATCTCGATCGTGACGAGCTCGCCGACCAGAGCGCCCTCGACGAACACCGCCTTGCCGTCGATGCGCGCTATGCCGCGGCCATCCTGGTCGAGCGCGGTAATGAGGACGGTATCCATGGCCTTGCCGCGCCGAAGCGCAAATCGATCATTGTACCGGCGTGCACCGGCGCGACATCGCGCCGACTTTTAGGCACGGTAAAATGCGCCGATGCGAATCCTGGCCATCGATGCCTCGACCGAAACCTGCGCGGTCGCGCTCGGCGATGGCGCCGCGTGGGACGAGCGCTCGCTGATCGCCGGGCACCGTCACTCCGAGTTACTGTTGCCGATGATCCGCAGGCTGCTCGACGACCACGGCGCTACGCTCTCGGACCTGGACGGCGTGGCGTTCGGCGCGGGACCGGGCGCGTTCACGGGACTGCGGATCGCCTGCGGCATCGCGCAAGGGTTGGCATTCGGCGCCGGACTGCCGATGGTCGGCGTATCGACGCTCGAAGCCTTGGCCGAGACCGCCCGGCAGCAGCATGCGACCAGCCGGGTCATCGCGGCGCTCGATGCGCGGGCGCAGGAAGTCTACGTCGCCGCTTACCGGCACGATAGCGTGCGATGGCACGAAGCCGTGGCGCCCGCGGTGATCGCTCCAGCCGCGGTGACCTTGCCCGATGGCGGCGGCTGGACCGGCGTCGGCAGCGGTTTCACCGCGTATCCGGCGCTGCGCGAGCGTTGCATTGCGGTGCTCGCGTCGTATGAACCGATACTGGCGCCGACGGCGACGGCGATCGGCACGCTCGCGCTGCCGCGTCTTGCCGCCGGCGAGGGCGTTGCCGCGCGCGATGCCGCACCGATCTATCTGCGGCACAAGGTCGCGCTGACCAGCGCCGAGCGCGCCTTCGGACGGCCGCAATGAGCGACGGCGTCGAGGCGGGTATCGAGGCCACGGTGACCTGGCGTCCGATGCGCGAGGCGGACCTTCCGATCGTCGCGGCGCTCGAGCAGGCCTCGCATGCGGCGCCGTGGACGCAGGGAAATTTTCGCGATGCCTTTGCCGCAGGTTACGGAACACTCGTCGGCGAGCTCGACTTCAACGTCGTGGCATACGGCGTGCTGATGCTCTCGCCGGGCGAGGCGCAGCTTCTCAATCTGACGGTCGCGGCGCCGACACGCCGGCGGGGCCTGGGCCGCCGGCTGTTGCGGCGGCTGCTCGCCGACGCGATGAGCCTCGGCGCCGAGCAATGCTTTCTCGAAGTGCGCGAATCGAATCACGCTGCCATCGCGCTTTATCTGCGCGAGGGATTCGCGCCGGTCGCGCGTCGCGTGGGCTACTATCCGGCGCCGGCCGGCGCCAGCCGGCGCGAGGATGCGTTGGTGATGCGCCGCCACCTCGGGCGCGATGCGCATGGTTGATCGCGTCGACATCCTGCGCGAGCTGGGGCTGCTTCCGGTATGGCGCCTGCGCGCGCCGCCGTCCGCTGCCGCGCCGCGCGAGATCGCCTCGCCACCCACAGTCTCGCCGCCGCCGACGATGCGTGATGCGGCCATCGATCCGGCGCGCACGGCGCCGGGGGCGGGCGCGGTGGAGCGTGTCGCGCGCATCGCCACACTCGGCTGGTCCGATTTCGCCGCCGATGTGCAGGCGTGCACCGCATGCGGGTTGTGCCGCTCGCGCCGGCAGGCGGTGCCCGGCGTCGGCGACGCCGGCGCCGAATGGATGTTTGTCGGCGAGGCGCCGGGCGCCGAAGAGGACGCCCGCGGCGAGCCCTTCGTCGGACAGGCGGGACGGCTCCTCGACAACATGCTCGCCGCGCTGGGCATGCGGCGCGAGCGCAACGTCTACATCGCCAACGTGCTCAAATGCCGTCCGCCCGGCAACCGAACGCCTGAACCCGGCGAGGTCGATGCCTGCCGGCCGTACCTGGACCGGCAGATTGCGCTGACACGGCCGAAGCTCATTGTCGCGCTCGGCCGGAGCGCGGCGACGACGCTGCTCGGCGTCGACGCGACGATCGCGAGCTTGCGCGGTCGCGTGCACCGCTATCAGGGCGTGCCGCTGATCGTCACCTATCATCCGGCGTACCTGCTGCGCAACTTGCCCGACAAAGCCAAGGCGTGGGAAGATCTCTGCCTCGCGCGGGCAACGGTTCGCGCTCTGTCCGACGCCGGCTTGCAAAGCGCGGCGGCGGCCCCCAACTAAAGGCCGACGGGCGACCTTGCCCGAGTAACGCGCTTCGCATGGGCCTTGAACGCGTGGCGACTCTGGGAGGAAAGAAGCATGCGCAAGTATTCTGGCCTGGCCGCCGCGGCATTCACCGCGGTGTTCGCGACGCTGATGTTGTCCGGGTGCGGCTATAACGACCTGCAACGGCAGGACGAGCAGATCAAGTCGGCCTGGTCGGAAGTCGTCAACCAGTACCAGCGGCGCGCCGATCTGGTCCCCAACCTGGTCAACACCGTCAAGGGGTATGCCGCGCAGGAGCAGCAGGTGCTGACCGAAGTCACCAATGCGCGCGCCAGTGTCGGCAGCATCAAGGCGACGCCGGAGCTGCTCAATGATCCGGCGGCATTCGCCAAGTTCCAGGCGGCGCAGGGCGAGCTCCAGTCGGCGCTGTCGCGGCTCTTGGTCGTCTCGGAAAATTATCCGCAATTGAAGTCGGACGCGCTGTTCCGCGATTTGACTTCGCAGCTCGAAGGAACGGAGAACCGCATCACCGTGGCGCGTAACCGCTTCATCAAAGCCGTGCAGGAATACAACACCACAGTGCGGTCGTTCCCGACCAATCTGACCGCGATGGTGTTCAAGATGGAGGTGAAGCCCAACTTCACCGTCGACAACGAAAAGGCGATCAGCGCGCCGCCGACGGTCGATTTCAGCAAGCCGCCTGCGCAGCCTGCGCCCGCGCCGGCGCCGAAGAGCTGAACGCCGCACGCCGCGCGGCTTCCGCGCGGCGTGCGGACTTGCCGCCGCCTTCATGACCCATTCCTGCCTGCTCGGTCGCGGCCTGGCTGCGCTGCTCATCTATGCCGCGCTGGCGTCGTTTGCGTTCGGCGCGCCGTCGGATGGGCCCTTGCCGACCCCGCCGCTGACCAGCGCGGTCACTGACCAGACCGGCACGCTCTCGACGGGCGAACGCCAGGCGCTCGAGGCGAAGCTTCGCGACTGGCAGGCGCGCACGACCAACCAGCTCGCCGTGCTGATCGTGCCGACCACCGCGCCGGAGGCTATCGAGGAGTATTCGATTCGGGTCGCCGACGCCTGGAGAATCGGCCAGAAGGGCAAGGATAATGGCGCAATACTGCTGGTCGCCAAGAACGACAAGCACATGCGTATCGAGGTCGGCTACGGCCTCGAGGGCGTGCTGACCGACGTCACTTCGCGCCGCATCATCGCCGAGAATATCGCGCCCGAATTCAGCGCAGGCAATTTCGCCGCAGGCATCAACGCCGGCGTCGACCGCATCATCGCGGTCGTCGACGCCGGCGAGCCGCTGCCGGCGGTTACGCCGCAACGCAAGCGCGGGTCTCCGCGCCGATTCGACTTCGGCACGATGCTGATCGTGCTCCTGGTCGCCGCGCCGGTCCTGGGCGGCGTGCTGCGCTCGATCTTCGGCAAGCTCGGCGGTTCGCTGCTCGGTGGCGGCATCGTCGGCGCGATTGCCTGGTTCGTCGCCAGCTCGTTGCTGATCGCCGGCGCTGCCGCGGTCATCGGCTTCATCGTCATGCTGTTCACCAGTATCTCAGGACGCGGTGGTCCGGGGATTTTCATCCCGGGAGGCGGTGGTGGGTTCGGCGGGGGCGGAGGCTTCAGCGGCGGCGGAGGCGGCTTCGGCGGCGGCGGCGCGTCGGGCAGCTGGTGAGGGTGAAGATGCGCGCCTTCGAACAGCGGCCGTACCGTTTCTGGCGACATCTGGTCACCGATCACCGCACGGCGCGGCGCGTTTTTCCGCCAGAAGCTCTGGAGCACATCCAGCACGCGATCGCCGAGGGCGAACGCCGTCACGCCGGTCAGGTCTGCTTCGCCGTCGAGGCCGCGCTCCCGCTGTCGCTGGTGCTGCAGCATGAAACGCCGCGTGCCCGCGCCGTCGAGACATTCGGCCGGTTGCGCGTCTGGGATACCGAGCACAACAGCGGCGTCCTGGTCTACGTGCTGCTGGCCGACAAGGATGTGGAAATCGTCGCCGATCGCGGCATCCATCGCAAGGTGGGCGAGGCGGCCTGGCGGGACATCTGCCGGACGATGGAGTCGGCCTTCCGCGAAGGGCGCTTCGAGCAGGGCGCGGTTGCCGGCATCGAGGCAGTCAGCGCGCTTTTGGCCCGGCACTTCCCGCGCGACGCGGCCGGCGGCAACGAGCTTTCCGACCGACCGGTGATGCTCTAACGACTTCCGGTTTCGGCGTGGCCTAGGCCTTGGTACCGCGCGTCGCCGCACCGCTGCGCGGACGATCGCCGGCGAGGAGCTGCAGCAGGTCGCCGGTGGCGACGTTGATCCTGTGCCGCCACATCACCAGGGCCATCGTGCCTGCGACGAACAACCCGAACAGCACGATGACCTCGTTGGTCGACAAGCCAAGAAAAACCAGCATCGCATAGAACGAGAGCATCACGAGAACGCCGATATTCTCGTTGAAGTTCTGCACCGCGATCGAATGGCCGGCGCCCATCAGCACGTGCCCGCGATGCTGCAGCACCGCGTTCATCGGCACGACGAAGAACCCCGCCAGCGCGCCGATCAGCGTCATCAAGAGCACCGAGGTTTCGAGCTTCTGCACGAAGATCATGACCATCACCGCGATCCCCATCAGGACGCCGAGCGGCAGCACTTTGACCGCGCTCTTCAGCGACACGAAGCGCGCCGCCGCGACCGCGCCGAGTGCGATGCCGATTGCAACGACGCCTTGCAGATACGAGGCGCGGGACAGGTTGTAGCACAGGTGCGACGCGGCCCAGTCGATGACGATGAATTGCAAGGTCGCGCCGGCACCCCAGAACAGCGTCGTCGTCGCCAGCGAGATCTGGCCGAGCTTGTCGCGCCAGAGCAGCGCGCAGCAATGGCCGAATTCGCGGATCAGGAAAATCGGATTCTTGCTCGGCATCCGGTGATCGACGCCGGTGTCGGGGATATACCAGTTGAACAGCGCGGCGATCGCATAGGTGCCCATGATCACCGCGATCGCCGCCTCGGGCGGCGTATCGATGCCGGTGTCGATATGAGGAATGTCGATCGCCAGGAGCGCGCTGGACACCGGGCCGCTGATGAGCAGGCCTCCCATCAGTACGCCGAGGATGATCGATACCACCGTCGTGCCCTCGATCCAGCCATTGGCCACGACCAGTTGCCGCGGCGGCAGCAGCTCGGTCAGGATTCCGTATTTGGCCGGCGAATACGCGGCAGCGCCCAGGCCGACGATCGCGTACGCGATGAGCGGGTGGAACATCATCAGCATCAGCGAGCAGCCGACGATCTTGATGCCGTTGGTTATCAGCATCACGCGCCCTTTGGGCATCGAGTCGGCCAGCGCGCCGACCAGCGGCGCCAGCAGGACGTACGAAATGACAAAGCATTGCTTGAGCGCCGGCGTCATCCACGCGGGCGATTCGAGATCGCGCAACAATTGGATTGCAGCGACAAGCAGCGCGTTGTCGGCCAGCGACGAGAAAAACTGCGCCGCCATTATCGTGTAGAACCCGGCCTTCATCGTCCTCAGTTGGCGCGTGCGCTCTTGTTAGCGGTGCGCAGGCCGCGGAAGCCGGGAGGCGCACGCCGCGCTTGTGTATAATAAAAACAACTGGCCGGCGCTCGCGGCTCGCGCCTTATACCACGTTTTCACTTCTCAGACCAAACCGGCCGGCCAAGGTTCGCCAATCGACCTCCCGCCGTTCTGACCGTGACGCGTCCGATCCTCGCACAGATCAATCTGGCCGCATTGCGCGCCAATCTTCAAGTTGCGCGCGAGCGTGCGCCAGGTGCGCAGGTACTCGCCGTCGTCAAAGCCAACGCGTACGGACACGGGCTGATGCGCGTACTGCCCGCGCTGGCCGATGCCGACGGCCTCGCGCTGCTCGAGCTCGATGCCGCGGTTGCGCTGCGAGAGCATCACTATGCGCGCAGAATTCTGCTGCTCGAAGGTTTTTTCGGCACCGGCGAGCTGCCCGAGATCGCTGCGCGCCGCCTTGCCGTAGTCGTGCACCACAGCGAGCAAGTGCGCATGCTGGAGACGACAAGCCTCGCGCGCCCGCTGGAAGTGTTCATCAAGGTCAATACCGGAATGAATCGCCTCGGATTCAAGCCCGACCAGGTGCATGATATCGCCGAGCGCTTGTCGCGTGCGAGCAGCGTTGCTGCACTGCGTCTGATGACGCACCTCGCCCGTGCCGACGAAGACGACGGCGTGCAGGAACAGCTGCAGGCTTTCGAGCATGCGTGCAGCGGTCTGTCGTATCCGCGCTCGGTGGCGAACTCCGCCGGCGTCATCAAGTTCGCTACCGTCGGCGGCGACTACGTCCGGCCCGGCATCATGCTCTACGGCTCGTCGCCCTTTCCGTACGACACGGCGGACATGCTCGGCCTGAAAGCGGTAATGACGTTGCGCAGCGAGCTGATCGCGGTCCAGGACCTGAAGGCCAACGACAGCGTGGGCTACGGCGGAGGCTACACCGCCGCGCGCGCGCACCGGGTCGGCGTGATCGCCTGCGGTTACGCCGACGGGTATTCGCGCCACGCGCCGAACGGCACGCCGGTGCTCGTCTGCGGCAAGAAAGTGCGCACCGCGGGACGCGTGTCGATGGACCTGATGACCGTCGATCTGTCCGAAGTGCCCGAGGCCGGCATCGGCAGCCCGGCGGTGCTCTGGGGCGAAGGATTGTCGGTCGACGATGTCGCTGCCGCGGCCAGCACCGTCGGCTACGAGCTTCTTTGCGCGGTGACGACGCGCGTGCCGTTCGTGACCACCGAAGTCGGCAGCGTCGACATCGAGCTCTGAAGGACACCACTTGAATATCGTCGTCACCGGCGCCGCAGGGTTCATCGGATCGAACCTGGTCAAGGCACTCAACGCGCGCGGCGAAACGAAGATCATCGCCGTCGACAATCTGCAGCAGGCCGACAAGTTCCGCAATCTGGTCGACTGCGAAATCGTCGAATACTTCGACCAGGATGAATTTCAGGCGCGGCTGGCCGAAGGCGAGCTGGACGACGACATCGTGGCGATTCTGCACCAGGGCGCGTGCTCGAACACGATGGAGACCGACGGGCGCTACATGCTCGCCAACAACTACCGCTATTCGATGTCGCTGCTGCGACACTGCCAGGACAACGACATCCCGTTCCTCTACGCCTCATCGGCGGCCGTGTACGGCGCCGGTCCGGTGTTTCGCGAGGAAGCCGCAGCCGAGGCGCCGCTGAACGTCTATGGCTATTCGAAGCTCCTGTTCGACCAGCACGTGCGGCGGACGCTTCCCGAACGCACTTCGCAGATCGCGGGCTTTCGCTATTTCAACGTTTACGGGCCGCGTGAAGCGCACAAGGGCAGGATGGCGTCGGTCGTCTGGCATTTCTTCAACCAGTACCGCAGCACCGGCAAGGTCCAGCTGTTCGAGGGCTCCGGCGGCTACGACGCGGGCGAGCAGCGGCGCGACTTCGTCAGCGTCGACGATGTGATCAAGGTCAACCTCGATTTTCTCGATCACCCGCTGCGCTCGGGGATCTTCAACGTGGGCACCGGCAGCGCTGCCACCTTCAACGCGGTGGCCGCCGCGACGATCAATGCATGCCGCGCCACCGACGGCATGCCCGTGCTGTCATTCGAGGAATTGCATCACACCGGCGCGATCGAGTACATCGGTTTTCCGCCGGGGCTCGCCGGCCGCTACCAGAGTTTCACGCAAGCCGATCTCACTCGCCTGCGCGCCGCCGGATACACGGCGTCGATGCTCACGGTCGAGGAGGGCGTGGCCGGCTGCGTCAAGGCGCTCCTTGCGCGGGGCGAGGTCAACCCGTAGCATCGTCTGCGCGTTTCACGGGTCCGGGAAGGCGATAGGCCGGACCGATCATTACCATCCAGGGGAAAAAACCATGAAAAGATTCGTGCTGCTGCTGGTGACCGTACTGTTCTCGGCACTGGCGTTGGCGGCGGTGAACATCAATACGGCAACCAAGGCCGAGCTCGAGGCCTTGCCCGAGATCGGTCCGGTGAAGGCACAGGCGATCGTCGATTACCGCAATACCAACGGCCCGTTCAAGTCGCCAGAAGAAGTCATGAAGGTGAGCGGCATCAAGGAAGGCACCTACGGAAAGATCAAGGGGCTGATCTCGGTCAGCGGGGCGTCGACGCCATTGCCGCCTGCCGCGCCTTCGAAGGCCGCGGCGCCCGCCAAAACCGCCACGCCGGCACCTGCGGCCACTCCGGCGCCCGCGACCGCGACGGCGGCTCCCGCGCCGTCCGCGGCAGGCGCTGCATCGGCGCCGTCCAAGGACGCCAAGATGAGCAAGAAGGAAAAAGCGGCAGCCGACAAGGCAGCCAAAGCGAAGGCGAAGGAAGACGCCGCCAAGGCGAAGGCGGACGCAGCCAAGGCGAAGAAAGATGCCGCCGCGGCCAAGACCGATGCCGGCAAGGCCAAGGCCGACGCAGCGAGCGCCAAGTCGGATTCGGCCAAGGCGGCAGCGACCAACGACGCCAAGGCCAGCAAGGCTGAAAAGGCGGCTGCCGACAAGGCCGCGAAGGCCAAGGCCAAGGAAGACAAGGCGGCGGCGGCCAAAGCCAAGAAGGAAGCCGCAGCGGCTGACGCCAAAGCCAAGAAGGACGCCAAGGCAGCGGCCAAGGCGGACGACAACGCGAAGAAGTAGGCGCGAGCGCTTCGAGCGCTGCAAAGCGAGCCCTGGGCAAACCCCGCATTCGCGGGGTTTGCCTTTTTAAGGCGCCACAACGCATCGGTTGACCCGCGCCGGCGCACGCCGAAGCCTCGGGTAAAATGAGGCGCAGTTGCGGGTCCCAGGCCATGTACAAGACCATCGAACAAACCGTCGGCAATACGCCGCTTGTCCTGTTGCGGCGCATGGCCGCCGCATCCGGCAACACCGTCCTGGCCAAGCTCGAGGGCAACAATCCTGCGGGCTCGGTCAAGGACCGTCCGGCGCTGTCGATGGTCTCGCAGGCCGAGAAGCGCGGCACGATCAAGCCCGGGGATACACTGATCGAAGCGACCAGCGGCAACACCGGGATTGCATTGGCGATGGCCGCCGCGATGCGCGGCTTCCGGATGATCCTGGTGATGCCCGAGCATTTGTCGCTCGAGCGGCGGCAGACGATGAGTGCGTTCGGCGCCGAGATCGTGCTGACGCCGAAGGCGGGTGGCATGGAGACGGCGCGCGACGTGGCCGAGCGCATGCGCGACGACGGCAAGGGCATCATCCTCGACCAGTTCGCCAATCCGGACAATCCGCTCGCGCACTACGAGGGAACCGGCCCGGAAATCTGGCGCGACACCGGCGGCCGGATCACGCATTTCGTGTCCAGCATGGGCACCACCGGGACGATCATGGGCGTGTCGCGCTACCTGAAAGAACAGAACCCGGCCATCGTCATCATCGGCTGCCAGCCGGAAGAGGGCTCGCAGATTCCCGGCATACGCAAGTGGCCCGAAGCCTACATGCCGAAAATATTCGATCGCAAGCGGGTCGATCGCATCGAAAACGTTTCGCAAGCGGACGCCGAAGCCACGGCGCGACAACTTGCGCGCGAAGAGGGAATATTCGTCGGCATATCGTCGGGCGGCGCCTGCGCGGTTGCGCTGCGCATCGCCGACGAGGTCAAGAACGCGACGATCGTGTTCATCGCCTGCGATCGCGGTGACCGCTATTTATCGAGCGGAGTCTTTCCTGGCTAGAGCGAAAGCGCGGCCCTCATCGATGCCGCGCGGAGCGCGCCGCCGATGACGCCGACCCTCGTCTTCGATATCGAGACGGTGCCCGACGTCGCGGGGTTGCGCCGGCTCAATCGCCTCCCCGCCACCTTGTCGGACGCCGCGGTCGCGACCTGGGCCGCGCAACAGCGACGCGCTGCGAGCGGCAGCGACTTCCTGCCGCTCTATCTGCAGCGCGTCGTCGCCATCGCCTGCGGCTTGCGCGAAGGCAGCACGTTCCGGGTCTGGTCGCTCGGTGAAGCCGCCGATCCCGAGCCCGAGCTGATCCGCCGATTTTTCGACGGCGTCGATCGCTATACGCCGCAGCTCGTTTCGTGGAACGGCGGCGGCTTCGACCTGCCGGTGCTCAACCACCGCGCGCTGATTCACGGCGTCAGCGCGGCGAGATTCTGGGACTGGGGTGACGACGACCGCGAGTTCAAGTTCAACAGCTATCTCGGGCGTTACCACACGCGGCATCTCGATCTGATGGACGTATTGTCGATGTACCAGCCGCGGGCGACCGCCGGCCTGGACGCGATCGCGCGGCTTTCCGGCTTTCCCGGCAAGCTCGGCATGGACGGCAGCGAGGTCCATGCGGCATTCGAGGCGGGCAGGATCGATGAGATCCGAAGCTATTGCGAGACCGACGTGATGAACACCTACCTCGTTTACCTTCGCTTCCAGCTGCTGCGCGGGACCTTGTCCGCGGCCCAGTACGCAACCGAGCTCGCGTTCGCGCGCGAGAAGCTCGCGGCGACTGGCGCCCCGCATTGGCGCGAATTCATCGCGGCCTGGGACGCGAATGCACAGGGCGTGAGTGGCAACTAGGTCCTGAGCATCGGCAGCGGCGCGAATCTGCCGCCGAGCGGGCCGGTCGACGCGACGTTCCACCAGCGCTCGAGCGCGGTCGCGTAGACGCTGCGAAAATCGATCGCGTATCCGGTATTGCCGTCGCCGGACAATCGCCCCAGCGACGCCTGCTCGCCGTACAGGCCGCCGGCGATGCGTCCGCCGAGGGCGAAATGCACGCTGGCGGTGCCGTGATCGGTGCCGCCCGACAGATTTTCCTTCGGCCGGCGGCCGAATTCGGCATAGGTGAACACCAGCGTTTCGTCCCACCTTCCGAGCTCGTCGAGCGCGCTCCTGAGGGCGACGACACCACCGGCCAATTCGCCCAGCAGGCGCGCCTGCGTCGGGGCCTGGCCGCTATGGGTGTCGTAGCCGGTCTGCGTCACGCGCACGACCGCCACGCCCGGACGATTGGCGACGACCTGGCAGGCGGTCCCGATCGCGGTGCCGAACGCACCTTGCGGGAAGACGGTCTTGAACGGATGGTCGGCTTTGAGGTGCGCCGCCGCCTGAACGACATCGGCTTCGACCTTGAGAATGTGCTGCAGCGCCTTGTTGCGCGTCTGTCCTTCGGCCGTCGCGAGACGGGCCTGGCGCAGGAACTGTTCCGCATTGGCGAGCGCGATCGCGCGAGTCCCGCCGCCGGAAAGCGGCCCTAACTCGGGCGAGCCGATGATCACGCCGTCGGCGGCGAAATCCGCCGGTGTCGGCGCGAGCGCAAACGTCCGCGTCAACCAGCCATCCTGCAGATACTGACTGCTGGCCGACGCGGTATCCCAGATCTCGATCGAGCGGAAGTGCGACAGATTGGGCTCCGGATACCCGACGCCCTGCAATACCGCGAGCTCGCGAGCGCGCCACAGCGGCAGCAGCGGCTCGAGCGCAGGGTGCAGGCCGGCGGCGTCCGAAAGCTGAATGACCGAATCGCGCGCAATCGCGAGCTTCGGGCGCAGTGCGTAATAAGCAGGATCGGCGACCGGCACCAGCGTGTTCAGCCCGTCGTTGCCGCCCTTGAGCTCGATCAGTATCAAGAGCCGCCGGTAATCGGCGCCGGCGGGCGCGGCAGCGAAGGCCAGATTGGTCGCAAGCCCCGGTGCCAGGCCGGCGATCGGCGCGGCGGCGGCAAGCTTCAGGAAACGGCGTCGATCCATTGTCGCAACTCCTTCGATTCGCACGCTCATTTGAGCTGGTAGGCGGCGTCGAGGACGAGCTCGCGCACCAGCGCCACCGACTCGATCCCCTGCGGCGGCAGCGGTGTTTGCGGCGCGACGGCGAACAGGAGTCTGACGGCGTCGGCTTTGCGCCCCTCGGCATCGCGCGGCGCCTTCCATTGCGCGAACCACGCCGCGCTGTCGAACTGCACGCTGCGCACGCCGCGATCGACGGCGCACATCAGGCGCAGCCTGCGCGCCTGCTTGAGATCCTTGCCGACGGCCTGCGACGGCACGGACTCCGGCAGTGCCGCCGTCATCGGTTCTGCGGTTGCGGTCCGCGGCATGCCGGCGGGTCCGCCGTCGGCGCGCATCAAGCGGTCGAGAAACTGCTTGCGCGCGAGCAGGGTGCTGGTGTTGATCCACACTTCCTGGCCGGGCCAGCCCTTCACGTTCGGCGGTGCGAACAGGTTTTGGCCCATGCCCGCCGCAGCGACGGCAAACGGAATCGTCTCGCCCGGATGCATGTCGAATTGCCGCAGCGTACCTACGACGAGGTCTATTGGCGACTTGATCAGGGTGCCGCGATTTTCCCGCGCATAAAAAGCGTCCGAAGTCAGCAGCGCGAAGAGCGCGGTCTTGATGTCGTAGCCGGAATCACGAAATCGCGCCGCAATGCGCGTGACTTCGGCGGGGTCGGGATCGGGCGAGACGAGCTCGCGCCACAGCTTGCGGGTGACGAATTCGGCGGTGGACGGTTGCGCGAGCAGGATGTCGATGACGTCATCGCCGTCGAAATTGCCGGTCCTGCCGAGCAGCGTCTTGCTCCCGTAGTCGTGCAGGCCGCGGCGGAAAACGAATTCGCCGCGTTCGCGGTCGAGACTCCAGCCGGTGAATGCGCGCGCTGCTTCCTTGACATCGCGCTCGCTGTAATTACCCTCGCCCAGCGTGAACAGTTCCATCAGCTCGCGGGCGAAGTTCTCGTTCGGCGCACCTTTGCGATTCTGCGCGCTGTCCAGATAGACGATCATCGCCGGATCGCGCGCGATGGCGTGCAGCATCGCGCCGAAGTTGCCCAGCGCATTCGCGCGCAACGTGACGTTCTGCCGGTACATCAGCTCGGTGAGCTTCACCTTCTGCTGGCTGGACACGAAATGGTTGTGCCAGAACAGCGTCATCCGCTCGGTCAGCGGCGAGGGCGTCGACAGCATCTCGCCGATCCACCAGCCTCGCAGCTCCAGGCCTTCGCGCACCTGTTGCTGGCGAAACATCTTGAGCTCGTCCTCGGACGCGCCAGCCCCGCGACGCGGATAGTGCAGCGCGCCGGTAGCAACCATCGCCGGCGGCGGTGTCGTCAGCGCCGCGGTGCGCGCGCTGCCGAGCAGCGCTTTGGCCGCCTCGTCGCGCGACATGCCGACATAATGGTCGATCTCGGCCTGGGTGGCGCCGAAGCCGGTACGGTTGAGCAGGTGCCGCGCGTCGCCGTAATCGAGTGCGCCGCTCCTCGCGGCATGCGCCGGCGATGCAAGCGACAGGACGGCGGCGATCGTGGCTAAGGAGGCGAGGGCGCGCATGCGTGGCCGAACCTGGGTTCGATCGGCATTCAACGGCTCAGCATAACCGCCTGTTGACGGTCGAGCGCGCCGCCTTTGTAACAGGCTGTTGCGCCCGATGCCGGTCAGAGGCTTATCGTGCCGCGGCCGAGCTCGATCACTCGACCGGAGACGAAAATGCGCGCATCGGCGTCGACCTTGAGGCCGAGGCGGCAGGGTCGTGCGACGGCTTCGCCCTGGTCGACGACAAGCGCCTGCGGCTGTGCGGCGCCGGTCGCAACCAGCCATCCGCCCAGATTCGCGCACGCGGACCCGGTCCCCGGGTCCTCGACCACTGCGCCGTGCTTGGAAAAGAAAAAGCGCGCAAGCACCGAGCCTTCGCCGGCGCGCGACCAGACGTAGGCCATCGCGCGCACGCTGCGCGCGCCGCTGGGCGAGGCGGGCAGGTCGAGGCTGGCATCGCGCATCAGCAGCGCCGAATCCGGTGCGCAGCGCACCACGGCATCGGTGCTCGCCAGCGGGATCACCAGCTGCTCGGCGCCGGTATTGACCCACAGCGGCGTCGTGCCCAGATCGGCGGCCGACAGGCCGAGCATCGCGGCCAGCGCGTCGCGCGACGCCGCGACCTCGCGGGTTCGCGGCGGCTTGGCCTCCAGGGTCCAGTGATCGCCGCTCGCGGTGACGGGAACAATGCCGGCGCGCATTTCCAGGCTCAGCGAGTCGCCGGCGCGCAGGCTCTCGCGAACCACATGCGCGCTGCCCAGCGTCGGGTGGCCGGCGAACGCCATCTCGAACGACGGCGTGAAGATGCGAACCTGCGCGGTCGCAGCGGTTGACGGCAGGATGAACGTCGTCTCGGAAAGGTTGAACTGCAGCGCCAGCGCCTGCATCGTCGTCTCGTCGAGACCGATCGCGTCTTCGAATACGGCGAGCGGATTACCGCTCAAGGCGTCTTCCCGCGCGAACACGTTCAGAATGCGAAACCGGTAATGTCTCATCGTGGCTCCAGCGCCTCCCGCGGCTCATCACTTGCGGCAAGTACGTCGGCAGCCAGCGCGGCAAAGCCGGCGCCCGTCGGGTCACGCAAGCCAAACACGGCGCCCCGGTCCGCGGCCGGAAAATGGCGGGCCATCGAGCGTCCGTACAGTGGATCGTAATGCGCCTCGAGCAATTCTGCGATCAGTGCATCCAAGTCGCCGCTCGCTGCCAGCGCCTCCCAGCGGGAGAATGCCGCGTTGCCGTGCAGCGCGATCAACGGACGCAGCCGCTCGAGCAGCAGCGTCGGGTTTTCCAGAAAGTGCCGGTACTCGGACTTGAGCAGCGCGATGCGATGCGACAGCGGCGTGCGCACCGTGATTGCCTCGCCCTCGTGCATGCGCGCGAGCAGCGCATCGGGCAGCTGGATCGCGCCGATCCGCCTGCTTTCCGCCTCGACATAGACCGGACGGCGGGGATCGAGTGCACCCAATGCGGCAAGGAGCCCGGTTTCGAATTGTTTCTGCGAGGGCTGGACGGTGCCCGGCACCTGGCCGAGGAGCGAGCCGCGATGTTGCGCGATGCGCTCGAGATCGAGCGTTTGCGCGCCTGCGTCTGCGAGCGCGCCGAGGAGCTGGCTTTTTCCCGAGCCGGTCAACGCGCACAGCACCCGAAACCGGTAGCGCGCAGGCTCGACCGCCAGCCGCGCGACAACGTGGCGGCGGTAGGCGCGGTAGCCGCCGTCGAGCTGCACTGCGCGCCAGCCGACCTCGTTCAATACATGCGCGACGGCGCGGCTGCGCTGGCCGCCGCGCCAGCAGTAGACCAGCGGCTTCCACTCGCGCGGCTGGTCGGCGAAAACGGTCTCGAGCATCCTGGCGATGTTGCGCGCGACCAGTGCCGCGCCCAGTCTCCTCGCTTCGAACGGCGAAGCCGCGTGCAGCGTGCCTATCCGGGCACGCTCGTCGTCGTCGAGCACCGGATGATTGCGTGCGCCGGGAATATGATCCTCGACGAATTCGCCTGGGCTTCGGACGTCGATGCGTTCGGGATGCGCGGCCAGTGCGGCTACGTCGACGCGGCTGCCCGGGTAGAGCACCGAGCTCATGCGGCTTTGGCCGTCAACAGCGGCGCGAGCGACGGCCACACGTTGTCCAGCATCTTTGCTTGCGCCGCGGCCAGCGGATGGATGCGATCGAGCTGGAACATCGCGTCGTCTTCGGCGAACCCTTCGAACAGGAACGGGACCAGCGCCGCCTTGCGCGCCCGGGCCACCTCGGCGTAGGTGGCGGCAAAGCGCTCGCCGTAGGTCGCACCGTAGTTCGGCGGTACGCGAATGCCGATCAGCAGCACTCGCGCGCCGGCACTTTGCGCGGCCGAGGTCATCGCATTGAGATTGTCGCGCATCGCATCGACGCTGCCTCCGCGCAAGCCATCGTTGCCGCCGAGCTCGATGATCGTTATCGCGGGATGGTACTGCGTCAGCAACGCGCTGAGGCGGGCGCGGCCGCCGGCCGTCGTGTCGCCGCTGATGCTCGCATTGACGACGCGATAGCGAAGGTGCCGGGCGTCCAGCCGCTGCTGCAGCAGCGAAGCCCAACCGACGCCGGCCGGCAATCCGTAGCCTGCCGAGATGCTGTCGCCGAGGAGCAGGATCACCGGCGCTGCGCGCTCTCCCGATGCAGGCATCGCGGCGGCGAGCAGCAAACAGCACGCGATCGCGGCGAGCCTGCGCAGAAGCATCGAGCGAAAACGGGGAGCCACGACGCATTGTAGGGCTGGCGCGCATGCGGCGCCAAAGGGCACGCGTCGCCGGCAAGGTAGAATGGCCGTCAGCAAGCCATGAATCCGCCACGCAGCGCCTACGCCTTCCCGACTTCCTCATCTGCGATCGAAGCGCCAGGACAACGCGCGCCGAAGCGGCTGAGCGCAGCCGATGCCTGATCCGGTCATTCGCGCCGTCGGGCTGTCCAAGGAGGTGATGAGCGGCGAGGCGCCGCTCAAGATCCTGGACGACGTCAGCTTCGACATCGCTGCCGGCGAAAGCGTCGCGATCGTCGGTGCGTCGGGCTCGGGCAAGACGACGCTGCTGGGACTGCTTGCCGGGCTCGACCGTCCGACGGCCGGTGAAGTGTGGCTCGGCAATAGGGCACTCAACGGACTGTCAGAAGACGCACGGGCGGCGCTGCGCCAGCGCTGGGTCGGCTTCGTCTTCCAATCGTTTCAGTTGCTGCCCGCGCTGACCGCGCTGGAGAACGTCATGCTTCCGCTGGAGCTTGCCGGCGCGAGCGATGCCGGCCCGCGCGCGCGCGAGTGGCTCGCACGCGTCGGGCTCGACGCCCGAACCACGCACTATCCGAAGCAATTGTCGGGCGGCGAGCAGCAGCGCGTGGCGATTGCGCGCGCATTTTCCGGCGAGCCGCAGGTGCTGATGGCCGACGAGCCCACCGGTAACCTCGACGGCGCGACCGGCGCCGAAGTCGCCGAGCTGATGTTTCGCCTGAACCGCGAACGCAGCACGACGTTGCTTCTGGTCACGCACGAAGTCACGCTTGCCGCGCGCTGCGGCCGCCGGTTGTCGCTGGCCACCGGAAGACTGGTCGGCGACGAACGAAGCGGCGCCGTGGGCGGATCGACCACCGCGTGAGCATGCTCGATACCGTGCGGCTGGCGTGGCGGCTGCTGTCGCGCGACTGGCGCGCCGGCGAGCTGCGCGTATTGATCGCCGCGTTGGTGCTCGCGGCAGCGAGCGTGGGCACCGTGGGTTTTTTCACCGACCGCGTCAAGGGCGCGCTGACCCGGCAGGCGAATCTTTTGCTCGGCGCCGATCTGTTGCTTTCCGGCGACCGTCCGCTGCCCGATCAGTTCATGCGCGAAGCGCGGGCGCGCGGACTTGCGGCCGTCCCGGCGATCAAGTTCAACAGCATGGTGCAAGCTGCCGGAGGCGCGGGAAGCGCCGTTCTCGCCGACGTCAAAGCGGTCACTGCAGGCTATCCGTTGCGCGGCGCGATCCTGCTCGTCGACCCGGCCGACCCCGCCGGCAAAGTTGCGCGAGGCGTCCCGGCACCGGGCGAGGTCTGGATCGACAGCCGACTCGCGGCGCGGCTCGGCGCGCAGCAAGGCTCGAAGCTCGCGGTTGGCGAATCGACGTTGACCGTCGGCGCGATCGTGCAACAGGACCCCGAGGTGACCAGCGGCCTGCTCGCACTCGGGCCTCGGCTGATGATGAATCTGGACGATGTCGCCGCAACGCGGCTGTTGCAGCCGGGCAATCGCGCTTCGTACCGGCTGCTGGTCGCCGGCGATGCGGTGAACGCCTTTCGCGATTGGGCGCAGGCGCATCTGGATCGCGGCCAGCGTGTCGAATCGATCCGCGACCTGCGGCCGGAAGTGCGGCAGACGCTCGATCGCGCCGAACAGTTCCTGGGACTCGCCGCACTGGTCGCGGTCATGCTCGCGGCGGTTGCGATCGCGCTCGCCGCGTCGCGCTACCTTCGTCGCCATCTGGACGCTGCGGCGATGATGCGCTGCCTCGGCGCTCCGCAACGCCAGATCCTTGCGCTGTTTGCATTGCAATTCTTCGCGCTGGGCGTCGGCGCCAGCGTCGTCGGCTGTGCGCTGGCGCTCGGTGGCCAGCAGCTGCTGGTCGTCTTGCTGAGCGGCGTCGTCAGCACGGACTTGCCGGCGCCCGGCCTGTGGCCCGCCGTCGCTGCCGCGGCGAGCGGGCTCGCGTTGCTGTTCGGCTTTGCGCTGCCGCCGCTGTTTGCGCTGTCGCGCGTGCCGCCGCTGCGCGTGCTGCGGCGCGACCTGGGGCTGCCGCGCGCCGGCGGCTGGCTCGCCTACGCGCTGGGTGCGGCGACGATCGCGCTGCTGATCGCCTGGCAGGCGCAGGATGCGACCACAGGCGCGATCATGATCGGCGGCACTGTCGGGCTGCTTGCGGTCGCGGGCGCGGTCGCCTGGGGGCTGATTGCATTCTTGCGCTTGCTGCCGCAACGCGGTTACAGCTGGCGCTACGGACTGGCGAACTTGCGCCGCAGGCCGCTGGCATCCAGCCTGCAGATCGGCGCGCTCGGCCTGGGTTTGATGGCGCTGCTGCTGCTGACGCTGGTTCGCGGCGACTTGCTGAAGAACTGGCGCGCGAGCCTTCCGCCCGACGCGCCCAATGTATTCCTGATCAACATCCTGCCCGACCAGATCGACGCCATGCACGCGCTTCTCCAGCGCGAGCTCAAGGCCGACGTGGCGCTCTATCCGATGGTGCGCGGCCGCTTGGTGGCGGTCAACGACGTGCCCGTCGATTCGACGCGTCTGACTGACGCGCGCGCGCGCCGGCTCGCCGAGCGCGAATTCAACCTGTCGTGGATGCAGGAGGTGCCGCGCAGCAATCGGGTCGTCGCCGGACAGTGGTGGAAACCGGGCGAGACCGGCGTCATGTCGCTCGAGGACGGCATCGCCGAAACGTTGGGCGTCAAGCTCGGTGATGTGCTCACGTACGATATCGTCGGCACGCGCGTCAGCGCCCGCGTGGCCAACCTGCGCAAGGTCGACTGGGACAGCTTCCGCGTCAATTTCTTCGCGCTCTATCCTCCGGGCATGCTGCAGGGTCTGCCGACGACGTATATCGCGGCCGCACGCGCGCCGAGCAACCCCGCCTGGCTCAACGGCTTGCTGGCTCAGTTTCCGAATGTGCTCGCGATCGACGTCGGCGAGATGCTGCAACAGGTCGGCGCGATCGTCGAGCAGGTCGCGCGTGCCGTCGAATTCGTGTTCCTGTTCACGTTGGCCGGCGGCGTGCTGGTGCTCGAGGCGGCGATCGCGGCCACACAGGACGAGCGTCTGTACGACGCCGCCGTGCTGCGCACGCTCGGCGCAAGCCGCCGTCAGCTGGCGACCGCGCAACTCGCCGAATTCCTGGCGCTGGGGACGCTATCCGGCCTGGTGGCGGCGGGGGGAGCGACGGCGACCGCCTACGTGCTGGCCGATCGGGTTTTCCACATCCCCTTCGGCTGGAATCCGTGGCTATGGGCGATCGGCATCATCGGCGGCGGGCTTGGCGTCGCCGTGGCCGGCTGGCTGGGCACGCGGCACACGCTGCACCAGCCGCCGCTCGCCCTGCTGCGCCAGTTCGGCTAGCTGGGGCTAAAGCCGAGGCGGAACCATTCGGGTCCCACCTGGCAATTATATACTTGACAGGACAAGAAACGGCCCCTATACTAGAATTACAGTTAGGAGCCGACCATACTTACCAAGTTCAAAAGCCTCGCCGACATGTCCGCTGCCTTCCCGGACGAGGATGCCTGCATCAATCACTTCCGCGCCCTTCGCTGGCCCGATGCGGACAAGACCGTATGCCCGCACTGTGGCGTAATCGGCAAGCCCTACACGCTCAAGAACAACACGCATAAGTGCCTCGAGTGCTTGAAGAAGTTTACGGTCCGCAACGGCACGATTTTCGAGGATAGCAAGATCGGGCTGCGCAAGTGGTTCATGGCTGTCCTTCTGATGACCTCGCACAAGAAGGGCATCAGCTCGTGCCAGCTGGCGAAGGATATTGGCGTCACGCAAAAGACCGCATGGTTCATGCTCCATCGCATTCGCAATGCTGCCATGACCCAGGAATTCAATGCGCCGCTGACTGGTCCGGTCGAACTCGACGAAGCATACGTCGGCCCGAATCCGCGCTTTCAGCATAAGAACAAACGGAATCCCCTCGTAGTTGGCCGCGCAGCGGCGAACGCCAAGAAAATCGTGTTTGGTATGGTAGAGCGTGATGGCGAACTGCGCGTTCATCACGTTGCGGACACAAGGAAAAAGATGCTCGCGCCAATCATCCTTGCGAATATCGAGCGCGGTGCAAAGGTCTATTCAGACGAGGGCGCTCAATACTATTGGATGCGGTCCGAGTACATGCATCGCTTCGTTGCTCACACGCTCGGCCAATACGTCCGGGGCGAGACTTCGACGAACACCATCGAGGGAGTCTTCTCACACTTCAAGCGGACCATGCTCGGGACCTATCACAAGGCGAGCGACCAGCATTTAGACCGGTACTTGCAGATGTTCGCCTACCGCTGGAATCGCCGCGACATGGGCGAAGGCGAGCGCGTCAACGACTTGTTGCGTTCGACCAAGGGGCGTAAGCTCTCTTACAAAATGTTGATTAGCTGACAGCCGGACGTTCTTAACATAAGGAGGGGACCATGAACCTGCTTTGGCTAGTAGTCGTAATCTTGATCGTTCTGGCGTTGGTTGGTGCGCCCGGCATCGGCCCGTGGCAACATGGCTATGGTTACTACCCGAGCGGCGGTATCGGCTTGATCGTTATCATCCTTGTGGTCCTGTTATTGATGGGGCGCCTGTAACGCTAGAGCGCACGCCGCCCGTTGACGAGCATTGCGGCTGATGCCATGCTAACGGCATGAATGAAAAGCCGGTCAAGTTGCCGATGGGTTTCGGCGAAGCGTTGACGCGATTAGCGCGCACGCCGAAGGCTGCGATTGATGCTGTTGCGGAGAAGCTTGATACAAAGAATCGAGGGGCCAAGGCGAGCGCAAACCCGCCTCGGCCAGTCCGCCCTAACGGGCGGTCACGTTAATAAGGTGCGGAAGCTGTTCATTCCTTGACCCTCCTATAGCTGTGCCCATTTGACGGGGCGGGTTAGCGACAATGCCGCACCACGAGGCCGAGAGTGCCCAACGCTCTCGGCCTCACCTATTTGTGGGCTCGGGTTGGTTAGCTAATTGCAGTTCCCGGGCGAACTCGCCCGGCGTT
>PLYT01000111.1 GCA_003153475.1 Betaproteobacteria bacterium | reverse complement strand
GATCGCGGCCCTGCCCGAAGCCGACACGGTGATTGCGGCGATCGTCGGTGCGACCGGCCTCGAGCCCACGCTCGCGGCGGCGAAGAGCGGCAAGCGGATCCTGCTCGCGAACAAGGAAACGCTGGTCCTAGCGGGCGGCCTTTTCATCGCCGCGTTGCGCCATGGCGGCTCGACCTTGCTGCCGATCGATAGCGAGCACAACGCCATCTTCCAATGCCTTCCGCCCGATCAGGCGCTGGGCGAAGCCGCGCGCGGCGTGCGGCGCGTCATGCTGACCGCCTCTGGCGGGCCGTTCCTGCGCACACCACTCGACGAGCTTTCCCACGTGTCGCCCGAAGAGGCTTGCGCGCATCCAACCTGGCGCATGGGGCGAAAGATCTCGGTCGACTCGGCGACGATGATGAACAAGGGACTCGAAGTGATCGAAGCGCGGTGGCTGTTCGGCGTGCCGGCCGATGCGATCGACGTCGTAATCCACCCGCAGAGCATCGTGCATTCGCTGGTCGAATATGTGGACGGCTCGGTGCTCGCGCAGCTCGGCAATCCCGACATGCGAACCCCGATCGCGCAGGCGCTGGCGTGGCCGGATCGGATCGGCGCCGGCGTTGCGCCGCTCGACCTGGCGAGGCTGGGCACGCTCGATTTCGCCGCGCCTGACGCCGCGCGATATCCCTGCCTCGGCCTCGCCTACGAGGCGCTCCGCGCGGATGGGACGGCACCGGCCATGCTCAATGCGGCCAACGAAGTTGCCGTCGCAGCTTTCCTCGATCGCCGGATCGGCTTCACGCAAATCGGCGCGGCGTGCGAAGAAACGATGTCGCGGCTCCCGGCGCGACCGCTGACGACATTGGACGAGGCGCTCGGCGCCGATCACGAGGCCCGGGCGCTGACGCGGCAGTTGCTCGAGCTCGACCACGCGCACACACTGCCGGCATCATGATGCTGCTACAGAAACTGCTCGCCTTCGGGGTGACGCTCGGAGTGCTGGTGATCTTTCACGAGCTCGGCCACTATGTCGTGGCCAGGCTCGTCGACGTCAAGGTCCTGCGCTTTTCGGTGGGATTCGGCCGCGTTCTGTGGTCACGTCGCATCGGCCGCGACCGCACCGAATGGGCGCTGTCCGCGGTGCCGCTCGGCGGCTACGTCAAGATGGTCGACGAGCGCGAAGGCGAGGTCGCTTCCGCCGATCTCGCGCGCGCATTCAATCGCCAGCCGGTTTGGAAGCGAATCGCGATCGTCGTGGCCGGCCCGGCCGCCAACCTGCTGCTGGCGGTCGTGCTTTTTGCGGGCACCTACGTCGCGGGCATTCCCGGCGAGCGCGCCGTCCTGGCCGCGCCGCCGAGTGGATCGCCGGCGGCGGTCGCGGGACTGGCCGAATCCGACGAAGTCGTCGCCGTCAACGACGAGCGCGTTTTGTCGTGGCAGGACCTGCGCTGGCGCCTGCTCAAAGTGTCGGGCAGCGACGACGCTATCCTCACCGTCGAGCGATCGGGCGTCCGCTCTCGGCACACTCTGTCGCTGCTCGGACTGCGCCGCGACGAATGGGAAGGCAACTTCGTCGCAGCCCTGGGCCTCAAGATCGACCTCGGCTACCCGCGGGTCAACGACGTGCTGCCCGGGCGGCCCGCGGCCGTTGCCGGAATGCGCGCCGGCGATGCGGTTGTCGCGATCGATGGTCAAATCGTGCGCTCTCCGGCAGAGGTCGCGGCCATCACCAACGCGCATCCGGGAGAGCGCGTTGCCTTTACCGTCCGCCGCGACGGGGCCGAGCGAGACATCGTCCTGACGCCCGAGGCGAGCGATCAGGACGGAAAGAAAATCGGCCTCGCCGGCATGCGGCTCGCGGTCGATCCCGCCGCGGTGGCGCGGATCGGGACGACGGTGCGTTACGGCGTCGGCGAGGCGGTCGTGCAGGGAGCGCGCAAGACTTGGGAACTTTCGCTGTTCACCGTGAAAATGCTCGGCAGGATCCTCACGGGGCAAGCGTCGCTCAAGAACGTCAGCGGGCCGTTGACGATGGCCGATTTCGCCGGACAGTCGGCGCAGGCCGGCCTGTTGACGTTCGTCGGCTATCTCGCATTGATCAGTATCAGCCTTGGCGTGCTCAATCTGCTGCCGGTTCCCTTACTCGATGGCGGACACTTGATGTATTATCTCGCCGAGATTATCAGAGGCGGTCCGGTCCCTGACCGCGTGCTCGAGGTCGGCCAGCGTATTGGCATGGCCGTATTGGCTATGTTGATGGCTTTGGCGCTTTTCAATGACCTTTCCCGACTTTTCTGAATCCCCCGTTCGTCGTGCGCCGACGCGTTCTCGCCGCAGTGGCTCGAGGTTCAAGGCGCTCGCGGCACTGTTCGTCGCGCTGTTCGCGCATGCGGCGCTGGCGTTCGAGCCGTTTGTCGTCAAGGACATCCGCGTCGAAGGCGTGCAGCGCACCGAAGCCGGCACCGTGTTCAGCTATCTTCCGATCAAGGTCGGCGACCGCGTCGACGATGAAAAGGCCTCCGCCGCCGTCAAGGCTTTGTATGCAACCGGATTTTTTCGCGACGTGCGTCTTGAATCCGAGAACGGCGTGCTGGTCGTCATTGTGCAGGAGCGGCCGACGATCAGCCGGATCGACATCAGCGGCACGAAGGAATTCGACAAGGACACGCTGAAGAAGGCGCTGAAGGACATCGGCATCGCCGAGTCGCGGATATTCGATCGCTCCGCGCTCGAGCGGGCGGAGCAGGAATTCAAGCGGCAGTACATCAATCACGGCGATTACGGCGTCAAGGTGACGACGACGGTGACTCCACAGGAGCGAAATCGCGTCGCGATCAATTTCAGCGTCGAGGAAGGCCAACCCGCGAAGATTGCCAACATCAACATCGTCGGCGCCAGCGCGTTCCCGGAAAAGACGCTGATCAACGAGCTGCAGCTGTCGATTCCGGGCTGGCTGACTTGGTACACGAAAAACGATCAGTATTCGAAGCAGAAGCTGCAGGGCGACCTGGAAACGTTGCGCAGCTACTACACGAACCGCGGCTATCTGGAGTTCGCCGTCGATTCGACCCAGGTGTCGATCACACCGGACAGGCAGGACATCTACATCACGATCAACATCACCGAGGGGCCGAAGTACACGGTGGGCGACATCCAGCTGGCCGGCGAGCTGCTGCTGCCTGAAGCCGAGTTGCGCCGTCTGATCCAGGTCCATCCTGGTGACGTCTATTCGCGCGAAAAGCTCACCCAGTCGACCAAGGCGCTGTCCGACCGGCTGGGCAGCGACGGTTACGCTTTTGCCAACGTCAATGCGGTGCCGGAGATCGATCGCACCAAGCGTCAGGCGGCCTTCACCTTCTTCATCGATCCGGGCCGTCGCGTATATATCCGCCGCATCAATATTACCGGGAACACCAAGACGCGCGATGAGGTCATACGCCGCGAATTGCGCCAGCTCGAAGGGGCCTGGTATGACGCGGCGCGCATCGAGCGATCGAAGGTGCGGATTACCCGGTTGAACTTCTTCGACGACATCAACATCGAGACGCCCGCCGTTCCGGGAAGCCCGGACCAGGTGGACATCGATGTCAGCGTTACCGAGAAATCGACGGGCAACCTATTGGCCGGCGTCGGGTTTTCCAGCGCGGACGGCATCGTGCTCTCGGGGTCGATCTCCCAGAACAACGTCTTCGGTACGGGTAACGCGCTGGTCACCTCGATCAACACCAGCCGCATAGGGCGCAGCATCGGGGCCAGCTACACCGAGCCTTACTGGACTACCGATGGCATCGCCCGCACGCTGGAGCTCTACGACAAGAACGTCGATCCGTCTTCGTTGCCGATCGCGCAGTATTCGTCGCAGACTCTCGGCGCCGCGGTCGGCTTCGGCGTGCCGATCACCGAAACCGACACCATCAACTTCGGCGCCCGGGTCGAGCACACCCGGGTGCAGCTGTTCGACCAGAGCCCTCCGCTGTACGTCCAGTTCGTCAAGGACTTCGGTTTTGTAACCAACAGCTACATCGGGACGGCCGGCTGGTCGCGCGACTCCCGCGACAACATCCTGTTCCCCAGCAAGGGGCTGCTGCAGAGCGTCCTGGGCGAGGTTGCGCTGCCGTTCGGCGACCTGACGTATTACAAGCTCAACTACCTGATCCAGTGGTTCACGCCGCTGCCCTTGAACACCGTCCTGATGCTGCGCGGTGACTTCGGCTACGGCGGCGGCCTGCAAGGCAAGACGCTGCCGTTTTTCAAGGCGTATTATGGCGGTGGGGTGGGATCGGTCCGGGGCTACGAGACCGCGTCGCTGGGCCCGCAGGATAGCCAGGGCAATACGATCGGCGGGCGGGAAAAGATCATAACCAACGCCGAGCTGTTCTTTCCGCTGCCGGGCGCCAAGGCGAACGATCAGTCGGTCAGGCTGTCGGTGTTCACCGACGTGGGATTGATCCGCGACGTCGGGCTGGACCCCGAGTACGAGTCGTTGCGTTATTCGGTGGGCGTCGGCGTGGCCTGGAACTCGCCGATCGGACCGCTTAAGGTGAGTTACGCCCACCCGCTGAAGAAAAGGCCCGGGGACCGCATCCAGAACTTCCAGTTCCAGATTGGTACGATATTCTAGTTGCGGAGTGGGCGTAGAGTAGCGATCGACGAGGGGTCCGATGCGCGACTGGAAGCCGGCGGACGCCGCAACGATGCGCGGGAGAGAAAGTTGAAACATCGCATGCAGCAGTTAGTCGTTTGTGCCGTGGGGGCCTTCCTCGCGGCCTCGCTTGCCGCCCCCGGCTTCGCCCAGGGCGCGGATTACAAGATCGGCTTCGTCAACAGCGAGCGCCTGTTTCGCGAAGCGGCGCCGGCCAAGCGCGCGCAGCAGAAGCTGGAGAAAGAGTTTGCCGGGCGGGATGCCGAGATCCAGAAGCTCGGCAAGCAGGTCCGCGACCTGCAAGCGGCGCTCGAGAAGGACGGCGTGACGATGGCCGAGGGCGATCGCCGCGCCAAGGAGCGCGACCTCGCCAACATGAGCCGCGATCTGCAACGCATGCAGCGAGAGTTTCGCGAGGATCTTAACCTGCGGCGCAACGAGGAGCTTACCGCCGTGCAGGAGCGCGCCAACAAGGTGATCCAGCAGATCGCGATCGACGAAAAGTTCGATCTCATCATCCAGGACCCGGTCATCTACGCCAGCCCGCGCATCGACGTCACCGAACGAGTGATCAAGGCGCTCGCCGACAAATAGTCCCGCCAGACCGCGGCCGCCCAAGCGCGCATGAGCAAGAGTCAAGACGCTCGGGGCATAGCTCTGAAGTTGCTGGCCGAACCGGCGCGCGCCGAGCTCGAAGGTGACGGTGGCGTGCTGATCGATCGGGTTGCCAGCCTCGACGGCGCAACCTCGGGCGCGATCGCTTTTTTGGCCAACCCGAAGTATCGGCACCAGCTGCAGTCGACGCGCGCGAGCGCCGTCATCGTCGAGCCGCGCTTTGCGGCCGACACCATGCTGCCGAAGCTGGTGACGTCGAACCCGTATGCGGCCTACGCGCGTATCGCGGCGCTGTTCCACCCTTTGCTCCCGATCGCGCCGGGGATACACCCGACGGCGGTCGTTGCCGCAAGCGCCCGCGTCGCCGCCAGCGCGACGATCGGTCCTTGCGCGGTCGTCGGCGACCGCGCGAGCATCGGCGAGCGGACCCGGATTCACGCCGGCTGCGCGATCGGCGAGGATTGCACCGTCGGAGACGACGTCGTGCTGTATCCGCGCGTCGTCCTGTACGCGCGCACGGTCATCGGTGCGCGCACGCTGGTTCACAGCGGCGCCGTGCTGGGAGCCGACGGCTTCGGCATGGCCGAGGAGGGCGGGAAGTGGCTGAAGGTGCCCCAATTCGGACGGGTCGTTGTCGGAGCCGACGTCGAAATCGGAGCGAACACGACCATCGACCGCGGCGCGATCGACGACACGGTGATCGAAGACGACGTGAAGCTCGACAACCAGATCCAGATCGGGCACAACTGCCGCATTGGTGCGCACACGGCGATTGCCGGCTGCGTCGGGATCGCCGGCAGTGTCAGGATCGGCCGCGGCTGCCAGATCGGCGGCGCGGCGATGATCACCGGCCATCTGGACATCGCCGATGGGACGGTGATCTCCGCAGCAACGGGCGTGTTCAACTCGATCACCGAGCGTGGGGTCTATACCAGCACCTTTCCGGCGCTGCCGCATCGGGAGTGGCAATACGTGGCATCGATCATGCGGCGACTGCGCAGCTTCGCCGACAGGATACGCGCGCTCGAGCGAGAACGCCGCGGACAGGGAGAATAGTTATGGTGCAGATGGACATCAACGAAATCATGCGGCATTTGGCGCATCGGCCGCCGTTTCTGCTGGTCGACCGGGTGATCGAATGCGTGCCGGGCCGCAGCATCAAGGCGCTGAAGAACGTGACGATCAACGAACCGTTCTTCCAGGGGCATTTTCCCGGCTACCCGGTGATGCCGGGCGTACTGATCATCGAGGCTTTGGCCCAGGTCTCGGTGATCCTGGTCTATCAGACCTTGAAGCGCATGCCCGACGACAAGTCGCTGATTTTTTTTGCCGGTATCGACAACGCGCGCTTCAAGCGCCAAGTCACGCCAGGTGATCAGCTGACGCTGGAGTCAACCGAGATACGGCTGGTGCGCGGCGTCGGCAAGTTCGCGGTGCGCGCCACCGTCGGCGATGCTCTGGTCGCCGAGGCCGAATTGCTGGCCGCGTTGCGCGACTTCTGACGCTTGTGACCCGCGTCCATCCGACGGCAATCGTCGCCGCCAGTGCCGAGCTCGCCGGCGACGTCGTCATCGGTCCGTACTCGATCGTCGGCGCCGGGACGGCGATCGGCGAGGGTACGAGCATCGGCGCCCACGTCGTCATCGCCGACCGGACTCGCATTGGACGCGGCAATCGGGTGTTCCAATTCGCATCGGTCGGGGAGATTCCGCAAGACCGGAAGTACACCGGCGACCCGACGCGCACGGTCATCGGCGACCGCAACGTCATCCGGGAGTTCGTGACCATCCACGCCGGGACGGCGCAGGGCAAAGGCGTCACGACCATAGGCGACGGTAACTGGCTCCTCGCCTATTCGCACGTTGCCCACGACTGCGTGATCGGCAACGAGACGACATTCTCCAACAATGCCCAGCTCGCGGGGCACGTGACCATCGACGATTACGCGGTACTCGGCGGCTTTGTCGGAGTGCACCAGTTCTGCCGGGTCGGCGCGCATGCGATGCTCGCCGCCGGATCGATCGTGCTGCAGGACGTGCCCCCCTATGTCACCGTTGCGGGGTCGCCGGCCACGCCGCGCGGGACCAACAGCGAAGGCCTGCGCCGCCGGGGATTCGGCGGCGACGAAATCGCCGCGATCAGGCGCGCATACAAGACGCTGTACCGCCAGGGACTCGCGCTCGACGATGCGCGGGCCGAGATTGCCGCGGCAGCCGTTGCCGTACCTGCGCTGCGAACTCTGGCCGCGTTTCTGGAGACACCAGGGCGCGGGATCATCCGTTGATCGGCACCGCGCCCGATGCGGCCGGCGTGACGATAGGCATCGTCGCCGGCGAGGCCTCGGGCGACGCACTGGGTTCCGAACTGATCCGTGCCGTGCAAGCGCGCCTGCCGGGCGTGCGTTTTGCCGGCATCGGCGGCCCGCGCATGGAAGCCGCGGGCTGCTCCCTCTGGTATCCGCATACGGAGCTCGCCCTGCGCGGCTACGCCGAGGTGATCACCCATCTGCCGGCGCTGCTGCGCATTCGCGGCGACGTCTTCCGACGGCTGTGCGCGGCGAACGCGCCGCTGTTCGTCGGCGTCGACGCGCCCGACTTCAACCTCGGGCTCGAGGCCAGGCTCAAGCGCCGGCGGGTCCGGACGATCCACTACGTGAGCCCATCGGTCTGGGCGTGGCGGCGCGAGCGCATCGGCAAGATGGCGCGCTCGGTCGATCACCTGCTCGCGCTGTTTCCGTTCGAGCCGCCGCTCTACGCCGATACCGGCATCAAGGTGACCTTTGTCGGCCATCCGCTGGCGGCGAGTGCCGCAACAGCGAGCAGCCGCCGGGAGGCGCGCGAGCTGCTGAAATTCGAGATGGGCGTGCCGGTATTCGCGCTGCTGCCCGGCAGCCGCATGTCCGAGCTCGAGATGCACACGGAGCTCTTGCTCAAGACGGCGGCGGCCATCCTGGAGGCTCAGCCGCAGGCGAGGTTCGTCGTGCCGCTGGTCAGCCGCGATGCGCGCGAATATTTCGAGCGCGTCCAGTACCGTCTGAAGCTGGAATCCTTGTCGCTGAAGCTGCTGTACGGCCACGCCGGCGACGCCCTGCGCGCAGCCGACGTCGGCATCGTCGCTTCCGGCACGGCCACGCTCGAGGCGGCGATGGCACGTTGCCCGCATCTGGTGTTCTATCGCGTGCACCCGGTCACCGCGCAGATCGTCAAGCGCAGGCTGCTGCTGCCCTTCGTCGGTCTTCCCAACATCCTGGCCGGGCGCTTTGTCGCGCCAGAATTTCTGCAGTGTTCGGCGACGGTCGACAACCTCTCCCGGGCGGCGCTGAACCTTTACGACGACGTAGTAACGAGGCGGCGCACCGAAACATTTTTTGCGTCGCTCGCCGCCGCGCTGACAGCTGACAGTGCGACAATCGCGGCGGAGGTCGTGATGGGCGAATTGCGCACGGCGGGGGTGGCGTGCTGATTGCGGGTGTCGATGAAGCCGGGCGGGGACCCTTGGCCGGGCCGGTCGTTGCGGCCGCGGTGATTCTCGACCCGCAGCGCAAGATCAAGGGACTGCGCGATTCCAAACTGCTGACACCGGAGGCACGCGTCGAGCTTGCCGTGATCATCCGCTCCCGCGCCGTGGCGTGGGCCGTCGCCCAGAGCGACGTCGGGGAAATCGATGCGTTGAACATCCTGCAGGCGACGCTGCTCGCGATGAAGCGGGCGATCGAGCTGCTGACGACGGCGCCGGAAGTCGTCTGGATCGACGGTACTCAATGTCCGCCGCTCGATTATCCGTCGCGGGCCATCGTCGACGGCGATCGTCTGGTCGCCGCCATCGCCGCGGCGTCGATACTGGCGAAGACCACCCGCGACGCGATGCTGGTCGAGCTGGACCGCAGTTACCCGTTATATGGATTTGCCCGGCACAAGGGCTATTCGACCCCCGAGCACCTGGCCGCGCTGGCGCTGCATGGCCCGTGCGCGGCGCACCGCCGCTGGTTTGGCCCGGTCCGGCAAACCGGGTTCGCCTTCTGATGGCCGGGGCCAGATCGCGCAAGCGCCCGGCCGCGCTTCTGTTCGACGTCTTTGGCACCGTCGTCGACTGGCGCGGCAGCGTCATGCGGGAGCTCGCGCGCATCGGCCTTGCGCACGGCGTTCGCGCCGACTGGGGCGAGTTCGCCGATGCCTGGCGAGCCGGCTATCGCCCGGCCATGGACCGGGTGCGCTGCGGCGAAGTACCCTGGCAACCGCTCGACAGCCTGCACATGCAGATGCTGCTCGGACTGGTCGGCCGTTTCGGACTTAAGCTCGACGCCCGCGAACTGGCGGCGCTCAATCTCGTCTGGCACCGGCTTCGCCCCTGGCGCGATGCTCGCGCCGGCCTGCGCCGTCTGAAACGCGGCTGCATCATCGGCACCCTGTCCAACGGCAACATGGCTTTGCTGGTCGAGCTGTCGAAAGCGGCGGGTCTGCCGTGGGACTGCATCTTTTCAGCGGAGCTTTTCCGGCACTACAAGCCCGATCCCGAGGTCTATCGCGGTGCCGCCGCATTGCTCGCGCTCGATCCGGCCGAGGTCATGCTGGTCGCCGCGCACAAGGACGATCTGGCGGCGGCGCGGGCTTGCGGCCTGCAGACCGCCTATGTGCCCCGTCCACTGGAATTCGGGCCGGGAAAGGCGCACGGCGGCCCCGACCGGTACAGCACGTTCAATGCCGACGATTTCACGCATCTCGCGGATCAGCTCGGGCTATAGGCGGTCACCGCGCGTCGCGCGGGCGAGTACCGTGCGCGACCCGTCGCGCCGATCTCGCCTCGCCGCCGGTCCGGCGCCCGCACAATGTGCTATGTTTGATCCGGCGAGCGGCGCCCAATCGGCATCGCACCAGCCGCATTCGAAGCAGGAGATCCCGCATTGATCCATTGTGTATTGCATGACCCCAACGATTCGGTCGCCGTGGTCGTCGTCGAGGGTATCAAGGCCGGACAGACACTGACCGGGCTGATCCTCGATGAGGACCGGACGATTGCTTTGCGCTGCGCGCAAGACATCCCGCTCGGCCACAAGGTCGCCCTGAAGGACATGAACGTGGGCGATACGGTAATCAAGTATGGCGTCGACATCGGCAAGGTCGTCGCGCCGATCAAGGCCGGACAGCATGCGCATGTGCACAATATCAAGACCAAGCGCTGGTAATCGGCATCGCCTTCGGGCGTGACCCAAGCCCCGCTCGGCAACCCGTGCCACGCCGTACGCTCCACCGTTCGCATCGATCGCGGCTTGCCAGGCGAGACCCTGCCCGCTAGCCGTCAATCATCATCGTCTTGCGCAAGGAATCATTAATGCAAAAAAGCTTCTGGGGATACCGCCGCGAGAATGGCCGTGTCGGCGTACGCAACCACGTGATCGTGCTGCCAGTCGACGATCTGTCCAATGCCGCGGCGGAGGCCGTCGCACACAACGTCAAGGGGGTGTTGGCGATCCCGCACCCGTATGGCAGGCTGCAGTTCGGCGCCGACCTCGATCTGCACTTTCGCACCTTGATCGGGGCCGGGAGCAATCCGAACGTCGCCGCAGTCGTCGTCATCGGCATCGAAGAGGGCTGGACCAAAAAACTTGCGGACGGCATCGCCGCGACGGGCAAGCCGGTCAGCGGGTTCGGCATCGAGCTCCACGGCGATCACGACACCATCATGCGTGCCTCGAAGGCCGCGCGCGAGTTCATGCAGGCCGCAAGTGAAAAGCAACGGGTCGAATGCGCTCTCCACGAGCTCTGGGTATCGACCAAGTGCGGCGAATCCGATACGACGTCGGGGTGCGGCGCTAATCCTACGGTCGGCGATGCATTCGACAAGCTTTATGCCGCCGGCTCGACGCTGGTGTTCGGCGAGACGACCGAGCTCACCGGCGGCGAGCAGATCGTGGCGGCGCGTTGCCGTAACGACAAGGTCCGCGCCGACTTCATGCGCGTGTTCGACCGCTATCAGGAAGTCATCAACCGGCACAAGACCACCGATCTGTCGGATTCGCAGCCGACCAAGGGAAATATCGCCGGTGGACTGACGACGATCGAGGAAAAGGCGCTGGGCAACATCCAGAAGATCGGCAAGAAATGCATGATCGACGGCGTGCTCGACAAGGCGGAGACGCCTTCGGGGCCCGGCCTCTGGTTCATGGACAGCTCGTCGGCTGCCGCCGAAATGGTCACGCTCTGCGCGGCGTCCGGCTTCGTCGTTCATTTCTTCCCGACCGGGCAGGGCAATGTGATCGGCAATCCGATCCTGCCGGTCATCAAGATCTGCGCCAACCCGCGCACCGTGCGGACGATGAGCGAGCATATCGACGTCGATACGTCGGCGCTGTTGCAGCGCGGAATCACGATGGATCAGGCAGGCGACAAGCTGCTCGAGATGATGTTTCGTACGGCGAACGGCAGGCTGACCGCCGCCGAAGCGCTGGGTCACCGCGAATTCGTGATGACACGGCTGTACGAGAGCGCCTAAGCGCGACGGGCGGGATCCGCGCTGCGGCGGTTGGTATTTTCGATACTACAGGACCGATGATGAGAAAACGTTTGCCGATGCAAGGCGGGCTTGCCATGCTGGTGTTTGTGGCTGCGCTGCTGCCGCTTTGCGCGCGCGCCGAAATGAGCGAGATCAAAGTCGCGGAGCAATACGGCATCGGCTATCTGCCGCTGATGATCATGGAAGAGCAAAAGCTGATCGAGAAATACGCGAAGCTCAACGGTCTTGAAGTGAACGTCGGCTGGGCGAAGTTCGCCGGCGGCAACGTGATGAACGACGCGCTGCTGTCGGACAGCCTGCAGTTCGCATCGGGAGGTGTGGGGCCCTTCGTGACGCTGTGGGCCAAGACGCGAGGCAATCTCGATGTCAAGGCGATCGCGGCGATCAACTCGATGCCGCTCTACCTCAATACGCGCAATCCCGCGGTCAAGTCGATCAAGGACTTCACCGACAAGGACAAGATCGCCTTGCCTGCCGTCAAGGTGTCGATCCAGGCCGTGACCTTGCAGATGGCGGCTGAAAAGGCCTTCGGCGAGGGACAGCAGAACAAGCTTGACCACTTGACCGTCAGCATGTCGCATCCCGATGCGCAAGTGGCGCTGCTGTCCGGACAATCGGAGATCACCGCGCATTTCGGCTCGCCGCCGTTTCAGTATCAGCAATTGAAGAATCCGGCGATCCACACGGTGCTGAGCTCCTATGACGTCCTCGGCGGCCCGGCGACGTTCAACGTCGTCTGGACCACGTCGAAATTCAGGAGCGAGAATCCGAAGCTGTACGATGCCTTCGTCAAGGCGCTTGACGAAGCGACCGCCCTGATCAACAAGGACAAGCGCTGGGCGGCAGAGGCCTACCTGCGCATGTCCAGGGACAAGGCTTCGCAGAAGGAGATCGAGGACATGTTGAACGACCCGGCGATCGTATTCACGACCACGCCGCAGAACGTGATGAAATACGTCGATTTCATGATCAAGATCGGCTCGATCAAGAACCGGCCGGATTCCTGGAAGGACCTGTTCTTTCCCAATGCGCAGAATCTGCCGGGAAGCTAGGGCCTGAACAGGCCCTCAGCAACGATGGGCGCGACCGATGCAGCCGCCGCACGCGAGATCGCCGTCGATCTCGCGGCGATTCGTGCTGCGCATGCGCGCATCCGGCCGCACATCCATCGCACGCCGGTGCTGACCAGCCGCTCGCTCGATGCGGCGGCCGAAGCGACGCTGTTTTTCAAATGCGAGAATCTGCAGAAAGTGGGCGCGTTCAAGGCGCGCGGCGCCTGCAACGCCGTGTTCTCCCTCGACGACGCCGAATCTCGACGCGGCGTGGTCACGCATTCTTCGGGCAACCATGGCGCCGCGGTTGCGTGGGCCGCCGCGCGGCGCGGCATCCCGGCCTGGGTCGTAATGCCGGAGAACTCCGCTGCGGTCAAGAAAGCCGCGGTCCGGGGGTTGGGCGCGACGGTGCGATTCTGCGCGCCGACGCTCGAAGCGCGCGACACGACCTGCGTCGCCGTGCAGGCTGAGACCGGCGCGCTGCTGGTCCATCCTTACGACGACTGGCGCGTCATCGCAGGGCAGGGGACCGCCGCACTGGAGCTTCTCGAACAGATCTCCGACCTCGATGCCATCATCACGCCGGTCGGCGGCGGCGGGCTGCTGTCCGGCACCGCGATCGCAGCGCGGGGCGTCAGTCCGTCGATCCGGGTCTACGGCGCCGAGCCCGCCGGTGCCGACGATGCCTGGCGGTCGCTGCAGCGCGGCCAACTCGTCCCACAGACCGATCCGCGCACGATCGCCGACGGACTGCGCTCATCGCTCGGCGTGAAGACGTTTGCAGTGCTGTCGACCTTGGTCGATGCGATAGGCACCACGTCGGAAGATGCGATCGTACAGGCGATGCGGCTGACCTGGGACAAGCTCAAGCTCATCATCGAGCCGTCTTCGGCGGTGCCGCTCGCGGCGCTGCTCGAGCGCAAGCTGCCGGTGGCGGGACTGCGCGTCGGCATCGTCATCAGCGGCGGCAACGTCGATCTGGACCGCCTGCCCTGGCAGCCTTGACTCGAATACCACGCAGCGGCCCGGGGGCGACGGCGATCCGGTCTCTGCGCTGCGCTGCGGAGGAGGAAGCATGACCGAGACCACGGCGCCGCTGCTCGATGTGCGCGGCGTGACGCTGCAGTACAAAACCAGCGAGCATCGCATCACCGCGACGTACCGGGTCGACTTTCAGGTGTTTCGATCGGACCGCTTCATCCTGCTCGGGCCTTCGGGATGCGGCAAGTCGACGTTGCTCAAGGCGGTCGGCGGTTATCTGAATCCGGTCGAAGGCGAGATCCGGCTCAAAGGCATGCCCGTTACGCGCCCGGGACCGGACCGCATGATGGTCTTCCAGGAATTCGACCAGCTGCTGCCGTGGAAGACGGTGAAGGAGAACGTGCTGTTCGCGCTGGTGTCGAGCGGCAAGCTTTCGGGCAAGGCCGCGCAGGAAAAGGCGCTCGAATACATCCACAAGGTGAACCTGACCAAGTTTGCCGACAGCTTTCCGCACACGCTGTCGGGCGGCATGAAGCAGCGTGTCGCGATCGCGCGCGGCATGGCGATGGAGCCCGACGTCCTGCTGATGGACGAGCCTTTTGCCGCGCTCGACGCGCTGACCCGGCGCAAGATGCAGGACGAACTGCTGCAATTATGGGACGACACGCATTTCACCGTGCTGTTCGTCACGCATTCGATCGCCGAGGCGATCACCATCGGCAGCCGTATCCTGCTGATGTCACCGCACCCCGGACAGGTCAAGGCGGAGCTCAACAGTCTGCCGAGGAGCACCACGCACGGCGACGCGGCCAGAGAGCTGGAGCGAAAGATCCATGCGCTGCTCTTCGCCGAACCCGTCGAGAGTCACGATGAATTCCATGCCTGAAACCGACGCGGTGCGTCCTGACGTTCTCCGGCCGACTGTCGACGCCTCGCAATTCGGCGTCGTGCAACGGCCGCTGTCGATCGGCGAGCGGATCTACAACATCGGCGCGGTGCGCAAGCTCGCGATACTCGTGCTGCTGGCGGTCGCATGGGAAATCTACGCGCGCTGGCTGCACAACGACCTCTTGTTTCCGACTTTCAGCGCGACGCTGCGGGCCTTCGCCGAGGCGATGATCAGCGGCGGTCTGCTGGGCAAGGCCTGGACTTCGATCAAGGTGCTGCTGATCGGTTATTCAGCCGGCATCGCCCTCGCGGCCGTGCTGACCACCGTCGCGATCAGCTCGCGCGTCGGCACCGATCTATTGGAAACGCTGACCTCGATGTTCAATCCGCTGCCGGCGATCGCGCTCCTGCCGCTGGCGTTGATCTGGTTCGGGCTGGGCAGTGGCAGCCTGGTGTTCGTGCTGATCCATTCGGTGCTGTGGGCAGTCGCGCTGAACACGCATTCCGGATTCCTGTCGGTGTCGACGACGTTGCGCATGGTCGGACGCAACTATGGTCTGCACGGCCTGTCATACGTCGGCAGAATCCTGATCCCTGCCGCGTTCCCCAGCATCCTGACCGGGCTGAAGATCGGCTGGGCGTTCGCGTGGCGCACGTTGATTGCGGCCGAATTGGTGTTCGGCGTGTCGTCGGGCTCCGGAGGGCTCGGCTGGTTCATCTACGAGAACAAGAATCAGCTCGAGATCGCCAACGTGTTCGCGGGACTTTTCACGGTGATCATGATCGGCCTCCTGGTCGAGAACGTCATCTTTCGCACAATCGAACAGCGCACGGTGCGCAAGTGGGGGATGCAGAATTGAGCTGGAGCGCCAAGCCGGTACAGCAAACGAAATCGTTGCGGGGCGACTATCCGCGGTTTCATCTGGCATTCCCGGTGACCGATCTCACCGCGGCCCGCCGCTTCTACGGCGGCGTCCTCGGCTGCAGCGAGGGGCGCAGCGCGCAGGAGTGGGTGGATTTCGATTTCTTCGGCCATCAGATCGTGGCGTTCCGCGTCGGCGCCGCCGACATGAAAGTGGCGACCAGCCTGGTCGACGGCGATCAAGTGCCGGTGCGGCATTTCGGCGTGATCCTCGAAGTCGACGAATGGAACATGCTGGCCGACCGTCTGGAAGCGGCCGGAGTGCGGTTCATCATCAATCCGCACGTCCGGTTCAAGGGACAGCCCGGCGAACAGTCGACGATGTTCCTGCTCGACCCGTTCGACAACGCGCTGGAGTTCAAGGCATTCGAGAACATCGACCAGTTGTTCACGCCGCAGTAAACGGCAACGCATTGCGGATCGTCATCAGCGAATTCATCGACGGTGCCGCCGCGGCTGCGCTGGCACGGGATTTCGACGTGTGCTACGACGCCGCGCTGGTCGAGCGGCCGGCGGAGCTTCGCGCCAAGCTGGGCAGCGCCGACGCGCTGATCGTCCGCAATCGTACGCAGGTAAACGCCACGCTGCTGGCTGCCGCGCCGAAGCTCAAGGTCGTCGGCCGGCTGGGCGTCGGCCTGGACAACATCGATCTTCCAGCCTGCGCGGAACGACGGATCGAGGTGATACCGGCGACCGGCGCCAACGTGCGCTCGGTTGCCGAATACGTGATCTGCGTCGCGCTGCTGCTGCGACGACAGATCCATGGCGCGAGCGGCGCGGTCGCCGCCGGCGAATGGCCCCGTGCCGCGCTGTCCCAGGGACGGGAGCTTGCGGGCAGCACGCTGGGTGTCGTCGGTTTCGGCAGCATCGGTCGGCTGGTGGCGGCGCTCGCACAGGCGCTGAGCGTGCGTGTGCTCGGATGCGATGCCGCGGTCGCGCCGGATTCGGCACTGTGGGCCGAGCAGAACACGGCGCCACGTCCGCTGGACGATCTGTTGCGCGAGTCCGACGTCGTATCGCTGCACCTGCCGCTGACCGACGCGACGCGCCGGCTTCTGGATGCGCGCCGCCTCTCGCTGATGAAACCCGATGCGATCCTGATCAATACCTCGCGCGGCGGCATCGTCGACGAAGCGGCGCTCGCGGCAGCGCTCCGTGGCGGAGCGCTGGGCGGCGCAGCGCTCGACGTTTTCGAGCAAGAGCCGCTGCCGGCGGCGAGCGTTCTTGCCGGATGTCCGGGCTTGTTGCTGACGCCCCATATCGCCGGCGTGACGCATGAATCGAACGCGCGCGTGTCGGCGCTGGTCGCCGGCGAGGTTGCCGCCGCGCTGGTGCGGCACCGGGACAACGTCGCGCATGCCTAGACTCTCGCCGGCGGCGCTGCGCGATCTGGCCGAGCGCGCGTTGCGCCGCGCTGGCGCGAGCGCGGCGATGGCGTCGGCCGCGGCGCAGGCGCTGACCGAAGCCGATGCGCAGGGACTGGGCTCGCACGGCGTCGCGCGCATTCCGCAGTACGCCGCGCACTTGAGGAACGGGCGCGCCGTCGGTGACGCCGCCGCCGACGTGATCCGGTCGCGTGGCGGCGCCGCGCTGGTCGACGCGGCCGGCGGTCTCGCGTTCCCGGCCTGTGCGCTCGCCGTCGCCGAAGCGATCCGGCGCGCGCGCGAATTCGGCGTGAGCTTCGTCGGCGTCACCAACAGCCATCATTTCGGCGTCGCCGCCTACCACTTGGCACCCGTCGCCGCGGCTGCCATGGTCGGGCTGGCGCTGGGCAATTCGCCGGCGGCGATGGCCGTTGCCGGCGGCAGGCACCCGGTGCTCGGGACCAATCCGGTCGCCGCGATTTTTCCGCGACGGAACGGCGCGCCGCTGACGATCGATTTGTCGCTTTCGCAGGGCGCGCGGGGCAAGGTGATGATCGCGGCCAAAGAAGGCCGGGCGATTCCTCCCGGCTGGGCGCTCGACGCGCAAGGCAACCCGACGACCGACGCACGGGCGGCTCTCTCCGGATCGATGCTGGCGATGGGCGGCGACAAGGGCGCGGTGCTGGCGCTGGTGATCGAGTTGCTTGCCTGCGCGTTGACCGGCGCCGCGATGGGATTCGAAGCCGATTCGTTCCTGGTCGACGAGGGCAACCGGCCCGGCGTCGGTCAGGCGTTTCTGGTCATCGATCCGGCGGCGCTCGCGGGCATGCCGGTCTATCTGGAGCGGATCGAGGCCCTGATCGCCGAAATGGAGCAGGACCCGGGCGTCCGGCTGCCCGGCTATCGTCGCGATGCCCTTTCGGCGGCCGCCGCGCGCGATGGCATCGAGATCGGTCCCGCATTGCACCGGCAGCTGATCGAGCTCGCCGGTTGATCGATCGCCGCCTTCGCGCGGTCACGTCACCTTGACGCCCAGCATCATGCCGCCATCTTCGTGCTCGAGATTGTGGCAATGGAACACATACGTCTGTTCGCCGGCGAACGGCAGCGTGAAATCGATCGCGATTCGCACGCTCTCGCCCGGCCAGACGAGCACCGTGTCCTTCCAGCCCAGATCTGTGGCAAGGCGGCCGGCCTCGTCGACCTTGAGCGCCGCCACTTGCGCCGGACTGGTCTCGCGCCCGACGACCTGAAAGTGAAAGCCGTGCAGGTGCATGGCGTGCGGCATGCTGTTGAAATAGTTGCGGATCAGCCACGTCTCGACGGTGTTGCGCTGCACGGCGATCGGCGTCTCGCTCATCGCGAACACTCGGTCGTTGATGCGCCAGCGGCCCTTGGCGAAGCCCAGGCGCAGCGGGCGTTCGGCCGCCTGCGACACGGCGATCGGCGCGATCGTCGACAGCCGCGCCGGCACCGCCGCCACGTAGGCGATACGCTCACGCACGCGCAATTGCAGCAGGCCTTTTGGCGCGCCTTCCGGAAAGGCGCCGCCGTGACCCATTGCGGCGTGGTCGACGGCGGGCTGCGCGCTGCCCGCGGGCGCAGGCGGCGGCATCGCATGACCCATCGCTTCGTGATCGACCGCAGCGGGCGCAGCATCCATCGACGACTCCATATGCATCGGGTCGAATGCGCGCGTCTCGAGAACGACGCTGTCGCCGATCGCCGCATCGCTCAAGTCGACCAGGATATCGATGCGCTCGGCCGAAGCGAGGAACGCCTGCTCGCAGCGCCGCGGCGCGGCAAGCAGGCCGGCGTCGGTGCCGATCAAGGTGAACGGTACCGATTTTCCGTCGGCACTGCGCAAGCCCAGCAGATAAGTCCGGGCGTTCGAGGCGTTGAGGACGCGGAAGCGATAGATCCGTGTGGCGACGTCCAGATGCGGACAGACGGCGCCATTGACAAGCACATGATCGCCGAGCCAGCCATGCATGCGGTCGGTGTCGTTCGCCGCATAGCCGGCGCTGCGACGATCCTGCAGCAGCAACGCAATTTCGCTGCGGCCAGGCATGAGATCGAGGGCGCCGCGCAACGCGCGCTCGTCGTCGTCCTCGACCTCGATCAGTCCGAACATGCCGCCGTGGACCTGACCGGCGGTGAAGCCATGCGGATGCGGGTGATACCAGTACAGCGAGCCTCGATCGCGTACGTCGAACGCGTAGTCGTAGCCCTTGCCCGGCTCGACGGGCGGGATCATCGAGCCGTCGTTGCGGGTGGCGACGGCGAGGCCGTGCCAGTGCATGCTGGTCGGTTGCTGGAGCGCGTTGGCGAGAGCTATGTTGACCGGCTCGCCGCGCTGCAGTACCAGGGTCGGGTTGACGTAGCGCGCACCGCGATGCTCGACGTGGAAACCTAGGGTCCACGGACCGCCGCCGTCGACTGCCGCGGCACGCATCGCCAATGGCGCGCCACCGGGCGCGAGCCGTCCGAACAGGCCCTGTGGGCCGGGTATGAACAGCGACGTTGAAACGCCATTCGCCGCGCACATATCCGGCGGCCTCGCGCCCGCGGACGGCGCGGTTCCGAGATCGGGGAACGCGCGGCCTGGCAGCGCAGCGCATGCCAGCGCACCCATCGTCTTGAGAAAATCCCGGCGTCGTCCGCTCATCGTCCCGTTACCTTTTCGGCCAACCGGCGATCGAACAGATTGCGGCGCCCCGTTCGACGCTTGCCGCCGGTCGCGATCAGCGGATCGCCACGCCCCAGGGCAAAGCTCCGACGACGATATCGGCGATTTTGGCATTGGTCGCGGTATCGACGACGGCGACCGCGTTGGAGCGACCGCAGGCGACATAGAGCTTGCTGCCGTCCGGCGTGATCGCCATGTTCCAGGGCCGCTTGCCGACGGGGATCGCGGCGATGATCGCGTTGCTCGCCGTATCGATGACCTGCACCGTTCCTTCGCCGCCCGAGCTCACGTAAACGCGCTTGCCGTCCGGTCGTACAGTGACGCCGTTCGAGCGACTGCCCGCCTTGATGCGCGCGATAACGGTCATCGTCGCGACATCGAACACGTTGACGGTGTCCGCGTTTTCGGCCGCGACATAGGCGCGCGTGCCATCGGGCAGGAAACCGATGCCGCGCGGGCGATCGCCGACCTTCACCGATTTCACTACCTCTCCCTTGGCCAGATCGACGATGTCGACGCTGTCGGCTTCCTCACTGCTGACGTAAAGCCATTTGCCATCAGGGCTGAACACTGCATGCTCGGGATTCTTGCCGCGCATCTTAAGCTTCTTTACGACCTTGTCGCTCGCGGTGTCGACCAGCAGCACCTGATTGTCTTCCTCGACCGCGGCGGCCAGCAGCTTGCCGTCGCTCGACAGGTAGATGCCTTCGGGAGAATTCCCCAGCGGCGTGCGCGCCAGCGGCGCGCCGGTCGCTGCATCGACGACCAGCACCCCGTTCGCAGCCTGGTCGCTTAAATAAAGACGCTTGCCATCGGGTGAGAGCGCGATGCCGCGCGGTTTGCCGCCGACGTTGAACGTCGTGGTGACCTTGTCGGTCGCGGTATCGATCATCGACACGGTGCCTGAGCCTTCGTTCGACGCATAGGCGATCGGCGCCGCCGGAACCGGCAGCGAGCCGGCGGCCGATAACGCCGCTGCGATGATGATCCGGGTAAACCGCATGGTGACGACTTCTCCTTGACAGCATCGGCTGCGTCGCAATGGAGCCGGGGCGAACGATCGGTTATGCTACACGACTTCGCCGCAACTCCTAAAGCGCGCAGAACATGCAAACCTCCGTCACTCGCGGCGGGCGTCGGATGCGGCGGATCGTGGCCGTAGCGATGCTCGCGATCGCCGCCGGGCGGACGCCCGACACCGCGAGCGCACAGGAAGTGTTGCGCGTCGACCCGCTGGTCATTACGGCGACGCGGATCGAAGAGCGCGCGTTCGACCTGCCGGTGGCCATCGACAGCATCGGCGCGGCACGGATCCAGCAGGGTCAGCTTCAGATCAATCTTTCCGAATCGCTCGCGCGCGTGCCCGGCCTGGTGGTGCAAAACCGCTGGAACTACGCGCAGGACTTGGAGGTTTCGTCGCGCGGCTTCGGCGCACGCGCAAGTTTCGGCGTACGCGGCATACGGCTCTACCAGGACGGCATTCCGGCGACGATGCCGGACGGGCAGGGCCAGACGGGAAGCTTCAGTCTTGCTTCCGCGCAGCGGATCGAGGTTCTTCGCGGTCCGTTCTCGACCCTTTACGGCAATGCCGCGGGCGGCGTGATCTCGATCTTCAGCGAAGACGGGCCGCCGACGCCGACCGCTCAGGCGCAGGTGATCGGCGGCAGCTATGGCACCTGGAATGCGATCGCCAAGTTCGGCGGCGAGGAGCATGGCGTCAACTTTTCGGTCGCCGCCAATCACTTCGCGACCGACGGCTACCGCGACCACAGCGAAGCCTCGCGCGATCAAGTCAACGCGAAGCTCAAGTTCGCGCTCGGCGACGGCACCCGCGTCACGATGATCGCCAACTCGCTCTACCAGCCCGAGGCGCAGGATCCACTCGGGCTGACGCGTGCGGAGTGGCAGGCGAACCCGCGCCAGGCCGACGCCGCGGCGACGCTGTTCGATACGCGCAAGACGGTCGGCCAGCAGCAGGGCGGCGCGACGATCGAACGCGGCATCGGCGCCGATACGACCTTGCGTGTGACCACCTACGCCGGACAGCGCTCGGTTCGGCAATACCTGGCGCTCAGCGGTACGGCGGACACCTCGTCGGGCGGCGTCACCGACCTCTCCGGCAATTTCGCCGGCGTCGACCTTCGCGCCACGACGCGTATCGCTCTCGCCGGCCGGCCGCTGACGCTGACCGTCGGCGCCGCCTACGATGGACAGAATCAGGCGCGCAAGGGCTTCGTCAACAACAACGGCGCGCTGGGCGACCTGCGCCGCGATGAAGACGATAAGGTCCGCAATCAGGATGCCTACGTGCAGGCCGAATGGTCGCCGCTGGAAGCATGGTCGCTGCTTGCCGGCGCGCGCTACAGCGACGTGCGATTCGATTCGGTCGACCATTACATCACCGCGACCAACCCGGATGACAGCGGTGGGGTTGCATTTTCGCACTCGAGCCCCGTCGGCGGCGTCGTCTGGCACGCGGCCGACAATATCAACGTCTACACCAACTGGGGCGTGGGCTTCGAGACGCCGACCTTTATCGAGCTAGCCTACCGCAACGTCGGCACGGGTCTCAACTTCGCGCTGCAGCCTGCGATCAGCCGCTCGACCGAAATCGGCGTCAAGGCCACCTTCGCCGGCACGCAGCGCGTCAATCTCGCGGCCTTCAGCACGCAAACGTCCAACGAGATCATCATCGATGCCGCGACCGGCGGGCGCACAACCTACAAGAACGCCGGCAAGACGCGGCGCCGCGGCGTCGAGGCGCAGTGGGAAGGAGCGCTTGGCGGCGGTGTCAGCGCCTATGCCGCGTACACCTATCTGTCGGCCCGGTTCGCCGAAGATACGACCACCGGCACGCCGCCGTTGCTCGTGCCTTCGGGTTCCCGCCTGCCCGCTGTTCCGGCAGCCAGTGCGTATGCCGAGCTCGCCTGGGCGCGGGTCGACTGGGCAGGCTTTTCGGTCGCGCTGGAAGCCCAGTATGCCGACAAGCTCTACGTTAACGAGCGCAACACCGACGCCGCGCCGTCCTACGCCGTGGCCAACGTTCGCGCCGGATTCGAGCAGCGCGTCGCCGCGTGGACGCTGCGCGAATTCGCGCGCATCAACAATCTTGCCGACCGCAACTATGTCGGCTCGGTGATCGTCGGCGATACCAACGGACGTTTTTTCGAGCCGGCGGCGCGGCGCAATTACCTCATCGGTGCGAGCGCGAATGTCAGGTTCTGATCCGGCCCCTCGCTATCCGATCGCCGTTATCGTCATGCATTGGGCGATCGCCGTCGCCGTTGTCGGCCTGGTCGTCATGGGGTGGTGGATGCAGACGATCCCGAAGCAACCGGTCGGACCTCGTGCCGACGCATATAACCTGCACAAGTCGATCGGATTGGCTGCGCTGCTGCTGATGGCGGTGCGCCTCGCGTGGCGCGCATCGCACCGCCCGCCGGAGCTCCCGTCGCTTCCTCTCTGGCAGGCGCGCGCCGCAGTGGCCGTCCATCTGCTGCTCTACGCACTCATGTTCATCGCGGCGCTGAGCGGATACCTGGGCTCGGCGACCAGCGGCTATCCGGTGAAGCTCTTCGGCTGGGTTCTTCCGTCGTGGGCAGCGGCCCATGACGCGGTCAAGGACGCCTGCAGTCTCGTCCATCTGGCCAGCAATTGGCTGCTCGTGGCCGCGATCGGCGCGCATGTTGCCGCGACGATCTATCACCAGTGGGTGTTGCGCGATGGGCTCTTTTGGCGGATGTGGCCGGTCGGCGGGCGACTGCGCAAGCGTACCGTCGAAGCGCGCAGCGCGGGTTGAAGCGGCCTCGACGAGGTTCCGGCTAGCTCTTTGGCGCCGTTTCCAGCAGTTTGACGGTGGCTGGGAAATTGCCTTCGCGAGCGATGTCCAGCGCGGTCTTGCCGCGGTCGTCCTTGAGCCCCGCCTTCGCGCCGGCCGCGAGCAGAACCTGCACCGTTTCGGTCTTGCCGTATCCGGCCGCCCACATCAGCGCAGTCAACTGGTGCGCGAGGACCGCGTTGGCATCGACGCCGGCGTGCAGCAGGAGCAGCACGATATCGCTGTGCCCCTGGCCGGCGGCGTAGGTCATCGCGGTCTTTTGCAGGCGATCGACGGCGGTCACGTCTGCGCCGCCCGCTAACAGGCGGCCGACGATTTCGGTTTGTCCGCTATGCGCCGCTGCCATCAGCGGCGTCACGCCGTTGGCCGCGGCGAGGTTCACGTCGACGCCGGCATCGAGCATGCGCTTGGCCATGGCAGGCTGATCGTTCTTGAGCGCGATCACCAGAGCGGTTTCGCCGATGCGGTTTCGCGCGTTGACGGCAGCACCGTCGGCGAGCGCGCGAACAAGGCCGGCTTCGTCCCCAGAGCGCGCCGCCGCCAGCAGCCTCGCGTTGATCGACCAGTCCTGCGCCAGTGCGCCATGCGGCAGTGCAATAAACGCGGCCAGGACAATGGCAGCGAGCGGGCTGACGAGGCGACCGGCGAGGCGGCGCGCGGCTGGCGAGCAGCCAAGGCGCCGCACGGCGCGCAGCGCCCTTTTTGACTTGTCTGCCACAGATTGCTTTTCCATTTTGGATGGACTATAACTCAATTCCGCGGCAAGCCGGCGCGTTGCGTCCCGACGGACGTCGGGTGCCGCCTGGCCGACGCGAATCCGACGGCGCAATGACAATAAATCTCCTGGAGGGAAAAACAATGGCGTCTCATTACAGCACATCCTGGCGCCCGGTCGCGGCGCTCGCGCTGGCCTGCGGGTTCGCAGCCTCGGCTGCCGCGCAGGAAGTCACGGGAAGCGCAACCACGACGACGCGTCCGATGCCGGCCCTTACCAGCGTCACCCAGTCGATGCTGGACGGTGCGGCCAACGACAGCAAGAACTGGCTGCACTCGAACGGCAGCTACGACCAGACGCGGTATTACACCGGCAAGCAGATCAACGCCAAGAACGTCGCGCGGCTGAAGCCCGCCTTCGTCTTCCAGACCGCCGTGCTGGAGTCGATGGAGACCGCGCCTATCGTCGACAACGGCGTCATGTTCCTGACGACGTCGTTCAATCACGTCTACGCGATTGACGCCAAGACCGGCGAAGAGTACTGGCACTACAAGCACAAGCTCGGTCCTATCGTCACCGTCTGCTGCGGCAACAACAACCGCGGCGTTGCGATCGCCGAGGGCAAGCTGTACATGGGCACGATCGACGCGAAGCTGGTTGCGCTCGATGCCAAGACCGGCAACCTGTTGTGGGAGACGCAGATTGCCGATCCCGACAAGGGCTATTCGGAGACGATGGCGCCTGCGTACGTCGATGGCAAGATCCTGATCGGCACCAATGGCGGCGAATACGGCATCCGCGGTTTCGTCAAGGCGTTCGACGCCAAGGACGGCAAGCTGTTGTGGACGTTCTATTCCATTCCGGACAAGGGCCACGAGGGCGTATGGGCGACGAAGGACCCAACCGGCCGCGATCTGCACCGCAGCATCGACGCCGAAAAGGCGGCGTTCGCCAAGGACAGCTCGTTCTATCAGCAGCTCGGCGGCGGCGTGTGGATGACGCCGGCGATCGACAAGAAGACGCACACCGCGTTCTTCGTCGTCGGCAATCCGTCACCCGATCTCTACGGCGCGATCCGCCCGGGCGACAACCTGTATACCGATTCGATGGTCGCGATCGATCTGGATAAGGGAACGTACAAGTGGCACTACCAGTTCGTGCCGCACGATGTATGGGATCTCGATGCGGTGAGTCCCACGATCCTGACGCAGGCAAAGGATGCCAGCGGCAAGATGGTCGATGTCGTTATTCATGGTGGCAAGACGGGCCACATCTACATCCTCGAGCGCAATACGGGCAAGCTGATCCGCTATTCGGAAGCGATGATCCCGCAGGAGAACATGTGGGTGTTGCCGACCAAGGACGGCGCACGCATGCTTCCGGGCGCGAACGGCGGGGTCGAATGGTCGCCGATGGCGGTCAATCCGATAACGCGCATGGCCTATGCGGCGAATCTGCATCAGCCGATGACTTATCATGTCGAGGAAGTGCCATACCCGGGTGGCAAGCTATGGCTGGGCGGCGCGTTCAAGACGATTCCCAGCGAAGATCAATGGGGCCAGCTCGTTGCCGTCAATCTCGACACCGGCAAGGTCGCGTGGAAAGCGAAGACGCCGCAGCCGCTGATCGGCGGCGTGCTGACTACCGCCGGGGGCCTGGTCTTCAATGGTGAAGCCAACGGGTGGTTCAAGGCGTTCGACGCCAAGACCGGACGCGAGCTGTGGAAATTCAACTGCGGCGCCGGCGTCAATGCGCCGGCGGTGTCCTACATGGTTGGCAGCACGCAGTACGTCGCGGTCGCCGCCGGAGGCAACAACCAGATCGATTCCAAGCGCGGCAACAGCGTATTCGTGTTTGCGCTGCCCTAGCCGCGATCTTCGACGCAAGGGTCACTTCGGGCCACTTCGCCCAGCGCGGAGTGGCCGTTTTGTTTTTGACGGATATGGGCAAATTCTCGGTTCTGGCACTGATCGCAGTGGCCTGTTCGTTCCCGGCACGGGCCCAGCTCGATGCGACGCAGATGACGGCCGCGCGGACCAAGGCCCAGGTCTGCTTCGGCTGTCATGGCCCCGACGGCAACTCGCAAAGTCCCGATTATCCGATCCTCGCCGGCCAGAGCTGGCGCTACATCTACATCGAGCTCAAGGACTTCAAGGAGGGCCGCCGCAGCGACCCGCAGATGTCGCCGATGGCGGCCACTCTTTCGCCTGAGGACCTGATGCTGCTAGGCCAGTTTTTTGCAGCGCAAAAACAGGCGCCGATAAAGTTCCAGGCGGATGGCGCCAAGGTGGAGGCGGGCCGCAAGACCTCCGACGCGGTCCTCTGCCCGATGTGCCATCTTGGCGGCTTTGTCGGACAGAACGAGATTCCGCGCGTCGCCGGACAATGGCCGCAGTACATCAAAAAGCAGCTCGCCGACTTCAAGGCGCGGCGCCGGACCAACGACGCCGGCAACATGACCAGCGTCGCTTCGACGCTGTCCGACGCCGACATCGAGAACCTGTCGCAATACATCGGTAATCTGTACTAGTCGCTACGTTGCCGCGCGCTTGCGCTCGGAGTATCCTTGCCTCGTCGTCGCCACCGATCCGCCAGCGATCATTCCCGCGACGGCGCCCAATCCGAAGGAGGATCCTCGTGCCCGTCTCGCTGTCACTCACGGTCAACGGCAAGCCATCAGCTGCGGACGTCGATGCGCGTACGCTGTTGGTCGATTTCATCCGCAATAACCTCGGCCTGACCGGCACGCATGTCGGTTGCGACACTGGTCAATGCGGCGCCTGCACGGTGTTGATTGACGGCAACGCGGTCAAAGCGTGCACGATACTCGCGGCGCAGGCTAACGGTTCGAAGATAACCACGATCGAGGGGCTCGCCGCGGCCGATGGCGAGCTGCACCCGATGCAGGCCGCGTTCAAGGATTGTCACGGCCTGCAATGCGGATTCTGCACGCCCGGCATGGTGCTTTCGGCGATCGACCTGGTGCAGCGGCATCCGGACGCCGACGAAAAGACGATTCGTGCCGAGCTCGAGGGCAATCTGTGCCGCTGCACCGGCTACCAGAATATCGTCAAGGCGGTAAAGCAGGGCGCGCAGGCGATGAGGAGATAGCCGATGGGTGCCAGCGATCTCAACAGCATAGGGCAATCGGTCCGCCGCAAGGAAGACTATCGCTTTCTCACCGGCAGCGGCCAGTACACTGACGACATCAATCCGCAGCACCACACGCACGCCTATTTTCTTCGCTCGCCGCACGCCCATGCACGCATACGCAGCATCGACACCGCGAAGGCGAAGACGGGCCCCGGCGTCATCGCGGTCTGCACCGGCGACGACCTGACCGGCGTCAACGGACTGCCTTGCGGATGGCTGATCACCGGCACCGACGGGCAGCCGATGAAGGAGCCGCCGCATCCGATACTGGCCCAGGGCAAGGTTCGATATGTCGGCGACGGCGTCGCGCTGATCGTCGCCGAAACGCCCGATCAGGCGAAGGACGCCGCCGAGCTGATCTCCGTCGATTACGAGGTTCTGCCGGCGGTTGTCAACCCGGCCGAGGCGTTGAAAAAAGGCGCGCCGGCGATCCACGACGGCGCACCCGGCAACAAGTGCTATACGTGGGCGCTCGGCGACAAGGCCGCAGCCGACGCAGCGTTCGCCGCAGCCGCGCACGTGACCAGGCTGGACATCGTCAATAATCGCCTGATCCCGAACGCGATCGAACCGCGTGCCGCCGTCGCGAGCTACAGCCGTGCCGATGACAGTTACACGCTCTACGTCACCAGCCAGAATCCGCACGTCGAGCGCCTGTTGATGACCGCGTTCGTGCTGGGACTGCCTGAAACCAAGGTGCGCGTGATCGCGCCCGACGTCGGCGGCGGGTTCGGCTCCAAGATCTACCTTTATCCGGAGGAGACCGCGCTGGTCTGGGCGTCGAAGCGGGTCAATCGCCCGATCAAATGGACGGCCGAGCGCAGCGAGTCGTTTCTCTCCGATGCGCACGGCCGAGACCATGTGACGCACGCCGAGCTGGCGCTGGACAAGGACGGCAAGTTCCTGGGCATGAGGGTGCAGACGACGGCGGCGATGGGGGCCTATCTGTCGACGTTCGCCTCCTGCATTCCGACGATTCTTTACGCGACCTTGCTCGCCGGCCAGTACGCGACGCCGGCGATATGGTGCGAGGTGACGGCGGTGTTCACCAATACCGCGCCGGTCGACGCCTATCGCGGCGCGGGACGGCCCGAGGCGACCTACGTCGTCGAGCGCCTGGTGCACGCCGCTGCGGCAGAGATGGGCATCGCACAGGACGAGATTCGGCGGCGCAATTTCATCCACAAGTTTCCGTATCAGACACCGGTCGCACTGCTCTACGACGTTGGTGACTATGACGCGTGCCTGGATGAAGCGATGAAAATGGCCGACACCCGCGGATTCGCGGCCCGCAAGGCCGAGGCCGCGAAGCGCGGCAAGCTGCGCGGGTTGGGCTACGCGTCGTACATCGAAGCCTGCGGGCTTGCTCCGTCGAACATCGCCGGCGCGCTCGGCGCACGCGCGGGGCTGTTCGAGGCCGGCCAGGTGCGCGTCAATCCGACCGGCGGCGTCACCGTGTTCACCGGCTCGCACAGCCACGGCCAGGGACACGAGACGACGTTCTCGCAAATCGTCGCGAGCCGGCTCGGCATCCCGATCGAGTCGGTGGAAATCGTCCATGGCGATACCGGCCGCGTACCGTTCGGCATGGGCACCTACGGCTCGCGCTCGCTCGCCGTCGGCGGAACCGCGATCGTCAAGGCGCTCGACAAAGTGATCGCCAAGGGCAGGAAAATCGCCGCGCATTTGCTCGAGGCCGCCGAAGCCGACGTCGAATTCGGCGACGGCAAGTTCACCGTCGCCGGAACTGACCGCAGCAAGACCTTCGGCGAAGTCGCGCTGACTGCCTATGTGCCCCACAACTACCCGCTGGACAAGCTCGAGCCGGGGCTGGACGAGACCGCGTTCTACGACCCGACCAACTTCACGTTTCCAGCCGGCACGCACATCTGCGAAGTCGAGGTCGATCCGGAGACCGGCGTCGTGCAGGTGGTCAATTTCAGCGCCTGCGACGATTTCGGCAACATCATCAATCCGATGATCGTCGAAGGGCAGGTGCACGGCGGTCTCGCGCAGGGCATCGGCCAGGCGCTGCTCGAGCAATGCGTCTACGACAAGGACAGCGGGCAGCTTTTGACCGGCAGCTACATGGATTATGCGATGCCGCGTGCCGACGACCTGCCTTCGTTCAAGGTCGCGACCAAGGTCACGCCATGCACGCACAATCCGCTCGGCGCCAAGGGC